>CAYWRO010000047.1:0-26731 GCA_964460345.1 uncultured Phycisphaeraceae bacterium | reverse complement strand
GGGGGCCCGGGGGGGGGGGGGGGGGGGGGGGGGGGGGGCGCTGGGGGCGTGGGGGGGGAGCCAGATGGCGGGGTCGACAGGCATGGCATCGGCGACAGGGAAGTTTCCAGACGTTCCGAAAGAACGTGCGAGCAAGGGCGGGCGATGATCGTATGAGGGGGGAAGGTCCGCCGCTTGCCATGATTAACATCCCCGATACAAGGGATTAGAGTGGGAAGCTGGCGAAAGCCGGGACCTCGGCTAGGATTGAGGTGCTTCGCGGGGGGCGGTGGCGACTCTGACAGGGGAATGACAGGGTCGTGCGGGGGCGATGGGGCGCGGGTGTGGAAGGACGATGGGCGCAGACCGATCAGGTGAGTCAACGGATCGAGAATCGGGCGACAGCGACCGACCTCCCAGTTCGGTGATCGTGGCGGTAATTGATCCGCAGCGACGACTCAGCGAGTCGAGGCTGGGGTGGCTCTGCGAACAGGCGGACGCTGCCGGAGCGGCCTTGGCCGCGCTGGACGCCGCCCGGGGAGAGGTGCGCGTGCGCCTCGTCGGCGATGAGGAGATGGCCGCCGCCCACGAGCGGCACACGGGCGTCTCCGGGACAACGGATGTGCTGACGTTTGATCTGTCGGACGGGGACGGGTGGCTGGACGTGGACATTCTGGTTTGTGTGGATGAGGCAGCCAGGCAGGGGCTTCAGCGCGGCATCAGCGCGGAGCGTGAGTTGCTGCTGTACATTGTGCACGGCGTGCTGCACTGCCTCGGGTATGACGACCACACGGACGAGCAATCGCGCAGGATGCATGCGCGGGAGGACGAAATTCTGGAACGGATTGGAGTCGGCGCAACCTACGCCGCGGAACGGGAAGACTCTGTGAACGCCGGTTCAGCAGGGCGGGAGGTGGGGGCATGAACCACGTCGCGCTGTGGGTTGCCCTCGCGGCGACGCCGCTCGGGCTGCTGTTCGCATCCCTGCGCACGTCGCTGGCCACGCTCAGCAAGGGGCGCCTTGCGGACCTTGCTTCAGAGAAGGCCGGCGGTTCGGTGCCGCCGGCGGTCCAGCGGATCATGGACGATTTGGCCGGCTACGCCCGGGCGATGGCGCTACCGCAGATGCTCTGCATACTCACGGTTGTCATCGGGATCACCTGGTGGCTGCTGGGGCTGCGTTCGGCTGAGACGCTCGGGCTGGTTGAAGCGCTCCTTGGCGGGGCGGTCGCGGCAGTGTGGCTGTGGCTTTTCGTGGTGATCGTGCCGACGAGCATCGCCAACCACGCGGGAGAACGCCTGGTGCTGGCGACCGCGACGCTGGTTCGCTCCGTCTACCTGCTCGAGGCGCCGCTGCGGATCATCGTCCGCTTCACCGATGAAGTCGTGCGACGCCTTGCTGGCGCCGAGAAGCGAAGCGACCACGAGGAACTCGAGCAGGAAATCCTCTCGATGATCGATGAGGGCGAACGCGAGGGCGCCATCGATGAATCCGAGCGCGAGATGATCGAGGCGGTCGTCGAGTTCCGCTCGACAACCGTGGAACAGATCATGACCCCGCGAACGGAGGTCGATGCGCTCGAGGCCACGGATGACCTCAAGGCCATCATCGCCTTCCTCAAAAAGGTCGGGCACTCGCGCATCCCGGTTTATGAGGGGGATCTCGACCATGTGCTGGGCATCCTCTACGCCAAGGACCTGCTTCGCTGGGTCGCCAACGGCAGGGAGGCCTTCCACATCCGGGAGGTGCTGCGCCCGGCCAACTTCGTGCCGGAGACCAAGACCGTTCGCGAACTGCTCAGCGAGCTGATCGCGCAGAAGGTGCACATCGCCCTGGTCGCCGATGAATACGGCGGCACCAGCGGGCTGGTCACCATTGAAGACATCATCGAAGAGGTCTTCGGCGAGATCCAGGACGAATACGAACCGGAGGACGACGCCGCCCCGAAGATCGATGTGCTCGCCGAACTCCGCGGCGTCGAGGCCGATGCGCGAGCCTACCTGGACGATGTCAACGATGCGCTTGAGCCGTTCGGGTTCGAACTGCCCGAGACGGACGATTACGACACGCTGGCAGGCTTTGTGATCACGACGCTTGGACGGATTCCGGAGTCCGGCGAGTCGTTCGAGCACAAGGGGCTCCGCATCCTTGTGCTTGAGGCGACGCCCACGCGGGTCATGCGCGTCCGCATCGAAGGAATTGAGCCGGCGGCCGAGGGTGAGACCAAGCCCGAAGCGGAAGAAGCCGCTCGCGAGGCCGCCGCCAGCCGCAGCGCCAAGTAGCAGCCGCCCCGCGCTTCAGCCGAACGAGCCGGCCCTCCGCTTCCGGCCTGATGGGGCTTATCGTTCGCCGTGAGCGCCACCGCCACCTTCAGCCCCGCACAACTGCCTCCGACCGCCATCGGCCGGCTGTCGCTCGCCGCGCGCGACATCAAGCTCGCCCACTCGGTCTTCGCCCTCCCGTTTGCGATCCTCGGGGCGTTCCTCGCTCGCGACCCATCCCTCGGCTGGCCCCGGTTTGCCGGCCACCTCGCGGTGGTGGTCGCATGCATGTTCTTCGCCCGGACGTGGGCGATGCTCGTCAACCGCCTCGCCGACCGTCACTTCGACGCGGCGAACCCCCGCACACAACGGCGGGCGATCGCCGCGTGCCCCGCGCTGACGACCGACTTTTTCCTGCTGGCCGGCCTGTGCGCGGCGGCGTTCGTTCTGGCGGCCGGGCTGTTCTGGGTTCTGTTTGACAACAGGTGGCCGCTGATTCTGTCCATCCCCGTTCTGGCCTGGATCGGCTTTTACTCGTTCACGAAGCGGTTTACGGCCTTGTGCCACCTCTTTCTGGGAGGCGCACTGGCTGTGAGCCCGCTTGCGGCAGCCCTGGCCGTTCGTCCGGAATCCCTGACCGAACTACCCGCGCTCTTCTGGCTCGCAGGCATGGTTCTGGCGTGGGTGGCGGGCTTCGACGTGATCTATGGGCTGCAGGACATTGAGTTTGACCGCCGGACGAGGCTGCGCTCCATCCCGGCCCGACTCGGCTGGCGCGGCGCCGCGTGGGTGAGCCGAGGCCTGCACGCCGCCGCGGCGACGAGCCTGGTGCTGGCCTGGCAGGCTGACCAGCGTTTCGGATGGGTTTTCGGCGCCGGAGTTGGCCTGGCGCTCGGGCTGCTGGCGGTGGAGCACATCGTCCTCGCCCGGCGGGGGCAGGCCGGACTGGACATGGCATTCTTCACGCTGAACGGAATTGTCTCGTGCGTGCTCGGGGTCGCGGGCGTCATCGACCTGCTCACCTGACCCGCCGCGTTTGGGCAGCGGTCCGCGGCCGTCCGCTGCACGACAATCGGCTAGAGTCGACCGACCCGTCCCAGCGGCGCAGGCGTCTCGTCTGTGCCCGACAGGCAAATGGCAGAGGCGTCCCGACTGCAGGAGCAGGCCGGGCAGCGCGGAGGAACTCATGTCCATCACGATCACCTACCTCGGACACAGCGGCTTTCTCATCGACGACGGCAAGCACGTGCTGGCGATCGACCCGTTCCTCACGGGCAACCCGGTCGCGACCCAGACGCCCGACCAGATCACGTGCACGCACATTGCGCTGACGCACGGGCATGAGGATCACTTCGGCGACACCATCCCGATCGCCCGGCGCACGGGGGCGAAGGTTTACGCAGTTCACGAGATCTGCGTGTACCTTGCTGAAGAGGGGATTGAAAACACGGAATCAGGAAACACGGGGGGCCGGATCAAGACCCCCTTCGGCTGGATCGCATTCACCCAGGCCTTCCACTCTTCCTCCTACAAGGGCCGCTACATGGGGATGCCGTGCGGTCTCATGATCAACATGGGAGGCGTGACGCTCTACCACTGTGGCGACACGGCGCTGTTCAGCGACATGAAGGTCCTCGGCCAGTTTTACACCCCGCACATCGCCATGATCCCGGTCGGCGACCGCTTCACCATGGATCCCGTCATGGGGGCGAAGGCCGCGGAGTTGATCCAGGCACAGGTCGCCATCCCGATTCACTACAAGACGTTCCCCCTCCTCGCCCAGGACATCTCCGCCTTCAAGCCGACGGGGGTGGAGGTCAAGGCCATGGAGCCGGGCGAGTCGTGGAAGTACGGCCGGGTCTGACCCGGCCCTTCCCTGCCCGAGAGAAACCGTAACACAGGGGCCCCGACCGTCGTAGTCTCTCCGACGGAGGACGATCGATGCGACGTGGACCATTTCTGGCGTGCGTGCCGCTTCTGGCTCTGGCTCTCCCCGCTGCCGCGGGCCCCCTTCGGGCGGACCGCCTGCCGGCCGACGCGGCGTGGGTCATGCACGCGGATCTTGAACTTGCCGGTTCGACCAAGGTCGGCCGCTACACGCTCGGCCAGATCAACGCGGACCTGGCGACAACCACGATCGCCGACCTCGACATCGTGGCGGGTGAGGATGTTCTCGACATCACTCTTTTCGGATGGGCCGATGAGCAGGCCGGCGGCATCGTGATGGCGACGATGACCGACGCTGCCGATCGGCTGATCGAGCACGTGACCTCGCGCAACACGTACGAACGGCTGGCGCGAGACGGCGAGACGGTTCACTCCTGGCTGGAGCGCGTTCCGAAGGAGGCGGCGATCGGACGGGGCGTCGATCGGGTGCGGCTCTACGCTCTGGATCTCGAGATTGAGAAGTCTCATCTGGTGCTTGCGACCGACAATCTGGACTCGCTTCTGAAGGCGCGCGGTGTGCTTCGCGACAAAGCGGAGAGCCGCGCTTCCATCGCTGAGAACGACCAAGCCCTTCCAATCGCGATCCCCGAGCACGCCTTCTTCTTCTTCGCCACGACGGAACCGCGCCCCTTCGGCAAGACCGACCCGTCAGCCCAAGTCGCCCGGCTGGCCGAGACTGTGACGCTCAGCATCGGGGAGCGGGCCAGCGAAGGCTTTGTAAACCTGAGCGTGAGCGCGCGAACGGAGGAAGAGGCAGCCCAGATCGCCGCGGTTCTCCAGGGCTTGACGGCTCTCGCGCAGATCCTGATCCCGCCGGACGATGAAGAGCTCGCCTGGCTCCGCAAGCTGGCGGCACAAGTCGTTTTCACGGCCGATGGTCTGCAAGTGAGCGCGGCGTGCAGCTTCGATCCGGAGGCGATGATCGAAGCCGACCAGACAAAGCGCGGTACAGACGATCAGGCCGACGAGGATCAGCCGAGTGGCGACGACTCGAATCCGGCTGCCGAAGAGGAGGATCAGACCCGCCCGTGAGGAAGTCGGCGCCCATCGCGGGGAACGAGACGGCCGAGCGCGCCCTGATCCGGCGTGCATGCGCCGGCTCTCTGCCGGCGTTCGACGAGTTGATGCGGTTGTTTGAGCCGCGCGTGTTCGCCTTTCTGCTGCGCCGGTGCAGCAGCCGGCAAGACGCCGAAGACCTGGTGCAGGAGACGTTTCTCCGCGCGTGGCAGCGCCTGCACCTGTACAACGATCGCTGGGCGTTCTCGACGTGGATTCTCACGATTGCAGCGCGCCTGAGCGCCACGCATCATCGTCGCCGGCGCGATGAGCGACCCGGCAGCGTCACGCCCGAACCCGCTGCGGGAGACGCCCGGCCGGACGATGCGGTCGGCGCCCACGAATCCCGGCAAAGTCTGTGGAGCCTCGCAGATCGCGTCCTTTCAGAAGAACAGCGGCTCGCCCTCTGGCTCCGCTACTCGGATGACATGCCGATCAAGGACATCGGGCGTGTGCTGGGAAAGAGCGCGGTCGCCACGCGCGTGCTGCTCTTTCGCGCCCGGGCCGTACTCGCCTCACACATGAGCGAAGATGAGCAGGCCCAGGCAGCGCAGAGCACCCATCGAGGCGCCCCCCGCGCCGAAGCGCCGCAAGTCATCCACGCCAACAATGCACGTCGTGCCGGCCTCGCGCTGGCCGACGTTCCCGGAGGTTCGTGATGTTTACCCTCCTGCACCAATGGTTTATCGATCGCAGCGTTCGCACCGGGTCGCCTCCACCCTGGTGGACCAGGCGCGCTGAAGCGCGCAATCCGGCCCTCCGCGCGTTCCGCACCCGCATGGTGCGCGTGGAAGCAGCCCTGCTCAACTCGCCCGCTGAGCACCCTCGCCCCAGCCCAACGGTGCGCCAGACAGTGCTCGACGCCGTCGCCGCAACGCCACACCGAACCGAGGCCTCCGTCCGACTGCCCTTCCCCAACCGCATCGCCCTACCCCTCGCGGCCGCCGCGGCACTCCTGATCGCGGCCGTCCCTGTCTGGCTCGCACTTCAGGCGCGGCCTGAGAGTCGACTCGCCGACCCGCGACCTCCGGAGGAACCTGCTCAGCAGGACGCCGCGACCGGAATCGCCGTTGCCCTCGCCGCCCGCCGGGAGCTCGCGCCCGCTACCCCCCTGCTTGAGGAGGCCCGGCGACTTGTGGCGGACACGCAAGCCGTCCGCGATGGGCTGCTGGCCCGGATCCCCTTCATCCACGATCACGACGGCGACTCCGGGCCGAACGGCCTCTAAACCAGCTTTGCGAACAGCGGTGACCCACCCGAAATGGGTGCAAAACCGGCCTCACAACCCCGCGCGGCCGAGATTCGTACCATCACTGAGGAGTCGGCTCGTTCTGAGGAGGTATCGATGGAACCGCGGACATCGCGTCATTCGTTGTCGTCCCCCGCGCGTCTGATCGCGCTCGCTGGGTGTGTGTCGCTCGCAATGGCCGGTGCAGCCGCGGCACAGCACGCTGTGGGTGACGGCCACGCGCTGGACGCCAACCTGCAAGCCGGCTCCGATGGGCGCAACACGCCCGTTCGCGATGTGCAGGCGATCATCCGCTTCAACGATGCGGTCGTGACGGGCAACGCGCCGTACGGCCGCTCATTCCGCGGCAACGTGGGCTATCTGGCCTCCGAGGACTTCCGCGCCTCTCTCGGCTCTAACGACCTGTTCGTGCCGCTCCGCGAATCGGCCCAATCCACGCTCATCGGCGGCGGGATTCGCGGAACCGATGCGCTGCAGTATCAGTTCTCGCTCTCGACGGGAGCGCCACCCCCGCCTGTGCTGGCCGGCTTCGACGGCGGGCGCGTGGAGCGCTCCGTCACGGCCACGCCCACCCTGTTGCTGACCTCCGGCACACTCCGCTCGACGGCGTCGTACCTGACCGCCCAGGCACTGCGTCCATCTTTGATCGGCTACCGCCTTGATGATGCCGGCGATCCCCTGGCGCTCACGGCATCGCCGTTGACGGGGGTGCGGCAGGTCCCGCTGCGCGTCGACGACCAGACGCTGACTGACGGCGACCAAGCCGGCCGGGAGCGGAGCTCGCTGCTCAGCGGGGTGGAGCCGACGCCCCGCGGCGTACGGGACGTACTGAGCACATCTCAAGCGCTGTCGCGCGTGGACACAGCCCGCGGCACGCGAGCGGACGAACCCGTGGAGGAAGACGAGTCCAATCCCTTCACCCGTGCGCTGATGCGCGCGACTGGCCAGCTTGAAGCAGCGGGGCAGGAGGTGGATGCTTCCCTGCTGGACCGGCTGCGTCGTCGCCTGAGGGGCGAACTGCAGCCCGGGGAGGCCGATCCCCTGGCGCTGCCCGAGCGGCGTGAGCAAGGGACCGACGAGCAGGAGCCCGAGGCGGAGCGGGAGCCGCGGCGCGGGACGGGAGACGCGCTCGACCCGTGGGGCGAGCAGCTTGACGGTTTCGACGCGGAGTTGCTCCGGGCTTTGCGGACCACGCGCGTGCCGGTCGAGCGGCTCGCCGATGACGCCGCGCCCCGCCCCGTGGCCTACCACAACCACATGACGGCCGGGCAGTCTCTGCTGGCCCAGGGGCGCTTCTTCGATGCGGAAGATCGGTTCATGCGAGCGCTGTCGGCGGCCCCGAACGATCTCATGGCGATGGTGGGGCGCATCCACGCGCAGCTCGGCGCCGGCCTGTACCTCTCCGCGGCGACCAACCTGCGAAGCACCCTGACGCGGCACCCGGAACTGGTCACCGCGCAGTACGGCTCGGAACTGATGCCGGGCGCTGCGCGACAGACCGAGATCATCGGCCAGTTGCGCGACCACGTGAACGGGCGGGACCTGGCGCTGGCAGAAGAGACGGCGCTGCTGCTGGCCTACATGGGCCACCACAGCAGCGACTTTGAGGCCATGCGAGAAGGGCTCGACAAGCTCGAGGAACTCACCCCGGCCGATGACGAGGCAGGCCAGGCGCTGCTCACCCTGCTTCGGACTTCCTGGGACGCCTGACCGCGCTCAGTCGCCGCCGCCCTCGCCCCCGTCTTTGTTTCCGTTGCCGCGGCGGCCGGTGTTGAGGATGTCGCCGATCCCGTCGATGACGTTGCCCGGCAAGTCGCGCAGATCGCGGCCGCGCTGGCGGAGGAACTGCTCCATATCAAGCTGCGTGTTCGTGCTGCCGATCACTCCACTCGTGCGCAGCGGAACGAGGGTTGCGTTGTCGAGCATCGGCACCCGCCCGGCCAGCGAGGTGTTGAACAGCCCCGCCGCCTCATCGGAGAGCGCAAACAGCGGCACATAGGTCACGACGTCCATGGTCCGATTCACCAGGTCCACGCGTCCCTCGGTTTCGATCGAAAACTCGCCGATCGGCAGTTTGTACCGCTGGTACTCAAGCACGCCGTCGGTAATCCGGACTGTGAAGGGATCGATGCTGCGTCCAATCGTGCCCTGTTGGTGACCGCCGAGCGCCTTGATGAACTCTCCGAACACCGGCCGGGTTGCAAAGTCAACCTCGCCCAGGTCGACCGTAATCAGCCCGTTCAATCTGGAAACGTCGCCATCGATCGGAATCTGCATGTCCTCGGCGCGGATCAGCCCGGGCGCGTGGCTCGGTGTCTTCTCGAGCGTGCTGATTACGGGCAGGGAACCGGAGAGCGCAGCAACGAGTTCCGGATGAACCTCGGTCAACCGAACTTGCATCGGCGCCGTCGTGATGAACCGCGCCTCTTCAATGTAGCCCGCCACGCTGGCGTCCGCCCGCTCAGACCGCAGTGCAGCGCTGAGTTGGCCGCTGTCGCGCGTCAGGCCGACGGCGTCGATGCGCATGGACGCCGCGGGGCCGAGCGCCGCCAGCAGCAAGCCATCCTGGTTGGCAATCGCGTCAATGAGCGCGGTGGGGATCTGGCTCAGCGCCCCCTGCGCATCAATGCTGATCTGCTCCGGCGTCGGCACGCCGCGGGCGTCCGCGAGATTGCTGACCGTGCCGCGGATCGCCGAAGCGCCCTCGCCTGCGCCTTGTTCACCCGTTACCCCCGCGACGGTCATCTCAAAGTTGACGACGCCCGGCTGCGGATCCGATGCAACCGAGGCGTGGATTCCGCTCAGGGTGGCCAGTTCCGTCTCCGTCGCGCGCATCACCAGCGTTTCCAGTTCCACGCTTGCGCCCAACGCAAACAGATCGGGCGAGAGCGGCCCGCGCTCAGCACCGCTCTGCGCATCCCGACCGGGAACCGCCATCGAGAAGCTGTCGACGTCGATTCGCGCCGTAACCGGCTCGACGAGCGCGCCGGCCTCCGCCCCGCCCATGCCCAGCAGATGATTCGCCGCGGCCGGCTGCACAATCCAGGTGATGTTCGCCGGCTCGGTCAAAGAAACCTGCTGCCCCGTCGCTTCCAGCGTCATGGCCGCGCCGGACACATTCGGCGCAAGAATCTCCATGTCCACGGTCGAGAGTGTCTCCGAGCGCGGCGTCAGCGCGGCACGGACCGTTGCAGTCTCTCCCAGCAGGCCCGACACCGATCCCTTGGCGCCGAGCATGTCATCGATGCGGAACGTGTCGATCTGGTCAACGACCAGTCGCGCCTGCTCAAGCTTGCGATCCTGCGCGAGCGTCGCCCCCCCCTGAATCGCCGCGATCGGCTCGCCCTGGCCATCCTGCAGCCCCGCCGACAGCGCCGCCTGAATCGGCGCAGTCTCCGCCGCGGGCGCCTGCTCGCCTTCAGCATCATCCGCCGGCAGCAACCTCGCAAAGGGCGCCGTCAACTCCGCCTGTGCATCGGCAACCTGCAGCGTTACATCCTGCACGCGGCCCCGAATCTGTTCCAGCCTGATCGGACCACCGGTCGTCACGGCGATCACGGCTTTTGCATCCGTCCCCGACCGCGGCCTCCACCCCTCCATAGGAATCGTGATGGGGTTGATCGTGGCCGTCAGCGGCACATCGGCGCCCACCACCGCAATGGGGCGGACCGGCTCAGTCTGGGCGGGTTGTTGTTCACCCTGCTGCCGATCACTACCGTCACCCTGGCTAGGTTCCTTTCCGCCGGTCATGGCGGCCAACAGTGCGCTGCCTCGCTCAGCGGAGACCGTGAGCTGCGCAGTCGCCTCGCGAATAGCCACCGCGCCCTCGCGCGCTGATACAGACACATCGACCCCGGCCTGTTCGCCACTGGCCCGAGCGATCACCAGCGGCGCGCGGTCCGCAGCGCCGGGCTCAAAGGTAATGCTCGCATCCGCGCTCTGCCCGAGCGCATCGGACAAGGCGAGCATCACCTCCCGAGCCACGCCCTCCGACTCTCCCGCTCCGAGCCCCAGCGCGTCGAGCACGCTGCTCGGAACGCCGGTGACCATCACCTGGCCGGAGGGCCGCAGCAGCTCAATCACGCCGGGCCCCTTGATCTGCATCGCTTCTTGAATCGCCGCAGCGCCCTGCGCACCGGTCAAGTCGACCTGCCCGCGCAACAGGAACGGTCGCTCACCGTGCGCCAGCCTGGAATCCACCTCCACGCGCGCCGGAGACCCTGGCGACACCGCGCCGGTAAGCCGCATCTGCTGCACCTGCACCGGCGCGGCCGATTGGCCCTGGCCGCCCTCCGCCGCGTCGCCCGCGGCCAGGCCGAGCGCTGCGCCCGAGGCGATGACCGTCACATTGGCCACGAGGTCGCGCATTCTCGCCTCCGCCGACAGCGGCAGGACCAAATCCGTGACCTGCACCTCCAGCGGCATCTGGCCCTGCAGCCGCGAAGCCAGCGCCTCACCTCCAAGCCGGCGAGCCAGCGGCCCTGCCGCGGCCAGGTGCGCCGTAAGCCCGGCGCCTTCGTTGGACTCACGCACGGTTCGAAGCACGCCCTGCTCCAGCGCAAGCGTGCCGCCGAGCGTTGCATGCTCGGCGCTGGCCACCAGCTCGAGTCGGGTCGGGGGCATCTCTTCCGCCGTGACGTCTCCGGCAGCGCTGGCCGTCAGCGAAAGGCTCACAACCGGCCCAAAGTCCGCTTCAACATCGATCGGCTGGCCGAGCGCATCGACGATCGGCTGCAGCAGCGCAGCGCTCAAGTCTGTCAGAGTCGCCGAGCCATTCAGCCCTCCTGCGGGTGCGGCACCTTCGATGAGCGCCGCCAAGCGGCCCTCCTCGGTCAGCACCCCCACTGCCGTCAGGTCGACCGCGGCCCCCCCGCCGCTGTTCGCTTCGATCGCGGCCGCTGTCGAAGCGCTCACGTTCAGCCCCTGGGCCAGATCCTGTGATGCGATGTTCACCACGACGGGATCGAGGGAGAAGGCCTGCATCTCGCCATCGGCCCCCATCGGCTCTGCCGAGGCCTCCCCTTCCGCACCGGCCTCGACTTCAGCGGGCGACTGCACCAGCAGGATCTCCCCCGCCATTTGTTCAATCTCAATGGAGAGGTCAAACGATGCGCCGCGCAGGTCCAGTTCGGCCGGCGAGGCATCGCCTTCCAGCAGCGGCCCAACCGGAATTCGGGTGGAGCGGATCGTCACCGTCGCGCCAGGGGCCTCGTTGATTCGCACCCGCTCACCGGCTCGGGCGAACGCCGCGGCGACCGCGGGCAGACGCTCCAGGCCATCGGTTGAAGCAAGGCGGATCTGGGCGCCCTCCTGCACGGCCAGCACGCCATCAATCAGGCGCGCGTTCAGGTCCGCCGAAGCGCCCTCCGAATCGAGCGTCAGTTGCAGTTCACCTGCGCGCAGATCGCCTGAAAAGTTCACCTGCGCCGCCGCCGCAGGCCCCACCGCCTCGCGCAGCGCCCCGTTAAACCCGCCGAGCACATCCAGCACCGCGACCGGAACGGTCGATGCCTGCACCGTGCCCGTGGATTTCAGCAGCGACCCCGCCGCGGAAATGTTCCCGTCGAGATTCACCGTCAGGGCCATCGCGCGCCCCGCTTCGGCCGCTTCTCCCCCGAGCGCGGCCTCGAGGTTGCCGGATGCAGCGATCTGCGTGCCGCGACGGGTGTCGTAGTCAAACGCGACTTCTCCCTTTACATCGCGCAGATCGGATCGCGTGCCTGTCTCAATCGTCCCGTCCGCCTCGCGGGCCGCGACGGTCACATCCACGCCGTCAAGAACCAGCACGCCCTCAAACGCATCCCGCTTGCTCGGCTCGTCAGGCCCGACCGGCTTGATCGCGCGCATCAGGTTCGTGCTACCGTCCGCTTCGCGAACAATCGTCGCATCGCCCGTCACCACGATGCGCCCGAGTTCAAGGTGCCGCCGGTCCCACCACCCCTCGGACAGCGCCCGCCAGACGCTTACTGGCACATCCAGGCTCAGCATGGCGACCTTTCCGCCATCCGGGTCCAACAGAGTCACATCGCGCAGGCGCGTGTTTCCAAACCAGTTCAGCGAAATCGCATCGACGCGGACTTCGCCCTCTATGTCCTGTGACAGTGAGTCAGAAACAATCCCAGGCGCAACCCGCCCGCCGATCATCGGCGCAAGCGCCACCAGAACGACCAGCAGAACAACCACGATCCCGCCGACGACCAGCCATCGCTTGCCGCGGCGGCCGGTTCGAGCTTCACGATGCGCCGGCTTCCGCTTTCCTCGATCCCTCTGCCCCTCCCACGACGCCAGTTCCGGTTCCTTGGCCATGGCCCCTCCTGCGCAGGTCCCCCCGCCGCGGCTGGCCCGTCAGGCCTCGCCCGTTCAGCAGGATGGTACCGAATTTACTACGCAGAGGTAGCATCTCTAACCGGTAGGCGAAAACCCCCAAATGAGGCGTTACTTCTTCGCCTCGGTCAGCTTCATCGCCGGGACGCGCAGCGGCATCGCCTTCATGACCTCGTTGCACTGTCCCTTCGACTCGGCAACCAGATAGTAAACCAAACCGTCAGACGCCCAGGCGAAGATGCTCATCTTGTCGTTCGGGCTCTCCACCGTGTAGGTCTGGCCCGGCTGCATGTTAAAGAGGTCCGTGCGCTGGATGAACAGGCTCAGCGGCTTGCGTGGGCACTCCTCCGGCCGCCGCTCATCGATCGCCTCAAACATCAGGTGCACCGACTCGCCCCCAGGCACCGCGCACGGCCCGGCGCCCGTGAAGCGATAGCCCAGAGCCTCAATGTCCGGAATCGATGGCGATGCGCCCAGCAACGGCCGGTACGCCGCCGGCACCGCCGACAAGTCACTCACGAATCGATCCTGCCCGGTCAGCAGATCCGGATCGATCGCACACGCGGAGTGCTGCTCCGGCAGCGCCCGCGCCACGGCCTGGGCCTGCGCCTGCGTCGAATCCTGCGAAAGTGACGCCCGCAGGAAGAGCACCGCCAGGCCTGCCACCACGACCACCGCCGCGGCGTTCAGAATCCGATTCGTCAGGGTCCCGCGCCGCCGGGAACGCGCCGGCGCGGGGCTGATCCGCCCTGCCACGTGAACCGCGGCCGCTGCGGCCGCGCCAGAAGCTGCCGGCTCCAGCTCCGCACGCTCCGCCAGTGCCGCCTGTACGCGATCGCGCAGGCCTGCAGGAGCAGTGCCGCCCATGCACCGGGCGCACGCACCCCGCAACGACCGCTCGAACGCCACCCGGGCCGCATCTTCCGGATGCGCGGCCAAGTGGGCCTCCAGCCGGGCCGACTGCTCCGCCGTCAACTCGCCGTCCGCGGCGAGCCGAAGCAGCACCGAAATGTCCATCCCCTCGCCCATCACTGCACCTCTTCCGGGCCGTCTTCCGAGCCCTTCCGCTGCCCCGGCCCCTCTGACCCCTTCTCGGCCAGGCCTCGCAGCCCCATATCGGCGGCCGGACCATCCGGCCCGCCCAGTTCATCGGCCAGCACCTTCCTCGCCCGGTGCAGCCTGCTCATGATCGTTCCGATCGGCACATCGAGGACCGCGGCGATCTCCCGGTACTTCATCCCCTCGACACCCCACAAGAGAAGAACCTCCCGATACTCCGGTTTTAATCCCTCAATCGCTTTTTTGAGCCGCTCATCGACATGCTCCCAGTCCAGACTGGCCAGATCCCATGCGGGGGGGGCCTCGTCCGGTAACGGCTCTTCCGACCGCTCGTCGTAGAACTCCCCCATGCTCGCCGGGGCCCGCCGGGCCTTCTTCAGGCGCGAGTAGAACGTGTGGTGAGCGATCGTGAACAGCCACGCCCGCATGCCGCCCCCGCTGCCCCCCTCGCGGCCCGACTCCGCAGACCTGTCCTCAAACCCCTCGACCGCCCGCGGGCGCAGGGCGCGCAGGTACACCTCCTGCGTGAGGTCCTGGGCCTCCTCCGGATTACGCGTGAGCTGCAGGCACATCCGGTAGACGGCGTCAAGCTGCTCAAGGGCAAGGGCTTCGAACTCCGGCCGGTTCATTCGCTACGGGTTCCTCTCGCCGTTGATCCGGTCACCGGCCCCCAAGCGTCCCGGCCCCCGGGGGGCGTCCAATCGGCCCGCTGAGGATAGGGACGGGGCCGGGGCAGCAAGACAATCTTCGCGGGCCGGACCATCCGATCGGCCCGATACAATCGACCGACAAGATGCCCAAGCCGACCTACTACATCACGACCCCGATCTACTACGTCAACGACCGTCCCCACATCGGCCATTGCTACACGACGATCGTCGCCGACGTGGCGGCCCGCTTCCAGACGCTTATCGGACGTGACGTGTTCTTTCTCACGGGCACCGACGAGCACGCCGAGAAGGTCGTCGAAACCGCCGTTCAGCACAACCTGACCCCCCTGGAGTGGGCGGATCAGAACGCCGCGGAGTTCGAGAAGGCCTTCACCCTGCTGAACTGCTCCAATGACGACTTCATCCGCACGAGCCAGAAGCGGCACGTGGACAAGGTCGTGGGGTACATCCGGCGGCTCATGCAGACCGGCGATGTCTACCTGGGCGATTACGAGGGGTGGTTCGATCTTTCCCAGGAGGAGTACGTCACCGAGAACACCGCGCGGGAGAACGACTACAAGAGCCCCGTGACCGGCAAGCCGCTAGAGAAGCGGCGCGAGAAGAACTACTTCTTCGCCCTCTCAAAGTACGCCGACCGCCTCAAGGCTCACATCGAGGCGAATTCCGCGTTCATTCTCCCCGAGGCCCGCCGCAACGAGGTGCTCGGCCGAATCCGCACCGGCCTGCAGGATGTGCCGATCTCCCGCTCCGTCAAGCCCGGCGAAGCGGGGGGCGACTGGGGCATTCTCATGCCTGATGATCCGTCGCACCGGATCTACGTGTGGATTGATGCGCTCTTCAACTATCTCTCAACCGTGGACGGAGCCGACCGGCGCCAGTACTGGCCCGCCGATGTGCACCTGATCGCCAAGGACATCCTCTGGTTCCACGCAGTGATCTGGCCGTGCATGCTCATGGCCCTTCAGGAGGAACTGCCCCGAACGGTCTACGCGCACTCCTACTGGATCCGCGAAGGCCGCAAGATGAGCAAGTCGCTCGGCAACTTCCTCAATCTGGATCAGATCGTCGCCTACTGCGACACGTACTCCCGCGACGCCGTGCGATGGTTCCTTGCGACGCAGGGCCCGCTCGGCGTCACAGACGCCGATTTTGCGCATTCGAAGTTCATTGAGGTCTTCAACGCGGACCTGGCCAACGGCATCGGCAACGCCACGAGCCGCATGAAGATGATCGAGAGTTACTTCGACGGCCGCGTGCCTGATCCGAAAGGCGTGACGACACTGGAGGGTCACGACTGGCCCGCCCTCGCCGCCGCGGCCGTCGAGCGCGCGATCGAGAAGGTCGGCCGCTTCGATATCGGCGGGGCGCTCCTGGAGGGCATCGAACTGGCGCGGCGGGTTGATGGCTACATCAACGCCACCGAACCGTTTCGCCTGGCCAAGCAGGAGGATGAAGCCAGCCGCGACCGCCTGGCCCAAATTCTCTACCACTGCGCGGAAACCCTTCGGATCGCCACGCTGCTGCTCTCGCCGGCCATGCCGGAGAAGATGGCCCAGCTCTGGCGAAACTGGAACTGCCACGCAGAGTTCACGGCCGACGGCCGCGTGACGGGACCTCCGTTGAAGGAGTTGGCCCAGTGGGGCGGGCCGCATGCACTGAAACCCGGCCAACCTCTTTCACGGGGAGACATTCTCTTCGTGCGGGTCAAGCCGGATGAACCCGAGCCGACCGGCTCCGGCTGAGCCGGCGGCGCACTTTGTTCGAGGGGGATGATGCCATCTGGCCACAGGCCGATCGACGGCAGCCCGCCGCGATGCACCGGTTGCGGCTTTGACCTGACCGGCCTTTTCGCGGCCGACGATGAGACGGCGCAATGTCCCGAATGCGGTCGCTCCGTCACCGTGGAGCAGGCATTTGGGACCGCCACGAACCGGCTGGCCGCGTGGCTCCAGGAACCGGCCGAGCCCTCGCCCGCACGGACGGTGCTGGCCGTGGTCGTCGTCATCATTGCGAGCACAACCGCGCTGGCCGCCGTCCTGGCGATCGTCTACCTCATCTGGACGGCCGTAAGGTCGCGGCTGTAACAAAGCCACGTAACCGTGCACACGGCCGCCCTACCATCTCCCATGCCTCCCATCCGCATCGGTTGCGTCAAGTACCTCAACACCCTTCCCATGATCGAGGGCCTCGATGGGTGGCGCGACGCGGAACTGACGCCGGCCGTCCCCTCCGAGCTGATCGACCTGCTTCTCTCGCGCCAGATCGACCTCGGCCTGGTGTCACTCGTCGACGCCGCACGCGCGCCCGAGCCCCTGGCCCTGCTGCCCGTCGGCATGATCGGTTCCGAGGGACAGACGCTCACCGTGCGGCTCTTCTCACGCGTCCCGTTCGATCAGGTCAGTACCCTCTACGCCGACACGGACTCCCACACCTCCGTGGCGTTGGCCCAGGTCGTGCTCAACCGGCTGCACCCAAGCAAACCCGCGCCCATCCCCGTGCTCCCCTTCGACGCTCGGGAACGTCCGGGTGGCTGGCCCGAGACGGTGCTCCTGATCGGAGACAAAGTCGTTTCCGATGCGCCTCCGCTCGATGATCACCCCCATCAGCTTGATCTGGGACAGGCGTGGCACGACATCACCGGCTTGCCATTCGTGTACGCAACGTGGATGTGCCGCGCTGACGATGCGGGCTCTGCCGCCGTGCAGCTTGCCGCCCAGGTGCTCGACCGCCAGCGTCGCCACAATGCCACTCGAATGGACTGGCTGGTCGCCGCGCGAGCCGAGGAACGAGGCTGGCAGCGCGAGCAGGCGGGCGAGTACCTCGGCAGGTCACTCCAGTTCGAGGTCAGTCCGCGCCATCGAGAGGCAGTCGCGCAGTTCCTGAGCGAGTGCACGCGGCTCGGGCTTGCCCCGGCCAGCGAGTTGCACTGGGTCGACGTTTAGAAACGACATGCCCCCCCTGCCGCGACTGCGTCTGGAAGCGCTGGCCGAACTGGTCCGGCAGCTTCGCTATGAACCTGCGGAGGCGGCCCGCCGGCAGTTGCTCGCCGCCGAAGCGCTCGCTCGCGAACTCGACGAAGACGACGTCGACGATCGCGTCTTCCCCGAGGATTGGGTCATTGCGCGCATCACCGGATACCGGCCTGACCTTGCCGAACCTGCCCTGATCGTCGGCCGCGCCCTGGTCGCAGACCTGGCCGCGCTCATCGAACGGCTCAGCGTAGCCTCGGGCTTCACACCCGACGGTCATGACAACGACGCAACTTGGCTCACCCCGGAGGAGGTCTGCTCGCGCTGGCGCATCAGCCGCAAGACACTGGACCGATACCGCCGCCGCGGGCTCATCGCACGGCGAGCCGTCGGATCAGATTCGCGGCACAGGCTCTACCTCGCCGAGTCAGATGTGATCCGGTTCGAAGAGCGCCATCGAGATGCGCTGAACCGCGCCGGCGGGTTCGAACGCATCGACCCGGAAACGGAACGCCGCATTCTCCATCGCGCGGCACGCTACCGGGCTGCCTTCGGGTGCTCGCTCAACCAGGCTGCCCAGCGACTCGCCAACCGCTTCAACAGGTCCCATGAGGCCGTGCGTCAGTTGATCACCCGCCACGATGCCGTGGCCAGGCGCCCGATCTTTACCGAGCGCGGCCCGCTTACGCCACGTGAGCAACGCATCATTGAACGTGCTCACCGCCGCGGCGTGCCGATGCAGCTCCTCACGCAACGGTTTGGTCGAACGCGCACCGC
Source organism: uncultured Phycisphaeraceae bacterium (assembly GCA_964460345.1). Lineage (GTDB taxonomy): Bacteria > Planctomycetota > Phycisphaerae > Phycisphaerales > UBA1924 > CAYWRO01. The sequence continues at coordinate 8,438 of CAYWRO010000047.1, read as the reverse complement.
GATTCACCGCGCCGTCCTGCTCACCCGCGCGCGCATGCTGCTCGAACTCGACCTCGACGGCCCGCGCCCCAGTGACTTCGACCGCGTCGATGCGCGTGAGCGCCTGCTCAAGCCGGCCGCCGTCCGCGAGCACCTCGGCCGGCCTCTCCCACAAACCCTTTCAGAGCTGATGGACCTCGTCGACCACAGCCCGACGTCCCCTGTGCGCAAAGTCGAAGCCGCGCGAGCCGCGGCGATGTGGCTGCTGCGGCACGAGGCCGCGCAACGAATCGGCGAACTCGATCCGGCCGCCCCCAGCGCCGCCGACCTGGACCGCATCGAGACGGACCTCCGCTGGGCCAGCCGCCTCCGGGCGGAACTGGTTCGAGACCAGCTTCCCACCATGCTCCGCGCCGTCGCGGCGCTGCTCGATCGCCCCCTCACCACCCTATCCAACCAGGCCTGCACCGAGTTGCTCCGCATCGCCGTAACCGCCGTCGCCGACGCCACCGCCCGCCACGACCCCTTCCGCGGCGGGCGGCTGGCAGCGCCCGCCGGCCTGGCCGTGAACCGAGCCGTCACCCTGTGGTTGCGCGGCGCTGGGGCAAGATGGGGCCGTTCCGGCTCCACGGGGCTCGCCACGCCGCGGTGCGACCCGAACGAGGTCCGGCTGCCGGAGATCGCGACGCGGCTGGACCCATGGCAACGCTGGCTGGAGCCGGACGCGCGGGTCAAACACAGGCTCAGCCGCCTCGATGAGGCACAACAACAACTCCTGACCACCCGATTTGGGTGGGATGGACCGCCCGCAACCATCGGCGAGCTCGCCGCAACGTTGAACCTCCCGGCGATGCACGTAAGCCGAATGGTGACCCAAGCGTGCCTGGAGGCCCGCCGCGGCCGTTCGACGGCCCGAGCGGAAAAAGTGTGAACCCTCTTGCAAGAACTGACCCCTCCAGTAACATGGACGTGGAGAGATTCTGGAGGGAGACACACATGCAATCAGACTGGATGCGGATTTCCGTAGCGTCACTTGCGGTCGCAGCCGGGGCCTCGATGGCTTCGGCCGGCCTGTCCGAAGTGGTCTTTCACATTGAGGCCAACGACGGCAACGGCAACAGCGACACCTGGCGCGTGAACTACAACGTCGATGCGTGGACCGGCGACCGGTACAACTACACGTTGCCGAACGAAATTGTGCTTTCCAACGGCGCCGTCGAAATCGCACGCCTGACGGATGTAACGCTCACCTACGTCGAGGACCCGCAGGTGCACCTGAGCTTCTCCGTCACTGCAGGCGGGGCGGCCACCAACTTTACCATCTCCTCGGCCGTCTTGAGCTTCCCCTCGATCAGCCCGGCCGTCGGGCAGGCGACTGCGAGCCTGACCGTGACCGATCTTGGTGGCGGCGCGGGCGCCTCCGCTTCGTCCGCAAGCGGCTCGATCTACGAAGCGTATTACAACGGCGCAAGCGTCTTCGCCTCGCTGCTGACTTCACCGATCACCGCGCCGGCGAGCGGGATGAACCTGGTCTCTGAGTCCAGCCCGATGGCAGGATTCTCGCCGATCGCCGGTGCGGTCGTCGATATGAGCGCCCAGTACTCCTTCACGCTCTCCGCGAATGATTCGGCCACGGGCACGAGCACGTGGATCGTCGTCCCCTCCCCGGCTGCCGCGGCGATGTTCTCATTCGCCGGCGTTCTGGGGATCGCTCGCCGCCGCCGCTGAATCACGATCACAATCTGCGATCATTCCGAGCCGGGCTCCACGTGAGCCCGGCTCTTCTTTTGAACTAATGAGAAAGACGCGCAAGCGACCGCCGCGTTCAGCCGCCCGCCATCAGCCTTCAGATCACACGCAGGCGCCGGCGGCGCTGGCCGGGAACCACTCATCGAGAAAGGCCAGCAGATCAAAGACGTCCACACCGGACACGCCGTCGATGTCGGCCGCCGCAGCCTGCGAAAACCACGAATCCAGGAACGCAAGCAGGTCGAACACGTCGACCGTGCCATTGGCATCCATGTCTGCCAGGCACACCGCGGGCGGGTTCCATTGCAACACGACCAGCCCCATCCGCGGCAGCACGATCTCTGCCGATTGACCGAACCCGTCGTATGGAACCTCCTCCGCCTGAAACGAGCCCGGGTTGGTCAGTCCACTGCCGCCGTATGCGGCAGCCTGGCTGTTCAAAACCTCGCCCCAGCGCCCCGGCTGCGGCAGCCCGAGGCGATACGCAGCGTAGTCACTGTTTGAGAAGTTAGCCGCGACGACCAGCACATCACCCGCATCCGTCCATCGCTGCATGATGAGCACGTTGCCGGCGTCGTTGACGTGATAGATCTCATGCGGCGACCCGGCCCGCAACGCCGGATTGCTGCGGCGCAGCGCGATCAGATCCTGAAAATAGCTGAAGACCGGTGCGTTGGTGACCTTCTTCGACCAGTCGATCCGGTCATTGCCCGCGGCATCCCCACCGCCAAAGTTCGTGTCTTCGAGCCACTCCGTGCCCATCAGCATGGCGGGGATGCCCGGCGAAGTCATGACGAGCCCGTGACCCAGCAGTACCCGGCCGCGGGCAAACTCATCGTCATGCGGCGGGACTGTGTCGATCGTTCGTACGAGGCGCTGTCCGCCGGAGGAGGGCCACGCCTCGTCGTGAAGTTCCAGGTACCGCAGCGTCTGCGCGCCGGAGAGGTACTGTTCACCGTCGATCGCCGCGGCCACGGCGCTGAGATTTGGATCGCCGAAGGCGGCGTCAAGAATCGCCTCGCGCAGCCGGTCGTTGAATGCGTCGTGGTACTGCGCATCGAAGCCGGCCCCGCCGAGGGCTGTGGGCCGCGTGACCCACGGGTCATCCGGAAGCTGCTCGGCGATGGTGATCCGGTCGACATAGCGCCCGTCGATCACGTCGTTGGCACGCTGCATGAGGGCCCAGCCCGCAGCGCCCTGCTCCATATTCATGAAGTTGGTGCCGTCAAAGCGGAAACCGTCGACACGATACTCCTCCAGCCACAGCAACATGCTGTCGACGTAATAGTCGGCGACGTTCGGGTTGTCGAAGTCCGCCTGTGCGCCCCAGGGCGTCTGCGCGGCCGGCGAATCGAAGTAAATCTGCGAGCCGTCGTAGTCCCACAGGTAGTTGTCAGTCGGCGAGAGGTGGTTCCACACGACGTCCATGATCACGGCGATGCCGTGCTCGTGCAGCCGGTCGATCATGAGCTTGAGTTGATCCGGCGCGCCGTACTTCCACTCGGGCGCGTACATGCTGATCGGGTTGTACCCGGCGGAAAAGTCGAACGGGAACTCCGTGATGGGATTCAGCAGAACAGCGTTGACGCCGAGTTCGGCCAGGTGCGGCGCACGCCGGGCCACATCGACGTACCGCGCCGGAATCGGCGCGAACCCGTATGGATCATTGCGCCCGGAAAACGTACCGACGTGCAGTTGGTACACGACCAGCTCATCCCACACGGGCGTGCGGAAGCCCTCGCTCTGCCACTCGTAACCAAGCGGGTCCTCCACGCGCGAGTTGAGGTTGTCCCCGGCGTTGAGCGACCTGGCGCGCGCATCGGTGCGCCAAAGCTCCCCTCCATTGTCGAAGACATACTTGTACTGCGCGCGGGCAGCCACGGCGGGAACGTGCGCGACGAAGAACTCTCCCTGCCGCATCATCGGGTGACTGGCCGACCAGCCGTTGAAGTCGCCGCGGACGGTTGCACTCCCCGGCGAGGGCGCCCACACCTTGAATACAGCGCCGCCGTCCGACGTCGGCGTCGCGCCGATCGGCGCGTGGGTCAGCGTGGCGAAGTCGACGACAAAGCCATCGTCACTCGGAGGGCCATCGCTCATGCCGGTCACCGACAGGTAGTCGGTGTCGGTTCCATCCCTCAGCTCGATGTGATAGTGCACCTGCCCACCGGCCGCCGTCGCCGGAATCGTCGCCGCCCAGACGGCGTACGGCCCGCGGTCGTGCAGGTAGACCGCCTCCACACTGACTGGCCCCGAGCCCGCGTCGAAGGTAACACTCGCGCCCGTCAGGTCCAGTGCATATGCCTGAAACCGCACCTCGAACGTTTCGCCTGCAATGGGACAGAGTGGCCGGCGATCCTGCCAGCCGATGTGCGAAACGCCGTCCCACTCAACGTTGTTATCGGGCGCAGCACCCAGGCATGCCGCCGCCAGTGCCGCAGCGATCATCTGCATCGATCACCTCGAGCAACCCCTCGCGAAAAGGATACCGGCGGGCCAGTCGAGGGCCAGCAAAACCGAGCGGAGGAACCACGAGGCGAACGCGACCCGATCGGATCAGCCCAGGCCGCCCTTGAAGCCCTGCTTGCCGAACTTCTCGCGGAGACGCCGAAGCGCGGGAGACTCCTGCTGGCGGATCTCCTCGGCCTTCTTCTCCTGCGGGCTCTTCTCCAGCGCCTTCATGCTCAGGGAAATGCGACGGTCGCTCGGATCGATCTTGAGAACCTTCACCTTCACAACCTGGCCATCGCTGAGAACATCGGCCGGCCGATTGATGCGCCGGTGAGCGATCTCGCTGACGTGCACCAGCCCCTCGACACCCGAGGCGACCTCGACGAATGCGCCGAAATCCGCCAGTCGCGTCACCTTCCCCGTCAGTTCCGCGCCTTCGGCGATCTCGCTGGCCGCCGCGGCGAACGGATCCGCCTGAAGCTGCTTCATGCCGAGCGAAATGCGATTGGCGTCCCAGTCGATCTTCAGGATCTGTACCGTGACGCGGTCGCCTTCCTTCAGGAAGCGCTGCACGTTCTTCTCACCGAAGTTGACGCGCTCGTGGCTCAGGTCGGAGATGTGCACCAGTCCGTCGATGCCGCCAAGGTCGATGAACGCGCCGAACGGCATGATCTTGCGGACTGTCCCCTCGACCGTCTGCCCCTCCTTGAGCGTGGCCTTGAGCTTCTCGGCCTGCTCCTTGCGCTCCTGGCTGAGCAGGTCGCGCCGGGAGAGCACGATGTTGCCCTTGCCGCGACGGTCAAGCTGGCTCACCTGGCAGGTGAACTTCTCGCCGACGAAGACGGACAGATCCTCAACCCGCTCCAACGAAACCTGGCTGGCAGGCATGAAGGCGCGATGCTGCGCGACTTCGAGCTCTAATCCGCCCTTGTTCACGCCCACCACCCGCGCTTCGACCACCTGGCCGATCTCCAGCATCTCCCAGTCGGCCTTCACGACCGAGCCGGGCTTGGAACAGATGAACAGCGACTCATCCGCATCGAACCGATCGATCACGATCTCGATCGAATCGCCGACGGCGGGCAGCTCCTCTTCCTTCCACTGGTTGCGCGGCGCAACGCCGAGCTCCTTCGGACCGAACTCGAGGAACAGGTCCGTCGGGCCCACCGAGACGACCGTGCCGTGACGGTGCTCACGCCCCGCCTCGACCACCCGCGGCCCGCGGATCGCCGGCTTGCGTTCCGCCGGCGCGGTCGAGCCGAAGCCGAGTTCCGCCATCGCGGCATCAATCTCCGCGTCCATCTGCGGGCTCAGCGCCGGCTTCTGCGGAACGGGCGCCGGTTTCGGCGCTGGCGCTTCGCTCTGCACAGGACGCGGCCGTTCCGGGTCCGCCGCCCGGGGCGCTTCGGCCGGCGACTGTCCGTTGCGGTGCTCCGCCGGTGAGGATGAATCCTCGTGCTTCTCTTGCGGCTCGGGTGTGGCTTCCGTGGTCATGGGTGCGTGCGTCGGAATGGCTCAATGGGTGCGAAAATGCCGGGCGACGCTGGCTTTCCAGCGGCATCCGGCCGTCATGTATCTGACAAGTGTATCACAGGGCTAGTGCGTGGCACGCACCGGCTGCGGCGCGGGCGCTCGCTGCAGCACGCCGTCCGCGGCGATCCGCCGCGTGATGACTTCCGGCCAGTCGGCCCGGGCTGCACGCTCGATCCGCTCGGCCGTGCGGACGTTGGCGAATCCGGCCGTTGCGTCAATCTCGGGGCGCTGGCCAGACTGCACGGCCGTCAGGAAGGAGCGGATCTCCATCAGAATGGGCTCCGCATCGTCAATCGTCAGGTGCTCGATGTTGACCAGGTCCGCCCAGTTCAGGTCCGTCAGGTCCACGCCGTGGCGAAGCTGCTCCCGCACCTCGGCCATCTGAATCTCGTTGGCCAGCCGGCGGATGATCGTGCCGCTCTTGGCGGCGTAGTCCATCTTGATGTACGCGTTCTCACCCGTGATCCGGGTGACCCGCTCGGTCTTCAGCGCCAGGCGGCTGGCGGTGATATTTGCGACGCAGCGGCCGTACGGGCCCGGACGGTCGAACGTCAGCCGGGCATTGCAGATGTCCGAGTGCTCCGTAATCACCGGAACGCCCGCGGCCTGCACTTCGTCCGGCTCGTGCCCCTCCATGAGCATCAGCACGACGTCCAAATCGTGGATCATCATGTCCATGACCACGCTGGTGTCGACCGAACGGAAGGTCATCGGGCTGACCCTGTGCACCTCAATGAAGCGGGGAACGATCGGCTCCCCGTGCTCCTGCTCGCGCCGCAAGGCCCGGATGATCGGGTTGAACCGCTCAATGTGCCCCACCATGAGCAGGGAACCGGTCCGCTCGGCCGTCTCCTTGATGGACCAGGCCTCCTCGACGCTGCCGGCGAGGGGCTTCTCCACCAGGCAAGCCACCCCCGCCTCCAGCAACTCCTCCGCCACCGCCTGGTGGGCACTGGTCGGGACCGCCACGCTCACGGCGTCCACGCCCGCCCGGATCAGGTCCGTGACAGACTCAAACACCCGCCCCCCATGGGCTTCGCAGACGCCCTCGGCCCGATCGGTGTCGGCGTCGACCACCCCCACCATCTCGACATTCTCGAGATTGCCGTACGTGCGGGCGTGGTGCCGGCCCATTCGGCCGACCCCGACGACGCCGCAGCGCAGGGGCTTGTCTCCAACCACATCAACCACTCGTTTCGGGTGGGGAACCTGGGGCATCGCCGACTCACTTGCGCCGCATCGCACAGCGCGGTTGGGCTCATTCAGTCCTGGAGGGCCTCAATCGCGGCGACAAAATCGCCCTTGCTCTGGAGCCCGACAAACTTCTTCTGGACCTCGCCGTCCTTGAACAGGATGACCGTCGGGATGGCCGAAATGCCGTACTGCACCGAGATCTCGCGGTTGGAATCCGTGTCAACCTTCCCGACCTTCACCTTGCCGGAGTATTCATCGGCCAGTTGATCGATCGTCGGGGAAAGGATCCGGCACGGGCTGCACCACTCCGCCCAGAAGTCCACAAGAACGGGCTTGTCGGATTGGAGCACCTCGGACTGGAAGTTCGCGTCCGTGAACTCGACAACGTTCGAACTGGCCATGATCTATCCCCTGGCTGGCAAAGCAGGTGTGAGAAGCCCCCATCGGCCCGCAGACGCAAGCCCCGACGCTCGGGTCACTTGGCCTTTGGCTTCGGCGATTCTACCCCGCCCGGGCCTTCTGAGCGGCCTCCGCCGCCAGAAGAGCCTGCATGTGGTGGGCTACGTCGTGCACTCTGAATATCGATGCTCCGCAGGCCCGGTGGGTCACGCTGAGCGCCAGCGTCGCCGCGAGACGGTCGGCGGGAACCGAATCGCGGCCCAGACCGCCCGCTGCGCCAGTGAAGCTCTTCCGGCTCAGAGCGCTCAGAATCGGGAATCCAATCGCCGCCAGGTGCGTCGTGCCTGTGATCAGCGCGAGGTTCTGCTGAACCGTCTTGCCAAAGCCCAGCCCTGGATCGAGCACGATCGACTCCTTCCGAACGCCAGCCGCCGTCGCGGCTTCGGCCCTGGCGCGGAGAAACGCCCCCACCTCGGCCACAACATCGTGGTACTCCGGAGGCGCCTGGTACTGAGTGCTGTATGAATCGGCCTCCGGCGGCGCAAGCCGGTGCATGAGCACCAGCCCGCATCCACGGGCCGCGGCCAGCGCAAACATCCCCGCATCCTCCCGGCCCGCCGCGACGTCATTGATTGCATCCGCCCCGGCATCCAGGGCCGCCGCCGCGACTGGGGCCAGCGTGGTATCGACCGAGATAAGGACGTCCGCAGCGACCCTGCGTCGAATCGCCTCAATGGAGGGAACCACCCGCCGGATCTGCTCCTCCGCCGGCACCCGCGCCGAACCGGGACGCGTCGACTCACCCCCCACATCCACAAGATCCGCACCCTCGTCGACGGCTCGAGCCGCCGCATCAGCCACCTGATCAGGGGATTTGAGCCGCCCGCCGTCGGCGAAGCTGTCGGGCGTGACGTTCAGGATCGCCATCAGCCGCGGACGGCCCAGTTTCAGGACGCGGCCGGGACCGAGAACCCACTCCAGAGGGCTCATCGTGGGCCCCCACAGTGCATCTCGGGGCCACTATCGACGCTAAGACGAGCCGGACGCCGGACTTGCGGCAAAAAGAAGAGCGGTCGCCAGCACAGTGCCGGCGACCGCTCGGGGGGGGGGGGCGTGTTTGACGGGGTCATTAT
>CAYWRO010000046.1:24914-27688 GCA_964460345.1 uncultured Phycisphaeraceae bacterium | reverse complement strand
CACAAGGTGATGACGGAACTGGTCGAGAGCGGCAAGTTCGAGAAGCTGCGCAGCCTCGATGAAGGGGCGCGGCAGATGGCTGTCCGCCGCGAATGCCGCAAGTACGCGGAGAAGTACGTGAAGCTGCAGGCGGGCCAGATGCAGCGCCTCTTGACACTGGCGGACTACGACGACCCGTACCTGACGATGAACCCGGCGTACGAAGGGGCGGTCCTGGAAGTGCTGGCCGACCTGGTGGAGCGCGGGCTTGTCTACCGCGCGCTCAAGCCCGTGCATTGGTCGATCGCCAATGAGACGGCTTTGGCCGAAGCGGAACTGGAGTATGAAGACCGGGAAGACATCTCGGTCTACGTCGACTTCGAATGCGAGGACTCGCGCGCGGTCTGGGAGGCCTTCGGCCTGAGCGAAGAAGACGTCGAGCGCGGCGGCCCGGGCGGCGCGATGGATGCGGAAGCAGACGATGAGGAGGAGGATGAAGAAGAGGAGCCGCGGCCGCTGACGCGCCCGAGCCTGATGATCTGGACGACGACGCCGTGGACGCTTCCGGCCAACCTGGCTGTCGCAGTGAACCCGCGCGTGGAGTACGCGCTGGTGCGCGTGGATGGAAACGTGACCATCATGGCCCGGGCGCTGGTGGAGAAGGTGACGGAGGCGGCAGGCGCTGAAGAAGTCGCCGTGCTTGCGCTGACCACGGGAGACAAGCTCGTCGGCTTGCGCTACCGGCATCCCTTCGTGGAACGCAGCGAGGCCGCCGGCCAGCACGACAGCGCGTCGAGCTCTGGGAACGATGTCTTCCGCGTCGTGGCGGCCGACTATGTCACGCTGGAAGACGGCACCGGGCTCGTCCACACGGCCCCCGGACACGGCACCGAGGACTATCAGACCGGCCTGCGCGAAGGGCTGCCGATCTACTGTCCCGTCCGCGGCGATGGCACGTACGACGATTCCGTTCCCGAATGGCTCCGCGGCAGAAGCATCTGGGAGGCGAACGAGGCCGTCACCGAGCGCCTGCGCGACAGCGGGCATCTCTTTTACGATCACAAGTTCCTGCACTCGTATCCGCACGACTGGCGCAGCAAGACGCCCGTGATCTTCCGCTGCACCGAGCAGTGGTTCGTCGGGGTCGATGCGCCGATGAACGGCGACGGAGGCCGGACGCTGCGCGACATGGCGCTGAAGGCCGTCGAGAGGCCGGATGAAGCCGCAATGCCGACGGGTTCGATCGATGCTTCCGTGCGATTCGTTCCCGAGTGGGGACGCAACCGCATGCGCGGCATGCTCGAGTCGCGCCCGGACTGGTGCATCAGCCGCCAGCGGGCCTGGGGCCTGCCGATCCCGTGCTTCTTCCTGCCGGACGGCTCGGTCCTCATGACCGCCGCGAGCGTGCGCGCGGTAGCGGCCGTCATCCGTGAGAAAGGCTCCGATGCGTGGTTCACGGACTCTCCCGAGACGCTGCTGGCGAGGTATGACGCCGCGGCGGATCCCGATGCCCCCGCGCCGATTCGAGGCGGCGAGCTCTTGCCGGCGAAACTGACCAAGGGCCGTGACATTCTTGACGTCTGGTTCGAGTCCGGCTCCTCCTGGAACGCGGTCCTCCGCGAGCGCGGCATGGGTTATCCGGCCGATCTCTACCTCGAGGGCTCCGACCAGCATCGCGGCTGGTTTCAGCTCTCACTGCTGCCGGCGCTCGGTGCGACAGGCAAGGCCCCCTTCAAGACGCTGCTGACCCACGGCTTCATGGTGGGCAAGGACGGCCGCAAGCTCAGCAAGAGCAAAGGCGACACCGTCGAGGATCTCTTCCGCGACTACGGCGCGGATGTGTTGCGCTGGTGGGTTTGCTCGCTCAGCTATGAGAATGATGTCAAGGTCGACCGCGAGTTCTTCAACGTCGCCGGAGAGAGCTACCGCAAGGTGCGCAACACGCTGCGGTTCATGCTGAGCAACCTTTCTGATTACACCGGCGATGGCGTGACGGATAGCCAGGACATCCCCCCGACTTCAATTGACGCGTGGGTGCTCGGAGAGCTTGACGCCGTGAGCCGGCGCGTGACGGAAGCGTACGAGCGCTATGACTTCCGGACGGTCCATGCCGCGCTGTACGACTTCTGCAATCACACGCTCAGCGCGATTTACCTGGCGGCCGTGAAAGACCGGCTGTACTGCGATGCGCCGGATTCACCCCGCCGGCGTCGGACACAGGCAACGTTGTTCCTGATGACAGACGCGCTTACACGTCTGCTGGCGCCGGTGCTGTGCCACACGGCGGATGAGGCCTACCGCGCCCTCCGAGGCGTCGATCTCAACGATTCGAAGACGACCGTACACGTCCTGCCGTTCCTTGGATTACCGTCGCTGCCAGCCGATCCGAAATGGTCCCAGGCAATGCGACTCCGCGAACGTGCCTTGCAGACTTTGGAAAAGAAGAAAGCCGAGCTCGGGGTCGAAAATCCGCTCGATGCCGGGCTCGTGCTTCCCGATCCGGACGGAGTGCTTGCCGGGTTTGACCCTGTCGACCTGGCCGACCTGCTGGGCGTCAGCCGCGTCACCGTGGATGCCTCGGTTACGGACGTGCAGGTCCTGGATCTCCGCAGCGAGCCCCGCTGCGAACGCTCCTGGAAGCGCGACGGCACTGTAAAAGAAAGGAGTGACGGGGGATTGCTCACCGACCGGGACGCCGCGGCGGTCGGCGTCGCCTGAGTGAAGGGGTTGAACTACAACTGGTGCAGTTCAACGAGAGGCTCACCGTTGCGGAGCAAGTCAATCGCTCGCGGCAT
>CAYWRO010000046.1:0-24814 GCA_964460345.1 uncultured Phycisphaeraceae bacterium | reverse complement strand
GGTGCAGTTCAACGAGAGGCTCACCGTTGCGGAGCAAGTCAATCGCTCGCGGCATAGCCACTTCAAAGTACGTTTGAAGGGCTCGATTGGTGACGTTGCCTACACGCACCCAGAGGATCTGGGGCGGCGGATCCAAACGGGTGACAAGATCGGCGAAGTCCTCATCCTTGCTGACGATGACCTGACCGGGATCACGAAGGGCCGCGAAAATCTCGTGATCACTCGCGGCGGCCAGGCTCGTCTCCCGGATGTGCTCGCATTCGATTTGAAAGTTCTCGGCAATCCAGGGAGCGATCGCTGGAGGCAACTGCGCATCCACCCAAAGCTTCACGCCGCCACCTGCACGTGCGCTGCACGCTTCGCTGCGAACATGAGGGACGCACGAATGTCTTCGGTCGCCAGATCGGGGAAGTCCTGGAGAATTTCCTGTTCGCTTACCCCCTCGGCAAGCATTTGAAGAATGTCTGCCACGCGGATCCGCAGGCCGCGGATGCACGGGCGTCCGCCGCAATGACCCGGTTGCTGGGTGATTCGAGACAGGAGTTCATTCGAACTGGACATCGTACAAAATGATATGCCGGAACGGCGAGTGACGGGGATACCGCGGGCAGGGGATGGGTGCATGTTGCAAAAAATCAACGCCCGGCATCAAGGGCACTCGCTTGCCGGTCGATGCAAGGGGCGATGCCTGCTCACAACCAACCTGGAGACGGTCTCGGGCCGCCGCGGCGGGAGGATGGGTCCGGTAACCCTCACGAGAGGTCCGAACATCCAATTCTGCGCAGGACGACGGTGCGCCCGGGCGGATCGGCTCCGAACGCGGCGGACGCCGTCTTCTACGCCAACCGCCTGACGACCCTGACGCATGAACTGTCGAACCTGCTTGATGGATCGCTGCGGTGCCTCCGGGCCGCGCAGCGCCGACTGGAGGACGCCGACTCCCCCACGGCGCACTCAGAGGCGGAGGCGCGACTGGAGACGGTCCGCGTCGCGATGGAGCAGATGGGCCAGATCGTCCGCGCCGTGATGAACTCGGCGAGCATGGCGGACCGCCTGCCAGCGGTGATGCGCCTGGGGCGCGATGGAAGCCTGATCGATGCGATCGGACACGCCGTCGAGGTGATGCGCCCGGTGGCCGAGGAGAAGCGCATCGAGATTGAGCTGATGCTCGGACGTGAACTGGCGGGCATCGCCGCGGGACCTGTCTACCAGATCCTCGTGAATGCGCTGCGCAACTCGATCGAGGCGATTGAGCGCACCGGCCCGATGGCTGGCGGGGCGATCCAGGTGCTGGCGCGGCTCGAGGACGAACCGGATGGACAATGGGTGGTGATCGATGTGACCGACGACGGCGTCGGCCCCCCGGCCGCGGCGTTCAAGGCCGCCGAGCAGGTGTACCACCACGGCTTCTCGACCAAGGGCCAGTCGAGCGGCATCGGCCTGAGCCTGTCGCGCGAACTGGCGGCGGAGCTTGGGGGAACGATCGAGCTCCGGCGACGGGCTGAGGGCTACCGCTCGGGACGGCCGGGCGCGTTGCTGCGCATTCGGTATCCGAAGCCGGAACGGATGTAATGCGTCGATATTCTGACGGTAACTGCCTGGTGTTGGGGTGGTTGTAGATGACCAGATCCGCGCGGCAACGTGTTCTCGTCGTCGATGACGATCTGCTGGCAGCGGCGTCGCTGGTGGAGTTCCTGCGCGAGGAGGGTTTCGACGCAGACACCGCGGCGGACGGCGCCGAGGCGCTGGAACGGCTGGACGACGCCACACAGCGACCCGGAGCCGGCGGTGCATTCGCCGTCATGATCTGCGATTTGTCGCTTCCGAAGATGAGCGGTCTGGATGTACTCAAGGAGGCCGCCCGCAGGCATCCTCAGACTGCCGTCGTCATGCTCACGGGCTACGGGACAATTGAAACGGCTGTGGCGGCCTTGCGGCTTGGGGCCGCGGACTTCCTGACGAAACCCATCGTTGATGAAGAGTTGCGTCTGGCGATGACGCGCGCACTGCGGCAGCACACCCTGGCGGCCGAGAATACCGCCCTGAAGTCGCAGCTCGATGAGAAGTTCGGGCTGGAAGCCATCGTCGGCTCCGACCACCGGATGATGAAGATCTACGAACTCATCGAGGCGGTGGCCCCCAGCCGCACGACGGTGCTGATGACCGGGGAAAGCGGGACGGGCAAGTCACTGATCGCCCACTGCATTCACCGGATGAGCCCCCGGCGCGATGCGCCGTTCGTGGAGATCTCCTGCGGGTCGATCCCGGAGACGCTTCTGGAGAGCGAACTGTTCGGTCACGTCAAAGGCGCCTTCACCGGCGCGCACACGGACAAGATCGGCCGTTTTCTCGCAGCGGATGGTGGCACGATCTTCCTGGACGAGATCAACTCGGCATCACCGGGCATGCAGCTCAAGCTGCTGCGCGTGTTGCAGGAGCGCCGGTTCGAACCGGTCGGCTCCACGGAAACCATCGAGGTCGATGCGCGCGTGGTTCTGGCGACGAACCAGGACCTGCAACGGCTTGTGAAGGAAGGAACATTCCGCCAGGATCTCTACTATCGCATCAACGTGGTCAAGATCGAGGTGCCCCCGCTCCGCGAGCGGCCGGGCGACGTCATGCTCCTGGCCGAGCACTTCCTCGCCAGGCAGGGGCGCGAACTCGGACGACAACTGACAGGCTTTACCCAGGAGGCACAGGCGGCTCTCGTGCGGTACGCCTTCCCGGGCAACGTGCGGGAACTCCAGAACATCATTGAGCGAGCTGCGGTCCTGACCAAGCGGCCGACGATCGGGGTCGAGGATCTCCCGGAGGAGGTTTGCCAGTCGCCTCATGTCGACAGCGCGGCAGAAGAAGCAATCCCGATGCACCCGTCCGACGATGGCGCAGAGTCTTGGCGGCCCGTCTCGCTCGAAGAGGCGCTGCGCGAACCGGAGCGCCGCATCATCCTGCGAGCGCTGAAAGCCAACGACTGGAACCGCCAGGCCACCGCCGAGCAGTTGCAGATCAACCGCACGACGCTGTACAAGAAGATGAAGTCACTCGGCATCGATCCAGCCGCGCCAAGCGGCCGGATGGCCGGCTGAAGGCACATCTCGGCCGGCAAGGGTCAACGCTTCCGCACGGTGCGATCTGCCGTATCATGCGCACTCGATGAAGTACCTCGTCCCGCTCATGCTCCTGGTCCAGCAGCGTCGCGACCGGCGCAACCTCCTTGTGCTGCTGCGCTTTGTCGCCGTACTCACCTGCATGGTGGTGCTGTACAGCATCCTGTTCCATCTCATCATGGAGGTCGAGGGTCGGTCGTACAGTTGGGTCACCGGTCTGTACTGGACGCTGACCGTGATGACGACGCTGGGTTTCGGCGACATCACCTTCGACAGCGACCTCGGCCGACTCTTCTCCCTGCTTGTGCTGGGATCCGGCGTTGTTTTCCTGCTCGTGCTCTTTCCATTCACACTGATTCGGTTCTTCTATGCCCCCTGGATTGAGGCCCAGGCGGCGGCCCGGACGCCGCGGCAGCTTCCGCCGGAGACCTCTGAGCACGTGATCCTCACCCATTACGACCCCGTGACTGAGGCCCTGATCCGCAAGATCGAACAATTCGGACACACCTACGCGGTGATCGTTCCGAAGCTCGAAGAAGCGCGCCGACTCAGCGACCTTGGCGTGCGGGTTCTCGTGGGTGAGCCGGACGATCCGGAGACGCACCGCCGAGCCCGCGTCGACCGCGCTGGCATGGTGGCCACGACGTTAACAGACGCTCAGAACGCGAACGTCGCCTTCACGGTCAGGCAAGTGACGGACCGCACGCCGGTCGTCGCGACCGCCACCGACGACAGCGCCGAAACCATTTTGAATCTTGCCGGGGCGACGGGTGTCCTGCAACTGGGGCCGCTGATGGGCCACTCGCTCGCACGCTGCACCGTCGGCGGCGATGCGGTGACGCATGTCATCGGCCAGTTCGACGAGGTCCTCATTGCGGAAGCCAACGCTGCCAAGACCCCTCTGGTCGGCAAGACGCTGCGAGAGAACCGGATTTCAGATCTCGGCGTCACCGTGATCGGCGTCTGGTCCCGCGGCCAGTTCCAGCACGCCACGCCGGATACCGTCGTCGGACCGACCACGATCCTCATGCTCGTCGGCTCAGCCGAGCAGCTTCAGAGCTACGACGAGCAGTTTGCCATCTACAACGTCTCCGCCGAACCGGTCGTCATTCTCGGTGGCGGACGCATCGGCACCGCCACCGCTCGCGCCCTGGACGAGCGCAACATCGATTGGCGCATGGTCGAACTGAACCCCGGCAACGTCCGCGACAAGGCCCGCACCGTCACCGGCAACGCCGCGGACCAGAGCGTGCTTGAGGCCGCGGGACTGATGAAGGCCCCGGCCGTGCTGATCACGACGCACGATGACAACATCAACCTCTACCTCACACTTCTGTGCCGCCAGCTGCGGCCGGACGTGCAGATCATCTGCCGCGCCACGCTGGATCGGAACGTCGCCACGCTGCACCGGGCCGGCGCAGACTTCGTCCTCTCTTACGCCTCGCTCAGCGCCAACGCGATCTTCAACTCGTTGAAGCAGCGCCGCGTGCTGACCCTTGCCGAGGGGCTGGAGGTCTACCGCGTAAAGGTTCCCGCCTCGCTCCACAAGGTCACCCTGATGGAGTCTGGCATTCGCGAGCGCACCGGCAGCAGCGTCGTCGCGTGCAGCGCGCCGCAGTCAACCGAACCAGGCCCGGAGCCCACCCCCGTCACACAGCCCCCGTCCGGTCAGGCCGCCGCGGAGGTTGTCAGCCCGCCCACGCCTGCCCCCAGCCCGGCCACTCCGACCGCCGCCCCGGCGGCTCCGGCCGCCCTCCCGGTTCAGGCCGACATGGCCGCCGCGGCGGCCGAAACCCGGGACACGGCGCAGCGGTCCGTCGAGAGCGCAGTCGAGTCGGTCCGTGCCGCGGCCGGTTCGTCCGAGGGACCGCTGATCATCAACCCTCCGGCCACAACGCGGCTTTATCTTGGCGGCGACCTGGTGCTGGTGGGCACGGAGGAGTCGCGTGAGAAGTTCCTGAAGGAGTTCGGGAGCGAGTGAACTCTTGCGCGGCCGCCCGGCTGCGCCGCGGCTACTCGACCCACATTAGCCGGTACTGCCCGCTCTCAAGGGAGACCCAGAGCTCCGTCAGTGGGCTGTCGCGCTTGGCGGTGGAGACCAGTTCCAGCTTCCACTGGTTGCGCCCTGTCTTGTGGCGGATAACCGTCGGTGAGTACTCCCCGAAGGGCATACGAGCGAAGAGAACGGCGATGTCACGCCGGTGCTTGCGGAAGTACTCGATCGCCTCGGCCGGGTCCCTCCCCTCTCCGCGATAGTGACGCTTCGTGTGTTCGCTGAGAATCTGCTCGAAGAAGAGATCGTCGTCGCCATCGTCGAGCGTGCGTTCCACGTGCGTCATGAGGTCGAGGACTGACTTGCTGATGAGCCGGACACTGCCGTCCGGCTCTTCAATACGCCGCTGCCCGTCATAGGCGGTCGGATCGCGATACCCGGCCTGCGGTCTGACCGGCGTCGTTCCGTGCTGGGCGTCGGCGATGTTCGCGAAGAAGGGCTTGTAGC
The DNA here is from genome assembly GCA_964460345.1 of uncultured Phycisphaeraceae bacterium. Lineage (GTDB taxonomy): Bacteria > Planctomycetota > Phycisphaerae > Phycisphaerales > UBA1924 > CAYWRO01. The sequence continues at coordinate 19,207 of CAYWRO010000046.1, read as the reverse complement.
GGACAACCGTCTCCTCGCGCGCGCAGGATGAAACCGCGCAGAGAAGGGCACAGACAAGCGTCCGGGCCAACCGAGTTGCTCCCTCGCGTCCTCCCATACGCTAACTCTGCAGAAGCCGGTCAATCTTGCGACGCAGGATTGCGGCGTGGTGCTCCAGGTGCCAAGTGTCGTACTCGACGATACTGCGGACCGTCAGTTCGCCCCGCTCCGGGTGCATCGCCCGGCGGGCCCACTGCTCCTCGGTGAGGGTCTCCAGCCACTGTGCCGCCCACATGCGGAGCGTGTGGACGACCGCGATGAATCCCGCAACGGGCGCCTTCGGCCCGTACAGGCCTGCGTCGATGAAGGCGTCCTCGTCCATCAGCGCCAGAACAGGGAAGTCCTCCGCAACGGCGCGGCGCATCCGATGCACAAGCAGGATCTCGGCATCCGCCAGGTGCCCGACAAGGACTCGCGCCGGCCATCGGCCGACACCGGACGCGGCCGCGCTGGGGAGAAAAGCCGTGTCCAGAAGATCGTCGGACAGTTCGAGCACCCTTCGATCCAGGTTCTCAACCCCGACCGCGAACCGAGCGCGAAGATCCGCCAGCGAAAGGGTCGCGAGGGCGTCAGGCGTACTTGAAGGGGGAAAGGTCATGGCGGATCTATACGCATCGGACCGTCCGGCTGGTGCGATCCGGGCCGATTCGCTCCCCCGGCACAGGGCCAGTTCGTCCTCCTGCCCCCAGCCCTCCCCTATCGTTCCCGACATGACTTCGTCCGACTCAAACCCTTCGTACCCCCCCGCCGCGGAACCCGAATCGGGCCAGCGCCGCGTGGCGTTGCGGATCGTGACCCTGCCGCGGGACACGAATCCGTACGGCACCGTTTTCGGGGGTGTCATGCTCTCCTACATCGACCAGGCGGGTTTCGTCGAGGCTCGCCGGCACGGGGCTCACCGGTGGGTCACCGTGGCGATCGACCGGGTGGAGTTCAAGAAGCCGGTGCAGGTCGGCGACACCGTGACCTTCTATACGAGCACACTGCGGCTGGGGACGACCAGCGTGACCGTGCGGGTGGAGGTGGAAGCCGAACGCTACCAGACCGGGGAAACAGTTTCCGTCACCGAGGCCGCGATGACGCTGGTGGCGGTCGGGCCCGACTGCCGGCCCATCCCCTTCGCCGCGCCGGCGACCGTGGTGCCCGCGGCAGCGGCAGGCGGGCCGACCGGAGCGTGCTCATGAGCCGGGCGACAACGAACCTCGTGGTCGGGAAGGTTGCCGGACGATGACGGAGCAACTCAGGCGGCCGCGGCTGGCGGTCATGCTCTCTGGTTCCGGCCGCACGCTACTCAACCTCGTGGAGAGCATCCGGTCGGGCGAGCTGCACGCGGAGATCCCGGTCGTGATCGCCTCGCGCGAGTGTCTGGGAGCGCAACGGGCTCGTGATCAGGGCATTGAAACACTTGTGATCCCCGGGCGCATCCGTGCGGCGAAGCTGGAGGAGATTCTCCATGCCTACCAGATCGACTACGTTGCGCTCGCGGGATACCTGAACCTCGTGGAGATCCCCGAGACATACCGCGGGCGCGTGGTCAACATCCACCCTGCCCTGCTGCCGGATTTCGGCGGGCCGGGCATGTACGGCAACCACGTGCACGCGGCGGTGCTCGCAGCCGGACGCACGGAAACGGGATGCACCGTGCACATCTGCGATGAGCAGTACGACCGGGGCGACGCGATCCTGCAGCTTCGGTGCCCGGTTTTCGAGGATGACACCGTGGCGACGCTGGCCGCCCGGGTCTTCGAACTGGAGAAACGGGCCTATCCCGAAGCGCTGCGGATCCTGTTTGCACGCGATGCGAAGAGTGCCGAGGAGCGGCACTAACGCTCGAAGGTTCGCACCGCCTTCGCCGGCCGATGCATGCCGGCAGAAGCGCACCATCAGGGAGACCGGCTTGACAGGAGTCCTGCGATCACTGGTGATCTGCCTGGCGCTGCTGATCGGAGCGGCCGGTCCGTGCATCGGACAGGAGCCGGAGCCTCAGCCCACCGCGTCGCGGATACACGAGTTGAACGCGCGCTGGCTGGAGTCGGCGCGAAACCGTGATTGGGACGAGGCCGAGAAGCACCTGAAGGCGCTGGCTGCGCTGGAGCCGGACAACCCCAACCACGCGTACAACCTTGCATGCGCGCTGGCACAGCAGGATCGCCTGGACGAGGCGACCGCGGCGCTCCTGCTGGCAATCGCGCGCGGCTTCACCGATCGCACGCATCTCGAATCGGATCCTGATCTTCAACCGCTGCGCCAGACGGATGAATATCGCACGCTTCTGGACGGGTGGGATGAAGTGGTCGCCGCCGCCGCCGACGCGCGGCTGAAGAAGCTGCTGGAACAGCTCGGACCTGAGTACGCGTCGCATCGTGACGATGACCTGCGGCTCGTGTACATCTCCGCCTTCGACCCTGTCATCTTCGCGCGTGCGAGGGAGGAGATCACGCGCCTTGCACGCTGGTGGGACGAGCACGTCGCGCCACCAGGCGAACCCGACGGCGACTTAGCACCGCCATATGTGACGGTGTGGCTCCCGACGCGGATGGACTTCCTCGCGTGGGCCAGGTCGTATGCCGGCGAGAACTACAACCGCATCGGCGGGGTGTATCAGCACGATGAGAAGCGGCTGATCGCCCAGGGGATCGGCGCAAACCTGCGCCATGAGTTCTGGCACGTGCTCCACTGGCGCGACATGACGCAGCGCAATCAGCGACACCCGATCTGGATCATGGAAGGCCTGTGCTCACTGGTGGAGGATGTACAGCCCGGTCCGGCGGGCGAGATGGTTGTGCTCCCCTCGTGGCGGACCAACATGGTGCGCAATCTCGCGCGGGCGGGGCGACTGACCGACTGGGAGCGTCTGTGCGCGTTCGACCGGGCCAGCTTCCTCAGCTCGACCAAGCTTGCCAACTACGCACAGGCGCGCGCCGTATTCATGTACCTGGCCGAGCAGGGTTTGCTGCGCGAGTGGTACGCAACCTACACCGCGCAGTGGGACGAAGACCCCAGCGGCCTGACCGCCCTCATCCAGACCCTCGGCGGCGACGCCAGAGAGGCCGAACGCGCCTTCCAGAGCTGGGCAAGGGCCCTGCCCGAAGCGCCGGAACAGATCGAACCCGGCATGCCGACACTCCCGTTTCATGTTGAAGCGGCCGACGGCCAGGGGCTGACGATGACCTCGCTTCCGCAATCGCGTTCGGCGCGCCGCGCCGGCCTCAAGATCCGCGATGTGATCACCGACATCGACGGCGAGCCCGTGAGGGAAATGTACGACCTGGCACGCATCATGTCACAGCGTGCGCCTGGGCAGACCGTGACGCTCTCCATCATGCGCCGCGGCGAACATTTTGAAGTCTCGCTCGAGCTTGTGCGAGCGCAGTGAGTTGCGGGCGCGCCGATCACCCGCAGGCGCCGAACCAGCAGTCCAGGTAAGCCAGAAGGTCGTAGACGTCGATCACGTCGTCGCCGTTCACATCCGCATCGGGGGTCGCCGCGAACCACGCGTCCAGGTAGTGCAGCAGATCGAAAACATCGATCTGCTCGACGTCGCCGTCGCGTTCGCACGGACAGACGTCGCCGCAGGCGTACGCCTTGATTTCGAGCGCATCCACCGCGGCCTCGACGATCGACCCCACGCCGGTATCACTCGCCGTGAACCGGAGGCGGACAAGGCCCGGCTGCTGAATCAGCGCTCCCCCACCAGGGCGTGTGAGGTCCGAAATGACGAAGTGACGGTGCACCCACCCACCTGAAACGTCAGGCCCTTCAGGCCCGATGCGTTCAAGCACCATCCATGACTGCCCATTGTCCCCTGAGATTTCGACGAGGAACTCATCGTCTCGCGGCGCACCGCTCGTCGCATTGGAAAACCACCGCGCGTACGAAAGCTCTACCCGCCCCAGGCTCCCCCCCGCCAGCGCCTCACTCACGTCGAGCGCGGGGCTCGTCAGGGTTGTAAAGCCGTTGTCGACATCCGAGTTGCAGCAGCGGTTCGCGGTCAGCCAGCACGCGCCTGAACCGTCGAAATCTGCCAGCGGGTCGCCGCGGTCCCCGAGCGCGGCCGGCACGCCGCGCTCCCATGCGCCGTCCGTCAGTCCGCCACTGTTCGTAACCGTCCACCCAATATCCTGCTCGAAGTCATCCCGCGTGATCGCGGGCGCGGCAGTCGCCACCACCGCCTCGTAGGCCGCCGGCGAGCCGGTGCCGTTCAACCGCATCGGATTTGCCACGACCTGGCCGTCATCCGTGACGATCTCAAACCGGAAGAACACCTGCGCGCCGCACGGAAGCGGCGGAAACACGACGGCGAAGCGACCGGGCGCAAACTCCTCCGCCGGAACGGAGACGGCCGCCCCATCAACCTCGATGTGCAGCGTCAACGACGAGATCGACCCTCCGAGCCGGACCTCTTCTGCGACGATGCTGGCGCCATCCGGTGAAAGCGCATGAGGAACCCCGCTCGAAAAGTGCAACCCGACGGGCGGAAGCGGCGGCGCCGCGAGCCCGTGCGCCGCGAACCCTTCCGCGATCTGCGCGTAATGCGGCGTGCCGTTGAAGATGTCATGGTCATCGTCGTCCAGCGTGAGCACATCCACGACGATCTCCGGCGAGATCGCCGCGCCGGTGTGCAGGAACACACTGGAGAGGATGAGGCGCGTGAGAATGTCCCTGTATGCCTCCGGTTCCGTGACCGCGAGCCGGTTGCGCACCTCCCACACCGCGCCGGACAGCACCATCCCGCAGATGTGGGCCTCGCCCACGCACGGGTGCGTCAGAAGGTTCTCCGCCGTGCGCAGCGGCACGGCCGGATCACCGTGATAGCCGTACGCAAACCCGGGGTCGTCCCGCATCAGCATGGCGACGACGTCGGCGAAGCCCTCTCCATACGCCCCTTGCCCGGAGCCGGCCATGCTCACGAGGTGATGCCCATACTCGTGGTGAACGATCGAGCAGTACGCAGTATTGGCGCAGCCTCCGCCGGCGCGAAAGAAGTTCAACGACGCCCCATCGTAAAACGCGTTGCACGTGCTCCCCAGGCCCACGCGAATCGGCATCTCGTAATGATCAAGCCCGGGAAACTCCGGCTGGTATCGCAAGGCCCAGTCGCGCACCTCATTGGCCGCCACGTACGCATTTACCTGCGCGGTGTCGGCAAGCGAGCGCCCCCCGACGTTGTGGACAAGCGACAGCGTCCCGCCCGGCTCCACGCTCCCGGACGTTGCCAGATCGGGCGACTCCGTGCTGACAACACGGAACCAGCGCCCCCGAAGCAGTGAACTCACGATGGTCCCGGGAGCGATCGGCCCCGGGAGTTCAACACGCCCCAACGCATCGGTGTACACCGCCCCCGTGGAACTCGACGTGACTCTCGCATGCGCAAGCGGCCGCTCCACCACCATTGGCGCAATCCCCGCCGGCAGGCAATCCGATGCGACAAGCCCGCTGACCTGAACCGTGGCCCCCGCCCGACTGACGAGGTCTCGATGAAGCAGCAACCGCTCCGCAGCCGTGCGCCCGATCGCCTCACGCGACGCGTCCACCACGACAAGCGCCCTCGCGTACCCCTCATCCCCCGGCTCACCTCGACGAACGATGCAACGCACGGCCGGAAGGGCAACGCCCCCAGTAACCCAGGCGCACGGCGCCCTCTCCTCCACCTCGACTTGGCCGCCCATCGCGGCGATCAACACATCGTCGACCTCGATCTCCGGCCAACCGTCCCGGGCCGACAAGACTCGCTTGACCGGCTGCAGGGTCGAGCGCGCCAAGACAACCGGATACCCCGGTTCATCGCGCACGAGCACCCGCAACTCCGCATCAATGACTGGCGCCTCCCCCACCTTCCCCAGCCCCGCCATCTTCACGCCGTCAGTCAGCACCTGCTGGAATGTCAGCAACTGGAATTGCCCGCCGTCCGTCTCCAGCCCCTGGGCGAACCGCCGCGGCGGCGAGACCGGCCTCAAGTGCCCCAGGTTTAGCCCCCGCTCCGCGGCATGGGCCTGCGCGAACGCCAAGGCGGCCGCCTCCGCGCTCTCAGCCCGCCGCAGCGATGGACCCGCGATTGTCACCGCCGGCGCCTCGGGCGCGAGACCGACCGCCTGCGCAGCCATCGCCGGACGCAGCCCGCCCGCCGCGGCCATGATCGCCAGCCACGTCGTCGCGGGGCGGAACGGAAGCCCACGGCGGTACATTCTCGCCTCCAGCCCACCGCCACCCGTTCAAGGCCCTTGCCGGTCAAAATCTACCTGAGAATCCTGCGGATTCAACCCCCACTTCCGGGCCCCAGCGCTCGCGGCGCACGCCCGGGCTTGCCAGATTTGACTGGCGTTTTCGCCAACGTCCGGCTAAATTGGCTGGCTTCAAGAGCTTGGCGCCTTGCCGCTGTCCGGGCTGTTTCATTCGGCACCGTCGAGTCCGGAGCTTCCATCAGTGTCTCTGATCTGTATCTGCACGCTTGCCGCGGGCATGGCGCTGTGTGAACAGCCCGAGCTGAGCAGCGCGCGGTTGTCTGAAGCGCTACGGGGAGAGGATCCGATCGTCGCCGAAGGGGCGTCGACGTTGCTTCGGCAGGAAGTGCAGGCCAGGCTCGCCGCCTCGGGTGCGCCGCTCTCGCGAGTGAACGACGGCGACTACCCGCCCTCAGAGCCAATCGTCACTGTCGACGAGGCGGCCGGGTCTTGGACGCTGCGAAGCGGCGGGCAGGTAGTCACCCAGCCAATTCGCCCGGAGATCCGCCTCAGGTACGCGGCGTTTGATCCCCTGAAAGAGCAGCCGGTTGTTCCTGCCTCTCTGAAAGCCGACGCATCCTCTTTATACATCGTCCAGTTCTGGACGGCCTGGCTCGAGAGCTACGGCCACCTGCTCGCCGAAGCCGGCGCAACGAGGTTGAAGTACCTCCCGGAGCAGTGCGTCATCGTTCGCACAGCCGATCCGGCGGCACTGCGGGAACTGCCCGCGGTCCGCTGGGTAGGCCGGTACGAGCCCGCCTACCGCGTCGACCCAGCCCTTTTGCCGCTCCTGATAGATGCCCCGGCTCTGGCCCAGAGCCTACCAGCGGCCGGCGCGCCGGCAGAGTACAGCCTGCAGGTGTTCGAGCGAGGCGAGCGGCAGAAGAAGACCGTCGCGGCCTTCATTACCGCCAGCGGGGGCGAGGTGACACGGCACACTCCAGGCGGCTTCCTCCTGCGAGCCCGCCTGACGCCCGCGCAACTCAGGCAGGTTCTCCACCGCGATGAGGTCCAGTTTGTGGACCGGATCGAGGGCCCCCCCGGGGAAGACGTCGATCTGGCTCGACGCCTGGGGTGGGCCGATGGGCTGGAGGGCCTCACGGGGGTCACCGGCCAAGGCGTGCGGGCGGAGGTCATGGACGGAAGCCTGCGAACAACACACGCGGACTTTCAGAACCCGCCGCCACTTCTGCACGGGCCGATCTCGGGAGACCAGACACACGGCACGCAGGTGTACGGCCTCGTCTTTTCCAAGGGCGTGAGCACGCCGGCCGCTCGGGGGCTGCTGCCCGGCGCCGAGCAGGGGATCTTCGCGGACTACGGCCCGCTGACCGATCGGTACGCCCACACTGCGCGGTTGGTGGACCCCGAGGGCCCCTACAGGGCGGTGTTTCAGTCGAACTCCTGGGGCAACGCGCAAACGTCGGAGTACACGACGATCTCCATGGAGCTCGACGACATCGCGTTCCTGCACGACCTGGTTATTCTGCAAAGCCAATCCAACACCGGAACAACGGAGTCCCGCCCGGAGTCATGGGCGAAGAACGTCGTGAGCGTCGGCGCCGTGTTCCATCGGAACACCCTCGCGCGCGACGATGACTGCTGGTGCCTGGGGGCCAGCATCGGCCCGGCGGCCGATGGACGCATCAAGCCCGATCTGTGTCACTTCGGTGATGCCGTCACGACATCCAGCCGAGCCAGCGATTTCGCCTTCACAACCAACTTCAGTGGGACCAGCGCCGCGACGCCGATCACGGCCGGGTACTTCGGCCTTATGTTCCAGATGTGGCACGAAGGCTTCTTCTCCGGCTTCGGCCAGGCCGAATCCGTCTTCCGCAGCCGGCCACACATGACGACCGCCAAGGCGTTGATGATCAACACCGCCCGGCAGTATGAGTTTCAAGGGCAGACTGACGACCTCTCACGCTTCCATCAGGGGTGGGGCATGGTGAGCATCCGGTCGCTCTTTGACGCCAGCGAGTCGGCGCTCGTGGTCGATGAATCCGTCGCCCTGCGGCCATTCGGCCAGGTGCGGTACAACGTGCGGGTCGCGCCAGGCGCTGAACGATTCTGTGCCACGATGACCTTCGCCGACCCCGCAGGAAACCCTGCAGCCACGATGCACCGCATCAATGACCTGGACCTGCTCGTCATCGCCCCCGACGGGACGAGCTATCCCGGCAACCACGGACTGAGAGGCGGCCCTTACTCGACCCCCGGCGTTGAGCAGGACCGCATCGATACCGTTGAGAACGTCATCCTGCCCGACCCAGCCCCGGGCGTCTACACCGTCGTCATTACGGCCACTTCCATCAACGAGGACGGCCGTCCCGAGACGCAGGCGCTGGATGCGGACTTCGCGCTGGTGGTCAGCGGCATCTCGTCAGCCGGGTGCGATGCGGACTGGGACCGGGACGGGGCGGTTGGCCTGCTGGATCTGCTCCTGTTCATCGATGCCTGGTTCTCCGGCGAGGGGGACATCGACGGGGACGGCGTCTCAAACATCATGGATCTGCTGGCTTACCTGGACGCCTGGTTCTCTCCTTGCCCCACCTGATCTGGGTACATCAGAGAGCGCCGGAGCGGCCACCCGAACTGGGGAAACCCCTCAAAACGGGCGGCAGATCGCCGAATCCACTAAATTCACACGCAGAGAGGGTTGACAGCAGCCAGAACGTGTGGGATCTTATCAGGCGAGAGAAAGCAGACCGATCAAGGTCTGTGCAGAGAGAGTTCGAGAGAGAGACCTCGATCAGGCGAAGCTGGGTGGCGGCCCTCCGTTGCGGGGCCCGTGCGTTCTGTCGCGTCTGGATCGTCAGTGGAGGAGATGAGACCAATGCGTATGGTGAATTCAGCGTTCCGGGCTGCGATTGTGGCTGGTGCGGTGGCTGGCCTGTCAGCCGCGGCCAGCGCCGATGTCTCCCGCACGATCTTCAGCCTCACGGCTACGAACTCCCTCGGCACGGAGACCTTCTCCTTTGAACTGCCGGAGGGTGCGGATCCCTTCGTCAACGGCATTTTCGACTGGATCGCCCAGAACCCGATCGTTCTCGACAACGGCATCGAGATCCGGGCCGCGTCGGTGCACCTCCAGGCGGACCCGATCGTCGCTGTTTCCTTCGCGGTGAACAACACCGCCGGCGAAGACAGCGCCATCATGGTCAGCTCCCCGCTGCTGTCGTTCGCCACGATCAATGATGCGGTCGGAAACGTCAGCGCGAGTGTGACGCTCAACGACCCGCATGGTGATGGAGCGTCGTTGACGCCGATCGCCGGCAAGGGATATACGGCGTTCTACAACGGCGGCGTGCCGCAGGCCGGAACCGAGTTCGCATCGCTGTTCGGCGCTCCGATCACCCTGGCCCCGCATCCGTTCAGCCTGCCGCAGGTGACCGGCGCCACGATGGATTTCCCCGGCGAGAACGTCTTCCTGCCGATGGGCGCCGTGACTGACGCCAGCGCAAGCTGGTCCTTCGTGCTCTCCGACGGCGACCTGGCCAGCGGCTCGAGCACCTTCGAAATCGTCCCGACCCCTGGAACCGGAGCGCTCATCGCGCTCGGCGCAGCCACCCTCCTCCGCCGCCGTCGTCGCTGAGACCGCCTCCGTTCCTCACACGCCCTGACACACTTGCAGGGTGAAAGCGAGAGAGCACATGAAGAGAGATGGAACTCTGCCAATGAGCGTTAATGCGGCGTGCACCGCCATCGCCGCATCACTCGTGGCCGCTTCCGCCGCCCACGCCGGCATCATCGGCCCGGGCATCACCATCACGGCCCAGAACGCAAACGGCACCGCCACCTACACGGTCGAACTCGACGACCCCTTCGCCGAGACCTTCCCGAACGGCGACTGGCGCTACGTCCTCCCCGACCCGGTCGAGTTGCGTGACCCCAACAACAACAACGTCATCGGCGTCCTCAATGAGCTCCGCGGCGACATCTTCAGCAACCCGCACGTGCTGATCGTCTTCGACTTCACCGCCGCGGGGATCGAGACGTCCTTCACGGTGAACTCCGCCCTGGAGATCGTCGGCCCCATTCCCGGGACCGTCGCCGCGGGCGCGGGCGCCGCGACCCTGACGCTGGCTGACACCAACGGCGGCGGCGCCACCCTCACCGGCAACTATGGGGACGGCTCCATCCACCACATGCTCATCAACGGCAACGCCCCCGGCACCGGCGATGTCCTCATCAGCGCCCTGACCGGTCCGTTCTCGGTCGGCAGCGGTACGGACTTCGCCTTCGAGAACATCGGGCCTGTTCCGGCCGGGGTCACCGTGACCAGCATCGCAAGCCAGTTCTCCTTCACGCTCTCCGGCGGCGACACGGCCACGGGGACGAGCACCTTCGCCATCATCCCGACCCCCGGGGCCCTCGCCCTGCTCGGGCTCGGCGCGGTCACGCTGGGGTACCGCCGAAAGCGCTGACCCTCCCCAAACACACTGACGCATCTGCCACGCGGCCGACCTCCACCGGCCGCGTGGTTGTTTTTGGCCCCGCCCCCCTCAGAGCCGCCCCAGCCTCAATCTGGGCACAATGGGACGCACCTCCCGGCGCTTCCAGGCATCCAAATCGCCTACTCTCCCCGTTCAATTTTCGCTCGAGGAACGACTGGATGTCCGGCGCGCAACTTCACTCTTCGTCAACCCTCCCACCGGCCGCGCCCGTTGGCTCACCGATCGCGGATATGGGCGGCGCGGGCACGCAGCCAGGCGGTCACCGGGGCCTCTTCGCTGCCCTCGGGAGCCGGACCTCCGGGGTGATCGCCACCCATTCAGTGATCGACTTCTTCTCGTTCGTCATCATCGCCATCATGCCGGCTCTGGCCGCCGCTCACCATCTGAGCGGACGGGAGCAGGCGCTTCTCCTGGCCGTCGGGTCGATCTGTTCGGGAGTGATCCAGCCCATCGTCGCCTGGGCCTCCGACCGGCTGAACACGCGGTTTCTCGGTGTCGCCGGCTTCGTCCTCGGGGTTGTCGCGGTAAGTTCTCTCGGGCTGGCCCGGTCATTTGAGCACCTGCTGCTCATCCAGGTCCTCTCGTCCATCGGAATTGGCGCGTACCACCCGGTCGCCGCGGCGATGGTCGGCCATGCATCGGGCGCCAGAAGGTCCCTCGGGCTCTCCGCGTTCTTCGTCGGCGGCATGATCGGCGGAATCGCCGGCAACGCCGGCGCACCGAGCCTGTTCGAGCGGTACGGCTACGCAATGATGCCGGTGCTGCTGGCCGGCGGTATGGCGTTCGCCGTTCTGCTGGCCGTCGCGCTCCTGGGAGCGCCCCACCGACACGATGACGCTGAGACACACCACAACGGGCTTGCTCCGAGCGAGCGGGCAGCACGGTGGCGCGCGGTCTGGATCCTTTTCGCCGGAAACGTTCTCCGCTTCACGGTGAACATGGCGCTGGTGTACCTGTTTGTGCAGTGGGCGACGGCCGTGCGTGGCGACATCGCTGACGGCGCCCCCATCGCTCTTGATGCTGCCAAGCGCGCATCCGTGCTCAACGGCCAACTCCAGGCGGCCATGCAGGTGGGCATGGGAATGGCCGGTCTGGTGGCAGGCTGGGTACTCAGCACGCGGCACGAAAAGGCAGCCCTGGTGTGGGTACCGGTGGTTGGCGCCGGCGGGATCGCCGCCTTCAGCCTTCTGGGCGTCCATGGCGCCACGCTGACGACAGTGGTGCTGGCCGGCTTCCTGGCGATCGCGGCCGGCGCCGGGTTCGGAGGCTTGATCCCACTCACGATGTCGCTCGGCCAGCGCCTGCTGCCGCATCGAACCTCGCTCGCCTCCGGCCTGATGCTCGGCGGAGCCTGGACGTTTGCCGCCGCGGGCCCGATGGCCGCGGAAGCCGTTCAGCAGCACTTCGGCCTCGGCCCGGCGTTCGTGTCGACCGCCGCGGCGTTGGCCCTGGCGGGCGTGCTGTCGCTGGCGCTACCCGGGCACGTCATCCGAAGCGTCTGAAGCGCAGCGGTTTATGGCCGCCGCGATCAGCCGGCGTTTCTCAGGCCCGAGGACTCGGCTCGGCAGCCGTCGGCAGGAGACGCTCGCCCGCTTCCGAGATGATGGTGGCAAGGCGGTCGTAGCAGGCCGCGACGCCCTGCTCCATGCCGCTCTTGAGAACGCCGTCACGGACGTCCTTCGAGGCGTACCGGACCGTGAGCGTCAGTGTCGTCGTCCCGCCAGCCTCGACGAGCGTTTGAGTGGCAATGGCCTCTCCCTCGTACCAGGGTTCATCGAACTCCTCAGTGGTCTCGATCAACTTCTGCGGAACGATGGCGCGATAGACGCCCCCCACTCCCAGTGTCTCGCCACTGTCTTTGCGCCACTCGTACCGGTACGAACCGCCGATTCGGAAGTCGACCTCGCAGCGCGTCATCTCCCAGCCAACGGGACCGAGCAGCCAACGGCGAATGTACTCCGGCCGTGTAATCGCTTCCCAGAGGAGCGATGCAGGAGCGTTGAACGTCCGGGCCATCGAAATCTCGCGGTCACTGGGCGTCGCGATCTGCAGCGCCCCGATTGTCTTCTGCATGGGTGTTCCTTTGGGAGATTGCGTTACAAGTCGGATCGCTTCCGGCGGGAATCCGCCGGCTTCGTCGGATGTGATGGGTCAGTTGCGGCCTGGTGCGCTTCCGCGGCGGGCTCCGGCGAGGCGCCCTTCATCTCTTCCAGCAGATCGTCCAGCCGCTCGAAGTTCGCCTCCCAGATGCGGCGGTAGCCCTCCAGCCACTGACTGGCCTCCGCCAGCGGCGCGGCCTCGATGCGGCACATGTGCGAGCGACCGTGAATCCGCCGCCGAACGAGCCGGGCCTGCTCGAGCACGCGAACATGCTTGGAGGCCGCGGGGAAGGACATCTTCAGGGGGGCCGTCAACTCGCTGAGGTTCTGCTCCTTGTCCGTCAGCCGGCGCAGAATCGCTCGCCGTGCCGGGTGGGCCAGAGCATGGAAGACGCGGTCGAGGTTGGCCGAGGCATTCACAACCATTTGGTTTAGCGTAGCCCGTTGGCGGCCAATGTCAAACCACTTGGTTTAGTTTTCTGCACATCCGACCGTTCGCGCCTGCCCCTTCTGGCAGCGCCACGGAATCCACGGCGACGTTCTCTGGCCGCCGACAAGCCCAGCGGACGGTGTTTAGACGGGTCGGGCAGGCCGGATGAATGCGCAACTCTTTGGTACCGAGCGACTTGCGCCCATGGGCCCGAGGAACACCCCAAAACGGGATTTTTTGCTGGCATAAGGGCCCAAGGGGTGTAATATGGACCCAACGGTCATTGCCCGCTTGCCTCTACTCGCGGGCACTGAGGGACATTCCGCACGGGAGGAGAGAGATCGTCGAAGGGATCGACGGTCATGAGTACCCGTACGAACTGCCCCGTCAACTTGCGTGCTTTGGTTGCTACGACCGGCTTGCTTCTCGTCGCGGGCGCTGCGCCTGGCGCCGTGATCCTCGAAGCCGGCGGCTGGCAGGTGGAAGTGGCTGATGAGCTCATCAGCGACGTCGATCTGTACGTCGACTTCGTGTCACTGCAGGACAACGTCCTGGTGATCGAGAAGTTCGCCCAGTTCCGCCGCGTGAGCGATCTGACTGGCCGGCCCGATGCGATCAACCTCACGTTTACGCAGATCGCCGATGATGCGCAGACCATCAGCCGCATCGCCATCGCCGACGAAGCCGTGACGAACCTCACGGGCATCGAGTGGAGCGGCTTTGAAATGGCCCTCATCGGCAGCGCCGCCTTCAACACCGGACTGTCCGCCAACTTCAGCTTCGCCCCCTTCACCAGCCGCTCCTACAGCGACGGCAACACCGTTGTGCGGTTTGAAGACGGCAGCGTCCCGGCGGGCACCACCTGGTTCCCCGGCGCAGCCCGCGGCGAGTTGGTTTTCGATATCGACCTCTCCGGTGCCGATGCGCAGGTGATCACGCTGAAGGAACTGCCGATCCCGCTGCCTTCCCCCGGAACGATCGCGGTTGGCGCCCTGGCCTGTGGAATGTTCCTGCGTCGCCGCCGCTGACCTGTGAATCCGGCCAGCCCGCGCCGGCTGCACCGACTGTCTGATCTGTAACGCGCCCCGCCGGCGGGAGAGAGCCGCCCGGCTGTGCCCTCCGTGTGAATGGAGGTATCTTCCTGGTGGCCTTCCCGAACGCTTCGTCAGGAGTTCGCTTCATGAGAGTTGATGTCACGATTGCGACCGGCGTGGGGCTTCTCCTCGCAGCCGCGGGCGCGTGTAACGGCGCAGTGATCATGGAAGCCGGCGGCTGGCGGGCCGAGGTGGCCGACGAGTTTGCCCAGTCCGTCTCCCTGACCAGCGGAGGCTACGACCCGCAGACGCGCACGCTCACGGTCGGCAAGGCCGCGAACTTCACGGCGGTCAACGGCCTGACCGGTTTGCCCGATTCGATCGTCATCACGTTCACCCAGATCGGCGACGACGCAAACACGGCCGTTCGGATCCTCGTCGAGGAAGAACTCGTCACCAACAGCACCGGCATCGCCTGGGGCGGGTTTGAAATCACCGTTCAGGATTCCGGCGATGCGACCTTCAACCAGGCGCTCTCCGCCGACTGGACGATCAACCCGTTCACGACACGCGCGTACTCGATGGACAGCACCGTGGTTACCTTCACGGGCGGAACCATCAACCCCGGTTCGCAGTGGCGGCCCGGACTGCTCGGCGGCGACCTCGCAATCGACGTAGACCTGTCGCGCGACAACCCGATGACGTTCAACTTCAAAGAACTGCCCCTGATCCCCGCTCCCGGCGCGGCGGCCACCGCCGGCCTGGGCGCCCTCCTGCTGGCGCGTCGTCGCCGCTGACACGAACTGCCCTGTGAGGTGTGAGGACTGCCCCGAAAAGCCGCCGCGACACCGCGGCGGCTTTTCCCCTTATGCCGAACTCAGCATCCCGCGAACCAGCAGTCCAGGTAATCCAGCAGATCGAAGACATCGATGTTGGCGGGTAGGTCACCGGTGCGTTCCGCCGCGGCGTCGACACTGAACCACAGGTCGAGATAGGCCAAGAGGTCGAAGACGTCGACCGCGCCCGGACCATCGCCGGTCATCTCGCAGTCGCATGGCGATCCGGGAAAGCCACCGAGGCGCGTGGCGCCGCCGAGGGTGCCGGTAGTCCATGCCTCGCCAGTGCCGTCAATCATGCTGATGCTGGCCACCGGTGGGACTCCAAAGGGGAGTTCGTACCTCTGGACAAATGTCCCATCCGGCGTGTACTCGTCCACCGTCTCTTCCCAACTGCTGACGACGAATAGGTTGCCGTTCACAGCACTAACATCAATGTCGCCGATGTACCAAACGGTGTAGTCCTCAACGAGGGGAAAGTGATTCAGCACGGCTCCGGTTGCCGGATCGATCTCGGCGATGGTGTCACCAGCGTTGGAGCAAATCGGTTCTGGAGGAGAAAGATGGTCCCACGACTTGGGTGATAGGCACCACCGCTGACACGGCCATCCCCGAATGCAGTGCTGAGCGTTCCATGCACGGTGCCATCGAACGGGTCGAGGGCATAGACCTCGGCAGCGAGATCGTTGCCGTTTATGAGGAGGAGCGACCCGCCTGGAACAGCCGCGCCGCCCAACTCAATCGGATGACTGACGAAATCAAGGTCTACATGCTCTTGAGCCAAACCGCCCGATGTCGGCTGCCAGTACGAGCGTAGCCGTTCGCCCTCGCTGCTGTAGACCTCGATGACGATTGAGTTGCAGCTCGTAACAAATATCTCGCCTGTGGCCGGGTCGATGGCGCACCCGCAGCCTCGGACGGGGGCGAGGGACTCGAGCCTTGTCAACTCGGCACCGCCAACTGAAGCAGCAATGAGGGTGACGACGCCGAGCGCGGAAAGATGCCGAATAATTTGCATGAGTGGTCCCTTCTGAGATGCAGCCATGTCGGCTGCGGTGGCTTGGCCTACCTGATACGCGATCAACGGGCCAATCCTGCCATCACTGCGCATTTCGCCAGCCATGTCCTGGTACCTGAGTTGACAGATGGAACCCTCCCGTCCTATCGGACGGGCATGCCGCCGTAGGCTGCAGTGAAGACTGCTACCAGGGCCCCCCGAGCAGGCAGTTGTACCGCGCCCGTTGGGCCGCGCAAATGACGGTGCAGCATCGCCGTTGGAGCCGCCCCCGCCCGGGAGGGACTACAGTCGGGCATGGATATGGAACGACTGTTGACGCAGCGCGTGCGTGGGATCGACGCTTCTGGGATCCGACGCGTTTTTGATCTCGGGGCGAAGCTGAAGGATCCGATCAACCTGTCAATTGGGCAGCCGGACTTCGATGTGCCGCGGGAGGTGCGGCAGGCCGCGGTCGAGGCGATCGAGGGGGGGCACAACGGCTACACGGTGACGCAGGGGATTGCGCCCCTGCGCGAGCGCCTGGCGATGCACCTGCGCGAGGATCTGGGGTGGGAGGTCGACACCCGGCCGCCGCGGGATGCGGATGCTGGCCGACCCGGGGTGCTGGTCGCCAGCGGGACGTCCGGTGCCCTGATGCTGGCCATGATGGCCCTGGTCGAGGCCGGCGACGAGGTGATCTTCGCCGATCCTTACTTCGTGATGTACCCGCACATCGTCCGCATGATGGGCGGGACGCCGGTGCTGTGCGATACGTACCCGGACTTCCGGCTCACCGCCGAGCGAGTCGCGCCCCTGATTACGGAGCGGACGAAGGCCGTGCTCGTGAACTCGCCTGGCAACCCCACTGGGGCCGTGCTGTCGGGCAGAGAGTGCCGAGAACTGCTGGACCTGTGCCGATCCCGCGGCGTCCTGCTGATCAGCGATGAGATCTACGACGAGTTCACCTATTCAGAGGCCCGGGAGGACACCGGCGGAACGCCCGTGCCGCCGGGGAAGAAGCGGTGCCCGAGTCCCGCGCGGTTCGAAGGGGCCGCCGAGGATGTGCTGCTCGTCCGCGGCTTCGGGAAGACGTACGGCGTAACCGGCTGGCGGCTGGGCTACGCCGCAGGCCCGCGGCGGCTGATCGAGGAAATGGCCAAACTGCAGCAGTACACGTTCGTGTGTGCGCCGTCGCCGCTTCAACACGGGGCGATCGCCGCGCTGGACGTGGACATGAACGAGTGCGTCACCGCCTACCAGCGCCGCCGCGACATGGTGGTGGAGCGACTCGGTCAGGTGACGGAGGTCGCCTGGCCGGGCGGAGCCTTCTACGCGTTCGTAAAGGTGCCGGATAAACTCGGCCTGACCGGGTCTGCGTTTGTGGAACAGTGCATCGAGAAGAGCGTGCTGGTCATCCCGGGCAGCGTCTTCTCCTCGCGCGACACCCACTTCCGGCTGAGCTACGCGACCGAAGAGCGCCTTCTCGAACGCGGCCTGCAGGTGCTCGTGGAGTTGATGCGCTAGCGGACAACGAGCATCGGAAAGCGCAACTTGTGCTTAGTCGACCGCGTGGGCAGTCAGGAACATGGACTTCTCCAGCGCGGCAAAGAACTGCTGGTAAGGTTCCGGCTTCTCGACAGCGCGCTGGTTGTACTGTGCATTCGCGCGCACAAGGAGCTGACTGGCGCTCCTTTCACGGACAGTAACCGTCATGCGGAGGGCATACCGATCGAGCTTGGTGGCGCTGACAGAGCCAAGCGTGTAGTCAGCGTCATCAACCACAAAGCCAAGGTCCTGGAGCGTCGCCATGACGGTGCGAAGCGTTTGGTTCGAATCAGCAGTATCAAAGACACGGGATTGAATGCTTCGCAGTTCAACCTGGCTTCCAGCAGCAAGCACCTGTCGCTTCGACGAGTTGCAGCCGCCCTGGATAGCAGTCACCCCGAGCACCGCTGCCAGAGCAAGGATCTTCGCTAACGGCTCTCTCATATCTGATGTGCCTCCAGAAACACGGCCTTCGACAGCTTGTCGAAAAACTCCTCATACATGTCGACTTCGTCGAGCAACTCCAACCGCGATACCTGGCCGTAGGTATTCCAGACGATCCGCTGGAAGGTCACCCTTACGGAGATTCCGTCCTGCGTTGGCTTTGTCACGATGGATGCGCGAATCTTCTGCTCATCGTCCACGGGAGTAGATACGCCCAAGAGCAGCCCAATCACCACAGCCCCAGCAACCTGACCGGCATCGGTTGCATCCCTCTCCTTTGACCCCGCAATCAGGCCAAGTTCCGTCTCACTCGCGTCGATAGAAAATCCCAAGTCCTGGAGCAACTGCGCTGAGGCCTTGAGAATGCGGGTTTCATCCTGAGTCGAGTAGCGTCGTGACTGCAGCGCACGCTGCTCCAAGGTGACCTCCGTCATCTCCAGCGCGCGGCGGGGAACGGTACTGGTGCACCCTTGCAGTACGGCCATGAAAACAACAACGGCCAACACGATCGCGGTTCTACTCGTCATCAAACCTCCTAAAACTGCGACGAGTGATACGCCAGGTCTCGGACACGTTTGTCGGCATCGAACTTGACGATCACCGTCAAGGTCCGCTGGGTTCGCCTGACGGACCCTGCTGTCACGAACCATCGCGATGATGATCCTGTGACTTCTGTGGCCATTCGGTCATAAACCCATACCTCATTGCTATTCTCGTCAGTACTGACGATGTTGGGGGAGCCGAGTGCCTCGAGGACCTGCGAAGCCGCCATCCCCCTGGAAATCTCGCGCTGAACTGTGCCGACCGTCAATCGATCCGCATCGTCGGCCCGGCGAACCTTGCGCGTGTGATAGTCGGCCTCACAACCCAGTTGAAATGCTGATGCGGCGCACAGCAACGAGATCAAGATAGCAGGCGTCCGGTGCATGGCCGGAAGGTAACCGATACCGAACCTGCTGTCAAGCGAAAGAAGACTAGTGAAAACCCTGGATATCTTGAGCGGTTATCGGTCGTACATGCTCTCCGGAGGGCACACCAACTCGCCCGCTTACTACGGCTCGATCGTCACCAGCCCCGCGTCGATGTACTGACCGCCATTCGTCTG
>CAYWRO010000045.1:0-28931 GCA_964460345.1 uncultured Phycisphaeraceae bacterium | reverse complement strand
CGCTTTTCCCACTCCGGGATCGGAGGAGAACGTCCCCCCTCCCGCCGACCCCCGTCACCGGCGGCGCCTCGATCGTCGGCGGCATGCGCGGCGACCCGCTCGACGAGATCGAAGACGTCTTCCACGCCCGCGACGGCCTCTACCGCGACCTGGCGGACCTCGTCATCGAGACCGATGGGCTCGACGAAACCGGCGTGGTCGACAAGCTCCTCGAAGCCGGCACGGCCGCACACTCTTGAGTCACGCGCCGCCGCATCCCACCGAATGCGCCGCCACGCGCAAAAACAACGCCGCGCGCGGACGAGATGAAGCAAAACGGATCACTGATCCGCGCCGAACGTCCGCGGCGTGTTATCACCCCCACATCCGGCGATGAATTGCACGCTGAATCGCGCAATAACCGCACTCGGACGTGAGACAGCGCCGCGCTGTCGACGGTAAAAATGATTTTTACCGCGGTAAAAATGATTTTGACCGCAGTAAAAATGATTCTGACGACGGTCAAAATCATTCAGACGACGGTCAGAATGGGTGAGACGATGGTCAAAATCATTTGGACGATGGTCAGAATGACTCAGACGATGGTCAGAATGGATCAATCGACGGTCAGAATCACGCAGTCGACGGTCAGATTGAACCAGTCGAGCGGCAGTGCTGCGCAGTCACGCCCATGACCCGGCAAGCGGGTGGCATGCCCACGCGGTACGCCGCGCGGGGCTGCTGGTGGCATGTCGGTGGGGCGCGAGGCGCTGCGATGGCAGGGGGAGTACCCCCTGCCCGACCCCAGAAGACGTGCCGCCTGCGGCGGCGCGTTCGTCGTGACGGGGTTCCCACCGCACGTACAATGAACTCCGATGACGCCATGGGTCCTTTGCAACGATCGCCAGGTGCGGCCTCTTGCCTGGCCGGAGGTGGCGCGCATCACCCGCGACATCTGCTTCCTGTACCACGAACTCGTCGAGTACCGCTCCATCATGGGCGATCTCAACTACGCGGAGTTGTACACGTTGCCGTACTGGGAGTACCTGGAGATCGGCGATCTTCCGCCCGCCGAGGCGGACTTCATCAGGGATGGCTCCCTTGTCATGATGCTGGCGATGGCGTGGGATGTGATCGACGGCTCCGGCAGTTACCTGCTGGCGGAGGAGCGGCTCGGCAAGTGCCTGGCGGCTGTTCGCGGCCTCGACGATCGTCAGAGCCACGCCAGGGATGCACGCGCCGTCAAACTCGTCCAGATCGTTCGAAGCACGCTCGAATCGCTCACGCCAGATGCAGTGAAGAGCACCGACCTCCTCAGCGAAGACGCCGACTGGGTGCATCGCGAGTACGTGCGCGGCTATTTCGAAGAGCGGGCATCGGGCAAGTGATGGGGGTGCGGGGGCGGAGCCCCTGCATCGCAAAAAGCAGACGCCCGATGAAGCGGGTGCGCCGGATGATCGGGAAGCCGAATCGCTGCGATGCGCGCTCGCGGATGGCGTCACCCGCGAGCGAGGCGCTGCGATGGCAGGGGGAGTACCCCCTGCCCGACCCCGGGAGTCGTGCCGCCTGCGGCGGCGGATTCAGAGCCAGCGTGCGGAAGCACGCGGAAACGGCGCGCAATCGCCACGGGCGGATCCGCAACGGGTGGCCGGCCCGAGGATCACCGGGCAAGCGGGGGGCCGAGGCACGGCTTGCCCTTCGGGCCAAGCCGTGGCACCGAACGTCTTCACAGATCACGCAACGGGTGGCATGCCCACGCGGTACTCCGCGCGGGGCTGTGGGCTGTCATTGAATGACCAGATCCGGGCAATGGGGGTGCGGGGGCGCAGCCCCCGCGCCGCAAAGAAGAGCGTGACGATGCGCCTGAAGCGTTGCGCCTTCACCGGATGACGTTGGCTACGAACGAAGCGATGCGACGGCAGGGGGAGTACCCCCTGCCCGACCCCAAGAAGACGTGCCGCCTTCTGCGGCGATGCTTTCGTCACGCGCCGCTCGTGCCTGCCGAACGGTTCTCCGATGTCGTCTCTCGCCACGCAGCCCAGGCGACGATACACGCGACCGCAGCGCCGCCGGCTGCAGACTTCCAGTCGCCGCCGAGCCGCGCGATCCAGAAGAACAGCAGGGATGCTCCGCAACCCAGCAGCATCGCGAAGGCGCTCCAGACAAGAACACGGTCCACAGGTGCGATGCGGACCGCGGCCGATCGTCGCAGTTCGAGACATGCCGCCACCGTGCTGCCGAGCGCGAACGCGATGAGGGAGCAGCGGAGATCGTCGCCGGCTGGGCTCATCCAGAGCTCCGTCAAGGCAAGGGCCGCGACCATCATCAGGAGCATCAGCGCCATTCTGAACACCACACGCATCGACTCAGCGCCTTTCTGCGGGCACACCGGCCGGCCCATAGCAGTTCGGCCTCGACAGCCGGCCTGTTCCCAGGGAGCGTCGCCGCCCATCTGCCCTTCTCCTGACCGGCTCCGCAGGCGGCACGAACTCTGGGGGTCGGGCAGGGGCGGGGGGGGGACTCCCCCTGCCATCGCAGCGCTTCCATCGTAATCGATGCCATCCAGTGAAGGCGCACCGCCGCGGGCGAGCGGAGAAGTGCAGCGAGATGAAGTGCGCGCGACGCACGTGCATGCAATGCAGCGCGCCGCACGGCTGCGCCGCGGAGTACCGCGTCGAGCCGTGGCACCCGCGCGCTCTTGCGATGTGCTGAGTGCGCCGCGGCGTACCGCAGGGCATGTCACTGCCAACTGTCAACTATCAACTATCAACTATCAACTATCAACTATCAACTGCATCTCGCACCGCTTCGCAGAAAGCGCGGATGAGCGCCGGGTCTTTGACGCCGGGGCTTGATTCGACGCCGCTGGAGACGTCGACGGCCCAGGGGCGGACGATGTCGATGGCTTCGGCGACGTTGGCGGGTGTGAGGCCGCCGGCGAGGATGAGGGGCTTGGTGCAGGCGTTTCTGTGGGCGGCCAGGGCGCGCCAGTCGAAGGGTGTTCCGCCGCCGCCGGTGGAGCCGTCGACGAGGATGGCGTCGACCTCGGGGAGCGCGGAGAAACGCTGCAGCTCGCGCTCGATCGTCGCGGGGTCGAACCGGATCGCCTTGATCACGCCGGGGCCGCACGCCTCGACAAGGTCGACCGGCTCTTCGCCGTGAAGCTGCGAGAGCGACGTCGGGCAGCGCTCCTCGATCGCGCTGAAGACCTCGAGCGAGGCGTTGACGAAGAGGCCGACCGTCGTCATGAAGGGCGGCAACGCGGCCATGATCGCAAAGGCGTCCTCCGGCTCGATGAAACGCTGCGAGCCGGGGTGAAAGACGAAGCCGACCGCATCGACGCCGGCCTCCGCGGCGGCGAGGGCGGCGTCGGCCGTGCGAATGCCGCAGATCTTGATGCGCGTGCGGAGAGGGAGGGGCATGGAGGAGAATAGCAGGGCGAGGAGGGGGCGCGCGGGAGAGCGTGGGGCGTGGGGCCTATAGGACTGATAGGACCTATGGGTCTTACGCCTGGGGCGTGGGGGGGGGGGGGGGGGCGTGGGGGGGTGGGGGGGGCGTGATGCCAAGCGCCTCCAGTTCGCGGCGGGCGAAGTCGGCCTGGTCTCCCTCGGGCAGGTCGTCGAGGGCGCGGGTGAGCAGTTCGCGGGCGCGGACGGGATCGTTGAGGTAGCGCGCGTTGAGGCGGCCGGCCAGCAGGCGGATCTGCGGCGCTTCGGCGTCGCTCGCGTAAGCGTCGAGGAAAAGGTCGTAGCAGAGCGCGGCGGTCTGGTAGTCCTCGAGCGCGTAGAAGTGGTTCGCCAGCGCGGCCTGGTGGCCGCGGCTGAGCGTGACGGCGCTGCGGCGGTCGGCGTGGGCCTCGAGCAAGGCGCGGTAGGCGTCGGCGGCGGCGCGGAGGTCGTCGGCGGCGAGCAGGTGCGCGACCTTGGCGCGCATGGCGGCGATCTCATCCTGCGTCCGGTCCCCCCTCTCTCGACCCTCCCCCTCAGCGCCGACCTTCGCTTTGGCCCGCTCCCAGTGCTGCTTCTGCCGGGCATCGTGCGCTGCGCCCGCCTCGCGGAGCTGGCGGCGGCGGTTTGCCTGGCGGAGCATCGTGAAAAGGTCCCACGGCTCACGCTCAAGGATGTGCCGCCAGAGCAGGACGAGGCTGACCGTCACGCCGAAGGCGTACCCGCCGAGGTGCGCGGCGTAAGCGATCCCCGGCCGGCCGGCGGCCTGGCCCCAGAGATCCCAGAAGACCTGGAAGGCGATGAACCACGCCGCGGGGATCTCATAGACGCCGATGATGAAAAAGAAGACGATGCAGCGGATGCGCGTCTTGGGGAAGAGGACGAAGTACGCCCCCGTCACCGCGGCGATCGCGCCCGAAGCGCCGACGGCGGGCTGCGTTCCGAAGAGGACGTGGGCCGCGCTGGCGGCCATGCCGCCGCAGAGGTAAAAGGCGAGGTAGCCGATGCGGCCGAAGCGGTCCTCGACGTTCGGCCCGAAGACCCAGAGAAAGAGCATGTTGCCGAGCAGGTGCAGCAGCGAGCCGTGCAGGAAGACGCTGGTGAGGATCGCCCAGACGTTGACGTCGGCGGGATCTATCCAGAGCGCCTGGAGCCACTCGGGGAAGGGCGCGGCCTCGGGAGCGGCCGCGGCCGGATCGGTGCGCATCGCGACCGCCTGGATGCCGTAGACGATGACGTTGACGGCAATGAGGGCGTGATTGACGCGGGTCGGGCGCCTCTGGCTGCGGTCTGTCCCGATGGGAAGGAGCACGGAGCGATGGTATGAGCGCTGAAAGGGGAGCCGGACGCCCGTGATGGCGGGCGCGGGGGCCTATAGTCGCCTGAACCGCCGCTGGCTCCGGCTCGGGGCCGCTTGCGGCGGCTCGTGCAGGACGGGGGCGGGACACGCGAAAGTTTACCGCCAGCAACAGGAATCCGCATGACGACCGCCACCGCTCCGAAGGGACTGGAAGGGATCATCGCCGCCGAAACGACGATGTCGTTCATCGACGGCGTCAAGGGTGTGCTCGAATACGTCGGGATCGCCATCGACGACCTCGCCCGCAACTCGTCCTTTGAGGAGACGGTGTTCCTGCTGTGGAACTCGCGCCTGCCGAAGCGCGATGAACTGGAGGCGTTCACGCGTTCGCTGCGGGAGCGGTACATGCCCCCGGCGGGCCTGCGCGACCGCATCCGCACGCTGCCGGCCGACGCCCAGCCGATGCACGTGCTGCGGACGCTGGTGTCGTCCCTGGCGCTCTACGACGATGATCCGAACGCCAACAGCGTGCCCGCCGCTCGGGCCAAGGCGCTCAACATCCTCGGCCACGCCCCGGCGATGGTCGCCTGGTTCGACCGCCACCGCAAGGGCCGCGACCTGATCGATCCGGATCCGAGCCTTTCGTTCGCCGAGAACTTTTTGTACATGCTCAACGGCGAGAAGCCGACGGAGACGATGGCGCGGGCGTTTGACGTCTGCATGATCCTGCACGCCGACCACGGGCTGAACAACTCGACTTTCGCAGCGCGGGTGATCATCTCGACGCTCTCGGACGTCTACTCGGCGATCACGGGGGCGATCGGCTCCCTGCGCGGGCCGCTTCACGGCGGGGCGAATGAGGGCGTGATGAAGATGCTCAACGAAATCCCGACAGTTGGGGATGTTGAGCCGTACGTCCTGGAGAAGCTGAAGAACAAGGACAAGATCATGGGCTTCGGCCACCGGGTCTACAAGGCGTACGACCCGCGCGCGACGTACCTGAAGACGCTCGCCAAACAGCTCGCCGAAGACACCGGCAACCAGGATCTCTACGAGAAGTCCTCGAAGATCGAAGAGATCATGACGCGCGAGGTCGCCGCCAAGGGCATCTACCCGAACGTCGACTTCTACTCCGCCACGACGTACCACTCGATCGGGCTGGAGCTGGACCTCTTTACGCCGATGTTCGCGCTGTCGCGTATCGGCGGCTGGGCGGGGCACATCATCGAGCAGCTCGGCGATAACCGGCTTTACCGGCCCAAGGCCGAGTACGTCGGCCCGCACGATGTGAAGTACGTGCCGATCGACCAGCGCTGACGGACGGCGGCCGCCGGACGGGCAAGGGCCCGATGCGGTCGGTATCATCGCCGCATGGTGCTGACGTCATCTCTTCGTGGCCTTTCAACCGGCGCGGCCGCGCTTGCGTTTGCGATTGCGCTGGTCGGGTGCGCATCGACTGCGCAGCACGGCCAGTCCGGCCTTGAGGCAACCTACAGCGGACGGGAATTGAAAGCGGTGCTGCCGGCGCACGTGACGGTCGCGCAGGCGGCTGCGGCGGCGGAGGCGGCGCTGCGATCGGGCGGCTTCGTGATGACGGAGCGGACGGTCGCGGGGGACCGGGCCCGACTGGTCGGTGAGGCGCCGGACCGATCCGGCCTCGGTCTGAATCCGCGTTCTGTTATCGTCATCGAGCCGGTTCTTAATGGCGTCCGCGCGAGCATCGTGCACGAGCCCTTCGGAGATGAAGAGGCGTCGCGCCGCATTCTCGATGAAATGCTGGCGAGGCTCGATCTTTGAGCGTGGCGCAGGTGCACGTCACGGTCGCAGTTCGCGGGTCGCGTCACTGTGCCGGAGAGCCTGAATCGCTGAGTCCGGCGTGATCGCGCATGCGCTCGAAGAGAAGCTGCGAGAATGTGCGGTTGCCCAGGGCGCCGACGCGGATTTTGATGGAGGTGACGACCTCCGTGAACCGCTCGAAGCGGACGGTAACCTGGACCCCTCGTTCGTCGCGACCGAGCAGAAAGGCGCTGGTCTCATCGAAGCGCGCCTCCTCAAGCGTGATGTCCAGATCCTGCATGGCGGCCATGGCCGCGTCATAAGCGCGATCCTGGGGTAGCATGAGGGTGACGGCCATTGTGCCGCGCTGGTACGCCGCGACGCCGGCGGGGGCTGCGCTCAGGCCGGCGCTGATGAGAATTGCCGGTGGAACGGCGACGCAGCCGCCCTGCAGCACGAGGGCCGTGAGAATCAGGGTGCGTGCCGCGCCGCGGCCGGTCGATGCTTGCACAATCATTGAACCAGTTTACCCTCTGGGGTGTGAAACCGGTCGCAGGCTGAATGCACCAAGGTCACGCCGCAAACTCTAGCGAAGGAAAAACACCATGCCACTGAACCACTATGTCACTCTCGGTCGGTCGGGGCTGCGCGTCAGCCCGTGGTGCCTTGGCGCCATGACCTTCGGCGAGGATCTCGGCTGGGGAGCAAGTGTGGAGGAGTCGCAGCGCATGATCGATGCGTACCTCGACGCAGGCGGCAACTTCATCGACACGGCGAACATCTACACCAAGGGGCACTCGGAAAGAATCATCGGCGACCATCTCGGCCGCCATCCCGCCCGCCGCGAACGGACCGTCATCGCGACGAAGTTTCTGGGCAACATGTATTTGGGTGATCCCAACGGCGGCGGATCACACCGCAAAAACATGATCAGTTCGCTCGAGCAGTCGCTCCGGCGATTGCAGACCGAATACGTCGATCTGTACTGGGTCCATTTTTATGACCGTCATACGCCGATCGAAGAGACGATACGCGCGCTCGACGATCTGGTGCGATCGGGGAAGGTGCGGTACATCGGGTTCTCCGATCATCCGGCGTGGGTGTGCGCGCGAGCGCAGACGCTGGCGGAACTCAAGGACTGGACGGCGTTGATCGGCCTGCAGATCGAGTACTCGCTCGTTGAGCGAACCGTCGAGTTTGATCTGATCCCCATGGCGCAGGAACTCGGCATGGGCGTGACGCCCTGGTCGCCGCTGAAAGGCGGGCTGCTGACCGACAAGTACGGCTCCGGCGGCACGCGCGATTCGAAGCGCGGCGACTGGGTCAACAAGCATCTGGACAACCCGCGCGTGCAGCGAATCCTCGCGGCCCTCGAGCGCGTCTCCAGGGAGGCGGGATGCTCGATGGCCGAAGCCGCGCTGGCCTGGTGCGCCACGCGGCCGGGCGTTGCCTCGATCATCATCGGCGTCCGGACGATGGACCAGCTTCGTTCCAACCTCGCGGCGGCAGACCTGACGCTCTCGCCGGAGCATGTGCAGGCATTGACGGAAGCCTCGGAGCCGGAGTCCATCCCCTTCCCGCACGACTTCCTGGCGGCCTCGCCAACGCTCATCCAGGGGGGTACGACGGTGAATGGAGTCGCCGGTCAGCCATGGCCGCTCGCGCCGCAAAGCGACGAAGAGCGCTGGTAGGCGGCCCCCTTCGGCTCCATGACGAGTGCACGGCTGCTGGCCTGAGCCGCTTGCGGGCGGCGGGGTGATGCTGTAAGCTGCACGACGAGAGAGAACTTAACCCACCCCACGGAGGAGAGAACCATGGGCAGAGCCACCGCTGGCCTTCTCGCCGCGGCACTATTGTGTGCTGCGGCCGAGGCAAGTGTTATCGAGGTGACATCGGTTTCCAATGTGGTCGGCGGCGCGATCGATCTTGGCGCTGGCCGCACGGCTTCCGGTGATACCTCCTCTAACGCCTTCCTGCCGTTCGATGAGAAGCTCGTCAGGTCGCTTTCACTTCCCCAGAATGGGGGCATGGGGGTGATCCACTCAACCCTGCAGAGCACGATGACGTCGTCCCTGCTTTCTGCTGATGGAGTAGCGGAGTCGTCACTCTTCATGAACGAGGCGGTCCAGAATGCGGGAGCCTCTGCTGTTGCGCTCTACTCAGTCGAGTTCGACACTGCAGGCGGAGGTGGAACTTCAGGTGCTCGCAAGTACCTGGACCTTGCCCAGCAATCCGCCCGGCGGCGGTGCAACGCTCGAGTTGATCTATGCGCCACGGACGCCGGCCGAGCAAACACTGGTAGACCTTGGAAACGTCGGCAGTGCTGACCTGCAACAGGTCTTTCCTGCGGGCAACTATCTGCTTGTCGCCGTCGCCTTTGCCCGGATTGAGGACGACGGCCCGTTCCCGCTCCACGAGGCGGAGACCGGGTTCTCCCTCTCCGTCGAGGTCGTCCCGGCACCCTCAACGGCCGCACCGATGATGGTGATCGGGCTCGCTGCACTGAGGCGAAGACGGTCGTGATCCTCGCTCGACAGGCGAGGAGTGGGCCACCCATACCGCTTGCCGAACAGGGGGGCCGCGGCCTACTCTTGCCCTGCTCGGGCAGGTAGCTCAGTTGGTAGAGCACCGCACTGAAAATGCGGGTGTCGGCGGTTCAAGTCCGCCCCTGCCCATTAGGGGGCTGTTAGCGCCGGCTCGCATGGGGGTGCGGTCGGGTGCGTTGGGGCGGGAAACACCTGCAAAACAAGGGATTTTTGGCGGTTTCGGCGTGCCAGCACGCCCGAGTGCGGTCGGATGCTGCGCCGCATTCTGCGCCTCGCGTGCGCCGCATTCTGCGCCGCTTTCCGCGCCGACTTCGGGCGCGGTTCCTGTTGCCCGCGTCCAGTCCGCGTCCGTCACTTGCAGGTAGTGCCCCGCGGCGATTGCCTTGGTGTTGCCGATCCACGAGCAGACGGTGTGCAGCGGGTACGTCGCGGCGAGTTCCGTCTGCCGGCTCGCGCGCAGGTTGTGCCACGTGCGGGGCCAGGGCGTCAGTCCAGCGCGGCGGATGATCCGGCGGAAATGCGGGTTCAGGTTGCAGCCCTCGCGGTAGCGCCCGATCACGTGCTCCGCCCCCTCCGGTGCTTGCTCAAACACCGCCAGCAGCGGTTCGCGGATTTCAGGGAAGATCGGCACGATGCGCTCGCCGCGGCCCTCGTGGTGCTCCGTCTTGGACGATCGCACCGTCATCCGGTTGTTGGCCCAATCCACGTCCGACCACCGCAGCGCCAGCGCTTCGCTCGGAACCCGCAGCCCGCCGAAGCGGCTCAGGGCGATCAGCAGCCGCCACTCGGCATCGGGTGCCGCGTCGATCACCTTGGCGATGGTCTCGCGGTCGATGAACACCGCGCGGGCTTGGTTGGTCTGTGAACCCGCTTTCAGGTCCGCGAAGGGATTGCCGGCCACCATGCCCCGCTTGATGCCCCACCGGAACACCTGCCGGGCGTAGCGCACGGTGCGGCTGATCGTCGCCGCCGCGTACCCGTCCGCCTTCAACTGCGCCCGCCAGCCGTCCGCATCGGCCGCGGTGATCGTCGCCACGTCGCGGCCCGGATTGAAGTAGCCCAGCAGCGCCGCCTCCGCCTGCCGCATCCGCACGAGGGTGGCCGGCTTCACGTCCAGCCCATCGAAGAATGCGGCCAGCAGCCCGCTCAGCGTCACCGCCGCCGCCGCGGCCCGCGGCTCCACCAGTTCCACCCGCACGAGGCGCTCGTGCATCACGTCGCCCAAGTCGCGCACCCAAGCCGCGAGGTCGCTGTCAATGGCGGTGCCGGCGGTGCGGGCGGCGTTTAGCGCTTCGATGCGCAGCTTGAACCCTTCGGCCGCCTTCACCGACATGCGACCGAGCCGCACCGTTCGGCGGTTCCGGTTACGGTCGATGAACAGGATTCGCTTTGTTCCATTCGGATCACGTGCGATGCTTGCCATTGTTGGATTGCCCTCCGTTGCAACAGGATACCACGTCATGCAGCCGGGCGCAAGTGTGTGCAGCGCCATGCAGCTCTATCAGTCACCGTTTGCCCCGTTTGTTGACGGGATGCGTTTGCGTTTGACCGCGTTTGTTGACGCGGCGCTCTCTGGCGTTTGCCCCCGTTTGCAGACGCCATGGCGCGGCCGCGGCTCCGGCCCGATCGACACGCACCGGAACCCATGCCGGCGCACCAGGGCCTTCAGGATCGCCCGCAGCGCAAGCACCGGGTCCGGGTGCTCCGCTTCCGCCTGCACGATGAGCCGGAAACGCGCGCCCCTTTTTGGGGTAAGAGAACCCCGGCTCATGCGCCGCCCCCAATCTCCCGGCCATGGCGCTCTATGGGATCCGGTCCATAGTGCGCCAAGTCCGAAACCCCTCTCCCGGCCTCAGGATCGCATAGAGCGCCAGAATCGTCATTGTGCGCCATCGCTTGGGAAGTAGAGGGCGTTGCCGCACCATGCCACGGTGCTCTAAGGGGCATCGCCCACACCCAGCGCCCGTCCGATGCGTACCCCTCGCGCGTCGCCCGCACGCCCAGCGCGGACTTGGCGCGGTCCAGCGTTCGCGCGGCGATTCCGTCGCGCTTAGCCGCGGCTTTCACGTCCGCCGCCGGAACCGGCCCGCCTACCAGCGTGTCGCGCAACCAGTCCGTCGCCTCGTCAAGCGCGCCGCCGCCACTCTCCGGCCGCTCGCCCCCCAGCGCATCATCCGCCGTCACATGCACCGGATCCGGCTCCCAAGCCACCGCCGCGGCCTCGTGACCCTCCACGGCCACGAGCGAGTAGGCCAGCCCGCCCGTGTCCGGGGCCAGGTTGTTTTTGATCGACAGCAGCAGCCGCCGGCGGGGATCGTTCTCGTCTTTGGTGACCGCCCAGGCCGCTCGCGCCGCCGCGGTGAAGGCGAGCGATCCCATTGCCCGATAGATCGCCGCGCCGCCTGCGCTCTTGTTCAGGTGCGTTACCGCAACCACTGCCACCCGATGCCGCGCGGCAATCTCGCCCAGCGGGGCCAGCAGCCCGCGGATCTCCGCGTTCTTGTGCGAATCCACGCCGCCCAGGTATGCTGTCACCGGATCGATCACCACGAGGCGGCAATCTTCCGCCGCGCCGATCGCCTCCACCAGCGCGGGCAGGTCGCGCGTCAGGTCGAACATGCGCACACCGGCCGGCTTGCCACGGTCGCTGATGATCGGCACCGCCTGAAGTGCCACGATGCGATCCACGTCCGCCCGCGCCGCGTCCAGCCGCGGGCGGATCGTGTCGGCCGCATCATCCTCCGCGCTCAGCAGCACCACCCCGCCGGGCGTCTGCGGCTTGTCCGGCGCATCCGGCCAGGGCGTCCCCCGCGACACCCGCGCGGCCATGTCCAGCGTCAGGAATGACTTGCCAAGGCCAGGGTCGCCGGCGATCAGCGTCAGCTTGCCCAGCGCGAACCGACCCGGCCAGAGCCACGAGACCGGCTCGGGTTTCACATCAGACAGGCGGACGATGCACGGCGGCATCGGATTCGCCGCGGCGCTTGGGGGCGAACCCGGCCCGATCGTCTCCGCAGCGCGCCACTTCGCCACCAGTTCCTCGCGCGTCAGCCCGGCTTGCAGCCACGCCCGCAGATCCTTCACCCCCTCCGGCGGGATCACGCCGCGCACGTCGCGCGCCACGCCCGCCAGGGCCGCGGCGATCTTGTCCGCGCCGGCGATGCCCGCCGGGTCATTCTCCGCGACGATGCAGACGTACCGATCCGCCAGCAACGCCCGCAGGTGCTCCGCTCCGCCCGTCGCGCTCGGCCGCCCAATGGTCGTGAAACCCAGCGTCAGCCCCGCGGCGGTGCAGCTCATGCCCTCTGCCACGAGGATCGGCTCCGCCGGCGACGTGCCCGCGTAGGGCGGCAGCGGCCATCCGAGCGTCAGCCCGCGATGCCCGCCTTTCACGAATCCCTTGCCGCCGTCATCGTCGCGGGTCGCGTACCCGATGATTTCGCCCTGTGCATTGCGTTCGGGAATGCGCCAGCGGTCGCCCTGCCGCGTGATGTTCAGCGCCTCCAGGGCTTCCACGCTCACCCCCAACCGCGCCGCCAGGCCCTCAAGTGTGGGTGTGCTCATCGCTCCGCCCTCCCGTCCCGGTCGCCCCAGACGAACCGCACACGCGGGCGCTCAATGTCACAAAATGTCTCACCAAAAAAAGGACGCGGTTCCGAGTGCCAGCGATCCAGCCACGCTCGCATATAGCGGCCGTCGCCGCCCTCTGGTGTGCCCGCCGCAGTGCGATAGGATCGGGTGAAGCCATCACCGTCACGGTGCCTGCCCGCCCCGTTCGTTGCCAGCGTCGGGGCGGTGTCGGTTTTGGGGTTCATCGCTGCCCCCCTTCCACCTGCGCTGCTAGCCACGCCCTCAACGCATCGACGGGGTACACAACGCACGTGCCGATCTTCGCGCACGGGATCGGGCCGCGCGGGGCCGTCAGTTCCCACAGCTTCCGCTCGCCGATTCCCAGTGCCGCAGCTGCCTCCCGCGGGCGCAGCGCCAGCGGCTCCGGGCCGGTGTTGGTGGGGCGCTCAGTCATGGGCCACCCCCTCGCGCTCCGCTTCAATGCGGCGCAATTCGTGGCCGATCAGATCCACGTCGCGGGCATCGAACACGCGGGCGATGCCGGCGCGTCCGATCGGCGTGATTCGCCGGGTGTCAATGACGTACTCGACCCGATGCCGGGCAGCGCCCAAGTGCTCGGCAATGCGGGCCACGGTCCAGAGAGTCTCGGTCTCGGTTGCCATGATGGCGGGCCTCCGTGTAAGCGCTGGCCCGCCGCTCGGTACACGCTACCGGGAACAGCGGAGGGCCTACACGGATTCCGTGTCGCGCTCACCAGTGAGCGCGCGAGAACGCCCACGCTCGGCCGTCAAATGGCCGCTCACACCCGCGCCATCGCCGTTTTTGCAATGCAGGATTTTTCGGTGAGCGCTCACTGTGAGCGCTGGCGACCACTACTCATCCTCGCGTTCGATCCGGTCAGCGGCGATGATGCTGGATTGGCGACGCTTCCGGCCTCCGGTACTCTCCGCTCGATGGCCGGTGCTCATCTTGCACCAACCCTTGTAGACAGTGTTCTTTTGCACCGCCGATGGTGCGCAGCCGATCGCCTTCGCAAGCACACGGATGGATGGTGCGGCGTCCCCCTTGTGAGCAGTGGCATAAAGGGTGATCCGCTCCGTCACACTCAGTGACTCGCTGCGCCACGCTGGTTTCTCGCCGATTGGCGGCTTGGCCGCCGCTTGGTCGGCGTTTAGCTGCCCCGGACAGTCCAGCGCGGCAACCACCGCCTCCTTGCCCAAGAGCGCCGGCGGCGCAGTGCCAATCAACTGCCGCTCCCGCGCGCTCATCCATCCCTCGGCCCATGCGATCGCCACTTCCCGTTCGGATGTGTCCGCAAAGCAGTCCAGCAGGTTGTGCGTCTGCGACCAGCCATCTGTCCCCGGAGCTGTGAGCAGCAGGTAGTGCCAATCCTCCGGCTCATCGTCCCATGCTCCGGGAACGGCGGCCTTTACCTCCTGCATCCAGGCGACCAGCGGGGCGCCGCTCAGGTTGGGGAGCAGCCCGGCCGCGTCCGTCAAGTGCCGAATGTCGATCAGCAACCCGTGCCACTCTCCCGGCGTGTGTCTCTCCCCTTCCATCAGCCAGCGCCGGAACATCCGTAGCTTCTGCCACAGCGGATCACTCGTGGCGCGCAGGTCGTTGGTTAAGGGGAAATCCGGCCGGGCTATCGCCGGCAGCGGCGGGTCAGCCAGCGGTGTCGATTTGCTGCGGTCGGCTGCTGCGCTAGATTCGCCCTCCCCTTCACCAGGGTGCTGTTGGGCGTTGCTCGCCGCGGCTACCTCCGCGCCGGCAACAATCTGATCGGCTTCGTCGCGCAGGCGGCGCACCAGCATGGTGGCAGTCTCGGTGAAGCGGTTGGGGTGGTAGTCCGGC
Source organism: uncultured Phycisphaeraceae bacterium (assembly GCA_964460345.1). Taxonomy (GTDB): domain Bacteria; phylum Planctomycetota; class Phycisphaerae; order Phycisphaerales; family UBA1924; genus CAYWRO01. The sequence goes on along the minus strand of CAYWRO010000045.1, from coordinate 14,460 downwards.
ACAAACCAGTTCAACGCTGATTCGGACGCGGCGAAGTAAGCGCGACGAAAGGCAGCACGCTCCACTGTGGCCGACTGCCAAGCCCTGAAACGCAAGGCGCGGGCGAGCAGGTCTGTTGCCGCGCGCTCTTTGAAGCGTGTCGGCCCCGGCCGTTGCGGCACTCTCGCCAGCTCGTCAGCGATGCGGCGCAATTCGGCGGCGCATTCCGCCGGCGTTGCGTTGGCTGCGTCCCGCTGCGCCTCCTCATCGTGGCACTTCGCCGCGGCGCAGGCCGCCTCCCGCATCGCGGTTTCCTGCTGGCGATCACCCCTCGCGGCGGCAAGGCGGGACGAGCCACTCCGCACACCGAACCCGAAACTCGACCCCGCCGCCCCGCCGCGCGCATGTGCCCTCGCGGCCTCATTGGTCCGGCCCCCTTCCGGAGTACCTGTTTGCCCGTCGGGCACCAGCCGAAGCGCATCCCGCACCATTGTCACCCAAGGCTCATCGCCGCGCTCCAGGTCCGATTGCTCCGGTCGCTCTAATGCTTCCGTCGCTGCGACCATTGCCCGCCCCATGCCCCCATCGTCGCACCAGGGCAGCGCGCCCAGCTCGGTCAGGTCCGCCGTGTAGTCGCTCGCGCTGCGGTCCGTCAGCAGGCACACCAGCAGCAGGATGCGATGCGCCCAGACGCACGGATCGTCGATGGCGAAACTGGACAGATTCGGCGGCTCATGGCGCAGGTCAACCATCGCGCTGGAGAGACGAGCTAGGCGAGCATCCCTCCCCGGTTCGGGCGGGATGATCTGGTATGGCGACACACGGCCGCCGGAGCCGGCATCGCGCTGCTCGTAGCGCTCCCTGATAGCGCCCTCGGAGTACTCAGCATCCAGCCACCGCCCGGCGTCCGCGAACGCGCTCGGGCTTGTCCGCACGCGGCGATATGCCGCCGATCGCAGGGCCTCCCAGTTCTCTTTCAGGTGTGCGGGTTTGCGTCGCGCGGCCTCCTTTTCGCGCGTTGTTCCGTTACATTCGCCACCACTTTCGGGGGTCATCGTCGCGCCCTCTGCTGGGCGGGTCGGGTCGGACGATGCCGCGCAGAGGGCAATCCGTTCGGCACCGTCCAACCCGCTTGCCCCTCAGAGTGTGCACCCCCTCAGGGCTTCCCGCGTTTAGCCAACCGTAGCCGTCCGGCAGCCCGGCGGGCGGGTGTTGTCAGAGTTGCAATCAACGGTTGCAATCAACCGATGCGTGCGCTCGGCCAATGCGGTCAGAAATGGCCACGAGGACAAGGCCAGTCCGCTGTTAGTGGCTCACCCTCACTAACGCTGCGGGCCGGGTCCCCGATCAAACCGCCCCGATCGGCGCGGGCCGGTCCTCCAGAATCACATGCTTCGCGTAGGTGACCTCGCCCGCATGCTGGATTTGGTGCCGTTCCCGGTACACCTCTGGGCGCTTCGCCTTCAGCAGGAAGATCAGCAGCGTGTCGCTGTACTCGTGCTCGAAGTACGGCTCGCCCGTGACAGGGTGCTTGATCGGCTCCCCGCCCCTGGTGAACTTGTACCGCCGCAGGCCCTCTTGGGCGCGGCGAACCGCCTCGTCCTCAAGCGCCTCTACACCCAAGTCCTCCGCGATCCTCATGGCTTGCCGGAACGCCTCAGAGCTGGCCTTCCACTCGTACACCCGCCGCCGGTTCACGCCCGCGCATGCCGCGGCGTTCCGCACGTTGCAGCACTCGGCGTAGGCCGCCAGAAAGGCCCGCTGCTTCGTGTGCCGGACACCCGGCCAATCCGCCTCGACGGCCCCGCCGGCGGGATCACGCCCTTTTTCAGGTGAGCGGTTTGGAGCGGTTTCGTGCCCCCTCGCGTTGTTCACAGTCTTCCTCGCAGCCGCCGTCCCGGCGGAGACCGTCCGTCCTGGCCAGAAGAACGTCGTAAGGATAGGGCCATCATGTGCAGCAGTAGAGAATCCTCTGGCCCGCACTGAACGTTCTGATTGGAACGGGTAGCGCCCTTAGACACACGCCGGCCCGGGGCGAATCCGCTCCATCAACTCGGCCAGGTACGCTGGATCGTCCTCTTGCTGAAAGAGCACGTGGAACTGCTCCACTTCTTCCCTGCTCATCAACTGGCCGTCGCCTCGCGGCCACTCCAACTTCGCATAGGGCGTATTGCAGAGGATGTATGCATGCAGGCGCAGCCCAGGGCTCTGTGCGGCAACAACCTTTTGAAGCTGCGGGACATCCTGGGTGGCGAACTGCACTTTCGGATCGGCGGGGCCATAGTGATGAAGCCCCTTTGGATCGATGAAGGCCAGATGCTCGCAATCCTCATCCTGCATCCAAAGCAGGAAATCCGGGTAAAAGTTCGCCGCCTGGAAGAAGCCGAGGCCGCGCACCGCTTGGTTGCGAAGCAGGTAAATATCCTCGGCCTTGTTCGCTTTGCACCAACCGGCCAGATCCTTGACAAACTGGGCCTCCCATTTGTCAAGGGCAACTGGGCTGATTCGAATTTCGACATTCTTTCCGACGAACAACAGGGGTTGATACAGATGACCCGCGAACGGAACGGTGCGCCAGCGACCGCCGCATTTGCTCCATGCCGCCAGCGACTCCTTCGCCACGGCCGCGCGGAGATCTTTGACAAGACCGTCGATCCGCTTCAGATCTTCTTCGGTGTAGACGCGATCCGTCGTCTCGATCGTGTATGCGTCGATGATGCTCGGGTCGTCCGCCGTGACCTCAGCGACCTCGATGTACGGCGATTCCCAGCGGCCGCGGACGAAGCGATAGAACCGTTCCGCGTACGCACTGAGCAGTTGCAACGCCATGCGCTGCCACTGGGCGCGGTTCTCGTAGCGGTCGAGACGCATGTCCTCTTCGCTTGCGTACAACTCGTACCAGTCGTCGCGCTCCAACAGCGAGACCACCGCGGCTCGGTCCACGTGCAGCCGGTCAAGACCGCGAGCCGCCTTGAACGCCTCAAGATCGAACACGAGTTCGTCAAGGTCGAACAGGCACAGCGGAATCTTGGTCAGGCGCTTTCGTGGAAGGCCTGCGGCCTCCCCGATCGCCGAGGTGATCCGCTTGTCCGAGCCGACGATCCCCTTGATTCGCGGCAACCAGTTCAGCTTGGTCGGATGGCGGCGCAGCCACGCATCAGCGCTTGCCGTCTCGTCCGGCGGCCGCAGCCGGACGAGCGGGCCGAGTTGGTGAAACGCCTGCCCCCTCTCCACCTTCACGCCGTCAATCATCTCCCTCAGTCGGATCGTCTTCAGTTTGCGTTCCGGCGGCAGGGTCGTGACGACGGGCAGATCCCACGTCTCCTTCGCCAAGGCTTCCGGCACTTCGCTGTGAATCCACTTGCGGAACGTCTCCAGGTACTTCGCCTTCACGCCGAAGACTTGAAGCGTCTCCACCTGCCGAAAGTTCGGCGGCGGCGCTGGCTTGTCTGCCAGAACAGACGACCGCCGCAGACTGTTGCGATACCCACGAAGCCGCACGCCGCGGCCGAAGAGCTGGATCACCTGAGTCCCCTCGTTCTTGCCCATGCCCATGAGCCCGATCGAGGAGACGCGATACGAGTTCCACCCCTCCGTGAACTTCCGTGAGCCGACGAGCAGGTTAATCGGGCTGTCGTCGTGGTCGATCCCCAAGAAGAGCGACGGCCGATTCACATCATCCTCAAGGCGCGTGATCCCTTCCTTGTCGCAGCGCTCCGCCACCGTTGCCGGGTCGCCGACGTTGACGACGCCAAACGGATTTGCCTCGCCGACCTTCACGGCCATCTCACCTGTGGCGGCTTTGAGCAACTGGACGGTCAGCGAGCCGCCGCCGGGAGCATTGAACACGTCGCGGAGAATGCCCTCATAGACCGACTGGGCATCGGCGCCGTCATCGTTCGGGCCTTTCAGGTGCGGAAGACGCCGCTCCAGCAGATCCTGGCCCTTGTGGTCACGCAATCCTTCGGTCAAGAGACTCTCGACCAGCGCAACCGAACTCTTCTGGTCTGCGAGGAACCCCTTGAGGAAGAGCAGGACCTCCATCACATCGGAGACGGACACCTTGTCGGCCGTCGTCGAGGCTTTGCCCCCCGTCACGGTGTGCCCCACGAACACCCACAACGGCTTCTTCACGTGAAATGGCTTGATCGCCGCGCCCCCGTCCGCCCACACGCGAAGCTGCTGGTAGAACAGCATCAGCGCCGCCGTCAGATAACGCCGCTGCTTCTCCGCCTGACCGTCTTCAAGGTTCAGGATGCGAAAATCCTTGCCGTAGCCGTCGCGGTAGAAGCTGCGATAGGCGTAGTCGAAGAGGATCGCCCGCGCGTAGCGGTTCCGCATCTCCTCGCGTTCGGCGGGCTTGCTGATCCCGCTGATGCCTTCCTTGAAGGTCGCCGAGTACTCGAACGTGAAGCCGCCCTCGGCGAGTTGATTCCGCCGCGATAGCCATGCGCCCTCCCCTCCCGCCCCCGCGCCCCGGTGCCCCTCATCCACCAACACAAGGTTGCATCCCTCGAACGCCTCCGTCGCCACGGTCGTCTCGCCGTGCTCTTCGCGGAACTTGTGAATGGAGAGGATCTTGATCGCTTGCCTCGCCTGCTCCTTGAACAGCCCGGCCGTCCCGAGTTCCCCGATTGAAACGGCATCAAGTCCAGACTGCTTCAACTCGCGCTCGTGCTGCGTGCTCAGCCCATCGTTCGGCGTAACCAGGATGATCTGATCCAGCTTCGGCCACAGCCCCGCCTTGTACGCCCGCTCCTGATAGTGGCGGAACTGCCGGATGTGCATGTGCATCAGCAGCGTCTTGCCACTGCCCGTGGCGCACCAGAAGGCCAGCAGGGCCAACTGCCGCCGCGGATCACCATCGTCCCTGTTGGTTGGTGCCGTTGAGAACGGCTCCACCGCATCCGCCGGCCGTTCCGCATTGTGGGCGATGATGTGGGCGTTCAACTCCTCGCGCAGAGACACCGGGTCGCGGAAATACCGATCCAGATACATCTCAGTAAACAGCAGGGCCAGATACTGGTGGTACTTCCAGTCGATCTTCAATTGCCCGTGGTGGAACCGGGCGGTGTTGATCGCCTGCGTGTGCTCCAGGATGTTCTGTTCGTAGCTCTGAAGCCGATCAAGCGGAATGACCCTGCCGGCCATCTTCGGCAGCTCCGCGGCGATCGCCTCAAAGAAGCAATGCAGGCCGGTGCGTTCGTCCGTGCCATCGGCGGTGTCTGGCCCGATCTGGAAGCGGTCCTTGAACTCCTCCAGGTCGTCAACGCCCAACTGGTTCAGCGCCCATCGAAAGAGCACCGTCTGCCGGTGGAAATCGGACTTCGCTGCCTTGGCCCTCTTAGCCATAATGCGCGCCCTCGCCACCTTCGCGCCGATCGATAGCCCGAATCAAGCCGCACCCCCGTCCGTGTCCTCAAACATCTTGTCCTTGAAGGTCTCCTCGATCGGCAGCACCGTCCGCATCCCCTGCGTTGGTTGCGGGAGGGTCACGGGGCCGTTCACGTAGATCACGTGGTACTCGCGGTGCTCGCTGCGCTCCCTGGTGTCCTCGCGGTGGCGGCTCATCCAGGCGTCAAGGACCGCGGCGTCCTTCTCCGGGTCCTCAGTCAGTCTCCGCCAGACGACCAGCACCCGCGTCTTCGCGCCGTCGTTCAGTTCGCCCTCGACCCGCTGGAAGACGTACGGCCCCTCATGGTCGCTCCGCAGCCCGTACCGCCCTCGCCCGGGAGCGACGACCACCTTGAGCCGTCCCAGTCCGTCGTCGTGCTTTGCCCGCTCAAACTCTGCGCTGTAGCGCTCCATGGGGCCGTAGGCGTGCACCTTCAGCCCGATGAGGTAGTTGAACGTCTCGACCAGGTCCACGCGGTGGGGCTTGATCTCGTCTTCGCCGGCCAGTTGGGCCTTGATCGTGTAGGCCCACGGGTCGCGGAAGGCGTCGAGGTTGAGCAGGTGCGGCCCCATCTCCAGGTCGAGGGCGTAGGTGATCAGGGCGTCCTTGGCCGCAGGATCCTCAATCTGGGCGAGCAGCCCTCCGTCTGACTTTGGGGCGGGGAGGTTGTTCAGGGCGTCTTCGTAGGACTCGACGGCAAAGTACTTGACGAGGGCGCTGAGGCCCTTGTTGTGGGTCTGGGGCTTCCCGCCTCGCCATTCTGGTGCATAGACGACCTTTTGAAGCCGAGGCTTCAAAACGGCATCGAAGTGCGTGCCCGTCTCCATCAGGATAAATTGTCGCGTGCCTCCGTCTTCTCGATTGAGGTGCAGAACGGCGTGCCCAGTTGTACCAGAACCCGCAAAGTAGTCCACGATAATCGCACGTTTAGCACCGTTCAACCCGGCATGCAATGCATCCCGCGTAGTAAAGAGCGACTTGGGAAAAGAAGCGGCCGCCTCGGGGATGATGTGGTTCAGCAGCTGCGTCCCGTAGTTGTTGGCGGAGTAACGAGACTCAGTCCAGTTCGACTTGTAGTTGAACGTCTTCTTCAGGCGTTTGATGTCAACTACTCCACGCGCGTTGATCTTGTGAGCCTTAAGCTCTCCACGGATCTCCTCGACAGTCTGCCGAGCAAATCTCCACTTCCGCTCAGTTCCCTGGGGATCGATCGGATAAACCGCAATAGTCCCGTCTGGAAGCAACTCATTCATTTGAGGGTGGTAATCCTCAGGACAAACCTCACCGAAGCCGACAACATCGCCCTCGCGGACGAAAATAGGGTAGAAACAATTCTTGGCCGCAGTTCGCAGGGAGTCGTCGCCGGTCACGTCACGGAAGTTGCGCTCGTCCCAGACGCTCGGATCGTCCCGAACCTGCTCGGCGATGAACCTGCCGGGCGATTTGTGGACGAAGTAGCAGTATTCGTGCGTGAACGAGAAATTATCTCCCTGTTGGCCAGACGGATTGTGGTTGACAACAATGCAATCCTTTGCCCGGTCGGGAAAATGTATTGTCAGCAGCCGGCCCAACAGCTCCTGTTCCACTTCGTCAATCGCAACCACAAAGACACCGTCCTCTGCAAGGAGCACAGATGTCAAATCAAGTCGGCTGTCCAGCAGCGAAAGCCACGACGAATGCTTGAAGCTGTTTTTGTAGAGAATTTCTGATGATTTCGCGTTATACGGCGGGTCAATGTACACGCAATCAACGGTGCGAGCGGCGCTTGCCGCAATGAGAGCAAGACCGTGGAAGTTGTCGCCGTGGATCATTACTCCTGTGATCGCTTCGTACAAAGCATGTGCAACAGCGACGACTTCTTCTGCGGCAAGCACCTCTGCTCGGAATGCATCGTCGAAATGGCAAGTGTCCACAACCAGCGTCGTGCACACATCCAGATACGCCCTCGTCCCCCACTTTGCCTTGCCGAACAGCCCCTCGCTCGCCGCCTCGTCGGGCTTGAACCCCAGCCGCTCCCACTCTTCCCACTGCGCCTTGTTTGCCGCCACCACATCCCGCAGCTTCGGCGGGATTCGGTCCACCGTTACCAGCCAGTTCGTCTCCAGCACAAACTTCTTCTTCAGCCACATCTTCTTCTGGAAGTTCTCCAGCGCGGCCAGGAAGTCGATGATCCGCCCCGCCACGCGCCGGATCGCCTTGATCTTCCCCTGCACGCGGGCCAGGTGGCCGTCGTCGAGCGCCTCCAGATCATCCAGGCGCACCACTTCGTTCTTGATGTAGAAATCCAACTCCCGCTTGAGGAAGCCGCCCAGGTCCTTGTGGATGAAGTAGTCGAACGTGTTCCGCGCCGTGAAGTGGTCCAGGTGCTTGCCGAGGATGGTGCGGTCGGGCTTGGCGTCCGTCGCCGCCGATTGGAACGCCGCCTTCCAGGCGGCCAGCTGCGTGGACGTCATCGCCGCGGCCGCCCGCTTCTCCGCATCCGCGCAGAACTGCTCCCGCTCGTCCCCCTTCTTGGCCCCCTTCGCCTTGGCGAAGTCGCCCCCGAAAATCGAAACCGCCGCGGCGGCCCGGGCCTTCTCTTCCTCTGTCGGCGCGCGGAAGTGGAAGCGCAGGGTCAATTCCGTGTCGGTCGCCTCGACGGGGTTGTCATCCACCAGGATGTACCGCCGCTTGGCCTCATCCGGCTCCTTGTTGTTCCCGCCGCCGCCCTCCTGCGTGGCCTCGACGAGCTTGAAGCGGACGCTCTTGCCCCCTGGCAGCTTGAAGCGGTAATCCTTGTGCCACTCCCCGCTCTTGATGTAGTACTGGTCCTTGTTGGCCCAGTGCAGCGTGACCTCCTCGCCGGAGTAGGGAATCGCGTAGGTGTCGCCCTTGTAGCGGCGCTGAGAGATGAAGTCACCCTCGTCGTAGTACCGGCCGAAGAAGGCGAGCAGGTGGTTGTAGATGTCGGCTTCCAGTTCCGCAGCGGACGCTCCGCCGGCGGTCGCCCGCCTCGCCTCCAGCGCCTTGACCTTCGGCGATGCGGCAGGATCGAACCCCGCCGCCTCGGCGGCCTTGCGAGCCTCGGCGATCTCGGCGTCGATCGCCGCGGCCTCTCCCGCCCCGTGCTCGGTAAGGATCTCGCGGACCACGTCCTTGAGCTGCCGGTCCAGGAAGTCCGTGACTTCCTTGTTCTTTGCCGCGAGGATGCGGTAGATGCCGAAGTCCAGGTCGGCCTTGTCCAGCTCGAAGAGTTCGCGCAGCTTGGCTTTGAGGGCGTTGAAGCGGGATTCGGTCACGGTGGCCGCGGTTGCACCGTTGCCATTAGCGGCGGGACCGGGCGATGCGCTCTTGTGCGTGGTGGTCGTCATGGGTTCAGTCGCTTGCGTCAGATTGCGGGAATGGGAGGACCGCCTGGGTGCCGCAGGCCGGCGGCGGCGTAGAACGGGTGCCGCCTGTGCCGTTGAGTATGGGACGGGCAGGCCCGGGGCGGTTCTCGGCCTCCTCCGCCGGCAGCGGCTCACCCAAGCGACGGGCGAGCATGTGGCGAAGGGTACGCTCGGCGTCTGATTGGATCTGCCGAACCCGCTCGCGGCTCAGGCCCAAGGCGGTGGCAATTTGCAGGAGGGTCTGCGGATCGGCCCCGCCGAGGCCGTAGCGACGGGCGAGGATCAGTCGTTCCCGCGAATCCAGCGCTCGGAGAGCAGAACGCAGGGCGTGAATGCCCTCCTCTGCTTCCAGTCGTGCTTCTGGACGGCCGTCGTCCGCGGGCAGGTCGATCGCGGCGGAGATGTCGTGTGGGCGGGCAAGCGCGTGGATCCGAAGCAACCGCGAGTACAGCCCGGGATCACGGTCTAGGTAGGCACTTCGGAGGTCGAACCAGTCTGCCGGGCGGTGAGTACGTTCCAGACGATGGTGGAAGCGCGCGTACTCGCCGTGAAGGTAGGCAGGCACGTGGGCCGCAAAGGCAGCGCCGTGCCGGAATCGTTGAACCCGGCGCCGCATCGTGGCGAAGGCGTACGTCGAGAGCAGGTACAAGCGTTCTACGTTGAAGAGGCGGATCGCCCGGCAAAGCCCGACTTGCGCCTCCTGTATGGCGTCGGCGACAAGGTCCGTGCACGGCCGAACGTCGTTGACAACTGAATAAGCCATACGAGCGTTGTGGAGCCAGACGATCTTTCGAGCTTCGATGTCGCCTGCCTGGGCACGCTGGATCAACCGGGACTGGTGCAGATAGCCGAGCGGTTGCATGCGCAGCAGGATGATCTGATCGCGCGAGGCGGTCAAGGCGTAATAGCGACTCTGTCGCCGACGAGGGAAAGACTTCCGTCTGGCCTGTGGAGGCGATAGGTCTGTACCGTTCGTCAGGCGCTGCCCGGGTAGCACAGGCGAGTTATCGCTCTGCATCTGACGGACGATCATCGTCAGACCACCTCCCAGCGAATCGTGAAGAGTGTCTCAACCTCCGAGCGGTGCGCAATGCGCTGCCTCATTTCGGAAATGAGCTTCTTGCGTTGCCCCTCAATCTCGTCCTCAAGCTCGAAGATCGCCATGCGCTGGCGCCGCTGGCGCCGTTCAAGCTGCGCGACGGTCTCCTCCGCCTCGGCGCGGGCCTGCATGGTCTCGGCCACCTCAGAGCGGCGTCGAGCTGCGCGAAGGTCGCGCTTGATCGCGTCAAGCTCAAGTTCAGCGCCCTTGATCCTGTCCTCCGCCCACTGGTTGATCTGCTCCTGCACCTGCCGGAAACGTGCATCACTTTGTTCGCTGGCGCGATGGACCGTCGCTTGGACGAGGTGGTCGGCATCCATGCGCAGCCGCGCGAGCGTACCCTCATCCGGCACCGAGGCCGCGTTGTCAACGACCACGCCCGAGAGATCAAAAAGTCGTTGTGACACCTCCTGATCCAGGTTTGAGCCGTCCCCGGTGATAGTGGTGAACAGGAGGAACTCTTCGAGGGCGTCGCTCTGGATCGTCAGCTTTTCGAGCCGCAGCCATCCGGATCGGCCCACGAGCGCCTGAAGCACACTGATCTTGCGGTCGTGGTTGGTCGCGTCAAAGCGAACGGTGGCGATCGGCAACTTCTGGGCCTTGGCCTTTTCCAGCAGGTACTGGCCGAGGGGGCTGGACAAACGCAGGAGGTGGGCCTCGATGGCCTCGTACTCCTCCTCGCCGCGCTCCGTGGACACAAGGCGGTAGCGGCCCGTCGGGATCTCGCTCGACGGCGGCGGCGGAGGGGGAGGCTGCGCGAGGGTGAAGCCAAGGGCGGCGTCGTCGAAAGTGGCCAGACCGTCGAGCCCCCAGTGTGCGAGTCTCCAGAACCGCTCCCCGACACGGTCGAGCGCGACCTTGGCTGCATGGCCGCGGAGCTTGAGGCGCTCATGCACATCGGCGTCGAAGTGCTCGAAGAGCTGGCGCTGGGCCTCGGTCATCCGCTGGTTGATGGAGTCTTCCAGTTCGCGCTGGAGGGCGTCGAAGGCGGCCTCGATCTCCGCGTCCGTCCGGCAGGACTTCAGGATCGCCAGCACGCGCTTCTCAAAGTCCACGCCGTCTTCGATGGCGCCGAGCACTTCATCGCTGGCCCCGAAGAGGCCGTCGAAGAGACTGAACTTCTGTTGGAGCAGGTCGTGTACTCGCTTGTCGGCCAGATTCCCCTGCGAGAGAAAATTGACGACGAGCACATCGTGCCGCTGGCCGTATCGGTGGCACCGGCCGATGCGCTGCTCAACGCGCTGGGGGTTCCAGGGCAGGTCGTAGTTGACGACGAGTGAGCAGAACTGGAGATTGACGCCCTCGGCCGCGGCCTCGGTCGCCAGCAGGATCTCGGCGTGGTCTTTGAACTCCTCGATGAGGGCCGAGCGCATGTCCACGGCCTTGGAGCCGGTTACCTTGTCCGTCCCTGCGTGGCGGCCCATGAATCGCTCGTACGCCTGCTTGGCCGTCGGGTGCGTGTTGGAGCCATTGAAGGTAACGACCTTGCCGGCGTACCCGTTGGCCTCCAGGTACGCCGCAAGAAACGCCTGAGTCTTGCGGCTTTCCGTGAAGATCAGGGCCTTGCGCTTCGCACCGACTTCCTCCAGGCGGTCGAAGGCCACCCCCAGTGCACCGAGCAGGGCTTTCGACTTGCTGTCGCTGTGGATTCGATCGGCGCGCTCGATCAGCGAATCGAGGAGCGCCAGCTCCTCCGCCAGAAGCTTGCCTTGCAACATCGCCCCGACGGGACCCTCATCGTCGTTCCCGTCGAGGTACTCGGCGAGCGATTCGATGTCGAAATCCTCGTCCTCGGCGAACTCGTCGATGAAGCTGTCGTCGGACGATTCGGCCAGATTGTCCCGGATGGCGATCAGCCGACGCCGCATCGTCCCGAGCGTCGCGGCTAGCGCCTGCGGCGAGGAGGCGAGCGTCTTGAAGAGAATCATCTCGATCAGTTGCCGCTGCCGGTATGGGAACGCGAAGCTGACCTCGCGGGACATGAAATCCATCACGTCCTGGTGTAACGACTTCTCCTCCTCCGTCTGCGCGAACGGGTGCGTCATCGCCTGGCGCTTCGTGTAGTTGATGTAGGCGCATTCCTTGCGGAGCGTGCGCTTGCAGACATCGGTAAGGCGAGCACGAAGCCCGATCAGGTCGCCGCCAGCGCTGCAATAGCGGCTCTGAAACCCGCTCTTGTCACCAAAGACATGGTCCCCGATGACCCAGCCGAGCCCGTACAACTCCAGCAGGCTGTTCTGAAGCGGCGTCGCGGTGAGCAGCACCTTGTCCCGCAGTTCAAACGCCCACCGCACGGCCTGCCCTCCCTTGCGGCTGGGCTGGTACGCATTGCGAAGCTTGTGGGCTTCATCCATCACGACCAGGTCGAAGGGAACGGCGCGAAGTTCATCCTTCATCCGTGCCGCGAAGGCGTAGGAGATGATCGGGATCTTGCCGCAGTCGAACGGGTTGGTGTACCCGTCGGCCCGGGCCAGCCGCCATGCCCGCCTGTCGAGGACGTACGCGGGCAGGTCGAACTTCTCGGCCATCTCTGCCTGCCACTGCTTGCGGATGTGAGCCGGGCAGACGATGATCAACTTCCGCCGCCGCTCAGCCCACCGCTGACACAGCACGAGCCCGGCCTCGATCGTCTTGCCCAGCCCGACCTCATCTGCGAGGATCACCCCCTTCTGGAGGGGATTGGAGATGGCAAAGAGTGCCGCCTCGACTTGGTGCGGGTTCAGATCGACCTTCGAGTCGAAGAGCGTCGTGCTGAGCCGGTCGATCTCGCCGACCGCACCTAGGCGGGTCAACTCGTGGGCGTAGTAACAGGCTTGGTGGGGAGATAGGGACATCTTGGCCCCCCCGATTCACGGGGTTTGTCTCAGAAGGCGACCATCAGTGTACAGCAAATGGTCCGGTGGGAAAGGACTTGCTGCGGCCTGGAGGAGTTTCGGCCACACTGATCAGCGTGAGGGGGTGTGGCGGCCTCCAGAGTGCTGAGAATCCGCTTCGTCGTTTCGGTCTACGCGACCTGCTAGCCGTCCATTCCCTGCCGGATACCCATCAGGATGAGCACCACCACCCCGATCAAGATCAGCATCGCTGCGGCCAGCAGAATGCCTTGCGCGACCGCCCAGCGCACGAGCACCCGAAACTGCCGCGCTCGGTGCAAGGTAGATCAGAGGGGCGGAGCAAGTCCAGCGGGTGGCCGAGGAGCGCTAGGGCTTTGCGCTTGCGGTCACACGGGCGAGCCGGGGCTCACGACCTTGGTGGTAATCCACTGCCTCGTTGACGTGGTGGGGGCCAGGCATTACGCTGGCGGGAATGGCCAACCTTGGCGACGAGATGAACAAGGACCGGCGACGAACACCGATCAAGCGAGCCCGCGTGCTTACGGCACCGAGGCTCATCGACCAGATTTGGAGGGAGATGCTGGCCATGGGGTACACCTCGGCCGACGACAGAGGGTGCCTTTGGAAGGTGTCGATCCCGCGTTGGTTGGTTGTGGAACTGTGGGCGGGAGCGTTGGGAGACGCGGATTTCGAGATAGACGACACGCTTCCGAGGGATGGCTTCAGGATTCATCCCCCGCCAATCAAAACGTGAGCACCGGGCGAGGAGGCGCCGTGCTCGGGGCATCGTCCACTTTAGCGAGGACGGGTCTCCGCAAGACGAATGCCCGCTCTTACCAATCTCTCATTTGCCAGCGCTCGACGAAGGGCGATCTCGTCCGGGCTTCTTGTCACCGGCGCGGCATCCAAGTGGGTCGGCGTGAGGGCATCAAAGAAGTCGATGAGCGCCCGCTCGGTCGTGCATAGACGGCCGCCGATCCGAATCGCTCGAAGATGGATGCGTTTGCCGGAAGGGTCAAGCAGGCCGTTGGTGAACCACCTGATCGGGGTCGAACAGTCGAGCCTCTTGCCGGACTTGCCCTTCGGGAGCCAGAGAATCTGTTTGGGAACCTGGGTCAGAGGAATGAGTTCCTCGTGCCGGGGATCGATGCCGTTCCTGGCAAACAGTTCGGCGAGCGGAGTCTTGCTGCCAGTGTGATCGCCGTGCGCCGCGCTCGCCGCCGCATGGGACGGCGACTTGTAGCCCTTTCGCTTCATCGTTCGCCCTCCTGGGTGTGCTGGCAGCGTAACCGATGGGGATTCCGCGAGTGGCCGGCCAGCGTCCAACCTAGCCGCTGGCGGTTACAGCGATTTGTAACGCAGGAAGGATCTGCCCGGATTAGGGGGTGTGCGAGGCGATTGCCTGAGTTGGCTGCCGCCGGCGTATGCGGCCCATCGAGCCATCGCGGTCCGAACACTCACGAGAAATGCGCGCCATCGCGCGTGCGTGAGGGGGCGGGTCAGCCGAACCGCCAGCGGTCACCCCTCCGTCCGCACCAGTGCAAGCACCGCCCGCCGGATCGGCGTGGGCAGGTCCGGCCAAGCCGCCACCACAGCCGCCAGGTCCGGGTCCGCGGCTCCCGCCGGCTCCGGCTCGCAGCCGCCCTCAGGGGGTGAATCGCTGGAAAGTGCGCCGCATTCTGCGCCGCCTGAAACCGAAACCGCAGGATTTCCCGATGATTCTTGAGGGTGTTCAAGTCCGCCCCTGCCCATTGGCCGCGTTCGCGTGCCTCCCCCGCTGGATGA
>CAYWRO010000044.1:4012-31612 GCA_964460345.1 uncultured Phycisphaeraceae bacterium | reverse complement strand
AGGCTCGGCGTACGCATCCAGTCGCGCGTTCATGTCCCCCTGGCTGCCCTCGCCGAACACCTCCTCCCGGGCGTTCGGCTGGTCAGACTTCGACTCACATCCCCACAGCCCTGCGCCGGCGACCAGCACAATCCCCGCGGCGCCCTTCCATGACAACTTCAGCATGCTTGAGGATACGCTCCCTTCGATGAACGCAATCCTGCCAGTCGCTCTGCTCGCCTCCCTCGTCCTCCTCGCGCCCGCCGCGGCCTTCGCCGAGCGCGGCCGCGAGGGGCCGGCGTCGGCCCGATCGTCCGCCCTGCGGGCCCTCCTCGATGAGCACGTGGACTGGCTGATGCGCGAGAACCCGCTCTGGGCGAGCCATCGCGGCGACCTTCGCTTCAACGACCAACTCGGTGACGTCAGCAGTGCCGCCGCGCGGCGGCGGGTCCAGGAGGCCCGCCATCGCCTCAACCGCCTCCTGGCCCTCGATCGGTCCGCCTTTACCCCGGAAGACACGCTCGACGCCCGGCTGCTCGAGCACGAACTCCGCGAGGCGATCGACCGGGATCCCTTCCGCCTGGAGCAACTGCCGATCGACCAGCGCAGCGGCCCGCAGATCTGGCTCCCCCAGATGGCCGATCGCCTGCCATTCCTTGAGCCCCGGCACCAGTTCGACTACGTCGCCCGGCTGGAGCAGGTCGCGGGCCAGATCGACCAGCACATCACCAACATGCGCGCGGGGCTGGAGGCGGGCCGCGTGCCACCCAGGGTGACCGTGCTCGGCACCGACGCCCAGGCCGCCGCCCTCGCGGCCGCGGCCGTGCGCGAAGACCCGGCGCGCAGTCCTTTTTACACGCCGTTCCACAGAGTGGACGCGGATCCTGAGGCCGCCGCGCGGGCCCGGGCCGCAATCGCCGATTCGATCGTTCCGGCTTACGCCAGGCTCGCTGAGTTCCTTCGCACCGAGTACATCCCGGCCTGCCGGGAGACGATCGGCATCAGCGACAGCCTGGACGGCCCGGAGGCGTACGCCCACGCCCTCCGGCGCTACACGACCGTGGACCTCAGCGCGGAAGAGATTCACCAGATCGGTCTGGCGGAAGTCGCACGCATCCAGGCCGAAATGATGGACACGATCGCGCGCACGGACTTCCCGCACAAGGATGAGTACTCCGGTCCGGCGCTGCTGGCCGCGTTCCTGCACTACCTGCGCACCGATCCGCGGTTCTATTACGACGATCCCGAGGCCCTGCTGAGCGGCTACCGCGACATCTGCAAGCGCATCGATGCCGAACTGCCGGTCCTCTTCTCGGTCCTGCCGCGGCTGCCCTATGGCGTTCGCGCCACGCCCGACTTCGCGGCGCCCACGTCTCCGACCGCTTACTACTACGGCGGCTCCCTCAAGACCGGTGTGGCGGGCTATTTCGTCGCGAACACGTACCGTCTCGATCAGCGGCCGAAGTACGAGATGATCGCGCTGACGCTGCACGAGGCGGTGCCGGGCCACCACCTTCAGATCGCGCTGGCCGAGGAACTCGAGGATGTCCACGAGTTCCGCCGCATGGTCGGGTACACCGGGTTCGTGGAAGGATGGGCCTTGTACGCCGAACGCCTCGGCCTGGAAATGGGCGATCCCGATCAGGGCGGCCTGTATGCCGATCCTTACGACGACTTCGGCCGTCTCACCTACGAGATGTGGCGGGCCTGTCGCCTCGTCGTCGACACCGGGATCCACGCGAAAGGATGGACACGCCAGCAGGCGATTGACTTCATGGTCGCGAATACCGCGCTCAGCGAATACAACATCGATCGCGAGGTAGACCGCTACATCGCCTGGCCCGGCCAGGCCTGCGCCTACAAACTCGGCGAACTCACCATCCGCCGCCTTCGTGCAAAGGCTGAGCAGAAGCTCGGCAGCCGCTTCGATCTCCGCTCATTTCACGACGCCGTGCTTGGCGCAGGCGCCATTCCCCTGCCCATCCTCGAAGAACGCATCGACGCCTGGATCACCGCCGCGGCGGCCGACGCCGATGAGTAAGCCTC
Source organism: uncultured Phycisphaeraceae bacterium (assembly GCA_964460345.1). Classification (GTDB taxonomy): domain Bacteria; phylum Planctomycetota; class Phycisphaerae; order Phycisphaerales; family UBA1924; genus CAYWRO01. Next base: position 29,587 of record CAYWRO010000044.1, on the reverse strand, counting down.
AGGCCGCGTCCGGCCGCTCCACCGCCGCGATCGCGTCCATCACGCTCCGCTTGATCGGGAAGAGCTGATCCAGTCGCGTCAGCTTGAAGAGGACCTCAACATGCTGCACAGCGCTCGCCAGGGCGATGCAGCCGCCCGACTGCTGCACCGTGCGCAGCAACTCCACGAACATGTTCAGGCACGTTGAGTCCATGTACTCGACGTTCTGAAGGTCCAGCACAAGGTTGCGCGTCTCTGGATGGCGCTCCAGAATCGACTTCAGCTCATGCGACAGGTCCGCCACCTTGTCGGCCGTCAAATCCCCATCGACGATCGTGGCGACCACCGTCCGTCCGAGGGAGTCGATGCTGACCAGGCTCTTGACCGCTTCCAGGCGCGTTTCCTCGATCTCCGCCTCAATGGCGTCGAGATCGCGATCGATGTCTGTCGTGCTCCCACCCTGCCGCCCGTTCCGCTTCAACCATCCGAACATGTGGTCTCCTTCTCCGCATCAACTGGAGGTCCCCCGACCGGCCCCCCTCAGCACGTGATGACTCACGAATCCCGACGCAGCGGCCGGGCCACCCCATAGCCGGACCTCCCCGGTTGAGGGGACCTCGGCGCCTCGGGCGGGCTGCTCGGCGTCGTGGCGTGAGCTGCCGGCGCCGGCTGCGGACGTGCCGCGGGCGGCGTTCCGAACGAACGCTCGGCAACCGGCCCGCCGAGCCGGCGGTTGCGGGCTGCCTCAATGTCCCGGTCCAGCTTGCTGAGAATGGACCGAACCTGCTCAAACGACTGAGATGACGTGCTCATCGGAGCGACCTCCTCGTGTACAGGCGATATCGGCCGCCTGAGGCCGCCACTTTCCTCGCCCTGGCAGGTCTGGCGCCACGCGCCGGCAGGCGATGACGGCTGTGCCGCTTCGCTCTTTTGGGTGCTCATGGGCACAAAACCGACTATGCTCTTCCTGCCCGATCCACGCACCCCCAGGTTGCTACCTCCAGCGGGGTTTGGGCGACGCTGACTCCCTCGCGGACGGTTTGTTCCCTCGAGTCTGCAAAAAGTGGCAGTTTGGGAATCGCGTCCCAGCGCGCCAGGGGGCCGAAGGCCACCCGCACAATACCCTAAACACCCCCTTCCGGGGATGGTCCGGATGGAACGTTGGGGCAAGATACTCCGTAAAGGTGTCTCTGATCCTGTGAATTACCCTCAATTCCCTAGCCGGAACAAGGGGGAATTCGGAAGTTTGGAAGCGACACCTCATGGAGGACATCAATGCCGCGCAATGGCACTGGTAAGGACATCATCGCCCGTTTGAGCCGCCACACCCTGTGGATCGGCGGAGTCGCCCTTGCACTCGGGGCCGCTCCAGTCATGGCTCAGGACCTCGAGGCCAGTGAGGACGTGGTCCTCAGCGACTCGGCCCGCATTTCGCTCCCCGGTGGCGGTTCAATCATCACCGGCACGCAGACGAGCAAGCTGAACATCTCCGGTGGCATGATCGCCAACGGAACCGTGACGAAGGCCAGGGCCAGCGTCAAGGCCGGATCCGCCAGGATCGACGACCCGGAGGTGAAGACCCACACCACGACAACCGTGGCGGGTGAAGAGGTGGTCATCGTCTCTGCCGCGCTCGGCGGGGGTCAGCAGCAGCGTCCCCGCCTCGTCATGGACGAGGCCCCGCGGCCGCGGGCGGTCGGCGGCGGCTGGATGCCCGATCCGACCGGCACCGGTGGAACGCTGCTCGGCGGCGGCACCGTGCCGGATGCGGGGCAGTTCCAGATTCTGCCTCCCGGCAACGGCTTCTCCGGTTCCACGGGCCAGCCGGCCGCGGTCGGCGCTTCCGGCATGTTCGGGTACAACGCCAGGGCCATGGCCCGCTGGGACGTCGTGCCCTTCCAGACCATCACCGGTCAGTTCCCGATCGGCGTGGTCGCCTTCCACGTCAACGGCATTGATCGCGTCGAGTTCTCGCTCAACGGCGGGCCGTGGGTCGCGGTGCACGAGATGCAGTTGAACCCGCGCACCAACGTCAACGAGTACACCGTCGTGGTGGATCCGTCGACGATGGGCGACGGCCCCTGCGAGATTCGCGCAATCGTCTGGCCGAACGTCGGCGAGCCGCGCGTCCTGGCCGGCGCCATCCCCACGAACTACAACGTCGGGGAACACTCCATGTTCCTCAATGCCAACGCGGGCGGAACCCTCACTTCGCGTGAGGTCTGGGTCAGCCCCAGCGGCAATGACTCCAACGACGGCAGTCGCAGCCGTCCTTTTAAGACGATCGCCCGCGCCGCCTACGGCCTCACAGGTGACTTCGTCTCCGGCAACGGCAACCGCAACGCCGACGGCGGCATCATCAACCTGCTCGCCGGCAACCACACCATCGGCACCAGCAGCTCGGGCAACTCCGTCAACACGCAGAACCGCTGGATGACGGTCCGGCCCGACCCGCAGACCGATCCCAACTCCGTCACCATCACGGACGGCGGGCGATTCTCCGCCGAGCACGTCAAGCTTGAGAACCTGCGCATCATCCCTTCCAGCCCCACGGGCGGGTACGGACGCCAGGTCATCAAGCCCGACGGCAGCCCCTACTCCTACATCTGGCTCGACGGCTGCTACTTCGACGGTCGCGACCGCACCATCGGCGTCAACTGGGTCGACAACGCCTTCACCGGCCGTTACTGGACCGGCGTGACGATGAAGAACTGCCAGAACGGCACCGGCGGCGCCGTCATCCGCGACGTCCTCATCGACACCATCACCAGCGACGCCTTCACCAGCGGCCTGCTCATCGTGAACTCCGAGACGCGCAACATCTCCGCCTCCGGCACCGGCGCTCACCCCGACGTGCTGCAGTTCCACGGCGACAACGACTTCAACGTCATCGCCTACGGCATGCGGGCAACCCACAACATCGACGCCCAGGGCATCTTCGCCGGCGGCGACTTCGTCCGGCGCGACTACGCCTTCGTCGACTGTGCGATTGACACCAGCGCCGGCTGGGGAACCTGCTTCGCCATCGGCGGCACCGTCAATCACATGCTCGTGAAGGACTGCGTCTTCGACCACGGCGGCAGCCCGCGCTGGATGGGCAACGTCTTCAGCAACTTCGCCCTTGAGTCCAACATCATCGGTCGGACCGGGGCGCACTTCATCGTCGAGTCCAGCAGCGACGGCCGGAACTTCCCGGGCACCCTGCCCTGGACCAGCCCCCTCGGCGTCATCTACCGCAGCTCCGTCAGCCCCTGATTTGCGGGATAAGCTGATCCCGCTGCCTTCAGGCGGCTAAAACGTCCGAATGTCGCGGATCACTGACAACTCCAGGCACTTTGACACGGACCACCTTGTACCGAACCTCAAGCGGAGGTCGGTACAAGGTGGTGCCGTTACAATGGCGTCGCAGGCCATCCGCCTGATCCTCCAGTTCGGCTCCACCGCCGTGCTGGCTCGCCTGCTCACGCCCGATGACTACGGCCTCATCGCCATGGTCGCGGTCGTCTCCGGATTCATCGACGTCATCAAGGACGCCGGCCTCTCCATGGCCACCGTCCAGCGCTCCGCGATCAACCACGAACAGGTCTCCACGCTTTTCTGGGCAAACGCCGCCCTCGGCGTCCTGACCATGGTCGTCCTCGCCGTCTCCGCGCCTCTCATTGCGTGGATCTACGGCGAGCCGCGCCTGATCTGGATCGCGATCGCCTTCTCCCTCATCTTCGTTCCCAGCGGCCTCTCCGCTCAGCACATGGCCCTGCTGCGCCGCCAGATGCGCTTCACGACGCTCGCCGCCATGGACATCATCTCGATGAGCGCCGGCATCGCCGTTGCCATCACCATGGCCCTCACCGGTTTCGGCTACTGGTCCCTGGTCGGCCTGCCCGCCGCCCGGACCGTCGTCTACACCGCCCTGTGCTGGATTTTCTCCGGCTGGATTCCCGGTCCGCCCCGTCGAAGGGTCGGCACGCGCTCAATGCTCTCCTTCGGGGGCAGCATGACCGGCTTCAACATCCTCAACTACATCACGCGCAACGCCGACAACCTCATCGTCGGCTCCGTCCTCGGCTCCGTCGCCCTGGGCTATTACTCCCGCGCCTACAACCTCCTGCTGCTGCCGATTCGCCAGATCAACGGGCCGATCGGCGCCGTGGCCCTGCCCACCCTCTGCCGCCTTCAGGACGATCCCGAACGCTACCGGCGGTACTTCCTGCGCGCCACCTCCCTCATCTCCCTCGTCACCCTGCCCGTCGTCGCCTTCGTCTTCGCCGATACCCGCAGCTTCGTCCTCACCCTGCTCGGCGATCAGTGGATGCAGGTCATTCCGATCTTCCAGTGGCTCGCCCCCGCCGCCGCTTTCAGCGCCATCAACTTCGTCCCGGGCTGGCTCTGCATCTCGCTCGGCAAGCCCGGCCGCCAGTTTCGGTGGGCGATCGTCAGCGCCCCGCTGACGCTCGCGGCCTTCGCCATCTCCGTTCAGTTCGGCGTCGTCGCCGTCGCCGCGGCGTTCAGCATGACGTGGTGCCTGCTCTTCGCCGGTTTCATCGCGTACGCCTGCAAGGGCTCGCCCGTGAGTTTGGTGGATCTGCTGCGGGCGCTGGGGCCCGTCCTGCTCGCCTGCACCGTGGCGGGCGTCGTCGTCCTGCTTCTGAATACCCCACTCAGGGGATACTCGCCGGTCGTGAAGCTCGCGATCGAGGCCGTCGCCTTCGGATTCTGTTATTTCGCGGTGTGGAGCGTCGTCGGCGATCGCAACGCCATCTTCGACCTGGTTCGAACGATGCTGGCGCGGGTCGATCGAAAGGTCGCTTAGTTGCAGACTGCTCCCTGTGCAGTATCCTAGTAGAACCTCGTCACCATGGTTTTCGGGGAAAGGGGTTCATGGGCACAGTCGTTCACAGGGCAGCGCCGCCGCGGGTTCCAGGCCGCAGTCATTACGGCCGGTCGTACATCGCGGGCGGCCGCCTGTTCAGCTATGCGCACCAGATGCACATGGCGCTCTCCTTCGAACCGCAGCACCTTGTTGAGATCGGCGTCGGTCCCGGCCTCACCCAGGCCGTTCTGGAGCGCTTCGACCTGACGGTCACCACCGTCGACGTCCAGCCGGAGCTTGATCCGGACATCGTCGGCTCCGTGCTGGACCTGCCCCTCGACGACGACGCCTGCGACGTGGCCTTGTGCTGCCAGGTGCTCGAGCACGTCCCGTTCCGCCACTTCAAGCGGGCCCTGAGCGAACTTCGCCGAATCAGCAGCCGCGGCGTCGTCCTCAGTCTGCCGGACTGCAGCCCGCATTACGAACTGCGCCTCCGGCTGCCGGTCCTGCCGCCCCTGGTCCTCACCGGGTCGCGCAAGCGCGACCCCGGCCCGGAGTGGAAGGCCCGAAAACTACGAGGTGACGGCCACTACTGGGAAATCGGCTACGACGGGTACCGCCTGGCCGACATTTCCGCCGCCATTGCGGAGGTCGGCCTGCAGATTGTCGATACCTATCGAGTGCCGGAGAAGCCCTACCATCGCCTGTTCAAACTGGTCCACGACGATGGCCGCACCTGACATGGCAGACCCAAGCATCTCGGTTGTGATTCCCTGCCACAACGCCGCGGCGTTCATCGGCGACTGCCTCCGCAGCATCGCAGCACAGACGCCCGCGCCGACGCAGATCGTCCTCGTCGACGACGGCTCCACCGACGGCAGCGTCGAGGCCGCGCGGGCGGCAGGCGTCGACTTCGACCTGATCCGTTCAAACTGCAAAAACGCCGCGGCGACCCGCAACGTCGGCATCGCCCATGCCACCGGCGAGTGGGTCGCCTTTCTCGACGCCGACGACTTCTGGTACGACGCCCACCTGCAGCGCTTCTGGGCCGAGCACGGCACCGACGATGTCGCCTGGTACTCACTCGGCGACCGCCTCGAGGATGGCCGCCCCACGCCCATGGGGCCGCAGCACCAGGAGTCCCAGCCCCGCACCGGCCTCAACGCCGCCGATGCGCTCGCCGTGACCGCCCGCGGCATCCCCTTTAACACCTCCGGCATGGTCGTCCGTCGCGAGCGCCTCAAGCAGGTGGGGGGGTTTGACGAAGTCCAGCGCCGCCGCCACGATCGAGAACTGTTTCTCCGCGTCGTCAGCGAGGGAACGTGGACGTTCTCCGCCGGGCGAAGCTGGGCCTACCGCGTCGGCCACGGCGGTACCGTCTCCAGCAACGAGGTTGAGTGCGCGTACTTCCACCTGCGGGCGCTGGTCGTCAATGCCGACCGCTACGCGGGCCCGGAACTGAACCGCATGCTCCGCAGGGCCGCCAGGATCGCCGTCGGCGCATCCATGGATGGCACGCGCGAGCAGCGGCGCATGGCGCTCAAGCTTGCCTGGCCGTACCTGCCCCTGCACATCCGCTGCGCAGCGCTCGTCGGGGTCGGCTCACCGGCGGCCTACCGCATGGCCGCCCGGACCCAGCAGCGCCCCACCGGCGCGGAGTCGACCAACGGGCAGCTCGCCGCGGCGGAAAAGGAGGCCTGACCGGCATGCCGTCCCTTGCGATTGTCTCAGCCGTCAATAGCGAGGACGTCTTCCGGCAGAACCTCGGGGCGTCCCCGTTGGTCCTCGCCGGCGTTCCCGTTTCGCGCCAGGCCGGGTATGCGACGGCCGGCCAGGCCCTCAACGCCGGGCTGGACGAGGTCGACGCCGATGTCATCGCCTGCATCCATCAGGATGTGTACCTCCCCAATGGTTGGGAGACCCGCGTCTTCCGCGCCATCGAGTTGCTGGAAATCGCCGGACAGCAGTGGGGGGTGCTCGGCATCTGGGGGATCGACGCCGGCGGCAAGTTTCACGGCCGCGTCTGGTGCTCCGGCGCGGATAAGGAGCACGCCGGTGGTGCATTTGCTACCCGCGCGGCGGAGAACGGCGAACTGGCGGTACACCCTCCAACGCCGATCGTCTCGATGGACGAGGTAGTCATCGTGCTCAATGGCCGCGCCGGCTTGCGTTTCGACGACGCCCTGCCCGGTTTTCACCTCTATGGAACGGATATTTGCCTGCGCGCCGCCGAAGCCGGCCGCGGCGCGTTTGCGATTGACGCGCCCGTGATCCATAATTCACGGCCGAACCCCCAGGTGTTCGATCGGCACTATTTCGCGGCGTACCGCTCCATGCAGCGCCGCTGGCGTGACCGTCTGCCGCTGCAGACGTGCGTCGTTCCGGTAACGCGGACCGGCTGGCCGCTGGCCCGCGCATGGCTCCGGCGGGAGGTCCGGCGGCGGACCGGCAACGGCCCCGCCGGGGCACGGAGGGACAGGCCCGAGGAGTTGGCCCGTCAACTCAACTATGAATGAAGCCGTCGAGGCAGCCAAGACGACCGATCCCAGGCCGGCCGCCTCCGCGCCGCCCTTGGTGACGATCGTCATCTCCTCCTTCAACCCGGGGGAGCACCTGCGCGCGTCCGTCGACAGCGCGCTGAACCAGACCTGGGAAAACATCGAGACGATCGTCGTCGACGACGGCTCCACCGACGGCAGCCTCGAAACCATCCGGGACATCGCCGACCCGCGCCTGCACATCCTCCGCCAGCCCAACGCCGGCAAATCCGTCGCGCTCAACCGCGCCCTGGCCGTCGCCCGCGGCGAGTTCTACGCCATCCAGGACGCCGACGACGTCAGTCATCCGCAGCGCATCGAGAGGCAGGTCCGCCGCCTGATGCAGGAGCCGTCGCTCGCCGCCGTCTTCTGCGGCCATGAACTCATCCTCGACGGCCGCTCCGTCGCCCCGCGCCTCTGCGAGAAGACCCCCGAAGAGTGCCGACGCGACATCGAAGCCTGGCGCATGCCCGCCCACGACCCCACCGTCATGTTCCGCCTCTCGGCGGTCCGCGGCATCGAGTACGACCCGGAGCTGCGCATCGGCCAGGGGTACGACTACGTCCTCCGCGTCGGCGAGCGCTACCCCATGGCCGTCATCGGGGAGTCGCTCTACCGCTACCGCGTCCACGCCAACTCGGTCACACGCAAGGGCGCCGAGCGCCGCCAGAAGGCCGTCGTCGACGTCCTCCGCCGCGCTGCCGAACGCCGCGGCGTGCCCTTCACCGACGAGTTCGCATCCGGCATCAGGATCAAATCCGGCCGCAACGCCGAGCTGGACAACAATCTGGCCGCTCACTTCATCGAAAGCGTCATCGACCTGCGCCGCGCCGGTCGCCGGCGCGAGGCCCTGCGGGTCGGCTTCTGCTGCGCAGGGCTGCATCCGCTTGATCCGCATTATCTCAAGGCGCTCGTCTACGGGGCAATGCCGAAGGCGTTCATTGATCGCCTCCGACGCAACGGGCGCCGCACTGGGACGGGGGACGCCCATGGATGAGTTTTACAACCAGACCACCATCCACCCGCTCGGCCTCGCTGCCCTGCTCATTCTCGGGGCGGGCATGCTCGTCGTGCCGCGACAGTGGACTGTCGTCGTCATGCTCATGATGGCGGTGTTCATCTCCCCCGCCCAGCGCCTCGTCGTCGCCGGCTTCGACTTCAACATGCTGCGCATCATGTTGATCTTCGGCTGGATGCGCGTTCTTCTCAAGGGCGAGGTCGGCTTCTTCCAATGGCGCCGCATCGACACCGTCGTCATCATCTGGGCGCTCATCGGCTCGTTCATGTACAGCGTCCTGTGGATGTCCACCGACGCCGTCGTCAACCGGCTCGGCTTCCTTTATGAAGCGCTCGGCATGTACTTCCTCTTCCGCATCCTCGTCCGCAACCAGGAAGACATCTACGCCTTCATGCGAGGCGCAGCCCTCGTCGTCACCCCCGTCGCCGCCGCGTTCATCTTTGAATATCAGACCCAGCGCAACCTCTTTGCCATCTTCGGCGGCGTCGCCGAGATCACCTGGGTCCGCGAAGGCCGCCTGCGCTGCCAGGGCGCCTTCGCTCACCCGCTTCTGGCCGGATGCTTCTGGGCCGCCCTCATGCCCCTGGCCGTTCCCCTCTGGACCCGCAACAAGGGGTGGGACCGCTGGGCCGCCGCCTGGGGCACCCTCTGCTTCCTCATCATCATCGTGACTTGCTCCTCGGCCACCCCTGTTATGGCGGTCGCCGCGGCCCTCTTCGCCGGTTCGCTCTACTTCGTTCGCCACTGGATGCGGTGGATCCGCTGGGGCGTCCTCCTGATGGCGATCGTCCTCCACTTCACCATGAACAACGGCGTTCACAGCCTTTTCATGAAGATCCGCATTGCCGGCGGCACCGGCTACCACCGCTACCACCTCATCGATCAGGCCTTCAACCGCATGGGCGAGTGGGCCCTCATGGGCACCCGCTCCACAGCCCATTGGGGATATGGGCTAAATGATGTGACAAACCAGTACATCGTCGAAGGCGTCCGCGGCGGGCTGCTTACCATGGCCCTGTTCCTGTACGTAATCTTCCTGGCGTTCGGGTCGGTCGGGCAGGCCCTCCGCCGCGACCGCCGGGACAGTCAGAAAGTCATAATGGCCTGGGCGGTTGGCGCCGGACTCTTCGTTCACATCGTAAACTTCACGGCAGTTTCCTATTTCGGACAGATCCTGATGCTCTGGTACCTCCAACTCGCCATGGCCTCTTCGCTTCATCCGAAGACCTTCGCGCGGCGCATCCCGGCGGTGCGGTCCGCGCCGGCTTCCCTTCAGACATCGCAACGGGCGCCGCAGCCCGTGGGGGCGACGTGACACACAATTCGCTCACAAATACCGACGCCCCCAGCACGGCCGATCCCCAGCACGCAGCGCCCGTCGGCACAAACGGCTCCCCGCGTGCAAACGCCACAAAGGTCAGCCTCCTGGCTTTCGGTGATCCTCTCGACGGCCGCACCTTCAGCGGCATCAGCCGCGCCGTCGGCCGCGCCCTTGAAGAGGGCAACCGCCTCAAGAACGTACACCGCATTCGCGACCTGCGCCCCTGGGATGCGCTCCGCGGCGCCGTCCAGATGAGATGGGCCGACGGCCGCCCCCGTTTCAGCGTCCGGCGCGAGTGGCTCTGGCGACGCAGCGGCGGCAACCACCTCCTCGAGGATCGCCTCCACCGCCGCCTCCAGAAGACCAGCGACGCCGGTCCCTTCCTCCAGATCGGCTCCCTGGTCCGCATCCCGGAGCGCCTCGGGCTCCACTATGTCTTCACCGACATGACCGTCCCCCAGGCTGCCGAGCACCGCCAGTTCGCCATCGGCCGCGCCGACCCCGCGGCGATCAAGGAAGCGACAAGGATTCAGGCCGAGGTCTTCGCCAACGCCCAGCACATCTTCGTCGCCGCGGACTGGACGCGCCGCAGCGTCATCAAAGATTTCTCCATCGCGCCGGAGCTCGTCACCACCGTCTACGTCGGCTCCAACCTCGTCGAATCCGGCCAGCGTCGCCGCACCGTCGCCGAGCGCCGCCGCCAGATCATGTTCATCGGCATCGACTGGGAGCGCAAAGGCGGCCCACTCATGATCGACGCCTTCCGCATCCTCCGCAAGCGCGTGCCGGACGCCGAACTCGCCATCGTCGGCTGCTCGCCCCAGATCGACGCTCCGGGCGTCAACATCGTCGGCTATCTCTCTCCGCACAAGCCGGAGAATCGCCGCCGCATCGCCGAGCTCATGGACGAGTCGCGCTGCCTCTGCCTGCTCAGCCACTTCGACCCGATGCCCAACGCCATCATCGAGGCGTATTCTTTCGGCCTGCCCGTCGTCGCGCTCGATACCGGCAGCCGCGCCGAGGTCGTCGAACATGGCGCAAGCGGCCTGCTCTGCCAGGACGAGCGCCCCGAGACCGTCGCCGACGCCATGGAGCAGCTCCTCACCGACGATGCCCTCGTCGAACGGGCCGGCGAACGTGCTCGCCAACTTCACGTCGAGCGCTTCAACTGGCAGGCTGTCGTCGGCCGCATGTGCCGCGTGATTGATCAGGCCTGATCCATCATCGCACCGGGGTCTGCACGCATGAAGGTCTCCATCCTCATCGTCAGCTACAACACGTGCCGCCTCACCCTTGAGTGCCTGCACTCGGTCTACGAGCAGACCACCGCGATCGATTACGAAGTCATCGTCGTCGACAACGCCTCCTCCGACGGCTCCGCCGACGCCATCGCCGAAGCCTTCCCCCAGGCCCGTCTCATCCGCCTCACCGAAAACGTCGGCTTCGCCGCCGGCAATAACCTCGCCGCCCGCGAGGCGACCGGGGATTACCTCCTGCTGCTCAACCCCGACACGGTCGTCCTCAATCGGGCCATCGAGCGCCTCATCGAGTTCGCGCAGCGCGAACCCGACGCCCGGATCTGGGGCGGACGCACCCTCTTCCCGGATCGTTCCCTCAACCCCGCCTCCTGCTGGCGCGCCCCCACGCTCTGGAGCGTCTTCTGCATCGCCACCGGCCTCACCTCACTCTTCCGCCGCTCGCCCCTCTTCGCCCCGGAGTCCTTCGGCGCCTGGCCGCGTGACACCGTCCGCCAGGTCGACATCGTCTCCGGCTGCTTCCTCCTCATCGAGCGCGCCACGTGGCAGCGTCTCGGCGGCTTCGACCCCGCCTTCTTCATGTACGGTGAAGAGGCCGACCTCTGCCTCCGCGCCCACAAGATCGGCGCTCGCCCCATGGTGACGCCGGACGCCACCATCATCCACTACGGCGGCGCGTCAGAACGCGTCCGCGAGGACAAAATGGTCCGCCTCCTTCAGGCCAAGGCCCGCCTCATCCGCCGCCACTGGGGCCCGGCCCGGGCCCGCGCCGGCGTCGCGCTGCTCACGCTCTGGCCCCTCAGCCGCTCCGCGGCCTGCACGCTCCTCGCGTGGAGCAAACGCCGCCGTCCTGCCGATCAGACCTCCCAGCCCGCCGCGGCGGCCCCGCAGACGCCCCCCCAGCCGACCGCGTGGCACGCCGTCTGGCAACGACGCCAAGAATGGTTGAACGACGCCGCACCGGCCGCCGTTCCGGCGCCCGCCGCGGTCTCGCAGGGATGAAGGTGACAGACGACAACAACTCCCAGCCCACCCAGGACGGGGCGAATCCACAGGACGCCTCGCCCGCGCCGACCGCCGCACAGCGCCCCGACAGGGCCGGCCACCCCGACCTGTCCGTGCGCCCGTTTCGAGTCCTCGGTCTGGCCCGCGAGGGCATCCCGATCATCCTCGTCATCGCGCTCGGCTCCCTTTTGCTTTCCCTCGCCGCCCTTCTGGTCTTCGGCCGTGCCGGATCCTGGGCCGCCGTGCCCCTCATCACCATCACCATGTGGTCGGTCTGGTTCTTCCGCGACCCCGACCGCGCCCCACCGGACGACCGCGGCATCCTCCTCGCCCCTGCCGACGGCATCGTCGCCTCCGTCGTCCGCGCCGACCCGCCGGAAGAGCTGGAGATCCCCCCCGAGGTCGCGTCGAACCTCACCCGCATCAGCATCTTCATGAACGTCTTCAACGTGCACGTCAACCGCGCGCCCGTTGACGGCCGCATCCTGCGACTCCGCTACCGCCCCGGACGCTTCATCAACGCGTCCCTCGACAAGGCCAGCAAGCACAACGAGCGCTGCTCCATGCTGATGGAGGCCCCCGACGAGCGCCAATACATCGTCGTGCAGATCGCCGGTCTCGTCGCCCGCCGCATCGTCAGCCGCGTGCAGGAGGGACAGTTCCTGCTCGCCGGCGAACGCTTCGGCATGATCCGGTTCGGCTCGCGCGTGGATGTCTACGTTCCCGACGACGTCACCCCCATCGTCCGGGTGGGGGAGAAGACCACGGCCGGCTCCACCATCATCGCCCGCCTCAATCCTGAGGCCGCCTCCGCCCCCGCCGAGTCCCCCGAGGCCCGGACCGACGCGACGGGCGATCCAGCCCCCGCCTCCCACACATGAACTCGCCAGAGCGACCACAACGGCGACGACGCGTGCGCCGGGATCGCCTCCCCCCGGAGCAGCGCCCGCACCGTCGCTTCCGCGCGCCCCGCGGCGAGGTCTCCATCCGGGCCCTCGTCCCAAACACCCTCACCACCATCGCGCTCTGTGCCGGCCTCGCCTCCCTGCACTTCTCGGCAGTGGGGCAGTTCGACCGCGCGATGGGCATGCTCTTCGTCGCCGCCGTTTTCGATACGCTCGACGGCCGCTTCGCCCGCCTCTTCGGCGTCTCCTCCCGATTCGGCGCCATGCTCGATTCACTGGCCGACTTCCTTTCCTTCGGCATCGCCCCCGGCACGCTGCTGTACCACTGGATGCTCCAGGACCACGACGTCCTCGGCCGCGCGGCAATCGTCACCTATGTCGTCTGCGCCGCCCTCCGCCTCGCCCGCTTCACCGCCGGCGCGCCCGATGAGGAGCCGCCCGACACCGGAAAACCCAGGGTTTTCCAGGGGCTCCCCAGCCCCGCCGCGGCGGGCGCCGTCCTCATCACCCCCATGCTCGAGGCCTCCACCCTCGGCCTGCGCGTCCAGCCGGGGTTTGTGATCGTCTCCCTCTTCTTTGTCGGCTGGCTGATGATCAGCCGCATCCCGGCCCCGTCGCTCGGTCGCGTGCGGATCCGCCGACGCCTCGCCCCCCTGGTGCCGATCGCCGTCGCCCTGGCCGTTGTGCTGGCGACCAAGGACCCGTTCCTGACCGTCGCCTTCTTCGTGACGCTCTACCTGATCTCGATTCCGGTCACGGTCGTTCTCCGCCGGCGCGCCGCCGAGGCCGGGCCGGGTCCTGCTCACGACGCCGAGTACGCCGGCGATGCGTTGCGCGAGCACGACGACGACTCACCCGAACCGGCGGAAGGCGAGCACACGCTCCCCGAAGCGGGTGACGAAGCGTCCACCCAGGAACGCCTCGGATTCCCCCACGAAGGCGACTGACCCAGCGGCCCCGCGGCACGACCGCGGTCCCGCCGCTCACGCTCCGGCCGTACGCGGCTGTGCAGCGGTCTCGAACGTCCCGTTCCCGCCGCGAACCGTCACGGCCGGCATGAACGCAGCCGCGCGCTCGCGCAGGCATGAAATCCGGCTCACCACCCTCTCCTGTGGTTCGAGCCCGACCCCTCGCAAAATCTCCATCCAGCGATACGCCCAGTCGTGCCGCGTCAGGGCGCCGGCGATGTTGCGCCGGCGGGCCGCCTCCGCGCGCTGCGGAGATGATTCCAGCTCATCGATGACTCGCAGCAGGTCCTTGCCGTCATACCGGGCCCGGATCACGGCGTCTTCCCACCCGAACTGGCGGTCGAACTCCGCCGTGCGCGGGTGGTCGCCGATCAGCACCGCGCCCCCGGCGGTTGCCTCGAAGTACCGGAAGCCGATCTCCTCCTGGCCGGAGGTCTCGTTGAGCCGGTCGGGCTTGGCCCGGTTCGCCACGAAGTAGCGCGTCCGCTGGATGATCGAGGCGAGCAGCGCGCGGTGCTCGCCCGGGTCGAGCACGGTGAAGGGCTCATACGTGTCGTGGTAGTAAAACCACCCGCGCGCCTCGCACGTGCGCCGCAGCAGCGCGTGCGCGGCGGGCGAGCGACGCCCGATGTTCGTGATGTCGATCGTGCGCTGCGGCGCGCCCGGCTCGACCGGACAGAAGCGCAGCGCATCAACCCCCGGCGGAAGGTACGAGCACGGCACATCCAGGCGCGACTGGAGCGCCCCGACCGTGCCCGAGCATGAAGTGAAGACGTGGTCGAACCGGTTCAGCAGGCGCAGGTGGCCGCGCAGCCGCCCGACCTGCCGCGCCCAGATCTCTTCGATGAAGCACACCGCCTTGCCGCTGCGGCTGCGCCAGTCGCGAATGCCCGCCAGCGACGACAGGTCGCTTGGAAACTGGCACACCGCCACCAGCAGGTCGCACGGCTCATGCAGTCGGCTGCGCACAGGCGGGCTGATGCGGTCCGGCGGCAGCGGCGCGAGCCGCGCAACGTGATGTCCGGCCTTCTGCATCAGCGTGGTCATGCGCGCCGCCCGCGGCGCGATCAGTTCCGCCCCGGTCATGGCGGTGATCACGTTCTCAAACTCAAAGCCGCAGCACCGCGAAACGCGAGGCTGCAGCAGCCGTTGAGACACCACGCGAATGCGAAGGCTCCTCTCGCTGGTCAACTCAGGCATGGGTGAATTCGCTTGCAACAGGAGGGAAGGCGAGAATACTTTCATGTGGAATCAATGAGGGGACTTGGGCGCCTGCGCGCCCGAGGGGGGAATCATGAAAGTCGCGATCCTGGCCGGCGGTGCCGGCACTCGCCTCGCCGAGGAAACCGAGGTGCGCCCCAAGCCGATGGTCGAGGTCGGCGGCATGCCCGTCCTCTGGCACATCATGATGCATTACTGGCGCTACGGGCACAATCAGTTCCTCATCGCGCTTGGATACAAGGGCGAGTACATTAAAAAGTACTTCCGTGACTTCGCTTCTGCCAACGGCTCCTTCACCGTTCATACGCGCACAGGCAGAATCATCCAGCACGAAGACGATGAGCCCCCGCCTGAATGGGAAATCGGCCTCATTGACACCGGTTTGTCCACCCTCACCGGGGGACGCATCAAGCGATTGCAGCCGCACATCGGCAATGAAACGTTCATGCTCACCTGGGGCGATGGTCTCTCCGACGTCGACCTCGCCGAGCTGGAAGCGTTCCATCGATCGCACGGCAAGCTCGCCACCGTTACCGCCGTCCGCCCACCCGCCAGATATGGGCATCTGCTCTTTGAGCAGGACAAGGTCGTCTCCTTCACGGAGAAGCCGCAGACCGCGGAAGGGTGGATCAATGGTGCATTTTTCGTGCTGGAGCCTGCGGTTTTCGACTACATCGACGGCGATGATGTAATGTTTGAAAATGGGCCGATGGAGCGCCTCGCCCGGGACGGCCAGCTCATGGCGTATCGACACGAGGGGTTCTGGCAGTGCATGGACACGCTTCGCGAGAAGGTCCTGCTTCAGAAAATGTGGGAGTCCGGCAATCCACCCTGGAAAACCTGGGAGTAACACCGCATGCGCGTTCTCGTCACAGGAAACCTCGGCTACATCGGCGCCATCCTCGTCCCGATGCTCCAGGCCCGCGGCCATGAAGTCGTCGGCCTCGACAGCGATCTCTACCGCCGATGCACCTTCGGGCCCGAAGGCAGCGTCGGATCCGTCCCGACCATCCGCCGCGACATTCGCGACGTCACCATGAGCGATCTGTCCGGTTGCGAGGCCGTGCTCCACCTGGCGGCCCTCTCCAACGATCCGCTCGGCAACTTCCGGCCCGACATCACGTTTGAGATCAACCACCACGCCTCCGTGCGCCTGGCCGCCATCGCGCGCGATGCGGGCGTGCGCCGCTTCGTCTTCTCCTCCTCCTGCTCCAACTACGGCGCAGCCGGCGACGACCTGATCGACGAGACCTCGCCGCTCCGACCAGTCACCCCTTACGGGGAGTCAAAGGTCGCCGCCGAGCGGGACATCGCGCTGCTCGGCGATGAAACCTTCTGCCCCGTCTTCCTCCGCAGCGCCACCGCCTACGGCGTCTCGCCGCGAATCCGCTTCGACCTCGTCCTCAACAACCTTGTCGCCTGGGCCTTCACCACCGGCCGCATCTTCATGAAGTCCGACGGCACCCCCTGGCGTCCCATCGTCCACATCGAAGACATCGCCCGCGCCTTCGTCGCGGCACTTGAAGCCCCGGCCGACGCCGTCTTCAACCAGACGCTCAACGTCGGCCGAACCGAGCAGAACTACCGCATCAGCGAACTCGCCGAGATCGTCGCGGACACCGTCCCCGGCTGCCGCGTCGAGTACGCCGACGGCGCAGGCCCCGACACCCGCTGCTACCGCGTCCGCTGCGACAAGATCCAGCAGGTCCTCCCCGATTTCCAGCCGCGCTGGGACGCCTGCCGCGGCGCAGCCCAGCTTCACGAAGCCTACAAAATCCACGGCGTCACCCTGGAACAATTCGAAGGCCCGCGCTACCAGCGCATCGGCCACATCCGCATGCTCATCGAGCAGGGCATCCTCGGCGATGATCTGCGCCATCGGGCAAAGCTCGCGCCCGCCGCCGCACGCGATGCCGAAGTTCTCCCGGTCGCCATGGAGCCGAAGCCCGAGCCGGTTCTCAGTCCCGTCTTCGTCGCGCACAGAGCGCCCGCCGGATGAACCTCGGGGATGCCGCAAACCGGGGGGAGGTGCGCGCGCAACGGCCGCACAGTTGGGCGGAAACACCCCTGTCCGATTCGCGGGCGCGCGCACAATTGGGTGCACGCTCCCACGACAACCGACTCGTTACGGAGAACGCATGTCCGCTCTGCCCACCACCGGCTCGCACGCTGCTCCCCGACCTCCAAGTGCTCCTGCCGTCCGCCGCGGCGACGACCTTGATGCCGCCGACCGCGCCGCCGCAGCAGTCTGCCGCAGTTGTGACCGCCAGGGCCTCGAACTCATCCTCGATCTGGGCCGGATGCCGCCCTCCGATCATCTCCTGACGGAAGAACTGCTCTCCCGGCCCGAACCGCGCTTCCCGCTGGTCCTGGCCTTCTGCCCGGACTGTGCGCTCGTTCAAATCACGGAGACCGTCGATCCCGCGCTCCTCTTCGGCGAGCAGTACCAGTACTTCTCGTCCTTCTCCGACACGCTCCTCGAACACGCTCGCAAGCACGCCGAGTCGCTCCTCCGGTCGCGCAACCTCGGGCCGGACTCACTCGTCGTCGAGCTCGCCAGCAACGACGGCTACATGCTCCGCAACTTCCAGCAGGCCGGCATACCGGTTCTCGGCATCGATCCCTCCCCCGGCCCCGCCGCCGCCGCACGCGCCGCCGGAATCGACACGCGCTGCGAGTTCTTCGGCCGCGCCATGGCCGAGCGCCTCGCGGCGGAAGGTCGCCGCGCCGACGTCATCATCGCCAACAACGTCGTCGCGCACGTCGCCGATACCAACGGCTTCATCGCCGGCATGCGCACCCTCATCAAGGACGACGGCCTGATCAGCGTCGAGTTCCCCTACGTGCGCGACCTCGTCGACTTCATCGAGTTCGACACCATCTACCACGAACACCTCTGCTACTTCTCCGTCACCGCGGCGGACCGCCTCTTCCGCCGTCACGGCCTCTACGTCAACCAGGTCGAGCGCGTGCCGATCCACGGCGGCTCCCTCCGCCTCCTCATCGAGACCCGCGACGACCCGCGCTCCAGCGTCCGCGACGCCCTGGCCGAAGAGCAAACCCTCGGCATCGACACGCTCGCCTACTACCAGGGCTTCGCCAGGCGCGTCGATGCCCTTCGCAAAGAAATGCTCGGCCTCCTCGCCGCCCTGCGCTCTCAGGGCAAGCGCATCGCCGCCTACGGCGCAGCCGCCAAGGGAAGCATCCTGCTCAACTACCTCGGCCTCGACGCCTCCACCATCGAGTTCTGCGTCGATCGCAACGTCCACAAGCACGGCCGCTACATGCCCGGCTGCCGCGCCAGGATCCACCCGACGCAGCACCTGCTCACCGAGAAGCCCGACTACACGCTCATCCTCCCCTGGAACTTCAAGGACGAAATCATCCGCCAGCAGACGGAGTACCTCGCCGCCGGCGGACACTTCATCGTGCCCATTCCACAACCGACCATCATCGGCGGCTGACACCGCGCACCGCGGCGGGCGGACGGAAAGTCACTCGACAAGGAAGGCGATCGATGGCGCCGCTCAGCAAGACAGAAACCGTTCCCTCCGCCAGGCCCGTTGAAGCCCGCCGGCCCGAAGCGAGCCGCCAGGCCGACGAGGCCGCATCCTCACCGACGCCGCCCGCATCGGTCACCATCGTCTGCTGCGTTGAGCACGGCGCGCTTGAAGCGGAGGCCGTCCTCATGGCCCGCAGCCTGCGCACCTTCGGCGGAAGCCTCGCCACCGTACCGATCCTCGCCATCCGCCCGCGACTCGGACCGCCGCTCGCGCGCCAGACACGCGCAGCCTTCGACAAGCTCAACGTCACCTACATCACCGCCTCCGCCCGCGGCCGCTACCGCTGGTACGCCTTCCTCAACAAGGTCCGCTGTCTCGAGGTCGCCGAAGAGTTCGCCTCCACCGAGCAGCTCATGTGGCTCGACAGCGACATTCTCGTCCTCAACGACCCCGCCGCCATCTGCCTCGGCCCGCAGGAGCAACTCTGCGCCATCCCCGGCTCCGCCCACGGCGGCACCACGGGCCCCGATGATCCCGATGAAGAACTGTGGCGCATCATGTGCCAGGCCACCGGCCTGCACTTCGACGACCTTCCCTGGCTGCTTGCCCCCGTCGACGGCAAGCGCGTCCGGTTCTACCTCAACTCCGGCGTCTACACCGTCCGCCGCGACGTCGGCTTCGCCGACATGTTCCGCCGCTGCGTCACCGCCGTGCTGGACGCCGGCGTCCTCTCCGCGCAGTGGCGGTTGAACCTCCTCGAACAGGCCGCCTTCGGCCTCGCCATCCTCCGCGCCGGCCTTTCCTACCGCCTCGCGCCGTACATCTACAACATGCACGTCGGGCCTGGCCTGGAGCCCTACTACGACGCCCAGACCATGCGCCAGGCGGTCCTGCTGCATTACCACAAGTCCCTCAAGCCCTCCTACTGGCCGGCGTTCCTGCGCAACCTCGCCGCCGATCGACCCCAGATGTACGACTGGTGTCGATCCCAGGGCCCCATCTCCTTTCAGCGCCGCCTCACCAGCCCGCACGATTCCATCGCCGCCTGCCTTCGCCTCGGCTGGCGTCTGCAACGGGTCTGCCACGAGCGGTGGCGCTGCCGCGTCCCGATGCCCCAGCCGGCCGCCTCTGCACAATGAACAGGAGCCGCATGCACATCTGCCCCGCCTGTGAATCCGACCGCATCAATGAGCTCTACACGCTCCGAGGCGTGCCCGTGCACTCCTGCATTCTCTTCGCCTCACAGCAGGCAGCGCGCGACTACACCACCGGCGACATCGAACTCGCCTTCTGCCACGACTGCGGCTTCGTGTTCAACCGCACCTACGACCCCGCCCTCCAGGAATACTCCGAAAACTTCGAAGAATCGCAGCACTTCTCGCACACCTTCAACCGCTTCGCCCGCACCCTCGCCGAAACGATCGCCCGCGAGCACGACCTGGCCGGACGCACCGTCCTCGAAATCGGCTGCGGCAAGGCCGAGTTCCTCGCCCTGCTCTGCCGCATCGCCGACTGCCGCGGCGTCGGCATCGATCCCGGCGCGCGGCCGGAGCGACTCCCTGAAGACGTCCGCTCGCGCATCGAACTCATCCGCGATTTCTACGGCCCCCAGCACGCCCGTATCCGCTCAGACCTGGTCCTCTGCCGCCACACGCTGGAGCACATCGGACCGGTCGGCCGATTCCTCCGCTCCATCCGCGAGTCCGTCAACACGCGGCCGCACACCCCGGTCATCTTCGAAACGCCCGACGCCCTCCGCGTCCTCCGCGAAGGCGCATTCTGGGACATCTACTACGAGCACTGCTCGTACTTCACGGCCGGCGCGCACGCCCGCGCCTTCCGCAGCGCCGGCTTTGACATCACCGCCCTCGAGCTCCAGTACGACGGCCAGTACATCGTCCAGACCGCGCACAGTCTCGACCACGAGCACCGGCGCGACGACGCCATGCTCTCCCTGCTCCCCCTTGAACAGGACCTCGAGCAGGTCCGCCACGCCGCGCGCGCGCTCCCCGAACGAATCGCCGCCGCCCGGCAGCACTGGCGCGACACCCTCAGCCGCGCCCGCGACCAGCGGCGCCGCATCGCCCTCTGGGGCGGCGGGTCCAAGGCCGTCGCCTTCACCACGACCCTCGCCCTCCAGGACGCAGTCGAGTACGTCATCGACATCAACCCCTTCAAGCAGGGACGCTTCCTTCCCGGCTCCGGCATTCCCGTGCTGCCGCCCGACCACCTCGTCCAGAATCCTCCCGATCTCGTCATCGCAATGAACCCGATCTATCGCCCCGAGATCGAGCGCGACCTCCGCAACCGGGATATCTCCTGCGAACTGGTGGCCCTGTGACAACACACATGTCCAGCCCCGCTACACGCCTCCTGCCGGTCTGCGCCGCGCGCCAGTGCCCCGCCTGCGAGGCGCCGGACACGCGCGCCTTCTTCCACCTCCCCCAGGCGCCCATCTTCTGCAACGTCCTGCACCAGACAGCCGCGGCCGCACGCCAGGCCCCCGTCGCCGAAGTGACGCTGCGCCACTGCGCCGGCTGCGGCATGATCTACAACGCCGACTTCGAACCCGAACGCGTCCGCTACGCCGACGGCTACGAGAACTCGCTCTACAACTCGCCGCGCTTCCGCGAATACGCGCACGTCATCGTCACCGAACTCGCCGAGCGGCACCTATTCGCTGGCCGCCTCATCGTCGAGATCGGCTGCGGCGATGGACGCTTTCTCACCGCCCTCTGCGAGAAGACCGGCGCCCGCGGCATCGGCTTCGACCCCTCCGCGCCATCTGCCCCTGCCCCCGACCGGCGCGTTGAACTTCGCCGCCGCCTCTTTGAGCCCGGCTGCCTCTCTGAACCCTTCCATCTCGTCGTCAGCCGACACGTCCTGGAGCACATCCACCGGCCCCTTCCCTTCCTGCAGGCGCTCCACGCGGCCGCCAGACCGCACAACACCGCCATCTTCATCGAAGTCCCCAACGCCTTGTGGATGCTCCGCGGCGGCGGCGTCTGGGACATCATCTACGAGCACTGCTCGTACCTCACCCCGCGCGCGCTTGCCACACTGCTGAGCCGTGCAGGCTTCAGTGTGACCGACCTCCGCGCCCGCTACGGCTGCCAGTTTCTCACGATCGAAGCCGTCCCCGGCGGCCGCGCGCACGAGCACGTCGCCGCCTCGCAGGCCCCGCCGGCGCTCGACCGGAACGCAGAAGAGGAACGCACGCTCATCGAGGCCTTCGCCCGCCGCTTCGAAGAACGGCGTCAGCACTGGGCCGCCGCCTTCGCGCCCAGTAGCGCCCACCGCACCGTCATCTGGGGCGCCGGGTCAAAGGGCGTCGCCTTCCTCTGCACCGTCGATCCCAACGCAGAACACATCGCCGCGGCGGTCGACCTGAACCCGCGCAAGCACGGCCGCTTCACACCCGTCACCGGTCACCGCGTCGTGCCCCCCAGCGCCCTGCGCGAGCTCAACCCCACGCGCATCATCGTCATGAACCCGATCTACCTCGACGAGATCCAGAGAACCGCCGCAGACCTGAACCTGCGCGCCGAAATCATCCCCGTCTAAGTTTCCGTAGCACAGGCGTTCCGCCTGTGAAGACCCGTAGCCCAGGTGTCCCGCCTGTGACGGCCTCCGAAACATACATCCTCACTCCCCCGCAACCCCCAGCACCGCCTCATGCACGAGCCCGTTCGTGCTGAGCCCCGTCTTCCACCCCGCGCCGGCCCGCCCGCGCAGATCGCTGTACCGCCCGCCCGCCTCGGCCATGATCACCGGCATTCCGGCCACATCCCACCGGCTGATCGTCGGTTCGACCGCCGCTTCCACGCGCCCCGTCGCCACCAGCACGTGCGCATAGCAGTCGCTCCACCCGCGCATCAACCCGCACGCGCCCGCAAGCCGCTCATACACGCCTTGCCGGCCCGTCTTCGCAAAGTACTCGAGCGACGTCGTGCACACCGTCGCCTCACTCAGATCAGCCACACCACTCACCCGCGCCGGCCGCGGCGACCGCGCGTCATCCCCCGCCGCAACGTGCCAGCATCCGCCGCCCACCGCCGCGTACACCATTTCCCCCAGCGCCGGCATCGCAATCACGCCGACCACGCTCTCCCAATCTGGACCGCCGGCTTCCAGCCGGCTCTTCTCACTGGGGTCCGGACCGCCGGCTTCCAGCCGGCTCTTCTCAGTGGACCCGGTCAACCCGTCACTCTCTCGCCTCTCCACCGATACCAGCGTCCCATACAACGGCACTCCGCGCACAAACGACGCCGTTCCGTCGATCGGATCCACCACCCACCGAAACCCGCTCGTCCCGGCAGTCTCCCCGTGCTCTTCCCCCAGCACCCCGTCGTCCGCGAAACTCGTCACCACACGCTCGCGGATCCACGCTTCCGTCCCGCGGTCTACCTCCGTCACCACGGACCCATCCACCTTCGTCTCAATCCCGTACCGCCGCGAGCGAAACGCCGGCAGCGTCCGTTCTCCCGCCTCACGCGCAATCTGAACCGCCGCCTCCAGCCGCGCCCGAATCGCTTCATCCATCTCTCACTCCACCGATCCCGTCACTCCGCCCGCCGGAACAGATCGAGAAACCGATCCTCGTACTGTTCAAACGCCCCCAGCCGATCAAGCTCATCCTTCAGCGCGACCGCGTTGCTCTTGTCCTGCCGCGCCTCTTCAAACAGCCGCTCGATCCGTTCCCGCGCTTCCAGTGACAGCGCCCGCGGCTCGTCGCGCTTCTCGCTCTCTTCCGATTCCTGCCCTTCGCTCGCGCTCTCTTCCGGCACGCTGAACTCGCTCTCCGGCTCTTCCCCGGAGGTTGCGCGCCGCATGTGCTCGAGCATCTGCACGATCTTCTTCGTCACCATCTCCGCCTGCTCGCTCAACGGGGCCAAATCCATCTGAATCCCCGAGAGCTTGGACACCGCATCCAGCGCCGCCTTTGACGCCTTCAGGTTCGGCACGCCCGCGGCGAAGAAAGGAATCTCCGCCGTGATGCACACGCCGGGAATCTTCCGCTCCAGCGCCGCCGCCAGCGCCACCCCGTTCAAGCCGCCGATCTGCCCTTCCTCAAGCGTTGAGAGCCCGCGCTCGCGCAGCTCCGGCAGCAGCGAAGCATCCGTCACCGCCGCGCGCACCTGCGGCGTCGCCTCGGGATGAAGCTGCGTCGCCAGCGCCGCGATCGTGATCACCCTCGTCACGCCGCGCCGCACCGCCTGGTCGATCAACTCGCGGCACAGCGAATGTCCACCCGTGGAAGGCTGCGCCTCCCCGAGAAAAACCAGCAGGTCCCGCGCACCGCTCCCCGGCCCTTCGGGGTTGCGCCACTGAAACATCCGGCTCCGCGGCAGCCCCGGCACGCGCGCAATCCCGCGCTGCACTTCGATGTGCTGCACGTCGAAGTACTGCCGACCGGGAATCTCGCCCACCGGCTCCATCCCGCCCAGGGCGTTGATCAGGTACGCCGCCGCGTTGATCGCAACATTTCCCAGCCCCGGCCAGGCTGCAATCAGCCAGGGTTCATGCAACGGTCTGTTCTCGGCCATGAGGCCCCCTTTCGTGGTCCCACGAACATGGTAGAGCGCCGCTGGCGGGCGAACACGCCGTGTGATGCCCGCTTGGCGATGGGCGGCGCTGCTTACGCTTCGCTTTCCAGCACAAGGAGTTCGCGTTCGCTGAGGTTCGGGATCACGACCTGCGGCGCGCCGCCGATCGGCGCAAGCTTCGGATGCCGGTTCTGCACCGGCTGCCCGTCCGTCGGCCCGCGGAACCCGTACACCGGACGAAGCAGCACGGCGTGCACCTGCCGCTTCATGTCCGGTTGAATCTCCTCCGGCACCGCCATCTTCGCACGCGCGGTCTCTTCCAGCGTCGCCCCCGCCGGCCGGCACGCCTCCACGTGTTCCTTCCAGTCCTCCTCCAGCACCCAGTACGGCGAGCGGCGGTCAAACTCGCCATCCTCGCTCACACGCTTGCACAGCCGCGTCCCCGCCGGCAGCAACTCCTTCCGGATGCGCTCCCCGGAACGAAAACTCCGCCGCGCCTCCGCCGGCAGGTCCTCAAACCGCAACTCCTCATTCAAAGTCCCCATACCCCCTCTTCTCTTCTCTCTTCTCTAATTCTCTATTCTCTATCTTCACCGGCGACTTCCCCTCAACAATCGTTCCCCGCGCGTGCCGGTGCGTGGCCGCTTCGATGAACCGCTCGTACTGCCGCGAGAGTTCATCCAGGTCCGTGTTGATGTAGACGATCAGCGGCAAAGCCCCGCGGCCGCTCATGACCGTCGCACGCGCGGCACGCGCATCGGAAGCCTCTTCCAGCGTGCTGCGATACCGCCCCGCCGCGGCGTCGTTGACCATCTTCGTCAGTCCCTCGCGGTAGCGTCCGCTTTCCCCTTCCATGAGGAAGTGCGCCAGGGCCCAGAGCTGCGCGTAATAAGTGAGGGTGGTCGACTGGCGCCGGCCCTGGCGGTCCAGCAGGTCCTTCGGCGTCGAGGAGACAAGCTCATCCAGCGTCATGAGCTGCCCGCGCGCCGCCGCGCGGCGGAGCTGGTCGAACCGCTCGGTATTCCGCCACGGCAGAAACTCCGGCTCATCATCGTTCCACCGGTACCCCTCCATGTACGCGCCGATGGCCTCCTCCAGCCACGTCGGCAGCCGCTCGTCAAAGGTCCGCTGCGTGTACTGGTGCCATCCTTCGTGCCCGGCGATCGCGAGCGTGTCGTGAATGCCGATGTCGAAGAGCGCGGCCGTCGAGTTGTAGGAATACCCGCCGCGCTGAATGCGCAGGTACGTGTCGGCCCGATGCCCGGTGAGCCGGCGCGTCAGGTGCTCCCACTCCCGCCGCGACTCCATGACGAACGTATCCATCCGCAGCGGCGGCTCCGGCAGCATGTCCGCCTGCCCGGCCTCTTTGAAGAGGGTGCGGTACCGGTACAGCGACGCCTCCATGAAGACAGGCAGGCGCGATGCGAGCGTGCCGTTCTCACCCGTCGTGTAGAGCCGGTAGTGGGGGGTCTGCGTGAGTCGTCCCGGCGCGCCGAGAAACTCCCA
>CAYWRO010000044.1:0-3912 GCA_964460345.1 uncultured Phycisphaeraceae bacterium | reverse complement strand
GCCAGCGCCTCTGCCGCGGCGGCCCGTTCGCGCTGCTTCTGTTCCAGTTCGTCCCGTGTCTGCTGAACGAGGTGGGCGGGGGCTTTATTGGCGTACCCCGGGTTGTTCAGCCGGCCTTCCAGGGCCGCGATGGACTTGTCCAGGTCGGCGATCTGCTTCTGCAGTCTGGCACGCTCTGCGCCGGTGTCCACCGCATCGGCGAGATTGCTCAGGTGCAGTTCGGTTGTCTCGAACGTAAAGGCAACGGTGGCACGGCTCTCCGAGCCGTGATCCTGCGGCGTTTCCGGCACGATTCTCTCGAGCCCGGCCAGCGTGATCACCAGGTCCGGGTCCACCCCGGACCCACGCGCGACGGCGGGGGGGAGGTGGAGTGTGATCTTCCGCCGCGGCGGGACACTGTGCTGGGCGCGGACTTCGCGGATGGCGGTGACCAGAGCGCGGGTGCGCTCGAAGCGCTGTTCGGCGTCGTGGTCGCGCAGCGCGGCGTCGATCCGCGGCCAATCACTGACGCACAGCAGTGGGACTGTCGTGCCGCCTGTGTCCGTCACCGGCGGGACGCCGGCGCCACGGGATTCGTGGAGCTTTTCGAAGATCGCCTCGGTGATGAAGGGCAGCACGGGGTGCGCGAGGCGCAGGATGGTGTCCAGCGCGGTGCGGAGAACCTCGCGCTGCGCGGGATCGCTCTCTACGGTCGGCTTGATGCCTTCCAGGTACCAGTCGCAGAAGTCGCGCCAGTGCAGGTCGTAGAGCGTCTGGGCGTAGCTGGCGAACTGGTAATCGCGCAGCGCGGCCTCGGCGTCGGCGACGGATGCGGCGAGGCGTGAGAGCATCCAGCGGTCGATGAGGGAGACTGGACCGCCGGCTTCCAGCCGGCTCTTGTCGGGTTGGGCGCCGTCCGCCGCCGAGGCCGGCTGGAAGCCGGCGGTCCCGAGGATGCCCAGGGCGAACCGGGCCGAGTTCCAGACCTTGTTGCAGAAGTTGCGACCGAAGTCGAACTTGGGGGAGGTGTTCTTGGCGGCGGGCAGGTCCTTACTCGCCTGGGCGAGGTTATTGGCGATGGCGAACTGGCTGAGGAACTTGCCCTTGCACTTGCCGCACGTTTCGACGGGCTGCTTGCGCATCTGCTCCTGGGCGCGCATGTCGACCATCTCGCCGCAGTGCGGGCAGACCATGGCCACCGGCATGCGCACATCCTGCGTCTGCGTCGTCATGTGACACAGCGTAAAGCGCATCGCGTCCGCGCCATGGCTCGCGATTATGTCGCGCGGGTCCACGCCGTTGCCCAGTGACTTGCTCATCTTCCGCCCCTCCCCATCCTGGATCATGGCGTGGATGAAAACATCGCGGAACGGCAGTCGTCCGGGTTCGAATTCCCCTTTGTCCCTCTGTCCCTTTGTCCCTTCGTCCCTTCCGAAATACCGATTGAACATCACCATGCGCGACACCCACAACGTGATGATCTCGCGCGCGGTGCAGAGGACGGAGGTCGGATTGAAGGCCTCCAGCAGCCCGATCGACTCCGGGAACTTCGCCGGGTCCGGCCAGCCCATGGTGGAGAGCGGCCAGAGGGCGGAGGAGAACCAGGTGTCGAGCACGTCGGGATCTTGCTCTACTCCAAGGTCAATGAGATCGAGTATCTCGATTGCTTCCTGTCTGGCAAACTCGAAGCCCGGCGGGGCGCTTGTTGCGGTGCCCGTGGACGGTTGGCTCCAATCGAAATGTGCTATCCAGTCGCAGAATGCGCGCCAAGCTTCCTCTGCCGGCCCGGCCGTTGTTGTGATCTGGAGGTTCCGATCTGCGATCTTGAGCGCATAGCCATCTGCCGCCCCGCAACGCCGGAAGTACGCGTCGATCGCTGCCGTAAGCGTCTCCAGGTCAGTCCGAATTCGACGTTGCCAATCTGGCTCCGTCTCGTCGGCCCTTGCCTCCTGATTCCGCAGGTAAAGGGTCCACACCGGGATCCGGTGCCCCCACCAGAGTTGGCGCGAGATGCACCAGTCTCGGAGGTTTTCGTGCCAGGTTTCGAAGGTTTTGGCGTAGCGAGCGGGGTGGAAGGTGAGCTGGCCGTCGTGGGGGTTGGTGGAGCGGGGTTTGAAGGAGTCTGTGGTGCGCTGGGATTCGGCCATCGCGCGGAGGGCGCTGCCGCGGAGGTTGGGGTCTGTGACTTTGACGTACCACTGGTCGCTCAGGTACGGCTCGATGGCGGCGTGGGAGCGGTAGGAGTGGCCGACGGTGTGCTTGTAGGGGCGTTGATCTTCGAGGAGGGCGCGGGCCTTGAACTCTGCGACGACCTTCTTGCGCGCTTCTTCGCGGCCGAGGCCGATGAAGATGTGGGCGTCGCCGACGTCGGTCCAGCCGTGTTTGTCGCTGATGGAGGCGTCCGGCGCCATGACGTTGATCATGTCCAGCTTGTGGCGCTGGCCGATGTCGTAGTCGTTGGGGTCGTGCGCGGGGGTGACCTTCAAAAATCCGGTCGCGTACTGCGCCTTGGCGTCGTCGCTGTCGGGGTCCGGCATGACGACGTAGTCGTCTTCCACGATCGGGATGATGCGGCCGACGAGGGGGAGCTGGACGTGGTAGCCGCGGAGCGCCTTGGCGCGCGGGTCATCCGGGTTGATGGCGACGGCGGTGTCACCGAGGTAGGTCTCGGGGCGCGTGGTGGCGACGGTGACCCAGGCTTGTTCTTCCGGCGGGTGGTCTGCTGCGCCGGGGTAGCCGCGGCGGGCGAGTTGGTTCCAGGTGAGGGGTTGGACGTCCGTCACGGCTCGGAGAGCCGTGCCACCAGGAGCCGTGCTACTTACGAGGGGGTAGCGCAGGTAGTAGAAGTGGCCGTCGATTTCGCGGTTTTCGACTTCGTCGTCGGAGAGCGCGGTTTGCGTTACCGGGTCCCAGTTGACGAGGCGCTTGCCGCGGTAGATGAGGCCGTCTTTGAAGAGCCGGAAGAAGGCCTCGCGCACCGCGGCGGCGCACTGGTCGTCCATGGTGAAGCGCTGGCGGTCCCAGTCGCAGGAGCAGCCCATGGACTTGAGCTGTTCGGTGATGGTGGCTTCGTATTCGTCTTTCCAGGCCTGGACTTGCGCCACGAACTTCTCGCGGCCGGGCTTGCCCTCCGCTTCTTCGCGCTTGTAGTCGGCGAGGGCGGGTTTGCCCTCGGCCTTGAGGCGGCGGTCGACGACGGTCTGCGTGGCGATGCCGGCGTGGTCGGTGCCGGGCATCCAGAGGGTCTCGCAGCCCATCATGCGATGAGCGCGGATGAGGATGTCCTGAATGGTGTTGTTGAGCGCGTGGCCGAGGTGGAGTGCCGCGGTGACGTTGGGGGGCGGGATGACGATGGAGTAGGGGGGGCGGTCCTGCGAGACGCGCGCGGGGTCGGCGTGGAATGCGCCGGCCTCGTCCCAGCGGGCGCGGATGGCGGGCTCGGTCTGCTCCGGGCGGTAGGCCTTGGCGAGGCCGCCGTCGGGGGCGCCGCCAGGGGGGGTGGAAGCCGAAGGGGCGGCCTTGGGGGCCTGGCCCGCCGCGGCGTCCGGTCCGCCCGGTTGCCCGCCCTTGGTCTGCTCGTCTGCCTTGACCCTCGTCTCTGCCATGTCTGCTCCATTGGCCCCGGTGTGATCGTAGTTGGCAGGCTTGGGGTCGTTCGAGGGCGTGCGGCGGGTGACCCAGCGGGGCTTGATCATGCCCATGGTGCAGTCGTTGCGGCGGACGCGGATGAGGCGGGGGCAGTGGGTGGCCGTGGTCATGCGGGTTGTCCCTTTCCGGGCCTCGGGGATTGGAAAGGTGAGGCCCTCTATAGAGGGACGGGCGGTATGCCGCGGGCGCGCCAGGTGTGCCGTTTTGGGGTGGGTTGGTGGGGGTAAGTTGTTGGGTGGTGGTGGGTTATGAAATTTTGAGATTTTTGTGATTGGGGGGGTGGAG
>CAYWRO010000043.1:0-32482 GCA_964460345.1 uncultured Phycisphaeraceae bacterium | reverse complement strand
GGGGCGGGGGGGGAGGGGGGGGCGGGTTGTTTACTCGCTGCACAACTCTCACACGATCTGCCCGCAGGTGTACCTGATGCAGGGACACCGCAAACCGTGCTTCGACTACGACAACGGCCACAACTGCGTCGGGTGCGTGGATTCGGAAGACCCGGATGAAGAACGCGCCGTCCGCAGCGCGAACTGGAAGAAGAAGTTCGCGGCCGGGCTGACGGCCGAGGACCGCGAACTGCACGAGGCGCAGCGCGACCTGCTGCGCCTCTTCGCCTGGCCGGTGCACGTCATGCGCGCGGGACGCCGCGTGCTGGAGGCGAGGAAGAAAATAGCAAATAACAAAGGGCCAAATGGCAAATTGGATCGGCTCACGCCGGGGCTGGACATGGAGCGAGTCGGGTATGACGCTCCGCTCCCCGTGCAGGACGGCGACACACGGGGCAAGACGCTCGAAGTCGTCTCTGAGCGCCGCGGCCGGCCGCCCGTGGACCCCGACCACCCCACGCGCAAGCCGCTGCTGAACGTGATCCAGCCGGAGCCGGTCAGTGGCAAGCCCCTGAACGACTACGGCAAACGCCGCAGCGCCATGATCGACATGCTCAACGCGTGCGACCACGTGCTGGCCGTCTCCGACTTCGTCCGCCGCAAGTTCGTCTCGATGGGCGTGGATGAAGAGAGAATCGAGACGATGCACATCGGGACGCGCATCACGCGCATCGTCGAGCTGGCGCGCGAGCTGGTCTTCGCCCCCCCACCCTTCGACAAGGAACATCCGCGCCCCATCCGCCTCGTCTTCCTCGGGTACAACCATTACTACAAGGGCCTGCACGTCCTGGCCGAGGCCCTCGAAACGCTCACGCCGGACCAGCTCGCGAAGATCGACCTGTCCATCTTCGCCCTCGACGGCGAAACGATCGAGCACCTCTTCCGCCGCATGGAGCCGCGCCTGGCGAAGCTCACGTTCACGTGCGGCTACGGATACCACGACATCCCCTGGCTGCTCGGCGGCAAGGACCTCACCGTCGTCTCCAGCGTCTGGTGGGACAACGCTCCGCAGACCGTCATGGAATCGATGGCCTGCGGCGTGCCCGTCCTCGGCTCGGAGATCGGCGGCATCCCCGACTTCGTCAAAGACGGCGTCAACGGCCTGCTCTTTCGCGCCAACGACCACAAGGACCTCGCCCGGCGGCTGGGGGAGGTGCTCGACGACCCGTGGATGCTCACCGGCCTGCGGGCGAACGTCCGCCCGCCCAAGAGCATCGAGGCGCACGCCGCGGAGATGGAGCGCGTCTACGCCGGAAGCGGCTCGCTCGCCGATACGGGGGAGGCCGGCCGTGCGGTCCCCGCTGCCCGCCCCGCCCCTCGGGTATTGGAGCCGACGCCGGGTCCAGAGTAGACTGTGGCTCAACACGGCGGTTGTTCGATTTGTCCGCCCCTTGGGAGGGCCCTTTTGGCATCATCTTCGTCCACAACATCCGACCCGGTCCTTCGAAGACCGGTCGGCGTCAAACCGCCCCCGCCTGCCCCAGCGCCTGGTGTGCCCGCCGCGGCCGCCCGCCAGATCGCGGCGACCGAGGACACCGCGCCAGGGCCTGACGGCACGTCGCGCGAGCCCTCAAGCCTGCGAGCGGCGCGGCGGACGGCCCGCATTGCCGCGGTGATCGTCACGTGGAATCGCAAGGCCGATGTGGACCAGGTGCTCGCTGCGCTGGCCCGGCAGGGGTATCCGCGCGGGCTGCTGGACGTCATCGTTGTTGACAACGCCTCGACGGACGGCACCCTCGAGCACCTGACGGCCCGCTGGCGGCCGGAGCGCATCGTCCAGAACCCGACCAGCAGGGCCCACGAGCCGGCGTTTGCCGAGCCCGTCAGGGGCGCGGCCGAAGACGAGGGCAACCGCGGCGGCTTCCACTCCCTGACGATCGTCCGCAACGCGGCCAACCACGGGGGGTGCGGGGGCTTCAACACGGGCTTCGCCTACGTCGAGCACGCGATTGCACGCGAGGCCGGCGGGCCGGATTTCGTCTGGCTCGTCGACGACGACATCGACCTGCCCGCCGACACGCTGGAACGCCTGGCGGACGCCGCGGCGACGGACGACCAGATCGGCTTGGTCGGCTCGCGCACGATGGATCTGAACGACCGCAGCAGGACGATCGAAACCACGATCTACTTCCACCCGAAGGACGGCTCCATGGCGGACCATCCGCCGCCAGGGCACCGGATGCACGCCGACCACGCCCGCTGGATCGAGCAGGTCGGAGGAACACGCGGCACGGGTGCGTACAGCGGGATGCGCGATGTCGACGTGGTGAGCGCCTGCTGCCTGCTGGCCCGCTGGTCTGCCGTCAAGCAGGTCGGCTTCTGGGACTGGCGGTATTTCATCTATTGCGATGATGCAGACTGGTCGCTGCGCTTCGGTCGCGCCGGGTATCGCGTGGTGTGCAATCTCGATGCGGTGGTCTACCACACGCCCTGGAACATGAAGCTCACGCCCGCGCGGATTTACTACGCGCAGCGTAACGCGGTGTGGATGCTTCAGAAGATCATGCGCGGCTGGCACCTGAAGCGCGTCACCGCGATCTGGCTGGCGCGAATCCTGAAGTTCGGCCTGCACGCGGCGACGCACCGGCGCCTGGCCCACGCGGAGGTGATCCGCCGCACTGCCAGCGATGTTGCGACGGGAGTTACCGGCAAGAGCGCACCGCCGACCCCGCCGTTGGAGCCGGTCATTGAGGCATTGCGTCGGACCGGCTGCCTGCAGCCGGGCGCACGCGTCGGGGTGGTCGGCATGATGCCGGAATCTCCGGAACTGCTGCTCGAACTGAAGGAAATCGTCCGCCGAGGGCTGGCCGATGGAGACGTGGAGCCCGAATGGGTTCCGATTCTTCGCAATGACGTGATCGGCCCTTCATCTCCGCTGACCGATGCGATCATTTACGGGCCGCGGCG
The DNA here is from genome assembly GCA_964460345.1 of uncultured Phycisphaeraceae bacterium. GTDB lineage: Bacteria > Planctomycetota > Phycisphaerae > Phycisphaerales > UBA1924 > CAYWRO01. The sequence goes on along the minus strand of CAYWRO010000043.1, from coordinate 29,536 downwards.
ACGCTCGCGCCTGAAGAAGCAATGGTGGGCGATGAAGCGGCGGCCGCGCGCGGTCGTCGTCTTCGACAATATCAACGACTTCCCACTCCTGTTCGGACAGTGGAACCTTCACATCGACAAGAAGAAGCTGACCGAGGCGTACGTCGAGCGTGACGGCTGGGGACCTCGCGCGGCGTACGTACTGCGGTGGCTACCGACGATGGCGCGGTGTGCCTGGTATGCCCTGACCGTTCGTCCCCATGAATCCTCCACGAAGTACGGTTGAACATGTTCGGAAGCTCGACCAACACGACGGTGAGCGGGGTGGTGGAGGATTGGCCGCGTTCAACGCGACCCGTGAAGGTGGCCTTTCTGGGCTGGGCGCGCCTCAGTTCACAGGCCTGGGAGGGATCCGGCTACAACCTCGCGGCTTCCGAGCTGGCGCGCGGCCTGGTGATGAGCGGGCACGAGGTCAGCTATCTCGCCTCGGGCATGACCTATCGGCTGCATCGCGGCCCGAGGATTGTGCACCGGGAGGACTGGGGCGGCGTGCGCTGCTTCGAGTATCAGAACAGCCCGAATCTGTCGCCGGCGTACAACAACTTCACCAATCTTGATGTTGAGACGAACTGCCCCGCGCAGACGAAGCTCGTGCTGCAGTGGCTCGATCAGGTCGGCGCTGAGGTGGTACACGTGCACTCGCTGGAGGGGTACTCGCTCGACCTGATCGGAGCGATTGAACGCTCGGGACGGCGGGCGATCATCACGCCTCACAACTACTGGTTCATCTGCCCGCAGGTCGACTTGCTGCACCAGGAGACGCGCGTCTGCCTGGACTACGACGGCGGACGCCGGTGTGTCGGCTGCCTGACGCCTCCGCCCGCGCCCGTGAGCATCCGGCGGCGGAAGGTCCGGCAGACGCTGGACCGGATCATCGGGCCGCAGCGGACGGAAGGTCTGCGGCGGATGCTGGAAAGCGCCGGCCCCGCGTTGAGAAAGGTCTTTACGCGGCGGCTGGTGCGGGGTCACATGCCGCCGGCGCTGAATCCCGGCTCACTTATCGATAGCGAGCTCGCCCGCGGCTTTGAGTTCGCCGGAAGGCCGGATGACGCCGCCACTGGAGAAATTGAGCACGGTCTCAGCCTGGATGCGCATGAGCACCTGCCCGGGTACGACGCCGCACCGATGGATGCGAATGAGCAGCTTCTGTCGGGCGACCGCCATCTGACGGTGCTCAACAACTACGGCAATCGCCGCATCGCCGGGGCGAAGGCGATGAACGACGCCACGCTGGTGATTCCGCCAAGCGACTTCCTCCGCCGCGTGCACGTGAAGATGGGGGTGGATGAGGACCGCACACGCTGGGTGCGTCTCGGTTTGCCGCATTTCGATCAGATCAATCGCGCCGTACGTCGCAGGCCGTTTTACGACCGGTCACCGTGGAGCCCTGAGACCGCGACGACGCCGCTGCGATTTGCCTTCCTCGGAACGGTGCGGCCGAATAAGGGGCTCAAGGTCCTGGCCGACGCGATTCCGATGCTGGATGCGAAGGTGCGTCAGCGCTGCCAGTTCCTCATCCGGGCGCTCGGGAATGACTGGCCCTACCGCAAGCTGCTGGCGCGGTACCCGGAAGTGAGCGTGTGGGGCGGCTTCGACCGGTACCAGCTCATCGCATCAGGCGGAGAGTACGATGTGGGCATCCTCCCGCACATCTGGTTTGAGAACTCGCCGCTGGTGTTGCTGGAGAATCTGCACGCGGGCAAGTTCGTGATTTCGTCGCGCCTCGGCGGGCCGGTCGACTTCATTGACGAGCCGCGCAATGGCCTGCTCTTCCAGGGCGGCGACCCGGCTCAACTGGCTGACTGCATCACTCGGCTGGCGACCGGAGACGTTCGGCTGCCGTCTCCAAAGCAGATCCACGAGGCGACCACGCTCATCTCGTACCCAGACCACGTGCGCGAGGTTGACTCGATCTATCTCGAGGCGCTCGGAGCGAAGCCGGGCCCAAGGACTGAAATCCCTTCGCCGGCCATGACCAACGGCACGCACGCGAGAGAGCCGGCGCGAACCCCGTCAGCGCCCGCAGCCGCATCGGCGCGCTGAAGTCCGCATCGGCGAGCAGCCGCCCGTACTTGCGCTGCGGCCGAGCTTGCAGCGTCAGGAGCAGTGTGTGGACCTGGTCAGAAGGATCGTCGCGGGCTCTGCAGGCGTCGTGTTCATCGTGACTGGCGCGTTGAAGTTGGTCGGCGCGGAAACCTTCCGCTTCGCCGTCGGCGAGCATGGGCTTGTGCCAGAAGGGATCATCGGCCCATTCGCCCTCGGCTTCGCGCTGGTGGAACTGGCGCTCGGCGCAGCGGCACTGGTCCTGGCAGTTTTCGGCCGGCCGCGGGTGGGCCTGTGGATCGGCGCCTCGCTTTTCGGGTTGCTGGCCCTGTACTCCGCAGCAGTGGCCCTGCGGCCCCCGGATGGTCCGGTCCCGTGCGGCTGCGGCTTCGGCTCGATGGTGGAGAACTGGTGGGCCCTGGCCCTGCGCAATGTCGTTCTCGCCGCGGCGATCGGCGCGTCTGCGAGTTGGGACAAGCTCGGCGGACGTGTGAACGACGTCGGCTCACACCCAGCCAAGGGCGTAGAAGATCGATGTGAAGATCAGGTCCGCCATGATGATCGAGACGACTGACTGCACCACGGTGCCCGTGGTGGCCTGACCGACGCCGGCGGCCCCGCCGGTCACCTTCAGGCCGTTCGTGCAGGCGATCAATCCGATCAGCAGGCCGAAGACCGCCGCCTTGACGATCCCGGTCGTGAAATCGATCATGTCGACGCCGGTCTTCTCGGCCAGCAGGTTGTCCATGTAGACCTCGTAGGGGATCCCGAGGACCACCAGGGCAATCAACAGGCCCGAGGCCACTGCAACAATGTCCGCGATGACGGCCAGGCAACTCAGGCTCACGACGGTGGCGAAGACGCGCGGCACGACGAGGAACCGCACCGGGTTCAGAGCGTGCGCCTCGAGCGCCTCGATCTCTTCACCGACGACCATGGTGCCGATTTCCGCCGCGATGGCGGCGCCGGCGAAGCCTGTCAGCACAATCGCGGCGATGAGCGGACCGAGTTCGCGGAAGACGGCGATTCCGACGATGTTTGCGACGACTTCCTTCTGTCCAAACTGCTCCAATGGGGGCGCCATCTGCAGGACGAGGATCGCCCCGACGGAACCGGAGACAAGAGAGATGATGAAGATGGAGCGGACGCCGACACGGACCATCTGCGAAACCAGCGCGGGGCGTCCGATGCGAACCTTCCGCTGCGTCGCGGCCCGATACAACCAGCCGACTACATCGACGAAAAGCCACCAGACGCGCCCGATGTGCTCAATGATGCCGATCGCCCGGTCACCGAGGTAGTCGAGTCCGGCGAAGATAGGACGCGGAGGCGTCCGGGTAGGTTGGTCTGGTGCATCCTGCGGCATGAAGCGTCCCGCGGCGGCGACTCAGGCGTTGCACGCTCGGAGGCGTCAGACGCTCAGGGCATCGTCGATGGTGGAGGTGATCGTAAAGACCGTATCGAGCTTGGCGATCTCGAAGATGGATCGCACCCGGTCCTGCATGGCGCACAGGACCATCCGGGAGCGATCGCGCCGCGCGGTCTGCATCGCCTCCACCAGCGTGGCGACGCCGCTCGAATCCATGTAGGAGACCTGCGACAGATCGACGACGAGGCGCTGCGGCTTCTCCGCCTGCACCCGCTTGAGTTCGTGCCGCAGGGACGGCGAAGCCGTCAGGTCGATGTCGCCGTGGGGCGCCACGATAACTGCATCGTCACGCCGCTCGGTCCTGACGTCAACGTCGCTCACACCTTCGGCCATCATGTCTCTCCCATCGGTCCGCCGCCGCCGCCCAGACCGGCCGCGCCGGAATCCGTTGCACCCTCACACCCGCCTGCGGCCGCTGCGTTGCCGTTGCCTGCTGCCGCCAAGGCCTGCTGATTCGTCCCCCCGCGTAGGCCGCCCGCGTCAGGCGTTCGGCGCTTGACCATCGTCAGGCGCATGCCCAATCCGCCGGCATCCGTCCGCCGCTCGTAGGTGACCTCATCCATCACCGACCGGATGATGTGGACTCCCAGCCCGCCGGGCCGCACCTGGTCGAGGTCGCGGCTCCGGATCGCCTCCGGGTCGACCTGCCGCGCTTCGTCTTCGATGACAATCCGGATCGCGCTTGTCGGCCCTCCGCAGGCGCACGCCGACTCTGGCTTTCCCGCAGGCTCACTGCCAGGAACGGCGGGGACTTCCACGCCCCCGATCGGGGTAATGCTGATCCAGATCGGCTTATCAGCGCGGCGTTCATATCCGTGGCGAATGATGTTGCACAAGGCTTCATCGACTGCCAGCGAAATCTGGCCGCAGGCTTCGTCCGAGAAGCAGAGCCGCCTCGCCACGGCGCCCACCAGTTCCCGCGCCCCGCTCAGGTAGAGCGGGTTGGAGCGAAGTTCCAGCCGGATGTGCGGGGTCTCGGTCATGTGCCGTTCGTGCGGATACTGCCAGCCGCCCCCCCACCTCCGGCTCCTGCCTCTGTCTCTTCAGTCCCGCCTTCCCGAACCGGAGCCGCTTCCGATTCATCGGCCGATCGCGGCCGCGGGGCCAAACCTTCTTCATGCGCCCACGCCACCCATCGTTCCACGGCTTTGTTCCGCTCCCAGAAGGGCGCGGCGTGGTCGTAGCCGAGCGTCTGGCCGGTCATCCTTTCCAGCATGCGAATGGCCAGCATCCGCTGCATCGGGTCGTCGCTGTCGAGCGTCTCAATCAGGTCCGGGATTGCGGCCGGGTCCTCGGCCTGCCCGGCCGCCTGGATCGCCCGAATCCTGGATGCTGGATCCGCGGCGGCGAAGCTGACGTTTTTGTCCGGGTCTGCGCACCCGACGAGCCCCGCCGCCAGGATGACGACGCTCGCGCCCCCCACCTTCCGTGCCACCTGGCGGCCCAGGTCCCCCGAACGCCCCCGACCGGGACGGCTTCCGCCCCCTCCCTTGGCCCCCTGCCAACATCCCTTTTTCCGTGAGGATCGCATCACTGAGTCATAGTATCTGTCTTTCCAGCCCCAACACTTGACCGCCGCGTCCCCCTCCGCTCGGCTATCTGCCCCGTCCATCCGCTTCCCACCCCCGCCTTGCCGGCCGGCCCTGAGCTCTCCCGCTCCCACCGGCTTTCCTGCCCCACCCCTCCTTTCTCCCCAGCCAGTGTTTCACGAATGACACAAGCCCCCCCCTCGCCGCCCTCGACCCTTCCGCACGATGAAGTCATCGTCATCGTGGATTTTGGCTCCCAAACCGCCCAGCTTATCGCACGTCGTGTGCGCGAAGCCGGCGCCTATTCGCACCTTGTCTCTCCTGCCATAACCCCCGCGGAGCTCGCCGCGCTGAAACCCAAAGGGATCATCCTCTCCGGAGGGCCCGCAAGCGTGTATGAGCCCGGCGCGCCGTCGATGGATTCGGGCGTCCTGAACCTTGGCATCCCGGTGCTGGGAATCTGCTACGGGATGCAGCTTGCCTGCCGCCTCATGGGGGCGACCGTCGAGCGCGCGGAGCGACGCGAGTTCGGCCGTGCCGCCCTGCACATCGACGACCGCTCCGATCTGCTCGCGGCTATTCCTGAGAAGACCACCGTCTGGATGAGCCACGGCGATCAGGTCTCCGGCTTCGACGATCTGGCAGCGACGGTGGACGTCCTGGCAACGACTCCGACGTGCCCATACGCGGCGGTCAGGATTCGCGAGACTGCACAGGCTTCCACTTCATCTCAGACGGCGCCGTTCTATGGCGTCCAGTTCCACCCCGAGGTCACCCATACCCCGCACGGCGTCGACATCCTGCAGAATTTTCTGTACGAGATCTGCGGGTGCACAGGCTCGTGGAAAATGACAGGGTTCCTAGATCACGCCGTCGCGCGTGTGCGCGAGATCACTGGAGCAGACGAGAACGGCGAGGGAGGAGAACACGTCATCTGCGGGCTATCAGGCGGCGTCGACTCCGCCGTGTGTGCTGCGTTGCTGCACAAGGCGATCGGTGACCGGCTTCACTGCATCTTCATCGACACCGGCCTCTTGCGCAAGGCCGAACGTGATCTCGTCGAGACGACCTTCCGCGATCATTTCGACATCGACCTGACCGTCATCGATGCCGCGGATCGCTTTCTGGCAGACCTCAAGGGCGTGACGGACCCGCAGGAGAAGCGCCGGCGGATCGGCCACCGCTTCGTGCGCGAGTTCGAGGCCGCCGCGGCGGCGTTGCCGCACGGCAAGGGAGCCGCGTTCCTCGCGCAGGGAACGCTGTATCCGGATGTGATCGAATCGGGCCACGGCCACGCGGGGCAAAGCGCCAACATCAAGCTCCACCACAACGTCGGCGGACTTCCGGAGAAGCACGGGTTCAAAATCCTCGAGCCCCTGCGTGACCTCTTTAAAGACGAGGTCCGCAAACTTGGCGAAGTCCTCGGCCTGCCCGATCAAATCGTCTGGCGGCACCCCTTCCCGGGGCCCGGACTGGCCGTGCGCGTGCTCGGCGAAGTGACAAAGGAGAAGCTCGATCTCGTGCGGGAGGCCGACGAGATTCTGCTGGAAGAGATCGTCGCCGCAAATCTCTATCGATCCCTCTCCCAAGTGTTCGCCGTCCTCCTGCCAGTCCAATCGGTCGGCGTCATGGGCGACACCCGCACCTACGAGCAAACCATCGCCCTCCGCGCCGTGGAAACACAGGACTTCATGACCGCCGACTGGGCCAAGATCCCCTACGCGATCCTCGCGCAAATCTCCAACCGCATCATCAACGAAGTCCGCGGCGTCAACCGGGTGGTTTACGACATCTCCAGCAAGCCACCGGCGACGATCGAGTGGGAGTGAGACAGTCGGCGCGACGCAAGCGAGCGGCTCGGCACCACGTGGCCCTCGAATGCTCACTTGGATCTTGCAAGCGGCGCAGCAGCCATCCGCATCAAATCGCAAGACTCGCTGAACCCCCTGTCTTGCAGGTCTTAGGCGAAAGGACGCGAAATTGCGAGGTAGCATGCAATGCGGGGAAATGGGCGCAACAGGACTCGAACCTGTGACCTCTGCCATGTGACGGCAGCGCTCTAGCCAACTGAGCTATGCGCCCGGGCAAGTACCGGCCCCGATGGGGTTGTGGTGCCGGGCGGAAGGATAGGTCTGGCGGGCGGCGTTGTCACGCCGTATCTCTTGCTCGGGCGAGGTGACTACACGGATCGCAATGCCGGCGGGTGGCCAGGCGGGAGGGCGACGAGGGGCGTGCCGGATCGGTGGCCGGGACAGCCACGAAGGCTCAGGGAGGCAGGGAAGGCCGGGCTACTCGACCGCCCAGCAGGCAACCTGGCGGTCCGTTCCGCCCGGCCTGTCGACGAGCGGCGGCATCTCGCGGCGGCACTTGTCCATCACGTGCGGGCAGCGGCCAGCGAAGGGGCAACCCTGTGGAGGGTTGAAGGGGCTGGGGACGTCCCCTTTGAGCACTGTCAGCGGGCGGCGGTCGTCCGGGTCATCGATGGGGTTGGCGCCGAGCAGGGCCTTGGTGTAGGGGTGTTCGGCCTTGTCGAGTTCGTAACAGGAGAGGCTCTCGACGACATAGCCGAGGTACATGACCAGCACGCGATCGCAGAAATGCTCGACCACCTTGAGATCGTGGCTGATGAAGACCATGGTGAGGCCGAGCTGGCTCTTCAGGTCGGTCATCAGGTTCAGGACCTGCGCCTGGATGGAGACGTCCAGGGCGGAGACGGGCTCATCGGCGACGATGAAGGCCGGCTTGAGGGCCAGCGCACGGGCGATACCGATCCGCTGGCGTTGGCCGCCGGAGAACTCGTGTGGGAACTTGTCCTTGGCGTCCGGACGGAGTCCCACCGTGGCGATCACCTGATCAATGTACTCCTCCATCGCCGCCGGCTCGACCACGCCATGAAACTCGATTGCTTCCTTAAGCAGAGCACGCACGGTGAGTCGCGGGTTGAGCGACGAATACGGGTCCTGGAAGATGATCTGCATCTTCCGGCGAAATGGCATCATCTCGGCGTGGCCGAGTTCCGCAAGATTGGTGCCGTCGTAGCGGATCTCACCCGCCGTCGGCTCCAGCAGACGGATAAGTGTTTTCCCGAGCGTGCTCTTCCCGCAGCCGGACTCACCGACGATCCCGAGTGTTTCACCCTTCTCCACGGCGAATGACACGCCGTTGACTGCGTGCACCCGGCCGGTGACGCGATTCAGAATGCCGCCACGGACGGGGAAGTGCTTGACGAGACCCTTCACTTCGATCAGAGGCATTCCTGGTCCTCCCCGTCCAACGCCGTTGGCTCAACCCGCCCGCCCAGATCCGTGCCGATGGCCGACGACTCCGCCGCGACGGAAGTCGTCAGCGGGGTCAACGGATAGTGACAGCGAACCGCGCGCCCATCAGGCAATGTTTCGAGTTCCGGCTCGACCGCAATGCAATGCTCGCGGGCGTGCGCGCAGCGTTCGTGGAAGCGACAACCCTTGGGGAGGTTGAACAGGCTCGGGACGATGCCTGGAATCGTCGGCAGCTTCGCCCCGGCCGTCTTGTCGCCGCGCTTTGGGATGGACTCAAGAAGCGCCTTGGTATAGGGATGCTGCGGCCGATGGAAGATGTCCCGCACCGTCCCCTGCTCAATGACGCGACCGGCATACATGACCATAACGCGGTCGCAAACCTGTGCGACCACGCCCAGGTTATGGGTGATCAGCATGACCGCTGTGTCGAGCTTCTGTTGCAGAGAAGCCATCAAGCCGAGAATCTGGGCCTGGATCGTGACATCCAGCGCGGTCGTGGGCTCATCCGCGATGAGAATCTCCGGTTCGCAGCAGAGCGCGATGGCAATCATGACGCGCTGGCGCATGCCGCCGGAGAGCTGGTGCGGGTACTCGTCGAACCGTTTCTCGGGATTCGGGATTTCCACGAGCCGGAGCATCTCAATGGCGCGATCGCGGCGATCTCGCCATCCCAGCTTCGTGTGATACTTCAACGCCTCGTCAAGCTGCCAGCCCACCGTGAAGACCGGATTCAGCGAGGTCATCGGCTCCTGAAAGATCATGGCGATGTCGTCGCCGCGGACCTTGCGCATCTGAGAGTGGCTGGCACGCGCAAGATTCCTGCCCCTGAACATGATCTCGCTACGGTCATCGATGATCGTCAGGTGCTCCGGCAGCAGCCGCATGATGGACTTGCTTGTGACCGTCTTGCCGCACCCGGATTCTCCCACGATGCCAAGCGTCTCGCCCGGATACAGATCGAAAGAAACGTCGTCAACCGCCGTGACGACGCCGCGGTCCGTGCGGAAGCGCGTGGTGAGGTGGCGGACGCGCAGGATCGGCTCGCCAACCTTGCCGACTGAGCCGGACTCCGCCTGGCGTTTCGGCGCGCCGTGCGACTCCTGGCCGGATTGTGCTGCGTAGGTGGTCATGAGACGTGCTTCGGGTCAAAGGCGTCCTGCAGCGCATCGGAGACGATGTTGAAGGCAAGGACTAGCCCGAACATCAGGATGGTCGGTGACAGGACGGTCCAGAACATGAACTGTTGTACGTCCTCACGACTCAGCGAGATCATCAGGCCCCAGGAGGGCTGCCCCTTTACGCCGAGCCCCAGGAACGAGAGGATCACCTCGCTCTTGATGGCCCCGATGAAGATGAGCGAGAAGTTGATGAACATCAGATGGGCTGTGTTCGGCACGACATGCTTGAGCATGATGTAGAAGCGGCCAAAGCCAATCGCGGTCGCTGCCTGGACGTACTCCAGTTCCTTGATCTTCATCACCTCGCCGCGGATGACGCGGCAGGTGCTGATCCAGAACGTCAGTGAAAACGCGACGTACAGCGGCACGAGGGCCAGTGCCGGCTGCTGCTCATTGTCGAAAATGCTCCCGCGGAAGATGTACGCCAGCACCGCCAACAGCACGATATACGGCACGCTGGAGAGCGTTGAGACCATCCACATGACGATGTGATCCACCCAGCCGCCGAAGAACCCCGCGGCCGCCCCCAGCAGCGTCCCGATCAACACCGCGATCACCGCGGCCACCGCGCCGACCTGAAACGCCACCTTGATCGAGTAAAACGCTCGCACCGCGGTGGAACGGCCGGATTCATCGCTGCCCAGAAATGTGCGGAACGCGTACTTTGCTCCCGCCCACCCCTCCGGGATGGGCATCAGCGCCTCCAGGGCCGCCTCGGTCTCCTGAAGAGCCTCCTCGACGCCCGCACTGATCGGCTGGAACGACTGCACCAGGCTCTCCAGCCTCTGTCGCGCCGCAGCGATCTCCTCGCGGTCGGCTCCTTTGGATACAAGGTCCCTGAGCAGGACTTTCTGGTCCTCCACCTCGTAAAACGGGTCCGTCCGTTCGAGCCAGAGCTTGTCCAGTTCCGCGTACGCCGCGGCGAGTTGCTCCCAGCGATGCTGGATTTCATCCAGCGGCAGATCCACGACCCGCCGCTCCGCGAGGGCGAGCGACTCCAGCGTTCGCTCCGGGTGCTCTGCCGCGGTGATGCCCCCGGGAGCGCCGAAAGCCTCATTCAGGTGGTGCTTGACGTACCAGTTGAGCGCGTTGAACCGGTCTTCCTGGTCCGGCTCTTCGAGGAACCAGCGTGTGCTCCGCGGCAGGACGCGTTCCTGGGCATCACTGAGCGTCAGGACGCGGAACGGGGGCATCAGCAGCAGTGCGATGGCGAGGTACGCGCCGATCACGACGGATGCTGCCATGGCCATCCGATTGCGCCGGAACTTGCGCCAGCCACGCGATTGCAGAAGTCGTCGCATCATGACAGGCGCACCCTCGGGTCGACCAGGGCGTACGCCACATCGGTCAGGATGATGGTGAGGATGAAGATGGCCGCGAGCACGGCCACGAAGGCCTGAATGACCGGGAAGTCGTTGGCGTTGATCGCGTTGATCAGTTCGAAGCCCATTCCCGGGATCTTGAAGAACATCTCCAGCAGGATGGAGCCGGTGATGAGGAAGGGAAGCGTCGACATGATCCGCGTAATGATGGGGATCATGGCGTTCTTGAGCATGTGGACGAAGATGATCTTCGGCTTCGTCGCCCCCTTGGCCATGGCAGTCACGATGTAGTCCCGGTTGGTTTCCTCAACCATCACGGCGCGGTAGAAACGCGTGTCATATCCGAGCGCGACGACAACACCGATGATGACGGGGAGCATGCAGTATCTCACCCAATTCCACGGCGTGGCCCCCTCGCTCAGGAACGGCACCCACGGTTCATACCCGGTGATGGCAAAGGGCGTGCCCACGGCGCTGTCATCCAGGTTCGGCCAGAAGGCGCCGAAGAACTGTCCGAAGATGATGTACACGAGGTAGCTCACGCTCATCCCGAGCACCGCGAGCATGACGAGCGTGCGGTCCAGCGAGCGGCCTCGGAAGTACGCCGAGATCAGAGAGATCACGATGGCGATGAATGCGGAGGCCGCGACCGTGGGCACGGTGATAGACAGGCTCGGCGGAATGGCATCAATGATGATGTCGCCAACGGTGCGGCCCTTCTGGCTCCAGGAGTATTCGGAGAAGTCGAACGTGACCACCCGCCCCATGAAGCGTGCATACTGCACGAAGAACGGCTCATCCAGCCCCATGTTGTGACGCAGCGCTTCCATCTGCTCCTCCGTGGCGTTCTTGCCGAGGTAGGAGTAGACCGGATCACGGACGCGCAACAGACCCATCATCAGCAGGATGATGCTGAGGTAGACGGGAATGTTGTAGATGAGCTTTCGAACGATGAAGGCCCACATGGGGCGACACTCCTGCGTGCTTCGGGTTGACCCTAGCGCCCGCGATCCGAATGGGTCGTGTCAACGTCCAGGTACTTGTAGTAGGTGAAAAAGTCCTCGGTCGGCTTGAAGTACTTGACCCAGGGATGAATCAAGTAGACGCGCGTCCGGGCAAGTGAGCCGCAGAAGGGGGCATCCTTGATCAGCATGTCACGCATCTTCTCGTACAGCTGCGTTCGCTCCGTCCCCTCCGGCATCGTGCGGATCAGTTCATACAGGCGGTCGTATTCCGGATTGTTGTAGTTCGAGTGGTTTGATCCGGGGGAGGCGTTGGGGCTGTAGTAGAGCGCCAGGTTGTTCTCAGCGTCCGGGTAATCGCTTCCCCATGCGAAGCTGAAGAACTGGGCTTTACGGTTGTCGACGGCCTGCATGAGATCGGAGAAGTTCAGGTAGCGGGGGTTCAGTTCGATCCCGGCCTCCGCGAGGTTTCGCTGCATCAGTTCGACGATTCGCTGGCTCTCCGCGCCGGCGCTCGTGTAGAGATCAATCGTCGGCACATCTGTGGCCCGGCCGTCCGGTCCCACGGTATAGCCGGCCTCGCGAAGCTTCTCCCGCGCCAGCGCAAGGTTCTTGCCGCGCGTGGAGAAGGGCGCTCGATGGTTGTCGTTGTTCGGATGCCCATCCAACCCCGGCGGGATCGGCCCGTCATAAGGGATCGCCATCCCGAAGTAGAACGTCTCGTTCATCTCGTCCCAGTCCAGAGCAAGATTAATCGCCTGACGCAGGGCACGCTTCTCATCCGTGTACCCCCCCACCAGCGGATCTTCCATGTTGAAGGAGCGGAAGATGAAGTCCAGCAACGGCACCTTCACCGCCTTGACCCCCTTGCGCTCCCACGAGCGGCGCAACTCCTTCGTGCGGCGGCTGAACGTCTCGTCAAAGGCCGACTGCGGCAGCGTCGTGAAGTCCTCGTTGCCGGCGCGGAACTCCAGCCACATCGGCTGGCTCTCCACATAAAACGTGAACTCCACCGCGTCTACAAACGGGATCCGTCGCCCCGCCGGCTCGAGCAAGCCGAGCGCCTCGTCACCCTCGTCATGTTCGGTCGGGTAGTACGCCTCGCGGTAGTCCGGATTCCGGTGCATCAGAATGCTGGACCCGCGCCGCCAGTCGTCCTCATCCTTCAAAATGAAAGGCCCCGTCCCCACGGGATGCCCGCTGAATCGCTCGCCGTACTCCTCCACCGCCTCCCGCGGCACTATCGAGAGCTGAAACATCGCCAGCTTCCAGATGAACTGCTGCAGCGGGGCGGTTAACTCGACATCAAACGTGTGCGTTCCGGTCAGCCGCAGGCCCTCGACCGGCGCATCGTAATCAAACTCAACTGCTCGCAGGTCTTTCTCGGATCGCTCGTGAAACTCCGCTTCCAGCTTCTCCCGCAGCCATGGTGCGAACGAACTCTCGACCTCGGCGTGGATCTCGCCCAGTTCTTCAGGCGTGAGCTTCCGCCCCTCATCCTGCTCCCGAGCCTTCTGTGCGCGCCGCACATCCATCTGGATCAGCGCGGCCACAACGTCGGGTCCGGAGAGCTCGGCCAGCTCATCTGCGTTCCCCTTGACCTGCAGCCGCCGCGCCTGGTGCGTCTTGTACTCGTTGAAGCCCTTGATCTGCCCATCCACCAGCCACCAGTTCTTGTAGCTGTACTCCGGATCGGCCAGACGCTTCCAGGAGTAGAGCACATCCTCGGCCACCAGCGCGCGCCCTTTGCCCCCTTCGAAGCAGGGGTCATCGTGGAAGTGCACATCCTCTCGTAGTGTGAAACTCCACACCAGCCCGTCCTCGGAGATGTCGGGCATCTCCGTCAGCAGCAGGGGTTCGAGCTCGAGCGGCCGCGCAAGATACTTGTACTGCAGCAGCGTCTCATACAGGCAGGAGGCCGTGCGATTCTCATACGTCGTCGATCCCAGCACCGGGTCGAGCGACCCCGGCCCGCTGGTCGTCATCGGAACCCGCAAGACCTTCTCGGGGCCGGGCGTCGCCGCAGCGCCGCCGCCGAAGAGAGTCGCGATGGCCAGCGCCGCGACGACGAGCAGCACGCCCGCCCCTGTCGCCACGCCGCCGAATCTCGCCATCGCCATCACATCCTCCGAGGCCGGGCTGCACGCCCAGCGATCCGACCACTGCAAACAGCCACTCGGCAGCCCGACTGGCGTTCAAAGGTGCCCCCCTCCCCGGACGCTGACCCGCTCCGGAGCCGGTAACGCGGAAGGCGCCACCTGAAGGGGGCAGATGGTATAGGTTCCTCGTGAACTCCTCAAACCGAACGGCCGGCCGAGATCATCACCCTTCCGCTACACCGCCGCCGCGGCAAGGGCCTGACCGCTCCGAATGAAAACCGGGCACTTTTCTTTGAGGCACTCGCGCCCTTCGCGACCCGTCAATCGGGTCGCGACCCCGTTGGCCCGATGCTGCGATCACGCCAGCCCTCAATCCGTTCCGCAAGGGCCTCAAAGGGCTCCAGGACCGGAGCAAGAACCGTGTCACCAAGGGCGTGGTGAACCCGCTCGCCATACGCGTAGGCAGCCTCCGCGTCATCCAGGGTGAGCGCTTCCCGAGGGGTGTGCCCGGCGCGGAGACGGCGCACATCGCGGGCAGCCCGCCCAAACATGGCCATCAACATCATCACGTAAACGAGCAGGGTGACGGCAAGCCCCTTGAGCAATGCCGTGGCCCCAAGCGTGGTCACCAGGATTGCAAGGGCCTGCAGAATGCCCCCTAGATCAAGGGGGATCATTGCAGTTCCATCGACATCGATCATCCCGAGCAGCCCGCTCAGCAGGGGCTGGAGGAGGACGAACCAGAGCAGAACAAACCACACCAATCCACGGCGAAGCGGACCGGGCGACCGCCGTCGCGCCAGGCACTCACGGACGACGCCTCGCTCAACGTCCTCGTGGGCTTCCTCGATCCGCGCCTGGGCCCGGGCGGCCAGCCGCCCAGACTCAGGGATCTCCGGTGGCTCGCGGAACGCGCCAAGCAGCGCTGGCTGCCGGGCACGAACCCGCGCGGTAAAGGCGTCCACGCGATGTTGAAGCGGAACCCCATCGACCCGCATCAGGTCATCCCCTCGCACAGAGGACGACTCCGCCATGATCCGCCGGCCGAGCCACCGGACCGGAGCACGAATGAGCCAATAAACGGCCGGTAGCAGCGGCCAGTCCTGGACGCGGATGGCGAGGACCCGCTCTGCCAGCTCCGCAGTGCTCAAGCCGCGGCGGGCGAGGCGCTGGGCCACGGATGTGACGAGGGAAGCGTCGAAGTAGCGATGAAAGTCGTCGCGAATCTGGTCGGGGGCCTCGCTGGCGAGCGTCGCCAGATCTGAGAGTTGATAGTGACGGTCGATCAGCGCTCGGTCGCTGGCGGTCTCCGCGGCGGCATTTGCCGCCTTGATGCGGGCCGCCTCCTCCTTCGAAACAGGAGTGAGCAGCGCCTCGCGAAGGCCATCCAGTTCGCCCGCTGCATACTGGCCGATGCGAGCGATGGTCGGACGTGCCTCGGCGTGTCGCTCCAGTCCCGCATCGCCCCACGCACGCTCGATCGACCTGATGAAAGCCTCCGGTGTCGGGAAAGCAGCAGCGAGCATGAACACGCGCCGCGGCGGGACGTCGCTGTCTGCGCCGCCCTCATCCGCGGCAGTGCGCGCCATGGACGCAAACCAGTCCTGCCAGCCAGCCCAAAGTTCATCCGCCTTCACGCCCGGCTTGGCCTCGTCACGCGCGAGCAGATCGACCTTGTTGAGCGTGAGCCAGACGTTTGCGTGATCCTTGATGACTGGCCCGATGCGCTCGGCATAAAGCCGGTCACCGGCAAGCACCGGATCCCACAGCCATACAACCCTGTCAAGCAGGGGAGCGATCGCGCGCACGATCAACGCGTGACTCTCGAAGGTGCTGGTGACGTCGGGCAGGTCGAGCAGGGCCAGGCCGCGGAGCGCATCGGCATTGTGGCGGACGATGCGCTCGACGGCCGCCGCGCTTTGAGGCGCGCCGTTCCCTTCCTGCATGAGGTGCAAACGCGCACGCAGGTGCGGCTCATCCTCAGCGTGCACGTACGCAACGACGCCCGCTGTGCCTTCTCCGATTTCTTCGCGATCCTGAGAGACTTCGAGGCCTGCCAGCGCATTGACAAGTGCTGACTTTCCAACATCCTTGCCGCCGATAAGGCCGCAGATCACGAGCGGATCGGCGGCGCTGCGGCTGCGCGAGGCCAGCGGCGCCGGCCCGACGCGCAGAACGCGCCCCATCTCCTCATTGAGCGCATGAAGCGCGGCTCGCTCATCCCGGATCTGGATCATGCTCCGCCTCCCCCGACCGCGGCCAGCCGCGTGAAGGACCGCTCCAACGGATCGCCCGTGGGAATGAATGCGACCGCCGCAGCGGCCAGCAAACGTTCGCGTTCGCGCTCCGCAGCCGTGAGGAGGCCCTGGCGGTACGCGCGAACGGCGTTCCACAGTTCGCGCAGCTCCGGCGTGCGCATCATGAGGCGCACCACACGCCAGGCGCTTCGCGCCCCGGCCGCGGAGGTGATGCCCCCCACCGCCGCGCCGATCGCCGCACCGACAGGCATCAGGACTCCCCCGGGCGCGGCCGCGAGAACTCCTCCGATGACGGCTCCCGCCAGCGCGCCCCCGGACGATACCGGTCCGAGCCGGACGTTCTTCGCCTCGGCCTCCAGCCGCTCGATGAACGCGTCGTACGCGCGCTCGCAGCCGCGCGAGAGAGTGGCAGCCTCGTCCTCCGCCTCGGCGGCGGATACCTCCCGCTCAAACTGTGCCGCACCGCCGGCGAGCACGCAGAGCTCACTTCGGCGTGCGACGGTCCCGAGTCGGTCGACCATCCGCGCCCGCTCGGCCAGAAAGAAGGCTCGTCCTCGAACACCGATCGTTTCATGCTCCTCGCGCCCTTCGACGTCGCGAATCGAGGCGAGACCTCCCGTGATGCGGCGGCTCCACCTGCCCGCCCACTCGACCGGCCGGACGATCGCCTGATATACGGGATCGAGCTGCCGTCTCTGCTCCGGCGAGAGAAGGACCTCAAACGCGAGCACGCGTTCATCGGGGGCGAGTGCGGCGGCCTCGTGCTTCAGGCTCTCGGCCAGTTCTGCATGCAGGCCGGCGCGGCGGGCGTTCTCAACGGTCACCCGCCGGGCCGCCCGGCCGACAAACGCCGTAAGCGCCTCGAATCGCCTGCGCTGCTGATGCGCATCGCGCGGTCGGGCGAGCCAGTCCTGAATAAGGCGCAACCGCTCAGGCGAAAGCGAAGCGGGCCCCCGACCGGGAGCAAACGGCATGACCACATGCTCCGCCGCGAAGAGGCGAGCCCGGTCCTTGAGCCGATCCTCATCCGCACTACCGACAACGGTTTCGCCCGGCGGCTGGTCGCGATCGACGTACGGAAGCGCGATCTCTCCGCCGCGCTGGCAACGGTTGAAGACCACGAGCCGCTCGATCGCCAGCTCGTCGAGCCGCCGCCGCAGCCACCCGAAGACCTGCTCGTCAAACCAGCGATCCTCGTCAATCGTCACAACGACGCGGTCCATCCAGGGAAGCATTGCGCGCGTGAGGTCACCGGAATCCCGGGCCGCCAGCGAGGTGAAGTCGGGCGTGTCCACCAGGACCGGCTTACTCTCGCCGCCCCGCGCCGCTGGGAAGTCGACCCGAACCAGCGTAATGGCGTCCCCACTTCCCGTCACCGGCGCATCCGAAGCCTCGCGTACATCCGCGCCCCGGAGCAGCCATCCGCGCTCCCGGACGTGTGTGCGGATGACGTCGATCTGATCAGGGCATGCTGCAACGATCGGCCCCTCCGTTGTGTGGGCGCGGATCGCGACGTCGCTGATGACGCGCCCGACCAGATTGTTCAGGAGCGTGCTCTTGCCGCTGGATGCCCCGCCCACAAGCCCCACCGTCAGGAGCTCCCGCGCCCCGGAAACCGCAGTCGTCCCCAGCATGACCGCCGCGGCGGCCGCGGCATCATGCTCACGACTCCACGGAAGTCCGGTTCGCTCCAGGCGTGCGCGCGCGGACGCAACGGCGGTGAGTGCCGCAATGAGTTCGGCAGAAGGTTTGTCTGACGTTCGATCCGCCATCACGGTGCCCGATCAGGGGTGCTCCCGTTTCGCATCGCTCCCCCATCTGTGGGAAATCGGAAGCGCCCATTGCACCTTATCCCCCCGCGGTGGCGGCGGCGGGAGTGGCCGCTTCATACAGGACCTTCCCGATCCAGACGAACGCCCAGAGCGCAATGTGGGCAGCCATGATCAGCAGCGTCACAGCAGGCGTCTTCTTGAAAAGCCACCAGACGGCCAGCCAGTAAGCGCCAAGTCCGAGAATCGACTTCAGCACGCCGCCGACGACCTGAACCGGAATCTCCATCGCCATGAAAAGTTGAAACAGTGCAAAGGCAACCATCATGCGGGCCGCGGCCAGTTCCGGATTGCCGAACCGCTCCTCGACCAGTTTGGAGACAATGAACAGCGCCAGGACGCCGCTGGCCGTGTGCAGAAGCACCTCGTACAGCGGCAGGATCACCGCCGCGGCCACGGCCGCCCCATCGACGCGAGCGTTAACGCCGGCAAGGACCATCGCCGCAACGGTGATAACGCCACCGGCGATGGCCAGGAGCTTCGGCGGTCCACGTCCCGGCTCGACGAACAGGTCCGGCTCTTCCGGCTCCGCGTCGGCGGCTTCCCCCTCGTCGACCTTCGGCTTGCGGACAACATTGGCCTCCAGGTCGTAGCCGCACTTCATGCACAAAATCTCATCCCGCGCGAGTGCTGCTCCGCAGTTCGGACAAGTGTCGGCCGTCTCGCGAAGCAGGCTGGCTTCGTCGCTGCCGTTCTCGCGCTCCTCCGGCGGCTCAAGATCGTAATGGTGCGCCTCTTCGTCAGCCATCGTCACTCCGGTCTGAGCCGCGGCCGCCTGTCGGCCATGCCGCCGCGGAGAAAGTACTCCATCAGTTCGTGGCCGCGTTCGATCGCAAGGTCGCTCGAGATCGCATCTCGTTCGTTGAACTGCCGGGACACAAGGGACCGAACCCAACTGCCGGCCAGCAACAGAGGTGTCGGCGTCGGATCGGCTCCCGCAGCAGTAATGAACCGATCCGCCACGACGAGAATGCGCCAGCCCTCGGCGTGTTCATTCTGCTCAATATC
This sequence comes from uncultured Phycisphaeraceae bacterium, assembly GCA_964460345.1. Taxonomy (GTDB): domain Bacteria; phylum Planctomycetota; class Phycisphaerae; order Phycisphaerales; family UBA1924; genus CAYWRO01. The sequence continues at coordinate 10,562 of CAYWRO010000043.1, read as the reverse complement.
GCCGAAGCGGGCCAGCGCCTCCGCAAGGGGGCGGATGACGTGCGCATCGGCGTGCTCGATCGCGGCGATCCGGCCCGCGGCGTCTTGTCCCCGCATCGAACCGATCTCCGGCACAATGCACAGCAGATCGATCCGAAGCAGCCGCTCATAGAGCATGTCCGACGCGTGCTCCGCGCTTTCGTGTACCCGCCAGGGCTCGTACGGAACCCCCAGCAACCTTGCCACCCCGGCCGACACAGGGCCCTGCCCGAGGCAGGTCGCCGACAGGCCGTAGCGTTCGGAAAACGCCTGAATCTGCCTGTGCGGCGCAGCCCCCCACAGCCAGGCCATGTTCGCCGCCGGCAGGTTCGCTTCGCGACGCGTCGCGTTGACAGGATGCCGGCCGAGGGCCTCTGCCGCCAACTCCATCACGCGCACCAGAGCCTCGGCCGCCGGCGCCCCACGCCGCCCGGACGCCGGCATCCAGTCCTCCCAGGCCTCCTCGACCAGCGCATCGGGGCAGGCCGTCTCGACGTCTTCGTAATCCCGTCCTGAACGGTCCACCAACAGCGCCCCGCCCTCAGCGCCGGGGAGATGCTCGATCTGCACACGCTCCAGCAGCCTCGGTTCCACCTCGCCCACGTGTTCCACGATGTCCCTGACAAGCTGAACCTCGTGTTCGGCTTCGAGCCTGCAAGGCATGCCCAGGATGAGGCCATCGGCATCGGCCTCAGGCTCTCCGGCGCAGAGTAAATCAAGATGCAACGCCCACTCACCCTCGCCAGGCTCGATGCCGATCGCGGCCGCGTCGACCGCGCCCCGCCCGGGATACTCCCTGGCCGCGTCATACCCGAGCAGCGCCATTCGGCAGAGCGCTGGATCCGGCTGCAGGTCTGCCGGGGTGGCCGCGACCGCGCCGATGCGTCCCGCGCGGGCAAGGCGATCAAGGTTGGGCGTTGAGGCCGCTTCGAGCGGCGTGCGATCGTCGTACTCGGCCAGAGGTTCGCCCGCCGCGCCGCCGAGGATGACCATGCCGTACTTCACATCTGGAGGATATCCCTCGACAGGCGGGCGCAACCGGGACAAGCCCCGGGTACTGGGCGTGCGTCGGTCCGGCGTACACTGCGCGCATGACTTTCGATCCAGATGCAGCGGCCACCGGCGACGGAATCTTCGGGCTCCCATTCTCCCGCGCGGAAGCGGCGGTCATCCTCACGCCCGTTCCGTTCGACGCCACCACCTCGTACGGGGGTGGCTGCTGCGAGGGTCCCGCGGCAATCAAGCAGGCCTCCCTCCAGGTCGACCTGCAGGACCACCAGTTCGGCCCGATCTACGAACGCGGCATCTACATGGAGCGCCCGTCGTCGGAAATCCTCGACCTGTCACGCCGTGCCCGTGCGCTGGCGGCTCCGATCATCGAGCGCGGCGGGGCCGGAGCCGACGACACCGAGGCGGTTCGGCAGATTGATGAAGCATCGGTCGAGGTGGAACGACACGTCTACGCAGCGACCGTGCAGATTCTCGACGAGGGCAAGCTCCCCGGGCTCGTCGGCGGCGATCACTCCACGCCCCTTGGCGCCATCAAGGCCTGTGCCGAACGCTTCGGACGTGAGAAGAACGTCGCCGGACGCGGCGGCGCAGGACTCGGCGTCCTCCAGATCGATGCCCACATGGACCTGCGGCCGGCCTTCGAAGGCTTCCGGCACTCACACGCCTCAATCATGTACAACGTGCTGGCCGAGATTCCCGAGGTCACCCGGCTGGTACAGATCGGCATCCGTGACTACAGCCGCGGCGAGTATGAGCTGATGAAGGCGCACACGGAGCGCATCAGCACCCAGTTTGACCTCGACTGGCACAAGCGCATGGAGGACGAGCGCGTGCCGTTCGGCCGGTTGTGCGAAGAGGCGATCGACGGGCTTCCGCAGCACATCTACATCTCCTTCGACATCGACGGGCTCGATCCCTCCCTCTGTCCCCATACCGGCACGCCGGTGCCCGGCGGGTTGAGTTTCAATCGGGCGTGCACCTTGATCGAGGCGATTGCGCACAGCGGGCGCACCGTCGTCGGGTTCGACCTGGTCGAAGTCGCTCCCGGCCCGAACCGGGCTGAACCTGAATGGGACGCGAACGTCGGAGCGCGGATCCTCTACAAGCTGTGCGCACTCGGACGAACTCGCTAGCCGCCGATCGCTCCAGCCAACGCAACGATCGCTCGAAGGCTGCTGCTGATCGAGAACTGGAAGATCTCCGGCCCCAGAAAGAAGAAGATCCCGATGAAGACCGCCAGGGCGAACAACTGTCCGCCCTGCGTCAGCGCCCAGTTGTTCGCACCGGGAACGTAGCTCTCCAGAATGCGGGAGCCGTCCAGCGGCGGAAGCGGAATCAGATTCAATGTGAACAGCAGCAGGTTCACGGATGAACCGATGACGAAGAACGTCCAGAGGTTCTCCGCAAGCGCCGTTAACCCAATGTTCGTCATCCCGAAGCGAAGCCACAACGCCCCGAGTACGACACACGCCGCAGCCAGAGACAGGTTCATCGCCGGTCCGGCGAACGCGACCTTTGCCCCGTCGTGCCGGCCGCGAAATCGCGACGGGTTCACGGGCATCATCCCCCAGGCAAGGCCGAAGATGGCGAAGGCGATCAGGCCAAACCACCCAATGTGCACGATGGGATTCCAGGTCATGTGACCGGTCTCCCGCGGCGTGTTATCGCCGGCCCGGATGGCCGCCCAACCGTGCCCCAACTCGTGCAGGGTAATTGATGCGATGACCCAGAAGACCCACGAGACAAGCATGGGCGGGTTGCTGGCCCAGAGTTCTGCTACCCACCAGCCGCCGGTCATGGCCGTTCCTCACAGGTCGCTTGTGATGGACAAAGGGCCTGCCCTGAAAGGAGCAGGCCCTGACGATACGAAGTCTGTCAGCGGCGCCGTATCAGGCCTTCGCCGGGGCGGCTCTCGTCGCCTTGAGCGCCGTCTCGACGAGCTGGTCGAAGACCTTGGGATCCTCGATGGCGATCTGGCTGAGCATCTTGCGGTTCAGGTTCACACCCGCAAGGCGCAAGCCGTTGATGAACTGGCTGTAGCGAGCGTTCCGCATGCGGCACGCGGCGTTGATACGCGTGATCCACAGGCGACGGAAGTCGCGCTTGCGGTTACGACGGTCGCGGTAGGCGTAGCAGCCGGAGCGGATGACCGCTTCCTTGGCGCGCTGGAAGTGGCGGCTGCGGGATCCGTAATACCCGCGGGCCTGGCGGAGAATGCGATTGCGGCGGCGGGTGCGGGCTGCTCCAACTCGTGCACGTGGCATGTCTTACGTTCCTCGTTCAACGCCCGCATCGGAGCGCCCGGCCATCACGGCCGCGCGGCTTTGTCCCGGCGGACTGGTGCGTGTGTCTGACTGGGCTTTACTCGCCGGCGGCAGCCTTGGCGGCCTCGGCCTGCGCCGCACGGCGCTGCTCAGGGGACGGGTTCCGCTTGATGGTCGCCCGCGCCTGGTCGCGGCCGCGGAGACGACGGAACAGGAGCTTCTCGAGGCGCTTGGCCTCGGGGTTGGCCATGGACTTCTGCTGCCGCAGATGACGCAGCCGCTTGCCGCTCTTGCTGGAGCGCAAGTGCTTACCGAACGCGTGCTTATGGCGCACGAGACCGGTCTTGCTGACCTTGATCCGCTTGAGGGTGCCTTTGTGGCTCTTGTTCTTGGGCATGTCGCCTTTACTCCGACAGCCGGCCGGAGACCCTGTTTCCCGGACGGCATTGTCTGTTAACCCCCCAAACCGAGGCCAAGGATAGGCGGCCGAGTTCACCTCAGCAAGCGGCAGAGGCCCCTTCGAACCTGCCAGTCGCCGGCATACCCGGTCCCGGCCTCCCGTCAAGGCACCGCCATGACGTCATCGGCCGATGCGGGAGATTCACGGCCCGAGAGCGGCTCCGCCAGGGCGGATCGGATCATCTGCTCAATCGGCCGCGGCAGCCAGAGGTTGTCTCCTCCCTCCAGGACCGGTGAGCCCTTCCACTCGACGCGGCCGTCGGAGAAGAGCACGTTCTGCCCGCGTCCGCGATGGTTGGGCGAGTTGGCGAAGGGATCGATCTTGCGGTGCTGCCGGCTGAGAACCACCACCGGCGACTTGTCCGCCATGATGACGACGATCGACTTGGAGATGTCCGGCCGATGCCTCGAGAAGAGGTTCTGGTAGGCGTAGGACACCTGCTCGTGACGCTTCCAGTCCCAGTCGCCGGGCGCCGGCGCGCCGCCGACGGCATGCTCATTGCCGGCACATGCCAGCGTATCGAGGCTTGTGTACCCGGTGCGAGCGATTGTGAACAGGTTCGCGGAGTTCGACTCCTCCCGCTGGCCGAAGTTCCACCACATCCCGCCCGGCGTGGAAGCCGATGCCATGGCCCAGTTGTGATGATCGCTGCTGTACTGGCCGAACGCGGCGCCCGCAGCCTGCATCCCGCCGGCGCACGACATGCGACCGGCATACTGGCGCATCGCGCCGAACATCGGCAGCAGCACCGACCCTCCGATCAGCAGCAGTGCAGCGACCGAGACCAGGTCCGCCAATCGCGGCCGAAACCACCGACCACGTGCCCCGTCGCCCGCGGCATCCGAGGCGGCGCCGAGCGTCATGAGCGACTCTTCGCTCTCGATGCTCTGCTGAACCCGAAGCAGCGTCGCCTCCCGAAGATCCTGGCCGCCCCTGCTCTCCCCGGGCGTGTTCAACAACGACAGGAGACGACCGACACGTTCGGCCCTGTCCCGCAGCACGCGCGGTACCCGCTCAACGCTGTACCCCGCCGTGACGAGCGCCTCAAGCGCCTCCTGATCGTCAACGCTGAGTTCACACACAGACACCGTCTCGGCCGAACCGGCTCGAGCAATCCTGGCCAGCGTCGCGTCCGTCAACGCCCGGCGAGACCTGTCCACATCGTCAACCCGCAGGCGGCTCAGCAGTGAGACAATCCGGCCGGCGCGCACGGCCTGGTCGCCGGACAGACCACTCGCGTCGAACTCCCGTTCGACAATCGCGTCCAGCGCTTCGGCGTCGCGCACGCTCAGCGAGACTGCATCCTGCATGTCGGCGGCCGTTGCATCAGCTGGAACCATTGCGTCCGTCACTCCCGACCTCTCGCTTCGTAGGTGCTCTTCCACTTTTGCGCAAACGCCGCTACCGCCGAGTGCAGGCGGGACTTGACGGTTCCGAGCGGGATCTCAAGCACTTCGGCCATCTGCGCGTAACTCATTCGCTGGAAGTACGCCAGCAACAGGATCTCACGAAGAGCGTGCGGCATTTCGTCGATGGCACGCTGCACCAGTTCATTCCGCTCCTCGCTGCGTATCGCCTCGTCCGGCTCCGGAACGTCGATCTCCATCAGATCGACAAACGACCGGCTGTCCGAAGAACCCGAGACGCCTGCGCCCGCGACCGGGGCGGAAAGATCCAGCGCCTTTCGACGTTTACTCCTACGAAGCGCATCCCGCCCTTTGTTCGCGGCAATTGTGAAGAGCCACGGCTTGAAGCGGCGCGATGTGTCAAACGTCTCAGCGGACTGGTGAATCTGGAGAAACGTTTCCTGAAAAACGTCCTCCGCTGCCGCCCGAGAACCCATAAGCCGCATCAGGAATCGCAGCAGGTCGTCGTGATATCGGTCCACAAGTTCGGCGAACGCCGCGGTGTCCCCCTGGCGGTACGCCTCAAGAAGGGCTTCATCGGTGCGGACACGGGGCTTGGCCATGTGGGGGGCGGTTCCGTCAAGCGAAGGGTTGCGGCGGACACACGACAACGCCGCCGGGTTAGCCGGGACAAAAGGAAAGCCAGCCCTGAGCGAGGACGCTGGACCCACGGAAGTCATATGCAGGCAATGGCCGGGGCGTTCGCCTGGCGCGGGAGAATCTCAGCCGCCCCCGCCGCCGAACTCGATCCGAACGCACGCGTGCAGCACCGGGTACTCGATCCGGACCCGATAAATGTGAAATCCGTGCTCCTCCCACCCGAGCTTCGCGAGCGCGAACCGCAGGATGTCGAGGTACTGCGGAATGTCGGGCGTCTGCAGACGCGACAGCTCGGACCCCAGAGACACCACGCGCTCCTGGATCGGCAGCAGATCAACGCTGTCGTCCGATTCCCCCGCCCCCGGCTCCCGGGTCAGAACCCGGAGTGTCGGCTCGCCCCCGCCCCAGACCTTTTCGTGGAGGAGAATATCCTGAATCAACACCTCGATCGGCCGCGCCCCCGAGGTCTTGAAGCAGAACACCTCCTGCCCGGGCGGGTCAGCCCGCATTCCCCCGAACTTGACCCCCTTGAAGTAGGTCACGGACCCCATGTTGCCCAGGGAGGTGCTGGAGAGCACGGACATGTCCGTCCCATCCTTACCCCGCTGCCATTGAAAGCGCGGAATCGGCTGGGAACAAAACCGGGAGAGCAAGCCAACATCCGCGTGCGGATCGTCGGCATCAATCGGGCGGACCACCTCGGGAAACTCCCCACGGCGCTCAGTGTGCTCCACCTGGGCCCTCAAAGTGCTGCGAAGCACTCGCCCCTCCCGAAGATGCCGCAGGTCCACCTCGCCCGTGATGAAGGCGTGCTCGATAAAGCCCGGCTCCGCGGCGGGGTGGATGATGGAGCAGCCGGTCATGACCCGCGCCTCCCACCCCCAGATGTGGCGATTCGCCCGGAAGGCCGCCCGCTTCTGCTTCAAATCGAACTGATCGCTCGTCGCTCCCTGCAGGCCGACGACAATGCTTTCATAGACGTCGCGATCGCCGGCGTGTCGGGCCACCATGCGCTCAAAGAGCGCAAACGCGGTGCGAACCTCCTCCAACACCTCTTCCGGAACGCCCTGAGCCTGCGCCTGTTTCAGGAACCGCTCGGTGGCACGCTCGCCCGGCACGCATCGCCCCACCTCCAACGGCGAAGCAGCGGTGGCTGCCCGAAAGAGGTTCCATGCCAACGCCGAGTCGATCCGCAGACAGTGCTGCAGGTCAGCCGCCTTCCGGATGGGCACGGGCAGCGCCGCGATGACAGCGGCGATCGCCGCCCGCAGCCGCTCCGAGGCGGCGGTCGCCTCCACCTTGACAGGGAGGTTTGCAGCAACAGGTTGGTGCGACATCAGCGACATGATCGGCAGAGGACAGGCGGCGGGCCCGCAAAGCAGGCCCACTTGCCTGCGAGTATACACGAGCAAATTCTTTGAGCAAATACTTGACGAAAGATGCCGTCGTGGTACTTTGAAGTGGATCAGGCCGTTCATAGCCCGCCGCGAGGCGGATTTCACCACCCCAACGCTCTGCCGGAGGAACACAACATGCGGTCAGCATCGATTCTCATTGCCTTAGCGGCCACCGCCGCGGCGCCCGCGATCGCGAGCGCTCAGTTGATCACGCCGATTGGGCAGGACCGCACGGTCAGCGCTTCATCCGTCGTGTCGCACGCCTCCGGCGCCACCTACGTCGATGAGCCGCCGCCGTGGTCGGTTGCGCCCGGGGACTACACCGCGTGGCTTCAGGAAGCAACGACCAGCGGCTTTCTCGCCGTGGACGAGAGTTCGGGTAACACAACTGGCAACGCGCGTCTGGACGGAGGCTGGAACGGCGACGATGCCATCGTCGTCTACTCCATGAGCATCAATGCCTCCGGCTCCGGCGGCCCCAACTATTCCGGCACCATCAACGCCGACATGATCTTTTCGTACACCTTCACCATTGACCAGCCTCTCAACTACACCCTCGTCGGCGGCTTCGGCGGATGTCCGTTCGGCGGGACGGTGCGGTTCAGCAACGCTGTCGATGACATTCACTCGTACGAGTTTGTGGGCTGCGGCCCGAACGCAGAGTTCGACGAGGCCGGGCTGCTGCAGCCTGGAGAGTACACGCTGGAGCTCATCGCCGGCGGCAGCGTCAGCTTCAGCAACCCGGCCGACGCGGGCGGCGGGTGGGGTGGCGGCGCAGGCGGGATTGGTTTGACACCGCTTGAGTTCCGCGTCACCGTCCCCTCCTGCTCCGCCGACCTGACCGGCGACAGCATGGTCGACGTCTTCGACCTGCTCGCCTTCCTGGACTTCTGGTTTGTCGCTGATGGCCGTGCGGACATCGATGGCACGCCCGGCGTCGACGTGTTCGATCTCCTTCAGTACCTCGACGGCTGGTTCGCGGGCTGCTGAGTCGTCCTCTTCCAGGCCGGCCGGGTCTCTGCCCCACCCCGGCTTCCTAACCAACGCCCCCACGTGGGGGCGTTTTTTCATCGAACAAGTTGGTGGACACAAACGAAGGCCCGCGGCCTGCCTAGCGTTCGGATCGAGTCTTCATGCTGGGTGGTTCCGCCCCGGGCGGCCGCCGCGGCACTTCCAGGTCAGGAGGACCCCTCGTCATGGGTGTACCCGTCAGTCAGATGTGGACCGTCGCGACCTACGTGCTGGGTCAGCGGCTGATCAAAGGGCGCAAGCGGTACCCGCTGGTGCTCATGCTGGAGCCGCTGCTGCGGTGCAATCTGGCGTGCGCGGGGTGCGGCAAGATCCAGTACCCGGCCCACATCCTCAAGCGTGAGTTAACGCCGGAACAGTGCTTCAAGGCGGTCGACGAGTGCGGTGCGCCGATGGTGTCGATCCCCGGAGGCGAGCCCCTGCTGCACCCGCAGATCAGGGAGATCGTCGAGGGCCTGATCGCGAGACGGAAGTACATCTATCTCTGCACGAATGCCCTTCTGCTCAAGGAGAAGCTTGAAGAAGGTCTCTTCAAGCCGAGCAAGTACCTGACCTTCAGCGTGCACATGGACGGCCAGGAGGAGAACCACGACTTTGCCGTCTGCCGCGAGGGGACGTACCGCAAGGCCGTCGAAGGGATCAGGCTGGCGGTCCAGATGGGCTTCCGGGTGACAACGAACACGACGCTCTTCGACGGGGCGGACCCGAACTCGGTGCGCGCGTTCTTCGACGAGATGACGGCACTCGGCGTCGAGGGCATGATGGTGAGCCCGGGGTACGCCTACCCGAAAGCGCCGGATCAGAAGTCGTTCCTGAATGTCCGCAAGAAGACGAACGACCTGTTCCGGATGATCCTCTCTAACCGGAAGCGTGAGTGGGTCTTCAACCAGTCGCCGCTCTTCCTCGAGTTCCTGATGGGCAAGCGCGAGTACGAGTGCACGCCCTGGGGGAACCCGACGTACAACATCTTCGGCTGGCAGAAGCCCTGCTATCTGCTCCAGGACGGATACGTCGACTCCTTCGAAGAACTGATGCGAGAGACGGAGTTCGAACGCTACGGCCGTGCCAGCGGCAACACGGCGTGCCAGCAGTGCATGGTGCACTGCGGGTATGAGCCGACGGCGGTGGACCACACGTTCAACTCCCTTTCCGGGCTTTTCGCGACGGCGAAGTCAATTCTTTTCTCAAAGAACGCCGATGCGCAGGCCGCGGCGATGCTGGAGGAAGAGAAGAGCAAGCCGCACGGCCCCATGGCGCATCTTGGTCTGACGGTCGAGGGGAAGCCGCTCTCGCGTGAAGAGGCGAGGGAGAAGGTAGAGGAGGTTCTGGGGGCAGCGTGAGTGCGCTCATCAGAGCGTGATAACGCCTTCGAATACCTCTTCCGCGGGACCCGTCATGAAGACGTTCCCGGGTCTCGTTGTTCTTAAATCCGGATCCGTGTGGCGATAGCCAATGCGCAGGTCCCCACCCGGCAGGTGCACAAGGTGCGTTCCGTCGGGGATTCTTCCCGTCGCAACCGCGGCGACAACGACGGCGCACGCGCCCGTTCCGCACGCTCTTGTGAGGCCGCTACCGCGCTCCCACGTCCGCATCCAGAGTTCCCCTGATGCGTCCCGCCTCGAATGGGGGGCCACTCGGGCGATGTGAAAGTTCGTCCGCGCCGGGAACGCAGGGTGGTGTTCAACGAGCGGCCCCACACGCTCCAGTTCGTAGTCATCCACATCCTCGACGAACTCAACGGCGTGCGGGTTTCCGGTTGACACAAATACCATCTTGTGCACGCGGCCTTCGACCCGCAGCACATTCTCGTACCAGGAGTCCGTTGTTTCAAAGTGCGCGGGATCGGCCGGAATCGCCTTGAACTCGAAAGCCGGCGATCCCATGTCAACGGTCGCCGACGCGAGTTTGCCATCGCTGCCGACCTCGTACCGAATGGACAGCACGCCGCGGCCGGTCTGAATCAGCATCGGCTGTTCACGGACGCCGAGCCGATCGTACAGGAACTTGGCGACGCAACGAATGCCGTTGCCGCACATTTCGCCTTCCGATCCGTCCGCATTGAACATCCGCATGCGGCCGTGAACGACACGTCCTTCTCGTGAGCCCTCCGGCGCCCAGCGGCAGACCAGGATGAGCCCGTCCGAGCCGATCCCCGTATGCCGGTCACTGACGCGGCGGGCGAGCGCGGGCAGATCGAGATCTTCGATCGACGGGTCGGTGACAGCGTCCATGTAGACGTAGTCGTTGCCGATTCCGTGCATCTTGACGAAGGGGAGGCGAGGCATCGATTGATTATTGCAGCTACGCAGAGACGCGACCGTAACAGCATTATGCGCCGTTAGGCGCAGGTTAGGTTGCGCAAGAAGACGCGGCCCGC
>CAYWRO010000042.1:0-33088 GCA_964460345.1 uncultured Phycisphaeraceae bacterium | reverse complement strand
GCGCCGGCGACGGGTGAAAAGGTGAAGGCGGATATGGAGATGGTGGAGCTGTAAGGCGCTGCTTGGCAAGGCGAGGCGCTAACGCGACGTTTCCTCACCCGCATCGCTTTGCAGACGCTCGACAATCTGCTCGAGTCGCATGCCATGCAGGCTCCACCATGGCCGTCGGCGCATCGTGCCCTTGGATAAACACCCTGTGACAATCAGTTGCTGAACGACATCTGCGTTCCGGTGTGTATACACGTAGTTCACGAAGTTGTCAGGCAGTTGCGCGGCATACGCGCGCACCCGATCCAGGTATCCCGCGTTGAACGCATGCAACGCTTCGATCACCTCACCAGCGCGCAGGGGCGAGACGGCGCCGACGAGTTCTGCCCAGAACCCCTCCTCATCGTCGGCGTCCATCTCTCGCAGCGAGTGCTGTAGCCGTTCGGCGATCCGCTCCTCCAGCGGTTTCCACGAAGTGTCCTTTTCCCCTTCCGAGTCCTCCATCCTTGCGCACCACCGTAGTTGCTGCTCGCGCCACGCCTGCGCGCGAAGGAACGGCTCAAGGAAGATCAGTTCGTAGCAGCGCATGCCGTCGCTACGCTCGAACCATGATGCATTGCTGACGACCATCGAAATCCCGAATCTGCTGCCTGTGCCTGGTGGCTCGGCGCCGCGTGGAGACATCGGTGTGAACAAAAGAGCGCCGGCCGATGATACATCCTCGCCCCATACCTCCGATGCTCCCCTTCGCAAATCGGCGTTAATCTGCGCAATCTGCGGATCCCTCTCCATCCTCTCGTCGCGGGCCGCTTGCCTTTCAGTGATCCTGCGATTATCGTCAGCATGTCTTGGTGACCCGCCCACATCTCGGAGCGGGCCGCCCGACGCGATCGCCCACAGCGGTCGGAGCGGTTCGACGACAATCTGATGGCTGATACAAGGACGGTTGCGGCGCAGCCGCGGGGCGTTGGGCGCGACCGGTGCGCGCCTGAAGCGGCGGCGCTGGAGTTGAATGTCTCGGGCAGCGGTGCGCGCAGTGGTGGCGCCGGTCCTGTGGGACGGATCGCTTCCGGGCTCTGGGTCCTGCCGGTCCTGCTCTGGGCGCTGGGGTGTTTCTACTACGCCGGCGACCTGGGCAAGTGGACCGACGACTACGCCTTCACCGAGGTCGATCCGATCACCGGCCGCGCCGAGCGCCTGTGGCGTGACGGTGAGTGGGTGCTGTGGCGCCCGCTCATGCTCAAGATCAACTCGTTCCTGCAGACCGTCCTGTGGGAGCACGACTGGGCGCTGCACCTGATCGGCGCGCTCGTGCACGCGGGGACGACCTTCCTCGTGTGGCGACTCCTGCGGCGGCTCGGGCTCGGGAGACTCATCTCGGCCATGGCGGGGCTGCTCTTCCTGACCTACCCCGGCTACTACCACGTCGTCTTCTGGTCGACGGCGATCCCGATCGGCCTGGCCGCGCTGCTGTCGGTGGCGGTGATGACCGGCGCGGTGGCGTGGTCGCGGCGGGAAGTCCGGTGGTGGGTCATCCCGCTGCTGGCGCTCGCGTCGTACCTGCTCACCTGCATGTACGAGCAGCCGGGCGCAGCCCTCGGCGCGCTGCCAGTGCTGTGCATGGCGGCAAGTCCTCCCGGCCAGCCGCTTCGCGAGCGCCTGTGGCGGGCCGCCGCGGTGAGCGTCCCGTGCTGCCTGGGCGTCGGGCTGTACCTGGTGCTGTACTGGTGGACCATGCCCGCCGGCGCCCTGGGAACGCCCGAATCGCTTGTGCGACCGGAAGAGATGCTCGGCAAGGCGTTTCCCTTCTGGGAAGAGACCGGTGAGTTCATCCTGATCCAGCGCTTCAAGACGTGCGCCCAGATGCTCGGCGTCGAAGCCATGGGCGCTCACCCCGTGCGCTCCGGGCTGCTCATCGGCGGAATCGCCGGTGCGACGGTCCTCTGGGCCAGCAGCGCAGCGCGGGGACGACGCGAGCCTTCGGCTGCCGAGGATCACGCCCCGGCCCGCGACTGCGCGATCACGCACCCCGTGCTCCTCGCCGCCTTCGCAGGCGCGGCGTTCGTGCTGGCTCTCATGCCGGTGTACGTGGTCCGCGCCTACGGCGCGCCGGATTCCCGCATGCTCTACGCCCCGGCCATCGGCCTGGTGCTGCTGATGGCCCTCGCCGCCGAAGGGGTGCGCGCCCTTCCCTGGTCGGCCTCGATCCGCCCGGTTTCGGCCTTCGTGGCGGTGTACCTCGCCGCCGCGGTCTTCCTGTGGTTTGCGCTCATGCAGGTCGGAACCCAGTCCGCCCTGCGCCAGCGCTGGGCGTTCGACGTGGCCGAGTCGCGGCGCCTCCGTGAGCTTGTGCCCAACCCGCCGCCCGGGACGGTCTTCGTGCCGGTCTGGCTGGACGACATGCCCTACCCCGAGTGCCGGCGGCTGAACTACCTCTTCGCCTTCGGCATCTGGTCGCACGCCTGGACCGCCATGCACGAGCCGGCCCGCCTCTACGGACGCAGCGACCTCTACGCCAGCTACGGCCGGTGGGAGGGAGGCCCGTGGAACTACGCGGCGGCGGATGAACACGGCCTCGTGATGCGGCAGGTGCTCACGTACAAGTGGGGGCCTCACCCGTACCCTCTCGAGAAGACGGGGCCCGGCAAGGGCGGCTATCGCGTGCCGTGGGACAAGGTGGTCGCCTTCGAGACGGACCACGCCGGCGAGTTGCGGCTCATCACGCACATCGTCCTTCCCGGTCCGGACGGCGGATCGAAGAAGGTGGGCATCCCCATGGCGCTGACCTTGATGGAGGAGGGGAAGATCAGGCGGCAGGAGCGATGGCTGCACCTCTCCCCGATTGTGCCTGTTGACCCGGCACTTACCAAATAAGGCCGTTGTGCCACACGGCATTCCGCCGGGCGGTTTCTATCATCCAGGATGGATCTTCCGATCGTTGTCGGAGTCGTCGTGTTCATCGCCGTGACCGGGTCGCTCGCCGCGCTGTGGTGGTGGAAGCTGGCTGACCGATGGGCGAAGGAAGAGGAGCGACGCTTCAACCGCAAGGGGCGATCAGGGCCTCACGAGGTGACGATCGAGCGCGATCGCGGGCCGGGAGGAAGCGCTCACGGCGGCGCGGGTGGAGCCGGTGGGAGCGCCTGAGGCGGGGAGGTTTATGCCGTACGGGCCGCGTCAATGCGCGCCCGGCGGCGCGGACCGGCGACACGCTTCTCGAAGATGGCCGTGCTCTGTCCCGTCGCGGCTCCGAGCCGGATGGGACCCTCCTTGATGCGCTTGAAGGCGCTGGCCGCGTTCTGCTTCGAGTACTCCGTGCCGATGTAGTCGCGCCCGAGCGCACGGGCGACCACGGCCGTGGTTCCGCTCCCGGTGAAGGGGTCGAGCACGAGGTCGCCGGGGCTTGACGAGCACCGGATCACGCGCTCCAGGTAGACCTCGGGAAGCTGGTTGTCATGGTTCGCGCGCCGCTCCAGGTTGTTGCCCTGGATGCGCCCCCAGTACTGCCCGTACCAGACGTCCATCGGCACGCGCATTCCCGGCGGCATGCCGTCCTTCTTGCTTTCCGTCCGCACATCGTTGTAGATGCTGCGCCGGTCTGACACCTCCAGGATCCCCTCGGGGTTCCACGTCCGCTTCACGAGGTCGCGCGCAAAGTACAGCACGTGCACTTTGCTGTTGATGAACCGCCCCGTCGTGTTCTGTCCGAACCGGTAATGCCAGATCCCCCAGTTGATCATCTCCAGCTTGCGCGATTTCAGGTGAACGACAATCTCCGCCGCCCAGTCGTCCGGGATGTTCACCCACAGCGACCCATCGTCGGCAAGCAGCTCAATGCAGGCGTCGAGCCACTGCATCGTGAACGATTTGGCCTTCCCCGGTTCGGACCGAATGTCCTCGATGTCGCAGTACTCATGGTCCGGCATGGCGTCGTCCCACTCGTCGTACGCGCGGCGCCAGTTGAACGGAGGATCGGCAAAGATCAGGTTCACGCTCCGCGGCTGCGCAATCTTCGGCAGCAGCTCGCGGCAGTCCCCGACCCAGATGCGCGCCGAGCCCTTGTAGTCAGGCGCACCGCGCTTGCCGTCGGCGGGAAGGTCGAAGGTCGGCTTGAATGCGCGCGAGCGGGTCCTGGTCGTCATGCGCGAAGTGTAACACCCCGCGCGCGCCCGCGCCACCCGACCGTGCGCCAAACGGAATCAACCGCACATCAGCCGATGCGCCGCGCCACCGCCAACCCATAGTTGTTCGGCGACAAATAAAGATCCGCGCTCTGGTACAACCCCACTCCCAGCCGATTGATCCGGTCCAGCAACTCCCGCGGCCCTTCGTAGCTGCAACGCTCCGGGAAGGTGTCGTGAAAGAGCAGAAAGCCGCCCGTGTTCAGCACCGGCTCGGCCGCCCAGAAATCCTGGCACACGCCCACAAACCCGTGATCCGCATCCAGGAAGGCAAGCTGCGCGCCGCCCGCGGCGGCAATCTCCTCGCGCGAAGCGCGAATCTCAAAGGCGCTGTTGCCCGGGTGCATCACCACGTGCTCGGCCAGCCCCGCCTCAGCCAGCAACGCCGCCACGAACGGCAGCCTTCCCGAACGCAGCTCCGCGTCGCGCCATGGCCCCTTCCTGATCGGCCCGAAATCGTCAAACGTGTGGACCACCCCGCCGTCCCCGTTCTCCTGCAGGGCCGCGGCGATCCACGTCGTGCTCATCCCGATAAACGTGCCCGTCTCGATCACCACCCGCGGCCGGATGTTGCGGACCAGTGCGTGCACCAGCAGCCCCGCCTCAGGAGACAGCGACGCCGGAAACGCCAGCGGCAGCCCATACATCTTCTTCAAAACCTGCAACCAGCGGCAGCCGGGATTGTCCAGGTACGCGGGGAACACAAAGCCCGTCGGGTGCTTGCCCTCTCCGATCGGCTTCCCGTCGATCTCCGGGCAGAACTCGTGGTCGTTGCGGTGCAGCGCCTTCTTGCGCCACGGCACCCGCGGGCCGGGCGGGGCCGGCGGAGACTCCAGCGAGCCCGGAATGCGCCCCCGAGGCGGCGCCACGCGAACCGGCCCGTGAGGCGTCGACACCGTGCCCCAAGGCTCCGCGGCAGAAGCACCGGCGGGAGGCGGGGTCCACGCCACCTGCTCACGGTGCTCATTGGAGACAATCGTAATCGATGGCCCCGCCCCGTTCATGCCGCCCGAGCCGGCGTGCCCGCCGTTGCCCGCTCCCGCTGCGGTCTGCGTTGTCGGGCGAGGTGCGTTGGCAGTCTCCATCAGTTCCATGCTCCCGCGGCGGGCTAAAGGTGATCGTCGGAGGCATGATAGTGGGCGGAGCTGCCGGACGGCCCGTCAATCATCTGAGTGAGTGCCCGCCACCCGCGTAGCTGAGCCTCATTGAGGGTCGCCGCCGCGGGATTTGTGCGGATCCGGTGCTCGACCGATCGCAGCCACCGGCGTGTCCGCCGCGGCAGGCGGGCACGCTCATTCACGACGAGGCCGGTGACACGCTGCTGGTGGCGGCCGCGGCGGAGCACGCGGAGCTTGTTCCGATGGAGGCGATACCCGAAGTCCTCAGCCAGGGCGATCTCGCACGTGTTGATCAGCCACATGAGCTGGCTCGGCGTGGGATCGGTCGGGAAGGAGAAGGTCATGTCGTCCGCGTACCGCGAGTAGCGAGCGCCCACGCGCGCGGCCATCGCGTAAAGCCGGGCGTCCATCCGGTAGTTGACCAGATTGCTGAGCCGCGGGCTGGTGGGCGCGCCCGGCGGCAGGCCGCTGTCGTGCGTGACGAGTCGCGCCAACAGGCGCGCAGCGCGCTTGTTCCACCCGATGCCCCGGAAGTACGCCTCGACACGCGCCTCCTTGGTTTGCGGGAAGAACTGCCGGATGTCCAGGTTGACCACCACCGCCTGACGCTCGTGCAACCGGGCATTGGTGACAATGCTGTGCCCGCGCTCAAATCCGGTGGCGCAAGCATGCGCACGAAGCCGTCCGAGCAGCCGGCGAAGAATCTTGCGCTGAAGCGCCTTGGTGGCAGGATCGGGCGCGACGATTCGGCGCGAGCCGCCGCGACGCTTTGAAATCGTGAACTCCGAGTAGGCTGGCCGGAAGCCTTCCAACTCCTCAAGAGTCATGCCCAGCCGGTTGGCCAGCTCGCGCTCGTCCAGTCGGCCGGCGGGCCCGCTTCGGCCATCGCCGAGATGGCGCGCCTCACCTGCGGCCTGGGGGAACAACTGGCGCGGATCAGCCCCGCCGAAACCCAACGCGCGCTTGATGGAGGCAAACAGGCCCATGAAGCAGCCCGACGCGCGGCAGCGCGCCGGGCCTGTCGTCCTGCACGCAGATGCGATCTGCTTCACCTGCTCTCAATCGAGCCCGTGAGGACCCGGCTGACGAATCATCAGCCCGCGCTCTGCATTTGAGCGCCGCCAGGACGCGCTTAGAGCATCACCCAAGCCAACACTGGTGTCAAGCAGCACACCGCGCCCCAGCCCTGCCAGTTTGGCAGCCTCTCCCGCACCAGCAAAACACGGGCCACTCACCCAGCACGCCGAATAAGATTCGGTTGCACATCGCCCACCCCGAGGGAGACCCATTGCGCTTCGAAGCGTCACAACAGATGCGGCTCGGCCAGCACATGCGGCTGGCTCCCAGGATGATCCAGTCCATGGAGATCCTGCAGATGCCGCTCATGCAGCTCGAAGAGCGCATCGCCCAGGAGCTTGAGTCCAACGTCGCCCTTGAGACCGCCGACACCGCGCCGGCCGACGACGCCTTCGATGGTGCGCGGCAGGCGCAGGCAGAGCCCGCGGCCTCGGAGCAGTCGATGGAGATGGGCGAAGAGTCTGCCCAGCAGGACTTTGCGCGCCTGGAAGAGTTCGAGGCGGACAACCCGGACGCCACCGCCAACGAGTACTCCGCCGCTCCCGGGCGGCAGGAGGAGGCGGGCCATCACGACTGGGACGGCCTCGGTGCGCGGAGCGCTTCACACCTGGCCGGCGAGCGCGACGGCAAGATGGACGCCATGGCCAATGCCGCCGACCGGTCGCTGTCCCTTTCCGAGCAGCTCCTCCGCCAATGGCGGCTGGCCGACGTCGATGACCGCACGCGCGTGCTCGGGGAGCACCTGATCGGCTACATTGAGGAGGATGGCTACATCCGCACACCGCTGGAAGCGATCGCCGACCGGCTGCCGCCCGCCATTGAGCGGCCGGACGCCGCGGAGATGGAGCGGACCCTGCGGCTGGTACAGCTCCTGCTCGATCCTCCCGGCACCGGGGCGCGCGACGTTAAGGAGTGCCTGCTCCTGCAGATCGATGCGCTGGAGGAGGAGCAGCCAAGCGACAGGTGGGCCCCCGTACGGCTGCTGGTCGAGAACCACCTTGACGACATGGCTCAGAACCGCCTGCCGCGGATCGCGGAGAAGACCGGGCTGTCACTTGAACAGGTCAAGGAGGCGATGGAAACGATGCGCGTGCTGCAGCTCGCGCCCGCCCGATCCCTCGTGGAAGCCGAACCGTCAATTCTCGTTCCGGATGCCATCGTCGAGTACGACCCGGAAGAGGACCGCTACATCGCCTACCTGAATGACCGCCGCCTCCCCAACCTGCAGGTGAACCGCGAGTACGCCATGATGGCCCGCGACCGGGAAGTGCCCCGTCAGACGCGCGACTTCCTCAGGAAGAATCTTTCAAACGCCCAGTGGCTCATCGACGCCGTCGATCAGCGCCGCCGCACCCTCCTCCGCGTGATCCGCGTCGTTGTTGACGCCCAGCGTGACTACTTCGACTACGGCCCCCAGGCCCTCAAGCCTCTTCCCATGACACAGGTCGCCGACCAGCTCGGCATCCACGTCGCCACCGTCTCCCGCGCCGTCGCAGACAAGTGGATCGAGACGCCCCGTGGCGTCGTCCCCCTCCGCGGCTTCTTCTCGGGCGGCACTCAGACCGAGTCCGGCGAAGAGGTCTCCTGGGACGCCGTGAAGGCCGCCCTCAAGGACGTCATCGACGCCGAAGACAAGTCCAACCCCCTCAGCGACGACGCCCTCGCCGAAGAACTCAAAAACCGCGGCATCGAAATCGCCCGCCGCACCGTCGCCAAATACCGCGGCCAGATGAACATCCCAAGCGCGCGGTTGCGGAAGGAGTATTGAGAGGGAGCGGCGGCCTCGGAGCGTCGCGCGCCCCAGGTCCGATCCCGCGTTACATGCCTCTCTTCATCGGGCTGAACACCCAGTTATCCCGCCCCAGAATCAGCCGGTCCGCAATCTCAATCGCTTCCGAAAACGACTCCCGCGCCTTGTCCACATCCGCGCACCGCGGCAGCACCTGTCCGCGCTCCAGATGCTCGACCGTCGCGATCGCATCGCCGCACACCAGCGTCGTCCGCTGCGCCTCGGAGACAATCAGCCCGGTCAGCCCCGGCGTCACGCCGTGAAGCGGGAATACGTCAACGCCATCGGCCAGCCGATCCGGTGCGGGCTCGCAGCGGCGCAGGATCGCCACATCCGTCTCCAGCGCGTTGATCAGCTCGTCATCCTCGCTCTCCTGGCTGATGCGTTGCAGCTCACCGATCAGGGGAACCCCGATCGCCTCGCGCTCATCCTGGCTCACCCACCACGTCGCATCCGGAAACGCCATGATGCCGCGGCGTGTATCCGGCTGAAAGCTGGTCAGAAAGACGTGTGTCACATCGCCGACTCGCAGCCCGGTCCGTTCACCGAGCCGCGCTGCGATCGCCGCCTCCGGCAGTCCTGGATCGACCAGAATCACCTTGTCGCGCGTCCGGATAAGCGAAGTTGTGGCGTGGCCCGTGCGGACGGGCGCCGTTTCCTTCCACAGGGGATGCGCCGCCAGAGCGCCGATGCTGATGACGCGAACGTCCATGCGTGAGTTCCAGGAAGCGTTTGGGGAGACACCATCGTCCGCTGGCCTGCTCAGCCCCCCAAGAGCCATTGGTTCCGATAATGTCCGATCATAGCGGCCGCGACCGTGTTTCCGCACCCCCGCCGCGGCAGGCGCTTGCCGAAGCGCCATAAGCGGCCCGGCCCGGCGTGCCGCTGCGGCCGTTGTCTTGCCGCGGAGGACGGCGAATCGGACAGTTATCCCTGAGTGTGGGATAGGGCGCTTCGCTCTGCGGCTCGCGGAGCGGCCTGCCCAAGTGACCGTCCCGTGTCGGATCGCCTCCCCGGCACGGGACTTTTCTTTGCGCTTGAGCAGACCCGTTCAAGAGCGGTCCTGCTGCACCAAAGGAAAAGCCGGCCGCCTCAGTCTGAAGCGGCCGGCCGATGCGGAGAAAAAGTCTGAAGTTTGCGCTCAGGCCGCGCGGCGGAGCGTGCGGCGAGTCGTGGTCGACGAGCGACGGGCGTTGAAGCGGAAGTTGCGCTTCGCGGCGGTCTTCGGCGCAGCCTTGCGGCTCGTGCGACGGGTGGTGTTGGCCTTCACGGTGCTCTTGCGAGCGGGACGCCGCGTCGACTTGGCGACCGGCGTCGCCTTCTTCGAGGCGGTCGTGCGACGGGCCTTGGTCGTGCGACGAGCGGTGGCCGTCGAGGCCTTGCGCGCCGTCGTCCGACGAGCCGTGCTCTTCTTCGCCGCGCTCTTCTTCGCGGCGGGGCGGGCCTTGCGGGCCGTGCTCTTGCTGGTCGCGCTCTTGCGAGTCGCGCTCTTACGAGCCGTGCTCTTGCGGGCGGTGCTCTTGCGAGCGGTGCTCTTGCGAGCGGTGCTCTTGCGAGCGGTGCTCTTGCGAGCGGTGCCCTTGCGCGACGAGGTGGTGCGCGCCTTGGCGGCGTGCTTCCGCGTCGTGCTCGCCCGCTTCGTCGTGCGACGCTTCGGGCTGTTCTTCTTCGTGTTCTTGTTCGTCTTCACAGGCATGAAAAACCTTCCTTCGTCTCTGCGGGCAGTTCGTCCGTGCATTCGCCTATCCAGCGATCAGGACCGGGCCCGCTGCCGGCTCCCTTCGCTGCCGCCCCCAGGCGGGGACGGATAACACGTGCCAACCGAATCGACACACAACGAACTCGGATTGAGTTTTTCCCCCAATTTCATCTCAACTTTCTTACTTGAACGATCGCGCACAAATCGCGCGTACCACCGCTTCCCCCCACTTGCGGGCAGAAAACCGCCCAGCCTCTCACGCGCTCATCCAGTGCCCGAAACGTGGGGGAGAACGCCCAGAATCGTCGCCGCTCGGCCGCGGCACACGTACCATTCTCCTCTTGGGGGAGAACCGATGCGACCCGTGGATACCGCGCCAGAAACACTCCCGCAGGCCACCCAGTGGCATCCCATGTCGTGGCAGAGCCGCCTGCAGGCACACCAGGTGGTATACCCCGACCGCGACGCCGTTCAGCGCGCCGTCGCCCGGCTGGCCGACATGCCGCCCCTGGTTACCTCCTGGGAGATCGAGCGGCTCAAGAGCCTCATCGCCGAAGCCCAGCAGGGCAAGCGCTTCCTCCTGCAGGGCGGCGACTGCGCAGAGACCCTCGCCGACTGCCGGCCGGACATCATCACCAACAAGCTGAAAATTCTGCTCCAGATGTCCATCGTCCTGATGCACGGGTCCAAGAAGCCCGTCATCCGGGTGGGTCGCCTCGCCGGCCAGTATGCCAAGCCCCGGTCCAGCCAGACGGAGACACGGGAGCTCAATGGCAAGTCGGTCACGCTCCCCTCCTACTTCGGCGACCTCGTCAACCGGACCGACTTCGACCCCGCCGCGCGCGAGCCCGATCCCGACCTCATGGTCGAGGGGTACAAGCACGCAGCCCTCACGCTGAACTTCATCCGCTCCCTTCTGGAGGGCGGCTTCGCCGATGCTCACCACCCCGAGTACTGGGATCTCGGCTTCCTCAAGCGCGCGGCCCTGACCCCGGAACTCCGCCGCCGCTACGAGCTGACCAGCGAGCGCCTTGCCGACGGCCTCCGCTTCATGGAAGCCTTCGGCGAGAAGCGCGTGGAAGAGCTCTCACGCGTGGAGTTCTTCACCAGCCACGAGGGCCTGAACCTCCTCTATGAGAGCGCCCAGACCCGCCGCGTCCCCCGCCGGCCCGGCTACTACAACCTCACCACGCACCTGCCATGGGTCGGGGACCGCACACGCGCCGTCGATGGCGCCCACATCGAGTTCTTCCGCGGCATCCGAAACCCCGTCGGCGTCAAGCTCAGCCAGCGCACCCAGCCCGATGAACTCCTCCGGCTCATCGACACCCTCAATCCGGCCAACGAGCCGGGCAAGCTGGTCCTCATCACGCGCATGGGCAGGGCCAACGTCGCCGAGAGCCTGCCGCGCCTTGTCGAGGTCGTCCGTCGAGCAGGCAAGCGCGTCCTCTGGGTTTGCGATCCCATGCACGGCAATGCGCTCAAAGCGGCCAATGGCATCAAAACACGCTCGTTCGATGACATCGCCGCCGAACTGGAACTTGTCTGCGACGTCCTCACACGTCACGAAGCCCACCTCGGCGGCGTGCACTTCGAGCTCACCGGCGAAGATGTCACTGAGTGCATCGGCGGTGCCGCCGGCGTCACCGAGGCCGACCTTACCCGCAACTACGCCTCACCCTGTGATCCGCGGCTGAACTACGAGCAATCGCTCGAACTCGCCTTCATGCTCGCCCATCGAATGTCGCGTGAACTGCCTCCCTTGAATGGGTGACCGACTGGCGCTGCCGCCCCTCCTGTCGCCATCGCCGGGACAGGATCATAAAGATCAGGCAATCTCAGGCCGATGCTGGCTCTACACGGGGCCGCCGCTTCTCGGCGGAACCCCGCATCGGAGCCGCACTGATGTCGAGGTCTGAGACAGAACCGTCACCGATCCCCTTCGAGCGCCGCCGCTTCCAGCGCGAAACAGCCCGCGGCATCGCGCGCGCCGTCTACACCGACGGCCGCGGCCGTGCCGGGCTCACCCCGATTGAGATGGTCGACACCAGCGAGGAAGGCATCGGCCTGCACGCCCGCTGCGCCATTCAGCCCGGCATGTTCGTCACCATCTTCTATGGTTCCGGTCAGACCTGGACCGAAGCCCGCGCGGTGCGCTGCGCCGAAGAGGGCGATCGCTTCCGCATCGGCCTTGTCCTGAACCGCCCGCAGCGCATGGCTGCCTGAAGCGGCGACGCTTCCGCTCGCAACGCGGCTCCCGTCAGTCCATCGGGCGCCGTCCCTCGATCGCATCCGCCAGAACAGCCTTGTTCGCAAACTCCAGCGTCGATCCCGTTGGCAAGCCTCGGGCGAGGCGCGTCACGCGGACCTTTCGCGAAGCGAGCTGCTCGGCCAGGTACAGCGTCGTCCCGTCCCCCTCCAGTGTCGGGTTAAGGGCCAGCACAACCTCGTTGATCGGCGTCACACCGGCGTTGTGCGTTGGATCGTCGATCCGACGCAAGAGCTCCGCGATCGTGATGTCGCCCGGCCCCACACCGTCGAGCGGGCTGATCCGCCCCATGAGCACGTGGTAGATGCCGCGGTACATGCCCGTCTGCTCGATCGTGATCAGGTCCTTCGGCTGCTCCACCACCATGACCACGCTCTGGTCGCGCACGGACGAGGCGCAGATGGCGCACGGATCGGCGTCCGCCAGGTTGAAGCAGATCGAGCAGTGACGCACGTTGCGCTTCACATCCGCGATGGCTCGCGCCAACCGCATCGCCTCCGGCTCCGTGGCCTTGAGGATGTGAAAGGCCAGTCGTTCAGCGCTGCGGCGGCCGATCCCCGGCAGGCGGGCAAACTCATCGATCAGGCGCTCGACAGATTCCGGATACGCCGCGGACGAGCCGGCAGGGGCGGTTGATCGGGCGTTCTCCTTGCGCGCTTGGGCCATACCACATTGTATGAGCCGGCCACCCTCGCCCCCGCATTGACCGCCGGCTCGACGGAGGAGGCCAGCGGGTACCATCGGCCTTCATGGACTCGCCGCGGTGCTCGTTGCTGATGCAGGCTGCCGTCGTCGCGACCGTTTGCGCGGCGATCTTCCTTCCCTTGCTCGGCTCATCCGGCTTCGCTCAGACGGAGGGGCACCGTGCCATCCCAGGCTGGACCATGGCGGACACCGGCGACTGGATGCGCATGGAGCTGTTCGGCCAGCCGTATCTCACCAAGCCGCCGGGCCTGCCGATTCTCATCGGCGCAAGCGCCCACCTTCTCGGCGAGAGCGAGTTCAGCGCTCGCCTCCCCTCCGCGATCTGCATGACTCTCGGCGCGATGCTCTCCCTCGTCTTTGCGCGCCGATGGTTTGGACCCGAGTGGGGACTGCCCGCCGGCCTCGCCCACGCGCTGATGCCGTGGTTCTGGTCGCCCGCTCGCAGTGCCGAAATCGAATCGCTGCATCAGCTCGGCGCACAAGCAGCCTGCTTCTCCGCACTCACCCTTCTCATCGGCGCCGCCCGCGGCGTGCGCGCCGGCGCCCTGGTGCTCCTGGGCGCTGCGGGCGTGTTCGTCATGGTCATGGCCAAGGGTCCAGTCGCCTTCCCCGCCCTCCTTGCCGTCCTCATCGCCGCGCCGATTGTCGGGCGGCAGCGCGACAGCGAATCCGGGCGAGCCGCTGTCGCTCAATGGCACATCCTCGCCGACTGGCGATTGGCCGTCATGCTCGTCGCAGGCGCCGCGGCGGCCCTGGCGGCGCTCATGCCGTTCGGACCCCCCTCCTGGCTCACCTCGACCGCCGGGGCGGAGGTCGGCGGGCAGCTCTGGCGGCTCGATCGCCTCGGCCAGATCGCCGCCCTCCCGGTTGCCGCGTTTATCGCCGCGATGCCCGCCTCACTCGCGCTGGTCTTCCCGTGGGGACCTGATGCGCGCCTGGAGGGACGCATCGGCCCCGACGCGGACGCCCGGCGGGCCCACGACTTCGCACGCGCCCTCGCCCTTGCCTGGGCCGTCACCGTGGTCGCCTACATGCTGCTGGGGACGGGCAATCACCGCTACGTCATGCCCGCCGCCGTCTTCGTGCCGCTGCTCGTCGGATACGTCGTTCGCGGCGTGTGCATCGTGCCCGACGGCTTTCTCCCTTTGCGGCGAAAGATTGCCCGCCTCATGCTGCTCGGACGCGGCTGGGCATGGGCAGCGCTGCTGCTGATCGCCGCCGCGGCGTGGGTGCCGCTCTCCGAACGGCAGCGGGAGAGCCGCTCTGGGCGCGATGCAGGCCGGCGACTCGCCGAAACCCTGCCGGACGGGGCGGTCGTCTTCGCCGACTCGTTGATCGAAGCAGTGCCGGAGACCCTGCTCTACGCGCAGCAAGCCGCGGCACAGCAGGGACGGAAAATCGATGTGAAGTGGGAGCGCCGGCTCGCCGCTTCAAACCAGCTTGAGTTTGAACCGCCCACCGTCCTGGTCCTGCGACACGATGCGGTGATCGATGAGCGAACCTGTGTCGCGGAAGCACTCGCGAGACGGCTTGTTGCGCCGATTCATGCGGATGCTGTCCGTGACTACGCCTTCACGGCCTACCGCGGAACCAACGCCGCGGCGGAGGATTGAGCGGCGCTGGCGGAACGTCTGGCGCGCGCAGGAGTGTCACGCACGCACCCGGCGAAAGAAAAAATCTCAAAAATCGTAACTCCAGCAGGGCTCCGCACATGCGCGAATCACGCGCACCAAAACGGCGCCGCCTGCGCGCCCGAAGCGCGCCGCGCACCCAATTGTGGAAGGCCTTCCATCGTTTCACGAGTTCACCTGAACCCCTGACCGTCCGGCATCCGGACACAAAACGACGCGTCGAACCGCAGATCTGCAAAGCAAGCCAATCACCACCATGATCGGCTCCCGACGGCCCGGGCAATGGCCGAACCCTCGAGTCGCATCAAGGAAGCGTCAAGCGCATCCAGACGGTGCACCGGGGCTTCACAGCTCCGGTGCGCCTTTACCTTTACCGTTTTGAGTCAGCCATGCACGAACGCCGCACGCAGCCGTCGCACCGGCGGGTTCTCATCGTCGTCGAACTCGGCCACCGAGCCCGATGGACGCCAGCCCGCCCGCGCAAACACCCCCTCCAACTCAGACACCGTCAACGGCCACGGCGGTCCAGCCACCTCCTCGAGCGGCTGATCGCCGCTGCGCGCCGTAGCCACCGCGAGGATCACCCCGTGTGCCGCGGCCAGAGACGTGATCGCCCCAGCCGCCTCCTCGCGCCGCGCCGGATCGATCGATTGCAGGGTATATACCTCCGCCACGAAGTCGAACCGGTGCCTCAGCCGCGCCGGCAGCTCAAACAGGTCCGCCTGCATGAACGACTCGCGCAGCTGCGGAAACCGGCGCTTCGCCCACTCGATCGCCGTCGCCGAAGCATCAAACGCGACCACGTCGTACCCCCGGCTCGCCAAGGCCGCGGCGTCGTCGCCCAGGCCGCACCCGACCACGGCAACCCGCGCCCCGGCGCGGATCGTGGCCGGCCCAAGAACATTGAGCCAGTTGATCAGGGCGGGGCAGGGGCGGCCATCGGCCCATGGAACCGCCTCCATGCTGCCGTTGGCTTCCGCATAAATCGTCTCGAAATCAGGAGCCGCCAGCGACGTTGTACCACCGCCGCCGTGGACGCCGTGCGCCCGGTCCGCCTGATCAGAAAGCTCGTTCGTGCCCGTGCCGCGCATGATGGATGCCCTCCTGGGCTGATGAGAGGAGACAGGGCTCCCCCGAGTGAGGCTGCGATATCGGCCGAGAGGCCCTCGCCGCTGAAGCGCGATGGACGTGTCAGTGTACCACGGGTCTGTCCGTGGCAAAAGCGAGAAATTGGGCCCGGATTCGGGGGTGCCCGTCGCCAACCCTCAGCCCTGGGCCTGCGCTGCGCCAACGCACAGGTACAGCGCCGCCATTCGGACCGCCAGCCCGTTCGCCACCTGCCGCAGGATGACGCTGCGAGCCCCATCCGCCACCGCCCCCTCGATCTCGATCCCCCTGTTCATGGGGCCTGGGTGCATGACCACGGCCCCCTCGGGGAGTCGGCCCGCGCGGGCGACGGTCAGGCCGTACCCTTGGACATACTCCCGGATGCTCGGGAAGGAGGGGCTCGCGCGGCTCGCCGAGGGCACGCCCGCGACCTTCGGCCCCGAATCGGCGTGCCGCTCAAACTGGATCCGCAGCATGTTGATCGCGGCCAGGTCCGGCCGGACCAGCACCGCGTCCAGGTCATGCTGAATCTCGCATCCCAGCGCCTCCAGCGAGCGCGGCGCCAGGGTCGGCGGACCGACACACACCACCCGCGCCCCGAGCTTTGTCAGCGCGGCGATGTTCGACCTCGCCACCCGCGACGAGACGATGTCTCCGACGATCGCCACGGTCATGCCGCTCAGATCCAGCGAATCCAGTCGCCCGTGCGCTTCGGCCAGCGTGTAGACGTCCAGCAGCCCCTGGGTCGGGTGCTCGTGCTTGCCGTCGCCGGCGTTGATCACCGCGCACCGGACTGCCTCCGCAACGAGGGCGGGCGCGCCCGCCTGCCGGTGGCGAACCACCAGGGCATCCACGCCCATCGACTCGACGTTCAACGCCGTGTCCGTCGTGGACTCCCCCTTGCTTACGCTGGAGCCCGCCCCCGTCAGGTCAATCACATCCGCGCTGAGGCGCTGCGCCGCCAGCGTGAAGCTGAGCCGCGTGCGCGTCGAGTCTTCGAAGAAGAGATTGGCCACCACACGCCCCCGCAGCGCCGGCGCCTTCTTCACCGAACGCGAGGAGACCTCGGCGAACTGGCGCGCGGTGTGCAGGAGCAGCCGGATCTCATCGGCCGACAGGTCAGCCAGCCCGAGCAGACACCGCCGCATCCAGCGTTGCGTATCGCCCGCGGCATCGGAAGAGGCCGCCGCGGCGGGCGGCTCGTGAGGGTGGGGGGTGACCGATGAGGTTGGTCGGGCCATCGGCGGGAAGTGTAGGGTGCCAGTGGCTGGCGGCCGGGCTACGCACGGTTGTTGATCGTGATGCTGTCCTCGTCGTCCTGGCCTTTCAGCCGGACATCAACCTTCTCGCCGCGTTCGGGCGCGAGCTCGAGCGCCGCATGGTCCGGCCGGATCGGGATCTCGCGTTCCGGCCGCTCGACGAGCACGGCCAGGCGAATGCGGCTCGGGCGGCCGTAATCCAGGATCTCGCGGATCGCCGCCAGGATGCTGCGCCCGGTCATGATGACGTCATCCACGATGACGACATCGCGCCCATCAACCGGGAACGGGATGGAGGTCTGCCCCACGGTGGCCATCGCGCCGGTTTCCGAAAGATCATCGCGGTAGAGGGTGATGTCGATCGAGCCAAGGTCGCGGATCTTGAGGCGCTCGGCAAGCCGCGCGGCCAGGACGTCGCCGCGGCGCTTGATGCCGATGAGGGCGACGTTGGCCGGGTCGGTTGACCCGGCGCGCACCTGCTCGGCCAGGTTGTTGATGAGGCGGTCGATCTCAGCGGCGTCCGCAATGGTCTTCATTGCGCCAAGTGTAACTGCAGCCGGCGCAAAAAACACGGCCTGTCCCGTGGGGACAGGCCGTGCCGGAGGCTTTAGAATGGCCGCTCACTCAGCAGCCGGCGAACCAGCCGTCGAGGTACGCCAGCAGGTCAAAGACGTCGGTCACATCGTCACCGTTCAGGTCAGCGTCGCCGGCGAACCAGTCGTCCAGGTAGGCCAGCAGGTCGAAGACATCGACCTCACCGTCGCCGTTCAGGTCGGCGGGGCAGTCGGGCAGAACGGGAGTCGCGACGAACGCAGCCCGCGAGCCGTCGGTGAGCGTCGCGATGAAGGAGACCTGCCCGGCCTCGTTGATGTCGGGGTGGCTTACAAACCCCTGGACGATGAACTGACCCTGCGGGGTGTCAAGGATGTCATCCAGTCCCGTGAGGCGTACGGTCGTCTCGCCGTCACCCACGAAAACCCCTTGGCCGAAGATCTGGTCGGCGCGAAACGCGACCCATCCTCGGGAGTTGACGGCCGGATCGAAGGACGGGAAGCCTTCGATCTCCTCGAACGGGACGCCCGGGACTGGGTCTCCCGCCGCAGCGATCATCGTCGAGGTGACCCCGTCTGAGCGAATGAGCTCGTAGGCGTTATCGACAAGGCGGCGGCCATAAAAGCAGACATGGCCGCCGTTGCCGAGCGCCGTGTTGTTGTAGAAGCGCTCGTACGGGGATGCGGGATTGGCGGCCTGCGTCTCGGCCATTGTCACGGTGGTGCCGTCTTCATCGATGCGGACAATGGCGTCGCCGCCGGAGGAGAGCTGGACCTTGCCCGCCATCTGGCGGTTGTCGTTGAGATGGGGGAGGAACAGGAATGAGTACTCACCGCCCTCCACGGCGAAGGCCGTCTGCTCGCGAACATCGTTCACGAACTCATCCATCACCCACGAGCGCCCGGCAGAGGCCGAGGTGCGATAGCCGAGTGCGCCCGAGGCGTTGATCTGCAAGCCGCTGAAGTCGCTCACTCCGAGCGGCCCTCCGCCCGGAACAGCACGAATGAGCGCGCCGGCCGTGTCGCGGATCTCGCCGCCGGGATTATCACCATCGGCGAGCGCAATGCGGCCGCCGTTGATGTCCAGCGTGCTCGAGTACCAGATGCTGGTGGTCGGCCCGACGGCCAGGCCGCCGATGCCGTCCTTGCCGTAGAAGATGCCGTTGTTGTCCGTGTTGTTGTCAATGCTGGAGACCTTGAAGACGACCGCGCCGTCTTCATCGATGGCGATCGTTTGCGAACTGGCCAGCGTGGCCGGCGCGGGCAGGTTGAATGGTTCGGCCACGCCGGCGCCCGTTCGGGCCTGCATCTGGATGGTCCATTCCGTCGGAACCTGCGCGGTCGCCAGTGTGGCTGAAGCGGCCAGCCCAGCCAGGGCAGTGATGGTGCGAGCGCGTACGGTCAGTGTCGGCATGAGTCCTCCTTGTCTGCGAAGATTGAAACGGTGAACATGGCGCGGCCGCGTGCGGTCGCACCCCGGTCTCCCCCCCGGGGCTGATTTTCGGCTCCCCCCCTCCGATCGTCCCCGGTGGAAGTCTCGTCAAGTATGCCACCGGCAGGTGACGGGGCCAACCATACGGGCCGGAGACCCAGGGGGTTTCCGCCCGCCGCGGCGTGCAAGCGCTGTCCTGGCCTACTCTTAGCAGGATCAGAACGTGTGAGGGGGCCTGCTGGGGGCGGAGGGATCGTTTTTCATGCCTGTGCCGCGGATCGCCATTGTGGGCCGCCCGAATGTGGGCAAGTCCTCCCTGCTGAACATGCTGGCCGGGGAGCGGGTGTCGATCGTCGATCCCACGCCGGGCGTCACGCGCGACCGTGTGTCGGTGCTGGCCCGCCTGCCGCACCCGGACGCCAGGGGGCCGGAGATCACGGTCGAGCTGACGGACACCGGCGGCTACGGGGTGTACACGGCCGAGGGGGCCCGCTTCAACGAGGTCGGGGCAGATCTGGCGACGCTGACGAAGGACATCGAGCAGCAGATCTCCGCCGCGGTCGCCTCGGCGGACGTGGTGATGTTCGTCATCGACGCCCAGGCCGGCGTGACGCCGCAGGACGAACTGATCGCGCGGATGATCCGCCAGCGGGTGCTGGGGGCGGAGCGTCCCGAGGGGCGGGAGGTGAAGCTGCTGCTTGTGGCCAACAAGACGGACGGCCCCAAGTGGGAGGCCCACGCCTATGAGGCGGCGGCGCTGGGGTTTGGCGATCCCGTGCCGGTGTCGGCGATGAACAACTACTGCCGCCGCCAGCTCGTGGACACGCTCTACGAGACCGTGGAGGATCTGCCGGGCGCGCTGGAGGATGAGCCGGAGACCGCACCGGAGATGAAGGTCGCCATCATCGGCAAGCGCAACGCCGGCAAGAGCACGCTGGTCAATGCGCTCGCCGGCGAGCAGCGCGTGATTGTCTCGGAGATTGCCGGAACCACGCGGGACGCTGTGGATGTGCGTTTCGAGATCGACGGGCGCACGTTCCTGGCGATCGATACGGCGGGGCTGCGGAAGAAGAAGTCGTTCGCCGATCAGATCGAGTGGTACGCCTTCGACCGTGCGCGGCACGCCGTAGAACGGGCCGATGTCATTCTCCTCCTGCTGGACGCGACGGAGCCGATCAGCCAGGTCGATGAGCAACTGGCGATGCTCGCGCAGAAGTCGCACAAGCCGGTCGTCATCGTGGTGAACAAGTGGGATCTTGTGGAGGGCCGCCCCGGACGGAGCGGTCGACCGGTGACGCCGGAGGACTACGAGGAGTACCTGCGCAAGGAGCTCAAGGGGCTCGTGGTCGCGCCGATCACGCTGATGTCGGCGGGCTCGGGCGTCAATGTGCGCGAAACGATCGAGGTGGCGTTCGACCTGCACGAGCAGGCGGGCCAGCGCATCAGCACGGGGAAGCTCAACCGCCTCATCCGCGGCATCCTCGCCGAGCGCGGGCCGACGACGAAGCTTGGCACATTTGTGAAGGTCTACTACGTTGCTCAGGTGGCGACGCATCCGCCGACGATCCTGCTGGTGGTGAACAATCCAAAGCTGTTTACGCCCAACTACGAGCGGTTCCTGCTCAACAGGCTGCGTGAGCAGACGCCCTTTGCCGAGGTGCCGATCCGTCTGCTGGTGCGCGAGCGCAAGCGGGCGGCGCTCTCTGACATTCTCACGGGCGAGTACGCGCGGCAGGCCGCGGCGGAGGGCCGGAGCGACTACGACGAGCTCGAGGCCGCGCTGGAGGGAATGCCGGAAGAGGCGGAGGCGTACTTCGAGGACGAGGAGGACTGACGCTCCATGTTCGATCCCGACGCCTTTGAGATTCTCAAGCGGCTTGGGCTGGCGGTCCTTCTCGGCGCGCTCCTCGGCTGGGATCGCGAGATGCGCCAGAAGGCGGCGGGGCTGCGGACGCACATGATGGTCGCGCTTGGGGCGGCGGCGTTCACGCTGATCGGAATTGAGTTCATGGACGCCGCGGCCGGCAAAGAAGGCGCCTCGCACATTGACCTTTCCCGCATCATCCAGGGGGTTGTCGGCGGGATCGGGTTCCTCGGAGCCGGGACGATCATCCAGGCGCGCGGAGGCGTGGCGGGGATGACGACGGCGGCGGGGATCTGGGTGACCGCGGCGATCGGCGTGGCGTGCGCGGTGGGGGAGTACACGGTGGCCATGCTGATTACGGGCCTGGCGTTCCTGGTGCTGACGCTCGGGCTGTGGGCGGAGCTGCGCGTGAGGCGGTCCCGGCACGCCGATCCTGGCAGCCGAAGCGATCAGGAGCAGGCGGAGAAGCCGGTCCAGGATCATCGCGACCGCGACGATTCATCTCAACTTGGCGCGACGGAGTAGCCGGGGCTTCCTGACAAAAAAGAAAGCACGGGCAAGATGAGACTTGCCCGTGCCACTCTAAATCGTGCGCAGGTTGTCGTGATTTACGTCGAGGACTGTCCCGCGGCTTCCTTCTTCTTCTTGCGCTCCTCGGCGCTCGGTTCGGCCGGGGCCGGGACCGTTTCAAAGAAGAGATGGTCGGGGCTCTTGGGGTCGTCGCCGTCCGGCTTGTGGGTGATCTTCACCGTGCAGGGCGGCTTGAACTCGCTGGAGAGCAGCATTTCGCTCAGCGGGTCCTCGATGTAGTGCCCGATGGAGCGACGCAGCGGGCGTGCGCCAAAGTCGGGGTTGTAGCCCTTCTCGATGAGGAACTCCTTGGCCTTGTCATCGAGGGAGAGCGTGATGCCCTGGTGGCTGAGGCGCTCGGCGACCTTGCCGACCTCGAGCTCGACGATGTTGACCAGGTCGGCCCGTCCCAGCGGACGGAAGACGATGACCTCGTCGAGTCGGTTGATGAACTCGGGCCGGAAGAAGCGCTCGATCTCCTTCATCAGGATGCCCTTGATGTTGCCGTAGTCGACCTCCGTGGAGCGCTTCTGGAAGCCGAAACCGCCGCCGCCCTTGATCAGGTCCGCCCCGATGTTGGACGTCATGATCAGGATGGTGTTACGGAAGTCGATGTTGCGGCCGAAGGAGTCGGTCAGCCGGCCTTCTTCCATGATCTGCAGGAGCATGTTGAAGACGTCCGGGTGCGCCTTCTCGACCTCGTCGAGGAGGATGACGCTGTAGGGGCGCCGGCGGACGCGCTCGGTGAGCTGACCGCCCTCTTCGTACCCGACGTACCCGGGAGGCGCGCCGACCAGTCGGCTGACGTTGTGCTTCTCCATGTACTCGCTCATGTCGAGCGTGACGAGAGCGTCCTCGTCGCCGAACATGAACTCCGCCAGGCTCTTGGCCACCAGCGTCTTGCCGACGCCGGAGGGACCGACGAAGATGAACGAGCCCATCGGGCGCTTCGGGTCCTTCAGCCCCGCGCGGGCGCGGCGGATGGCGCGGCTGATCGCCTTGATCGCCTCGTCCTGGCTGATGACGCGCTTGTGGAGCTCCTTCTCCAGATCGAGCAGGCGCTCGGCCTCTTCCTTCTCGAGGCGCTGCAGCGGCACGCCGGTCATCTTGCTGACGACCTCGGCGATGACTTCCTCATCGACGGTGCCGCTGATCTCCTTGCTCTTCTCGCGCCACTCCTTCTGGAGCTGCTCCTTCTCGCGACGCAGCGTCTCGGCCTTGTCGCGCAGCTCGGCAGCCTTCTCGTAGTCGGCGCTCTTGACCGCCTCGTCCTTCTCGACCGTGAGGCGCTCGATGTCCGCCTCGATCTCGGCGAGGTTCGGCGGCTTGGTCATGCTCTTGATGCGGACGCGCGCACCCGCTTCGTCGATCACGTCGATCGACTTGTCCGGCTGGACGCGACCGGTGATGTAGCGGCCGGAGAGTTCGACGGCTGCCTCGACGGCGGCGTCGGTGATCTGCACGCGGTGGTGCTGCTCGTAGCGATCGCGCAGGCCCTTGAGGATCTGCACGGTCTGCTCGTCCGTCGGAGGATCGACCGCGATCGGCTGGAAGCGGCGGGCCAGCGCGGCGTCCTTCTCGATGTACTTGCGGTACTCGTCGAAGGTGGTTGCGCCGATGCACTGGATCTCGCCGCGGGCGAGCGCGGGCTTGAGGACGTTGGACGCGTCGATCGCGCCTTCGGCCCCGCCGGCGCCGACGAGGGTGTGAAGTTCGTCGATGAAGAGGATGACGTTGCCCGCGCGGCGGACCTCGTTCATCACGGCCTTGATGCGCTCTTCGAACTGGCCGCGGTACTTAGTGCCGGCGACCATCATCGCCAGGTCAAGCACGACGAGGCGGCGATCGTGAAGGATGTCCGGCACATCGTGCGAAACGATGCGCTGGGCGAGTCCTTCGACGATGGCGGTCTTGCCGACGCCGGCCTCGCCGAGGAGGACGGGGTTGTTCTTGGTGCGGCGGCACAGGACCTGCACGAGGCGCTCGATCTCGGTGGCGCGCCCGATGACGGGATCCAGCGAGCTCTCGCTGGCCAGCTCGGTCAGATCGCGGCCGAAGGAGTCCAGCGCGGGCGTCTTGCTCTTGCCCTTGCGCTGTTCGCCGCCGCCGCCGACCTCGCTGGCGCCCATGCCGGCGCTGACCGCGCCCTCGCCCTCGTCGGCACCCGCGCCGAGCAGGTTCAGCACCTCCTCGCGGACGTCCTCAAGCTTGAGGCCGAGGTTCATGAGCACCTGGGCGGCGACGCCGTCGTGCTCGCGCAGCAGGCCGAGCAGCAGGTGCTCGGTGCCGACGTAGTTGTGGTTCAGGTTGCGCGCCTCTTCGATGGCGTATTCGATCACCTTCTTGGCCCGCGGCGTCTGTGGCAGCTTGCCCATGGTGACCATGTCGGGCCCGCTCTTGACGAGCTTTTCGACCTCGAGACGCACCTTGCGCAGGTCAACGCCGAGGTTCTTCAGCACGTTGGCGCCGACGCCGGAGCCTTCCTTGACGAGGCCGAGCAGGATGTGCTCGGTCCCGATGTATTCGTGGTTGAAGCGCTGGGCCTCCTGGTTGGCCAGAGCCATCACCTTCCGAGCCCGATCTGTGAATCGCTCAAACATGTGTTCTCTCCTGACGAGCCGCTCCTGCGAGTGACCCGCTGCTGGGGGACGCCGGGTGACGCCCCCTGTTGTACCGGCCCGATCCGGGATCTGTTCGCCCCGGGCGAGCCGGATGTGGCCGCGATGAGCATCCGGGCGTCATCTTCGGTCCAATCGTGACAGGAATTCTGTCAAGTAGCTCCCGATGTGCCCCTTTGGCAGAATCGATCGTTCGACCGCACCGCAAGGGGCGGCCCCCCAATATCGACAGCACCCTCTGTGCCATTATGTCTTTTGGTTAGATGGTCGCCACTTGGATCGAGTTTCCGTTGTTCCAAGGGCACATGGCGGGCTGGTAATCCCTGAAACCAGGGGGTTTTCTGCCCTCGTAGTGGGGCG
Source organism: uncultured Phycisphaeraceae bacterium (assembly GCA_964460345.1). Lineage (GTDB taxonomy): Bacteria > Planctomycetota > Phycisphaerae > Phycisphaerales > UBA1924 > CAYWRO01. The sequence goes on along the minus strand of CAYWRO010000042.1, from coordinate 8,873 downwards.
CTCCCTGCCAGGCTGGCATGACCGCGCGGCGAAGGATTCTGCCGGTCCGACATGGTCGCCGGTTGCAGTTATCCCTGAAACAGGCGGTTCAGCGTGCCGTGATCTCGATCGGGATGATCCGTTCAGCCACCGCCGCGCCGTCGACCAGGTCGCGGATGGTGACCTTGAGGTGATACCGGCCGATGGCGAGCTGCGCGGGGAGGTGGATGCGCTGCACGATGTAGAAATCGCGCCGGCGTCGACGGGCGATGTCCCGCACCACCTGCTCGGGCTCGTGCAGGGCGACGTGGTCATTCCGGTCATCCAGCAGGGCGACTTCCTGGCCGAGTTGGGCGACCCAGCGCTCGGCCGTCGGGTCCTCGATCCCGGTCCATCCGTCGCGGGCGCTGTCGTAGCGGCGTTCACGGAAGTTCTCCACCTCCACGTAAACCAGCGCCGCGTGGGAGCGGCCCGCCGCGAACGTGGCGGGCATCGGGGTGTAGCGGCCGAAGCCATCGACCTCACTGCACAGGCGCAGTTCGGCGATCGCCAGCGGGCGAGCGCGAGGGAGGGCGTCGATCTGACGCTGGAGCAGATCGGCGAGCCGCGGCTGATCGAGCGTGCTGTTGTCGGCAAGTTCGCCGAAGAGGGCGCGCAGGGCCTCGAGGGCCTCACGCTGGGGTGGGAGCATGCCGTCTTCGAGGGCGCGCAGCTCGGGGCCGGCGCTGCCGGGGGAGAGAAGCTCCAGGGCGAGCAGGCGAGCGGCTTGCCGCAGCGGCTCCTCCTCCGGGCGCAGATCGTCGCCGAGGATCTGGGCGATCCGGCCGGTCAGGTCGGCGATCACCACCTCGGGGGCGGGCGGAGGCTGAGGCGGGGGGGCTGGCGCCGCGTCGGTCGCGGCGACGGGCTCCTGCTGGGGTGCAGGCTCGACCTCCGCGTCGATGGCCTCCACCTGGAGTCCTGAGTTGTCCGGGGTTGATGCCGCTGCGGTGTCCGGGCCGGGCAGGGGCTCGACCGACGGTGCAGCACGCCGCTCGGCGAAGGCGGCCTCAAGGTCGATCGCGGCCTGCGCAAGCAGATCCGCGGCAGGCGCCTCCTCAGGCGTGCTGGCCGCGGCGTGGTTCTGGGGCGTGGTCTTCGGCGTGGAGCCGCATGCGGCCAGGAGCGTTGCGGCGGTGATCACGGCCGCGGCGGCGGCGTGGCGGTGAGCGGTGGGGCCCATGGTCGCCTCCTGCGTTGGGGCTCAGGCGCACGTTGAGCGTGCGCGCGGCGCATCCTGCGCCGATTTAAGTGGATCGGCGCAGGAGAGGCCGGCGGGCCAATTTCGCTCCCGCGATTACGAGCAGGGGTTTCCGGCTGAGGCAGGGAACCAGCAGTCCAGGAACGAGAGCAGGTCGAATACGTCAATGACGACCGGATCGTCACCGGTGCGTTCCGCCTGTGCATCGCCGGCAAACCAGAGGTCGAGGTAGGCGAGCAGGTCGAAGACATCGACCTGGGCATCGTTGCCGTCGGTCTCGCAGGCGCAGCCCGGTGCGGGCAGGGGCGTGTCGGCCGGGGCTTCGACAGCGCCGATGTCCACGATCGGAGCCGTGCCGCTGCCGATGTCGTCGTAGTGAACGGCGTCGACTCGGCGAGCCTGGCCGAGGAGGTCGACGGTGACGCTGACGGCATCGTTCACGCCGGCGTCAATGGCGGGTGAGCCGGGGCCGGGGGTGAAGTCCTCGTCACCGGTGCCGGCGACGGCGTCGGGGCCACGCTGGTTCACCAGCAGGGGAGCCGCATCGAGGTTGCCCTCGAGCCAGTTAAGGGCGCCGCTGATGATGTTGACGCCTGCCTGGCCTCCCTGGATGAGGCTGTGGTCGACGTCAACGGTGGCGCCGGAGGCGATCGCCAGGGCTCGGACGCTGTTGTCGGCGAGGATGGCGTTGCGGAGCTGGACGGTGGCGTTGCCCGCCGCGGCGACCGCCGAGTTGGCGGCCGTGTTGTCGGTGCAGGTGATGTTTGTGACGTGCGCATCAAGGCCCGCGAGGTAGAGCGCAGCGCCATCGGCGTTGCTGCTGTTGCCGCTGGCGGCGAGGTTGACGATCGTGGCTGATCCATTGGAGAAGCCCGCGCCGCCGCCCCGGGGCGCGCTGTTGGCCAGAAGGGTGCAGGAGACAAGCTCCGTGGTCGCACCACTGCTGAAGAGGCCGCCGCCGATGAAGGTGGCGTGGTTGTCGATGATGCGGAGGTTGCGCAGCGTGGCCGATCCGCCGTTGATGAGGAGTCCCGCGCCGCGGTCCTGGTTGGAAGCGCCCGCGCCGTCGGCGGTTCCGCCGCGGATGGTGAAGCCGTCGAGGGTGGCGGCGCCTGCGGGCATGGTGACGACGTGGTAGGTGTTGTCGGAGCGGTCGCCCTCGTGGTCGTTGTCGGCCAGGTCGCCGGAGAGGATGGTTTCAAAGGCGTCGGCGGCCGGGTTACGAGCGGCGAACGTGTTGTCACCGCCGCCGGCGGGGAAGCCGCCGTAGACCTCAACGTCGGCGGGGATGGTGAACGTGGCGGTGCGCCCTGCGCCGGCCGGGCGGTAGACGCCTTCGGCAACCCAGATCTCGTCGTCCGCGACGGCCATGGCGAGGGCGGTGTCGAGGCTGGTGAGGGCATTTGCCCAGGTCAGGCCCGTGCCCGCGCCGCTCGCGGCGAGATCAACGCGATAGGTGGTGGGGGCGGGAGTGACGGTGATGACGACGATGGCGTCATCCGAGCCGTCGTCGTCGGTGAGCGTGTACGTGAAGGTGTCGACGCCCGTGAAGGCGAGGGCGGGGGTGTAGGTGAAGGTCTGGTCACCGTTGTCCACGAGTGAGCCGGAAAGAGGCTGGGTGAAGGAGGTAAGGTTCAGTGGATCGTCGTCCGGATCGTGGTCGTTTGCGAGCAGCGCAGCGCGGGTGATCACAAGCGGCTGGTGCTTCGGGGTGGTGAAGGCGTCATCAACGGCGACGGGAATCGGCGCAGGCGGCACCGGGGGATAGTCCCAGCCGATGGCGTCGAAAACATTGATGTCGGAGGTCTTGAAGAAGTTGGGATAGAAGGTTGTACCGCCCGGGAGCGCCGGGGCCATGAGGCCGATGTTGCTGCCCTGATCGCGGAAGTGCGACGCCTGCCACGGCGAACCGTCGGACATGCGGTACTCGACGAAGATGAGGTCGGTGATGTGGTCGTCGTCAGGCGTGTTGTAGTCGACGAGGCGCGGGGTTGTGGTGAGTTCGGCCAGCGTGTCGGGGTTGTAGTCGTTGTCCCCATCGGTCCGCTGGAAGCGGTAGATGTCCAGGAGATCCATTTCAGCGCTGAAGCGGTTGTCAGCGCTGGAGACGAAGCCCATGGCGTGGCCGATCTCGTGAACAAGCACGGACTGGAAGCAGCTTCGGTTCCACGGCACGCCGTTGGCAGGGTTCCAGTCCCAGTTCACATTGGTATTGATGGACATGCTGGCGGCGCGGCCGGACACGTGGCCGATGGCGGCCCGGTAGTTCGCGCGTGTGACGTTGAGGCGATCTTCAGCGCTCACGCCGCCCGAGTTGCCGTTGTAGCGGACAGGAACATCGCTTCCGGTGGGAAGGAAGGTCTGGATGGTGTCGTCGCTGTCCATCCCGTTGACGAGCCCGAGGCGAGCGTCGGTCCACTGATCGCTCGCGTAGTCACTGCCGGTTGCGCCGAGCACGCTGCCGCTCATCGGCTCGAAGTGGATGGAGATGTTGACGGTGATTGGGTCGCCGAACAGCCCCTCCAGGTACGACTCGACCCCTGCGATGGCGGCGGGCGCCTCGGTCGGGATGGCCCCGGTGACCGAGAAGATGAAGTCCGGCCCGCCGCGGGCCGCCGGGGCGTTGGGGTCTGCCTGCCCGGTGGCGGCCTTGTTGCGCTCGATAATCTGGAGGAACTCGTCATGCGTGATGGAGCTGTCATCGCTGCCGCAGATGAGTTTCCAGCGCGTGTGGGTTTGGACAACGACCTGTTCGCCCGTGGCGTAGAGCGTGGCGACTTCGTCCGGGCCGGGCTCGGTGAGCTGGTGGTGGGTGGGCTCCGCGGGTTGGGCGGCAGCGAGAGCGCCGGCCAGCAACGTCGCGCCGGCCGCAGCAAATAAAGACAGAGATCCGTCAGACTTCCGGCGCATCAGAGCCGCTCCTTCTTGCGTTGTTGGTCCCGCTCCACGAGAAGAGAGGATGGGGACAAAGATACCTCAAGACCGACCGATCACCGCCCTGAACGGGTGTTGTTTTTGCCGAAAGTGGCGATAACCCCCGAACATGCCCCAGCCGCCTGTGCGCACGGCAGCCGGGCCGCGGAGAGGCGGCCCGGCCGGGTGGCTATTCGTGTGTGCTCGCGACGGGTTCCGCCGCGGCTGTGCAGGTGGGAACTTACACCAGCTGGAGGAGGCCCATGGCGGCGTTGACGACCGATTCGGCGTCGAGGCCGCACATCTTGAGGAGCTCTTCGGGGGTCTGGGCGCTCTTGGGGATGCGGCGGACGTACATCTGCTGGAGCGTGAAGGCGTCGCCGGCCTCGGTGAGGGCGTCTGCCACGGCCGAGCCGATGCCGCCGCCGTAATTGTCCTCCAGCGTGATGACGTAGCCGTTGTTGCCGGCGGCGACGTCGAGGAGGGCGTCGGCGTCGAATGGGAGGGAGTAGAGGTCGACGAGGGTGGCGCTGACGCCGCGGTCGTCCAGGGCGGCGATGACCTTGTTCGCCTCATGGACCATGTAACCGGCGGCGCAGATCAGCAGATCGCGGCCTTCGTTCAAAACTTCGAAGCCGCCGAGGTTGAAGACCTGGTCGTCGGAATAAATGAACTCGACCTCGGGGCGGATGGTCCGCATGTAGCAGGCGCCTTCGTACTCGGCCATGACGCCGGTGAGGGCGTACGCGGCGTACGCATCGGCCGGCTGGAGGACGTAGCAGCCGGGGTTGCCGCGGTGGTCGCGCATCGTTGCGAGGGAGCGGAACCAGGCGACGTCGGGGAGGGCCATCTGGCTGGGCCCGTCGGAGGCGAGGGTGATGCCGCAGTGGCTGCCGACGATCTTGAGGTTGGCCCCGGAGTTGATGGCCATCTCGATCTGGTCGTAGCCGCGGGTCACGAACTTGCCGAAGGTGGAGCAGAAGGGGATCTTGCCCGCCGCGGCGAGGCCTGCACCGACGGAGAACATGTTCTGCTCGGCGATCTTGCACTCGATGAAGCGGGAGGCGAGCGCGGCGTCCTTACGGAAGGTTTCCGCGAAGGTGGAGTTGGAGACGTCGGCGTCGAGCACGACGACGTCCGGGTTCACCTGTCCCAGGGCCCGCAGGGCGACGCCGTAGGCCTTGCGGGTGGCCATCTTGCCGGCGTGAATGACGGATTCCTGGTCCATGCGCTTCATCATCTCGGTGAAGCTGGGCATGTCCGCGGTTTGCTCCGGCTTCGGCCGGGCTTCCGCCGGGGGCTGGATGGTGAAGCGGTCGGTGGAGAGCAGCGAGCTGGTCAACTCGAGTCGGCGCTCGTCGAGTTCCGCGATTGCGCGGTTGAGCGCATCGCCCTCGACCGGCTTGCCGTGCCAGGCGCCGCCCTGGAGCGTGGGCGCGCCCCATCCCTTCACGGTGCGGGCGACGATGGCCATGGGCTTCTCGTCGCTGCCGGCGCGCTTCGCGAACGCTTCGAAGGCGCTCTTGAGCTGATCCGGCGCGTGGCCGTCCAGGACGGTGACGTCGTAACCGAAGGCCTTGAGCTTGGCTTCCATCCGCTCCGGAGACTGCTGGGCGGAGACGCGGTCGGCCTGTCCGTACTCGTTGCAGTTAAAGATGGGCAGGACGTTGTTGAGGTTGCGGTCGATGATGAAATCGAGCGCCTCGGCGACTTGGCCTTCGCGCGACTCGCCGTCGCCGATGATGCAGTAGATGCGCTTGTCCAGGCCGTCCAGGCGGGCGGCCTCGGCCAGGCCCGCGGCGGCGGACAGCCCCTGTCCGAGTGAGCCGGTGGCGGCGTCAAAGAAGGGGAAGCCTTCCATGGGGTTCGGGTGGCCGTCGAGGACGCTGTTCCACTCGCGCAGCGTCATGGCGTCATCCATGGTGAGGCTGCGGCGGTTGGCCGGATCGGTGCCGACCATCATGCCGAGCTTGCACGCCGCGGCGTAGACGATGGGGACGGCGTGTCCTTCGGAGAGGACGAGGCGATCGGAGGTTGGATAGTCGGGGTATTCGGGGCTCCACCGCATGGTGGAGAACATGAGCGTTGTGACGATGTGTCCGATGCTGAGTGCGGAGGAGGGGTGGCCGCTGCCCGCGTCGGTTGTCATTTGAAGGACGAGCTTGTCGAGTTCGATCGTCTGTGCATGGATTGCGGCTTCGAATGACATGGGCGGCTTCCTTTGTAAGGTGGATTCGGCGCGTGGTGAGCGGCGTTTTTGGCCGGGATCGAGAGCGTAGGCGCTTGAATCGGCGTTTTTGTGCGCAGAACCGCAAGTGTTGACTAACTTATGAAACTGGCACGTGCTTTGCTAAGGCCGCGCATGGGAGCGTGGCCCTTATTCAGGGGGCATCGCATGGTGGGCGGGTCGGGGGCAGGTGGGGGTGTCAAGCGATTCTGGTGTCGAGGAAGGGTCGGGCGGCATCCCTATACTGCCGGCTCCCGGTTAGCAGGGGCTTTACAGAGCCGCTCCGGGGGTCTTTTGCAGCTTGAAGAAAGGTCCAGACGTGGCTGACAGGCACTTCGACGTGGTGGTGATCGGTGGCGGGCCGGCGGGGTACGTGGGCGCGATCCGGGCGGCGCAGCTCGGCTTCAAGGTGGCGTGCGTGGAGCGGGCCAAGCTTGGCGGCGTGTGCCTGAACTGGGGGTGCATTCCGTCCAAGGCGCTGCTGTCGAACGCGGAGCTCTTTGAGAAGCTCAGCAACAAGCCGGACTTCTGGGGGATCACGGTGGAGGGGAAGATCGGGCTGGACTGGGACAAGGTCATCGGCCGCAGCCGCGACGTGGCGTCGAAGCTGAACAAGGGGATCGAGTTCCTCTTCAAGAAGAACAAGGTCGAGCACATCCAGGGGAACGCGAAGATTTTGTCCGGGCGGAAGGGGTCGAACGGGAAGTGCCAGATCGAGGTGCAGGAGTGCGAGGTCAGGGAGGAGCTGACCAGCGCCCCCGCCAAGCCCGGCAAGAGGAAGGAGACGATCACGGCGGACCACGTGATCGTGGCGACGGGGAGCGTGGCGCGGGATCTGCCCTTTGCGAAGTTTGACGGGGACCGCATCTGGGGCGCGCGCGAGGCGATGTTCAACAAGGAGAAGCCGAAGAAGCTCGTCGTGATCGGCGCGGGCGCGATCGGCATGGAGTTCGCGTACTTCTATCACGCGATGGGGACGGAGGTGACGGTCGTCGAGATGATGGACCGCATTCTGCCGGTGGAGGATCGCGAGGTCTCCGACGCGATGCTCAAGCATTACAAGAAGAAGGGGATGGGGATGAAGGTCGGCTTCACGACGACCGCGGTCGAGAAGACCAAAAACGGCGTGAAGGTCACCATCGCGCCCTTCAAGGACGGCAAGGCGGACGAGGGCAAGAAGGAGACGCTCGAGGCGGACCGCGTGCTGCTGGCGATCGGCGTGGTGGGACGCACGGACGGCTTGTTCGATGAGTCGCTCGGGCTGAAGCTCGACCGCGGCCACATCGTCACGGACTTCAAGCCCGGTGTCACCCGCGACGAGCACATCGATTACAAGACGAACATCGACGGCATCTACGCGGTCGGCGACGTGATCGGCGCGCCGTGGCTGGCGCACGTGGCGAGCGAAGAGGCGATTTTGTGCGTGGAGCGCATCGCGTGGCGCGCCGGCAAGGAGAAGCACGAGCCGATCGCCATCGACTACAGCGTGATCCCGGGGTGCACGTACTGCCTGCCGCAGGTGGCCAGCGTCGGCTTCACCGAGCAGAAGCTCATCGAGCAGGGGCTCAAGAAGGGCCAGGACTACGAGGTCGGCAAGTACAACTTCCAGGCGCACGGCAAGGCGATCGCCGCGGCCCACCAGGAGGGGTTCGTCAAGATCATCCGCGGCCTGCCGCGGGGCGAGATCCTCGGCGCGCACATCATGGGCGACCAGGCGACGGAGCTGATCGCGGAGATGACGCTGGCGCGGCGCCTGGAGGCGACGACGGAAGAGCTGATCGTGACGATGCACGCCCACCCGACGATGCACGAAGCGGTGCACGAGGCGGCGTTGGCGGCCGAGGGGCGGCTGATCCACGGGTAAGCCCTGGACGCACATCCCTGAATGCGCGTTTCCTGAGAAGGCTTGCTGCCGCGGTCCATCGGCCAAGCCCTTTTCATGAACGGAACGACACGGCGACGCCGGCCGGTCGCGCTTGCGCGTTATCGGCCCCCAACGCACGTCCGAGAAGCAGGAAGTCCCCCGGATCCGGCGGTGATAACCGCCTGTGGACGTGTTACCAAGCTCTGTCGTTGATGCCTCACAGAGCATCGTTGATGCTTCACGCTCTGTCGTTGATGCCTTACGGGCTGTCGTTGATGCTTGATGGACCGTCGTTGATGCCTCACAGACCTTCGTTGATGCCTTACGGCCTGTCGTTGATGCCTGATGGGCCGTCATTGATGCCTCATGGCCTGTCGTTGATGCCCGATGGGCTGTCGTCGATCCGTGCCGCCGAGTTGTCTTCAACCTCGGGTGGCATGCCCACGCGGTACTCCGCGCGGGCATGCGGGCGATCGTTGATGAAGGGGTCTCGCAAATGGGGGTGCGGGGGCGCAGCCCCTGCGTCGAAAAGAAGAGCGTGACGATGCGCCTGATGCGTTGCGCCTTCACCGGATGACGTTGACCACGATCGATCCGTCGCGATGGCAGGGGGAGTACCCCCTGTGTACAGACCGGGCACATCCTTTACA
>CAYWRO010000041.1:0-33659 GCA_964460345.1 uncultured Phycisphaeraceae bacterium | reverse complement strand
CCCGGAAACTGGGGGGGGAGCCTGGCTGTCGCGAGGGGGGGGCGGGAGGGGGGGGTGGGCACTTCCGCCCAATCTGTCCCGTGCGCCCGGCCCGCGGCGGGGAGCGCTTGACGCGCCCCCGCGTTTCGGTAGGCTGGCGGACACGTTCCTCTCCCTGGCGGAAACTCCTCCGATGCGGCAGACGATGATCGGGATCCTTGCGCTGGCGGCCTCCAGCGCCGCCGCGGTGGCGCAGCGCGCCATCCGCGATGCGCCCGAACCGCTCGCGCCCGCCGATGCACGGCTCCTGAGTCTCGAAGAACTCATGGCGATTGAGGTCACGGGCGTGGCGGGAGTCGAGGAACAGCAGTTCAAAGCGCCCGCGGCACTCGACGTCATCACGAATGAAGAGATCCGCCGCTCCGGACACCGCTCCGTCGCCGAGGTGCTGCGCCTGAGCCCGGGCGTCTTCGTCGGCCAGAGCAGTTCGCACCGCTGGGCGATCTCGCCGCGCGGCTTCAATGGCCTGCTGGCCAACCGGACGCTCGTCCTGGAAGACGGCCGCAGGCTCTACGACCCGCTCTTCGGCGGCACGTTCTGGGAGGTGCAGGATCCACTTCTGGAAGATGTGGACAGGATCGAGGTGATCCGCGGCCCGGGCGCGACCCTGTGGGGGGCGAACGCCGTCAACGGCGTCATCAACATCGTCACCAGGCCCGCGAAGGAGTCGCAGGGCTTGTATGTCACGGGCGGTGGGGGCACGCCGTGGCTGCGCGGCTTCGGCGCGGTGCGCTACGGCGGCAAACTCTCGGAGAATGGCTGGTTCACCGTCTGGGGAAAGTACCGCAACTTCGGCCCGCTGGAGGCCTCCGGCCCGCAGGACGGCGAAGATGAATGGGACATGGCCAGGGGCCGCTTCCGCGCGGAGTTTGAACTCGACCATGACATCGATCTGACCTTTCAGATCGACGGCTACTCGAGCCTGACGCACCGGGAGCGCGTCAACCTGCCCGTGCCCGCCGAGGTTCCGACCACGCGCGCCAAGGTCTTCGACAACCGCGTCACCGGCGGGCACGCGCTCGTGAAGCTGCAGAGCTTCTCCGCGCGCAACGAGGGGTGGAGCGTCCTGGCGTACTACGACCGCACGGACCGCGATGAACAGGGATTCGAGGTCACGCGTGATTCGATCGAGATCGACGCACGCTATCACTTCACGCTCGGCGATTCGCACGCGCTGCTGGCGGGGGCCGAGTATTACTTCACCGGAGACGACACCAGCCCGTCGGCAAACCTCGACTTTGATCCCGACGACCGGGACCTGCACACGATCAGCGCGCTGATTCAGGACACGATCACGCTCGTGCCCGACCGGCTCTTCCTGATGATCGGCAGCAAGTTCGAGCACAACGACCAGACCGGCTTCGAAGTGCAGCCGAGCGGACGCCTGTGGTGGACGCCCGACGATCGGCAGACCCTGTGGGGAGGAATCTCCCGCCCGGTGCGCATCCCGTCGCGCACGGAACTGGATAGCATCACCACGCTCTTCTACGCCGATCCGGGTCTCTTTACGGGAATGCCGACGGGCGCAATCGAGGCCTTCACGCTCACGGGCGATTCCGACCTCGACGCCGAGCGCATCACCGCGTACGAAGTCGGTTATCGCAATCGCATCACCGATGCGGTCGCGTTCGACGTGCAACTCTTCTACAGCCGGTACGACGATCTCATCTCGCTCCCCACGGGCGCAGCGCTCGGCGGGCAGAGCTTCACCAACGAAGGCTCCGCCGATGCCCTCGGCGGGGAGATCGCCGTGACCTGGCGCGTGGCGGACAACTGGCGCCTCCGCGGCAGCTACAGCTACGTGGAAATCGACGTGAGCGGCCCCGTCCTCGACGTGGATGAGGGAAACACGCCGCACAACATGGCGACGCTGACCTCGTACCTCGACGTGGTGGAGAATGTCGCGATCAACGCCGCGGCGTATTATGTGGATGAGGTTCCGACCCAGGACATCGACGACTACCTGCGTCTGGACATAGGGGCAACGTGGCGGGTGAACCCGAACTTCGAACTGTCTGTGTGGGGGCAGAACCTGCTGGAGGACCGGCACAGGGAGTTTTCGTCCCTGCAGGTCGAGCGCGGGGTGTATCTCATGGGAACCGTGCGATTCTGAGGCCGCCGGCGCTCCGGCCAGGGCGGGCGCGTCAGACCATCATGCCTGCGCACGCGCTGCTTCATCTGCTGCTCCTGGCCTGTTCGGTGTCCCTGCTGCCGCCCCGCAGCGCGGCGGCCCAGAGCATGGACCCGGAGCGGGCCGCAGCCGTCAAGGCCGGGGTCGTCGTCAACTTCCTCCGCTACACGACCTGGCCGGAAGAGGCTTTCGAAAAGGCGGATTCACCGATCGTGCTCACGCTCGTCGGCGAAAGCCAGATTGATGCGGCGCTGGCCGAGGCGGCCGAGGGACTCACGATCGAAGGCCGGCGCGTGGAACTCAAGCGCGTGGCGTATCCGCTCCCGGCCGAGGGCAAGGCGGAGCCGGATGCGGCCGCGCTCGCGGCGTTTCACGAGGCGCTGCGCGAGTCGCACGCCAACTTCTTCGGCGAATCGGAAGCCGCACGGATTGATGGGCTGCTCGAAGCGGTGGACGGCGCGGATGTTCTGACGATCAGCGAGATCGACACCTTTGCCGAGAAAGGGGGCATGTTCCGCCTGACGGTGCGCCAGCGCCGCATTGCGTTCGACGCCAACGAAAAGGCAATCAAGGAGACGAAGCTGCAGGTCAGCTCGCAGGTCCTCAAGCTCGCCAGAATCGTCGTGCCCGCCGACGAGGAGCAGGAGGAGGAAGGGTGATGAGAGGACTGCCCGGCCGATCCTTCGCGACGAAGCTGACCGTGCTGATCACGCTCATCAGCGCCCTGACGGCGGTCGTGCTGTGCGCAGCGCTGGTGGTCCTGGAGGTGCGCCGCGTGCGGCACGACTCGGTGCAGGGCGTGCGCGCGCACGCGCGCATCATCGCCGCCAACAGCACCGCTGCGCTCGACTTTGACGACCCCGAGGCCGGCGTGGCAACGCTCGCGGGGCTGGCGGCGGCGCCTGAGTTCGCCGTGGGAGAGATCCGCAAGGCGGATGGAACCCTCTTCGCACGGTATCAGCGCGGCAGCGGCCGCGCAGCGCCGAAGCTGGCCCGGCCGGCGAGCGTCATCATCAAGGATGGCTGGCTCGAGGTCTCCCAGCCGATTGTGCGCGATCGCGATGTGATCGGCACGCTCACGCTGCTCTACGACTTCGCCCCCGCCCAGCGACGGCTGGTGCAGGCGATCGCCCTGGCGGCGGCAATTACGCTTGCCGTGATCCTGCTGGCCTGGCTCGCCGCCCGGCAGCTTCAACGCTCACTGCTGCGACCCGTGCAGGAACTGTCGCGTGCCGCGGAAACGATCGCCGCGACCGAGGACTACCAGATCAAAGCCCGCAAGTACGACGACGATGAACTGGGGCGGCTGACGGATGTCTTCAACGCGATGATCGGCCGCATCCGCGAGGCGGAGATTCTCCGGCGCGATCACCAGGCCATGCTCGAACGCGAGGTCCAGCGCCGGACCGCGGAAGTCATCGAGACGCAGTCACGCCTGCGGCAGTCGGAACGGATGGCGTCGCTGGGAACATTGTCGGCCGGGCTGGGCCATGACATCGGCAACATCCTTATGCCTCTGCGCGCGCACCTGACGGCGATCCGGGAGATGATCGCAGGGCGCGATGGAGCCATGGCCGAGCGGGCGGAAGACCACTTCACGGCCGTCTCGCGCGCCGCCGAGTACCTGCAGAACCTGAGCGCGGGTCTGCGGCTCATGGCGCAGGATCCCGAACAGGCCGGCAACCCACGCGAACGCACGAATCTGGCGGAATGGTGGACGACAACGGACCCGCTGCTGCGCGCCACGGTGGGCAGCGGAATCAAGCTGGAGCACAAGATCCCACCAAACCTCCCCTCCGTGCCGCTCTCGCGACACCTGCTGACGCAGGCGGTCTTCAACCTCGTACAGAACGCAGCCATGGCCCTGCGCCCGGACGACGGCCCCCCCGCCCCGGGAGCACTGATTCGCATTCAGGCGAGCGCGGCCGCGGCGGCAGACGGCGGCCCACAGGTGTGCATCAGCGTCGCGGACAACGGGACCGGCATGAGCGAAGAGGTGCTGCGGCGCTGTGTCGAGCCGTATTTCACGACGCGAACGCGGCGGATGTCTTCCGGCCTCGGCCTGGCGCTGGTAAAGGGGATTGTTGAGAGCGCGGGAGGAACGCTGCTGATCGAATCCAACCCCGGAGAAGGGTCGACGTTCACCATCTGTCTGCCTGCGCAAGCGCGGGCAACGCAGCCTCGCGAGTTCGCCATCGTCACGCTTGCCGACGCCCGCAAGCGGGCCATCGTTTCGCACCTGCTCACCAATCTGAACTATCGGGTACACTTCCATCCGGGGGATGCGGGTGCGACCGCGGCGTCGCCGGACGGTGGTCTCTGGGTGACCGACTCGTTCGACATGATTCCCGGTCAGTGGAGCGGGCGCATCGTGCTGCTGGGGAGGCAGCCGGGCGCGAGCGGAGGGGCCGGAGACCGCGTTGTGGCCGTTGATGAAACAATGCCCTTGCCGGCGTTGCGCCGCAGACTTGAGGAACTTCTGTCCGGAACGCGACGATGACGGATGTCCTGACAAGCACGGAGTCGGAGCAGAAGCCGACCGTGTACTGCGCGGATGACAACCCGCTGGTGACGGCGGCCCTGCGCGTGCAGTTTCAGCACAACCCGGACTTCCGCTGGATGGGGTGCGCGGAGGATGCGGGCCAGCTTATCGAAGACCTCGCCCGTGTGGGCTGCCCCGACGTCGTTCTGCTGGACATCGACATGCCCGGCAAGGATCCCTTCGACGCCATCGGTGAACTGGTGGACCTGTGCGGTGACGTCCGCGTCGTGATGTACACCGGCATGGTGCGGCGCGACCTGATCGACCGCGCGATTGAAGCGGGCGCGTGGGGGTACGTAGCCAAGAGCGATGGGGAGGAAGCGCTCTTCGACGCCGTGCGTAAGGTGCTCGAGGGGCAGTTCGCCCTGAGCCCGGAAGTTGAAGCGACGTACAAGCCGTAGTGGCCGCGACTGGCCAGGCTGGAACGAAAACTGCCGCAGCGCCGAAGCGCTGCGGCAGGTATGTTTGCTTCTTACAGAGTGACGGTGCGCCAGCACGGCGCGCCGGGGCGGGTCAGCCCATGTGCTTGATGATGTCGTCGCCGAACTCGCTGCACTTGCGGAGCGTGGCGCCCTGCATGAGCCGTTCAAAGTCGTAAGTGACCGTCTTCGCCGCGATCGCGCCCTCGATGCCCTTGACGATCAGGTCCGCGGCCTCGCCCCAGCCCATGTAGCGGAACATCATCTCGCCGGAGAGGATGACCGAGCCGGGGTTGACCTGGTCCTTGCCGGCATACTTGGGCGCGGTGCCGTGCGTCGCTTCAAAGATCGCGTGGCCCGTGTCGTAGTTGATGTTCGCACCCGGGGCGATGCCGATGCCGCCGACGCACGCCGCGAGTGCATCGGAGATGTAGTCCCCGTTGAGGTTCATCGTCGCGATGACGTCGTACTCGGCGGGGCGGGTCAGAAGCTGCTGCAGGAACGCGTCGGCGATGACGTCCTTGATGATGAGCTTGGAGGGGTCGACCTTCGCCCTGCCTTCGCGCGTCGGACGGTGGGAGATCGGAGCGGAGCCGGCCGGGCGATCCATGATGTGCCAGGGGCCGCCTTCCCACGGCGTCGCACCGAAGTGCTCGACCGCGGTCTGGTACCCCCAGTCGCGGAACGCGCCCTCGGTGTACTTCATGATGTTGCCCTTGTGGACGAGCGTCACGGAGGCGCGGCCGTTGTCGAGCGCGTACTGGATCGCCGCCTTGACGAGCCGCTCCGTGCCTTCCTGGCTGACCGGCTTGATGCCGATGCCGCTGGTCTTGGGGAAGCGGATCTTCTTGTACGGTGACGGGAAGTTCTCGCCGAAGAGCTTCATGAACTTGGCGTTGTCGTCGGTGCCGTGTTCGAACTCGATGCCCGCGTAGATGTCTTCGCTGTTCTCGCGGAAGATCACCATGTCGGTCAGCTCGGGCGCCTTCACCGGGGAGGGCACGCCGTCAAACCAGCGCACCGGCCGGAGGCAGGTGTACAGGTCGAGAATTTGCCGCAGCGCCACGTTCAGGGAGCGGATGCCGCCGCCCACCGGCGTCGTCAGCGGCCCCTTGATGCCGACGAGGTAGGTCTTGAAGTCCTCCAGCGTCTGATTCGGCAGCCAGTCGCCGGACTTGTTAAACGCCTTCTCGCCCGCGAGCACCTCGTGCCAGGTGATCTTGCGCTCCCCCCCGTACGCTTTCTCCACCGCCGCGTCGAACACCTTCACGGACGCGTTCCAGATGTCGGGCCCCGTGCCGTCACCCTCAATGAACGGAATGATCGGGTCGTTGGGGACGTCGAGCGTGCCGGCGGTCATCGTGATCGGGGTGGACATGGGTGTAACTCCATTGCAGGTCAGGTTTTGCGCACTAAATGGCCCCCGGCGGCGCTCTGGAGGGCCGCTCAGGACCGGCGAAAGGATAGGAGCAGCGCTTGTTGAATCGAAGTGAGGTGCAGATTCGGCAGCTTCAGTCCGATCCGGCGTGGCAGACGAAGAATGTGTGCCAAGGCAGTTCCCGGACTCGCACCACCTCCAGAATGTTCCAACCCGCCGCGGCGATCTCAGCCTTCACAAGCTTGAAGGGCGTATCGGCAAAGCCGATCTCCCAATGATGTCCCATCCGCTCCATTCGCCACTCAGGAATGCGACGCGGAGGCAGACACGGAACACTGAAGGAGACGTGTCGATGCGAGCGCTTCAACGCATAACCCAGCGAGAAGTAGGGGCGCTGATCGGGCAGACTGAGAATCATTGAGCCGTCGCCCACACACACGCGGCGGAGTTCAGCAAGGCAGCCACGGAACTTATCGAAGGGAAGGTGCTCAAGTACCTGGCAGCAGAGCGTGCAGTCGAACGTTCCACTCTCCACCGGGATGCACTCGACGGATGCGACGATGTCCGGTTCCAGGGCCGGGCGCATATCCAGTGTGGTCACCTTGATGCCGCAGCGGTCCAGGATGACGTCCACAATGCCGTTGCCCTTGCCGACCAGAAGGATCCGCGGCGATGGCTGGCCGGAGGTTGCCTGCAAGGTCAACACGGCCTGCACGCGGTACGAGAAGACGCGGTCAAGGCTGCCGCCCAGGTAGTCGCCCTTGTAACGGCTGGCGACGGAGGCGCCCGCTGCGGTGGCGGAAGAGGGTGTTGAAGTCGCTGACGAGGTGGTGCCGGACACGCGGCCAGCATACAGGAACTCATCTGCCGCTGCCAACCCCATTCACGACAATTCGCATGAAGAAGTGTCACACCGGACGTCAGCCCGGGCACGAGCCGGGGGCGGAACTCAACGGCAGGGCTTGAAGAAGACAGCCGTATCGCAACCACCCTCAGACCAATGAACGCAACGCCAGTCGGCAACGCCGCGGGCGAACTGGTCGTGCAGACCCGCGGGCGTGCTGCCGTTATCGGCCGCAGCGGCAGGTCCGCGGCGGCGGCGGGGCAGGTACCGACCCGGCTTGTCAATGACGACGATCCCGCCCGGCCGAAGATGCAGCAGCGCCCACACAGCGCAGCAGTCGCTCTCCAGGCCGGAGATAAGGACGCCGTCGGGCGCGCGGCCGGGGAAGGCGGTGAGGGACTCATCTGCACGCTGCAGGAGGTTGTCGGATGTGACAAGCCGGTAGTCGACGTTGTTCGCGTCGGCGGCGTCAAGCTGCCCACGCACGGTGTCATACCAGCCCGGAAGGTCTTCAAAAGAGGCGAGCCGTCCGATGCGCTGCGCAAGCCAGAGCGTGCACCGGCCGGAGCCGAACTCAACGAAGGTGTCGGACGGGCGCAGCCACGCGTCGAGAAAGTGGAGTGCCTGCGGAGCAAGCGAGGGAACGACCCGATCCCGGCCCCGCCGAGCGGTGCGGCGCAAGCCCTGTGCGAGTCGTGAACGGCTCCAATGTCGCGGCCGGACGTTCATGGGCGCCACGCTTCTCAAAGAAGGGCGAACGAACCGGTCACGATAGGACGCGCGCAAACAAGCGGGCGGCCAATCTGGCCGCCCGCGTGTCAGTGTGGGAAAGACGCCAAAGGCGTTGCTTTCGCAAGGAGGATCGCGACCATCCCCGGTGGGGGGGAGACGCTATGGTGGGCAGTGAAACGATGGTGGGTCAGTTGCTTGCTTCGCCGTTCCCGGCCTCGATGACGCGCACCGTGAGTCCGCTGTTCAGGGCGGCTTCGATGCGGGCCAGGCGGACGTTGAGCTGGCGCAGCTCGCCAATCATGTCGATGCGCTGCTCACCCGCGCTGAAGCGGGCCGGCGGAGGCTCGGCGATGGCCGGACTGGCCGCGTCAAGATTGGCACCGCCCGTGCGGAGAATGGCGACCCCCGCCAGGGCGATCGCGGCGACCGAGAGCGTGTTCTGCAGGTTCAATCGTGTCTTCATTGGGTTTCCCCCTTTCTTGGGTTTGGTGGTCACCTTGAGTATGCCCCGCGGCGAGGACCGATCCAGAAATGCATGGGGCACAGGCAGTTAGATGGTCTGTCTGTGCCGAGAATGCCTGCCGCGCAGGGGCGGCATGGTTGCCGACCGGGCCCCCGGACCCGGGCGAATAGACTCTGCCGGCCGATAACACGCGGGGGCTTCGGAGTTCGTG
The DNA here is from genome assembly GCA_964460345.1 of uncultured Phycisphaeraceae bacterium. Classification (GTDB taxonomy): domain Bacteria; phylum Planctomycetota; class Phycisphaerae; order Phycisphaerales; family UBA1924; genus CAYWRO01. The sequence goes on along the minus strand of CAYWRO010000041.1, from coordinate 24,900 downwards.
CTTATGGCGGGTCTGTGTGTTTACGCGGGGAGCTTTGATCCTCCCACAAACGGGCACGTCTGGATGATCCGCCAGGGCGCGTCGCTGTTCGACCGGCTGATCGTCGCGATTGGGGAGAATGCCGAAAAGAAGTACTCGTTCCCCCTCGAGCAGCGGCTCGGCTGGCTCCGCGAAATTTGCGCGGAGCACGCCAACGTGGAAGTCACCCACTTCCACAACCTCTTCCTGGCCCGCTACGCCAAGTCGGTCGGCGCAACATCCATCCTCCGCGGCATCCGCAACGAGGCGGATTACACCTACGAGCGGACCATGCGATACATCAACAGCGACCTGCACCCGGAGTTGAACACAGTCTTCATGATGCCGCCGCGGGAGTTGTGCGAGACGAGCAGCAGTTCGATCAAGGGGATGATCGGCCCGGAGGGATGGCGAGACGTCGTGCGGGCGTACGTTCCACCCTGCGTGATGCGTGATCTGGAGGCGTAGTTGGGGGGCAGAGGGGGACAGTGTCCCGCTCCTCCGCATCCCGTCCATGCACTACCTCACTAGAACTCGCACTGCCGCGGCGCACGCGGGAAGGGGATGATGTCGCGGATGTTCGTCATCCCCGTCGCGAACATCATGAACCGCTCCAGCCCCAGCCCGAACCCGGCGTGCGGGACGGTGCCGTACTTGCGCAGGTCGCGGTACCACCAGTAGTCTTCCTTGTCGAGCCCCATCTCCTCCATGCGGGCGTCGAGCACATCCAGCCGCTCCTCGCGCTGTGAACCGCCGATGATCTCGCCGACACCCGGCACGAGCACGTCCATCGCGGCGACGGTCTGCGCGCCCGCGGGCGCGGAGCCGCCGGGGTGCTCGTCATCCAGGCGCATGTAGAACGCCTTGATCTGCTTTGGATAGTTGGTCACGACGAGCGGCTGCTTGAAGTGCTCCTCAGTCAGGTAACGCTCGTGCTCGCTCTGCAGGTCAGCGCCCCACTTGATGGAGAACTCAAACTTCTTCCCGCTCTTCTCGAGCACCTCGACTGCCTCCGTGTACGGCAGGCGCCGGAACGGCTTCTCGATCACGTGCTTCAGGCGATCGATGACACCCTGGTCGATCCGCTCCTGGAAGAACTTCATGTCGTCCGCCCGCTCGGTCAGCAGCGCATCCGCCAGGTAGCGCAGCATCTCCTCGGCCAGCGCAGCGTCCGCATCCAGGTCGGCGAAGGCGATCTCCGGCTCCACCATCCAGAACTCGGCCAGGTGCCGGCTGGTGTTGCTGTTCTCGGCCCGGAAGGTCGGCCCGAACGTATACACCCGCGAGAGCGCGCACGCATACGTCTCCACGTTGAGCTGCCCCGACACCGTCAGGTGCGCTTCGCGGCCGAAGAAGTCCTCGTTGAAGTCGACCCCGCCTTCCGGCGTCCGCGGCGGGTTGACCGCATCCAGCGTGCTCACGCGGAACATCTGGCCGGCGCCCTCCGTGTCGCTGGCGGTGATGATCGGCGTGTGCACCCAGAAGAAGTCGCGCTCGTGGAAGAAGCGATGGATCGCCATGCTCAGCGTGTGCCGCACGCGGGCAACCGCGCCGAAGGTGTTGGTCCGGACCCGCAGGTGCGCCACCTCGCGCAGGTACTCGAAGGTGTGGCGCTTCTGCGGAACGGGGTAGGTGTCCGGATCCTCCACCCACCCGATCACGCGCACCTCGCGCGCCTGGATCTCAACCGCCTGCCCCTTGCCCTGGCTCTCGACCAGCGTCCCGGTCGCTTCAATCGCGCAGCCGGTCGTGAGGCGAACAACCTCGCCTTCGTAGTTCGATAGTTCGACAGGCGCGACCACCTGGATCGCATCAAAGCACGTTCCATCGCTCACCGCGATGAACGACATGCCCGCCTTGGAGTCGCGGCGGGTGCGCACCCACCCCTTGACAGTGACCTCGTCACCAATAGTCGCCTGCCCCCTGAGAAGCTCATCAATCTTCCGCCATGCCATGTGCCTGGATCCTTGCTGAAATCGACCGACGTCCGCGGCCGGGCGTCGCGCCAGCCGCGGGACCATCGTAGGAACAGGGGTGGCGATTGCGCCGGATTGTGTTAGCATGAAGGCTCTCGCGCCCGGCTCTCGGGCGCCCTGGTAAACCCGTTGTAGATCCGTCTGGAGATCGGCATGGCACATCGGACGTTGCGGCCCGCGTTTGTGAGTGGTCCCATGGTTCTGTTCGCTGTCGCGGGCGCGGCATGGGGGAACGTGCCTCCGGATGCGCCGGTGATCACCGAGCCGGCGTCCGAAGGGCAGATCGTCAACCCGTCCGACGTCCACATGGAAACGGCCCCGTTCTCAGATCCCGACAACGGTGACACCCACCTCTGCACCGACTGGGAGATCTGGCGCGTCAATCCGAGCGAGCGGGTCTGGGCCGGGTTGTGCGTGACCGGGCTCGAGAAGGTGCACGCCCACTTCGGCGACGGCAACTTCATGGGTTCGTCAGCGGGTCAGGACGCCCTGGAGCCGGACACCGAGTATCGCCTCCGCGTCCGCCACCGCGATGACAGCGGCCAGGCCGGCACCGAGTGGAGCGCCTGGAGCGAGCGCGGCTTCCGCACCGCTCCTCCGACCGAGATCCTCCCGCTCACCGGCGACGACATCCTCGATTCACCCACGCCGCGCTGGATCGATTCGTTCGGGGCCGACCTTGTCCTGCCGCCGCCCCCGCCGCCCGGCACCTTCCCGCCGTCGCTGCGGATTGAGCAGGCCGGCGGCGCGGTCCTCCTCGAGTTCCGCGGCCACGATGGCCTGACCAACCAACTCATGAACCCCGGCATCCTCCCCGGTCACGAGCCGATCCGCGTCGTGCTCAGCGCCGGCGATGAGCCCAGCGTCGCCTTCCCGGAGAGCGAACTGCGCTTCACCGATCACGAGGGGGACGACATCACAATCTATCTGCCCGCGATGGGCGCTTCGGGGTCCACGGAAGCAATCTTCTGGGTCTCCGCGGCAGGCGCCTCCTACTTCGGCCAGTCGGGCCAGACGGCGCCCAGCTTCGCCAACCCCGCGCGCAGCGCGCCGACGCCGTGGATCGCCACGCGCCCCGGATACAAGGTGGACACCGTCGCCAGCGGCCTCCGGCTGCCGGTCAACATCGCGTTCGTGCCGGAGAGCCGGCTCGGCGACGATCCGGACGACCCCTTCTACTACGTCACCGAGCTGTACGGCACGATCAAGGTGGTGACGCGTTCCGGACAGGTGCGGGATTACGCCGCGGGCCTGCTCAACTTCAACCCGACGGGGCAGTTCCCCGGCTCGGGCGAGCAGGGCCTGTCGGGGATCGTGGTGCACGAGGCCACGGGTGACGTCTTCGCCGGCATGCTCTACGACGCCGGCGGGCCGCACTACCCCAAGGTCGTGCGCTTCACCAGCAACGACGGCGGCCTCACCGCCGCGACTCAAACCACCATCCTGAACATGATCGGCGAGAGCCAGGGGCAGTCGCACCAGATCTCCAACATGACCTTCGGTCCCGACGGTCTCCTGTACGTCCACATGGGCGACGGTTTCAACGCCGGTACGGGGCAGAACCTCAACTCCTTCCGCGGCAAAATCCTCCGCATGAACCTCAACGGCACAGCGCCGGCCGACAACCCCTTCTACAACGCCGGTGATGGCATCTCCGCGCGCGACTACGTCTTCGCGTACGGGCTGCGCAACCCCTTCGGCGGCGCATGGCGTGCGTCGGACGGCCAGCACTACATGGTCGAGAACGGCCCCAGCGTCGATCGCATCGCCAGGGTCGTGCGCTCGCGCAACTACCTGTGGGACGGATCCGACAACTCGATGCAGGCGTTCGCGGCGTACAACTGGGTCCCCTCAAGCGGCCCCGTCAACTGCGTGTTCGTCCAGCCGCAGACATTTGACGGCAGCGGCTTCCCCGCCGAGATGATGGACAAAATGATCGTGACCGAGTCCGGCGCCACGTGGGCGACCGGGCCGCAGTCAATCGGCAAACGACTCACGGTCTGGCAACTCGACGCCGGCGGCAACCTCATCAACGGCGGCGAGACGCTCGTGCAGTACGTCGGCTCCGGCAAGGCGACCGCCGTCGGGCTGGCGGCCGGACCGGACGGCATCTACTTCACCGATCTGTACAAGGACCAGGACTACACCTCGCCCGTCGACCGCGGCGCAAACGTCCTGCGCGTCAAGTTCGTCGGCGCGGCTGACTTCGCCGCGGATGTCCGCCAGGGGCTCGCGCCCATGACGGTCTCCTTTACCGACACCTCTACCGTCCCGAACCCGACGGCCTGGCTCTGGAGCTTCGGCGACGGCACGGTCAGCACGCAGCAGCACCCCACGCACACCTACCTGGCCGACGGCGTTTACGATGTGCGCCTCACCGTGACGGGGGCCGACGGCGTCAGTGTCGAACTCAAGCCGGGGTACATCCGCGTCGGCGACTTCTCGCGCATCGCGCTGATTGGCGCGGGCGATCCGCCGGTCCCCGGCGACGCCGCCGTCGCGGATGCGCTGCGGGCCCAGGGCTTCGAGGTTGACACGTTCGCAGAGAACCCCGCCAGCCGGCCGACGCCCGCGCAAATGGCGGCGGACTACGACCTCATCGTGGTCTCCTCGACGATCGCCTCCGGGAACGTCGCCGGACAGTTCTCCAATCTGCCCGTGCCACTGATCGACTGGGAGCACGCCATCATGCGCCCCGATCGCGAGCCGCTGGCCAGCAACGGGGCGGTCGCCAACAACCAGACCACCATCAGCATCATCAACAACAACCACCCGATCACCGCCCACAACAGCCTCGGCGTGATGACCGTCTTCGAGTCGCCCGCCAACATGAGCTTCATCCAGGGGCCGTTCGGGCCCGGCGTGCAGGTGCTGGCGACGCGCACCGGGGTTCCGACCGACGCCGTTATCGCCGCGGCGGAGCAGGGAGCGGCCCTCCTCAATGGCCGCACGGCCCCGGCCCGGCGCGTGTTCCTGTTCTTCGAAGATTCGAGCTTCATGGTCGCCACGCACGACGCCGAGCACGTTCTCGAGCACGCCGCGTGCTGGGCGATGGGGCTCACCGAGCCCGGCATCGCGAGCCAGTCCGGCGACACCGTCGTCCGCGTCGGCGGCACGCTCGAGTTGGCCGTCGGCGCCCAGGGCGCCGGGCCGATGCGCTACCAGTGGCGTCTCGAGGGATCCACGATCTCCGGCGCTGTGGCCCGCGAACTGGTTGTCGAGAACTTCGGCCCCGGCGATGCAGGCGTCTACGACGTCCTCGTGCAGGGACCGTGCGGCCAGACCACCAGCGCTCCCATCGAGGTGACAGCCACGTGCGAGGCCGACCTCGACCTCAACCTTGTCGCCGACGTCTTCGACCTGCTGGCCTACCTGGACCTCTGGTTCGCGGCAGATGCAGGCGCCGAGATGACCGACGATGCGGCCGTCGACGTCTTCGACCTTCTGGCTTACCTCGACCTGTGGTTCCCCGCCTCTGCAGACGGCTGCACCCCCTGAGTTTCTAACCCCATCCGAGCCGCCCGTCAGAGCCGCCCGTCAGAGCCGCGCCCGAGGGAGCGGAACCTTCCCCGTCCCCCTCCCCCTTCCCGCTCCCCCTCCCGTCCCCGTGAACCGCCGGCCTCCCGCCGGCTCTTCTCAATTGCGCTCCGACTCCGCCAGCAGCCCCGACCACGGCCATCCTGCAAAGCGCTACCCTCCCGCCCCATGGAGTCGCGCCGCGCCCACTATTACCGCATCCCCGCCTACTACGACATCATCCACTCCAAGTGGACCGCCTGGGAGCTGCGCGGCCTGGAACACATCGCCGAACGCTTCGTCGCCACGCCGCGGCGTCGCGGCGGCCAGGTCTGGTTCGAGCCCGCCTGCGGCACAGCCCGCCTCCTCCTCCCCGCCGCCAAGCGGGGGCGGCGGGTGATCGGCATGGACCTCAGCGAGCCCATGCTCGACTACGCGCGCCGCCGCTTCGATCGAGCCGGCCTCCAGCACCGCGCCGCACTCCATTTCGGCGACATCACCGACTTTGATGAAACGATCGTGCCGCGGTCATGGGCTGGCAGCGGGGGCAGACGGCGCGGGAGGGGTGCGAGTGACAGCGGTGGGGTGGGAGCGGGGGGGGTCGATTTCGCCTTCAACCTGATCAACACAATCCGTCACCTGCCGAGCGACCGCGCGATGCTTGCCCACTTCGAGTGCATCTCGCGCGTGCTTCGGCCCGGCGGCGTCTACGCCGTCGGCATCGGCCTTGCCCGATACTTTGCCGAGTTCCCCGTTGAGGACGTCTGGGAGAGCGCCCGCGGCCGCTGCCACGTGCGCCAGGTCATCCAGTACACCCCGCCCCTGGGCGAGGCCGAAGTCAGGGCGAGGCGGGAGCAGGTGGTCTCACACATCACCGTCACCCGCCCCCGCGGCGTGGAGCACATCGAATCGTCGTACTGGCTCCGCACCTACAGCCCCAGCCAATGGGACCGCCTGATCGCCCGCTCCGCCCTCCGCACGATCGCCATCGTCGACGAGTACGGCCGGCCCCTGGTCAGCGAACCCTCGGGCTACGCCGTGTGGATCCTGACACACGGATAGCCTTGGCCCAGCCGTCTCAGAGCCGCGCCCATCAGGGAGCGGCAACCCACCCACGCGCGAAGCCAGCCTCTCGCACCTCCGCCTCGCAATTTGCCCTTTCGCAAAGCCCAGCATCCCCCTGAACGCATCAGAGCGCCAACGCTTCCTGACGGGCGCGTCTCTGACAAAAAGACAGCCGGCGGGCAGGACGCCCGCCGACTGGAACTGAGCTCGATTTGTTCTGCCTCAGCGGCGGCGACGAGCGCCGACCATCAGCAGCCCCGCCGCGGCCAGGCCGGCCGTCGAGGGGAGCGGGATCATGTTGCCGGGAGGCGGCGTCGTGTTGATGTACGTCTCGCTTCCGCCGTCGGCCAGGGCGATCAGGTGCAGGCCGATGCGCAGATCGGCGATGCCGTCGCCTTCGCTGTCGAAGCCGTTGAGGGCTGCGATCGTGTCGGCGTAGGTCTTGCCGTTGATCAGGTTGAAGACGATCTCAACCCACTCGGTGCCCGTGGCCGTGTTGTTCACGCCGTTCGCCGGTGGCGGCGCGTTCGCGCCGATCGAGAACCCTGCCGTCGCGACGAAGTTGACGTTCGTCCCACCGGGCAGGCTGCCGGGCCCAGGGAAGGTCTGGTCCATGGAGACGCCGGTCGACGAGAACACCGTGGCGATCCCAAGCAGCGTCCCGTCATCGAAGTAGATGCGGGCGATGGACGAACTCAGGGCTCCGATGTTGTTGAACTTGAACGAGACCTGGCCGGGAGCGAGTGCGCCCATCGCGCCGCTCTGCCGGTGGTCCGACACGCTGACCGAGAGCTGGCTGGAGAAGTCCAGAGGGCTGTTGTCCTCCAGCACTTCGAAGCCATACGTCACGGTTTCCGCTGACGCGACGCCGCACAAACAAGCGCCCGCGGCCGCGGCCAAAACGATTTTGGCGCGAGACCCCAACATGAGTTTCTCCAGTCCGAAAAAGGGTTAACCGTCCCGGCGAGTTCCCAACCGCTTGTGTTCCCGCCGGTGAGGGTCAGTCTACCTGACTCTGTGCACTTGACAACATGCCTAAATCAAAACAAGGGTTTCCCCGTATCCGGGGTGGTCTCATAACCTGTCGAGGGGGGGTACCAGCCTGCAAAGGGGGTTCTTCCGGACGGATCCCGTACCGATCTGCCCCATTCTGGGTGGCCACATCTGGCCAGATCGGCGGCAGTCGATGGTGGTGTTTCAGTCAAGAACACGGGCTATTTTCACTGAACAGCAGGCTCATGGAGAGGCCTGTTCGCCCTCAAACAGTCGGGGGCTCGCGCGAGAGGCGCGGGCCTGAAGTCGGGTGCCAGAACCTCCACCGGTTGTTCCGTGGGAGGCCAGACGGCCCGCGGAGCCCCGGCGAAGCTCCCCCCGTACGATGGCGGCATGCCTTACCACGACATCAACGAGACACACGATCCCAAGCTGGAATCGTGGGTGGAATCAGCCAACGACCCCGAGACGGATTTCCCGATTCAGAATCTGCCGCTGTGCACTTGCTTGTTCGAGAACGGTGATGAGGCCAGCACCGCGGTCGGCGTGGTGATCGGCGATTTCGTGCTGAACCTGAATCAGCTCGCGATGTCGGACCTGGTTGACGAGGATGATGACGACTGGGCGTTCTTCGGGCTCGACGTCATCATCCGGGACGGCACATGGCCCAAGCTGCGGCGCGAGGTCTCGCGGCTCCTGCATTCGGGCAACCCCGCGCTGCACGATCACGCGGAGCGCGACGACATGCTGATCCCGCGCAGTCAAGCCAAGTACTCGCTCTGGCCGCTGACGATCCCCGACTACACAGACTTCTACGCCTCCGTCCACCACGCCACCAACGTCGGCTCCATGTTCCGCCCCGACAATCCCCTCCTGCCCAACTACAAGTGGCTTCCCGTCGGCTACCACGGCCGCGCTTCCACCATCGTCCCCTCCGGCACGCCAGTCCGCCGCCCCGCGGGCCAGCAGGCCCCCGCCGAGGACGGCGGCCAGCCCGGCTTCGGCCCCTGCAAAATGCTCGATTACGAGATGGAGCTGGGCTTCTTCGTCGGCCGCGGCAACACCCACGGCCAGCCCGTCCCCATCGACCAGGCCGAGGACCACATCTTCGGCATGTGCATCGTCAACGACTGGTCCGCCCGCGACATCCAGAAGTGGGAGTACCAGCCCCTCGGCCCCTTCCTCGCCAAGAGCTTCGCGACCACCATCTCTCCCTACATCGTCACCATGGAGGCCCTCGCCCCCTTCCGCTGCCCCGCCCTGAAGCGCCCCGATACCGACCCCCGGCCCCTCCCGCACCTCTACAGCGAGGCCGACCAAACCCGCGGCGGCATCGACATCACCGTCGAGGTCTGGCTGCAGAGCGAGGAGATGCACCGCCGCGGCATGTCGCCCGTCCGCCTCAGCCAGGGCAACTTCAACCAGATGTACTGGACCATCTCCCAGATGCTCGCGCACCACACCTCCAACGGCTGCCTCGTCCAGCCCGGCGACCTCATGGCTTCCGGCACCATCAGCGGCCCGAAGCGAGAAAACCGCGGCTGCCTCCTGGAACTCACCTGGAACGGCGACCCCTTCGCCACCCCGCCGAAGGTCGCGCCGACCACCGACCGCACCCCGATCGAGTTCCCCACCGGCGAAAAGCGCCGCTTCCTCGAAGACGGCGACGAAGTCATCATGAAGGCCTACTGCCAACGCGACGGGTTCCGCCGCATCGGCTTCGGTGAATGCCGCGGCAAGATCGCTCCGGCAACGACATAACAGCCCAATCCACCACCGCATCGGCGCAACGGCTTGGCCGCATTCCGATGCGGCAAGCCGTGCCTATGCGCTCGCTGCGCGGCGTCAGCGCAGCAATCCACGCCGACGCAAGTAGTCCAGCAGCAGTTGCTCCAGATCCGTATCGGACGGAACGAGCAGGTGCCGAATGTCGCGTGCGCGGCAGTAGGCGCCAAGTTCCTCGATGTACCGCTGCACCCCTGCGCGATACTTCTTCAGCAGCGCCGCCGTGACCGTCACCTCCGCCGCGCGCCCGGTTTCGGCGTCGGTCAGCTTTAAGTCGCCGATCACCAGCGGATCTCCCGCGCCGGTGCGCTCCAAAGACGGATCTAACTCCCCCGGCGCGAGAATCTGCAGCGCGTACGCATCCCACCCTCCCCCGCCCTCACCTCCGCCCGCAATGAAGCGCAAGCCCTCCTGATACCCCTCGGGGATCAGGAAATCGGACAGGATGACCATCACCCCCTTGCCGGCCCGCGTGCGCGCAATGCTGCGCATCGCCTCCGAGAAGCTCTCGCGCCCTTCCGCGCCGGAACTTGCCCCTGTCGACGGCTGCACGGCGTTGATGATGAAATGTCCCAGCCGCTGCACGCCGCGGCGGCCGCGAAGGGGCGCCAGCCGCCGCAACGCCGGTTCCGCCCCGCCGCCGATGACGCTGGCACTGACGCGGTTGTTGTTCACCAGCCCAATGTAGCCGAGCGCCATGGCGATCCGCTGGGCGGCGATCAGCTTGTTCGGCTCCCCCGCATCCATCGAGGCGCTCGCATCCAGCACCAGGTGCAGCGAAAGGTCAACTTCCTCGAGGAAAATGCGGATGAAGAACTTGTCCAGCCGCGCCAGCGCGTTCCAGTCGATGCGGCGGAGGTCGTCGCCGGCGACGTAGGGGCGGTAGTCGGCAAACTCGACGCTCTGGCCGCGCCGCTTGGAGCGGCGCTCACCCTGGAGCTTCCCGGCGAAGACCTTTCGGCTGAGGACGTCAATGCGATCCAGCCGCGCACACAGGTGCGACGAAATCAACTCATCGACCGAGCGTGGCAGCCGCGTGGAGGTGGAGGCGAGCACGAGAGAGTGTAGAAACCGATGGAACGCCGGCCTCCAGCCGGCTCCCCTCCTCTACGTGCCGTCGGCATGCGGGCTGGAAGCCGGCGTTCCGTCGAGCTATCGGACCTTCCCCACCCTCATACCCTTCCAACTGCGGGTCGCGCGGCCCCTTCACCCGATAACACGACTTCCTCCAGCGACGGAGCGCCTCCATGCCTCTCTCTCCTCCAAAGCCTGACTCCGCCGACATCGGCGTCATCGGCCTGGCCGTCATGGGCCAGAACCTTGCGCTGAACATCGCCGACCATGGTTTCGCCACGGCCGTCTACAACCGCACCACCAGCGTCACGGACGCGTTCATGGCCGAGAACCCGCCTGCGGTCTTCGGCGGGACCAATGGCACGCTCGTGCCCGCCGCGGACCTGGTCGACTTCGTCAAGGCCATCCGGCGGCCGCGGCGGATCGTGCTGATGGTCAAGGCGGGGCGGCCGACCGACGCCGTGATCGATTCGCTCGTGCCGCTGCTCGAGGCGGGCGACTGCATCATCGACGGTGGCAACGCTCTCTACACCGACACGCAGCGGCGCGAAAAGGCGCTCGCCGAAAAGGGGCTGCTCTTTGTCGGCTCCGGCGTCTCCGGCGGCGAGGAGGGGGCGAGGTTCGGCCCGTCCCTCATGCCCGGCGGCAAGCGCGAATCGTGGGAGCTCATCAAGCCCGTCTGGGAGGCGATCGCCGCCAAGGTGGATGCGAAGACCGGCAAGCCGCTTGAAGGCGCCGCGCCCGGCCGGCCCATCTCCGGCGGCGTGCCATGCGCGGCCTACATCGGCCCCGACGGCGCGGGGCACTACGTCAAGATGGTCCACAACGGCATCGAGTACGCCGACATGCAGGTCATCTGCGAGGCGTATCACTTCATGCGCGAACTGCTCGGCATGTCCGCCGCCGAGATGGCCGACGTCTTCGCCGACTGGAACGCCGGCCACCTTGACTCCTTTCTCATTGAGATCACCACCGACATCCTCCGCCAGAAGGACCCGGTCACCGGCGGCGCGTTCGTCGACATCGTCCTCGACGTCGCGGCCCAGAAAGGCACCGGCGCCTGGACCGGCATGAACGCGTTGGAAATTGGCTCGCCTGCCGCGACGATCGCCGAGGCCGTATTCGCTCGCTCGCTCAGCGCGCTCAAAGAGCAGCGCGTCGCGGCGTCCGAACTCCTGCCCGGCCCGCGCAGCTCGACGTTGCAGGGGGATCGCCGCGACTGGATCACCGCCCTCCGCGATGCCCTCTATTGCTCCAAGATCTGCGCCTACGCCCAGGGCTTCGCCCTCATGGCCGAGGCTTCGCGCATCAACAAATGGGACCTCAACTTCGGTTCCATCGCCCAGATCTGGCGCGGCGGGTGCATCATCCGCGCCCGCTTCCTCCAGAAGATCACCGACGCCTTCGAACGCCACCCCGGTCTGCCCAACCTTCTTCTGGATGACTACTTCCGCGCCGCCATCGGCGGCCCGGGGGGAGCGCAGGACAACTGGCGCAAGGTCGTCACCACCGCCGCCGCCGCGGGCCTTCCGATTCCCGCCTTCGCCTCCTCGCTGGCGTACTACGACGGCTACCGCACCGCCAACCTTCCCGCCAACCTCCTGCAGGCGCAACGCGACTACTTCGGCGCGCACACCTACGAACGCACCGACCAGCCCCGCGGCAAACACTTCCACATCGACTGGCCCGAGAAGGATCGGCCGCAACTCGAGGTCACGGACTGATCAGGCGCACGGGCACGTCCAGCCCGTGAGCAGCAACATCTCCCGAAGTGGGCAGGAAGCCCCAGAGCAAGTCAAGGCCGGAGGCCGCACCCGCGAAAGGCCCCGCCATGGCATCGACGACGGACGCGCTCAACCGGATCCGCACCGCGCGCAAGCTGCTCAATGGCCGCCCCGCGCCCGCACGCCCGGCTCAGCCGATCCCGGCCCCGCGTGAGCCGGTCGAGGTCCACAGCCCGTCCGACCTTCGCGGCGAGCGTCTCCTGCTTCGCCCCTTGCGCCCGGCAGATCGCCGCGAGTTCATGCGCATCGCCGCGCTCAGCCGCCAGCACCTCGCGCGCTTCTGCCCACTCCACAAGGTCGGCGAGACGGACGCCATGCTCTTCGAGCGTCACCTGTCCCTCACCGACGCCGCGGAGCGCACCGGCCGCGCCTGGCGACGCGTCATCGTCCTCAACGACGGCCGACTCGCCGGCGCGGTGAACATCAACGACCTGTCCCGCGGCCTTGAGCACACCGGCGAGATCAACTGGTGGGTCAGCGCCGACTGCCTCGGCCGCGGCGTCGCCACCGAGGCCGTTCGCCTCACAACCGCCTTTGCGCTTGACGATCTGCCGCACGGGCTCGGGCTGACAACCTTGCGTGCGCTCATCACCCGCGACAACGACGCCAGCCGCCGCCTGGCGAGCGCCTGCGGTTTCCAGCGCCAGCCATGGACGCCGCCGGTGCAACTGAACCTCGGCGGTCGGTGGACCGCTCACGACACCTTCGTCCGTTACGCAACGCTCCCGCAACCGGCCCCCGCGGGAGCAGGCGGCCCCGTTCTGGCCTGTCGACGCCTGCTGCGCGCCGGCCTCGCGAGCATTCTCGCCACGGAAGCGACTACCCTGCTGCGTGCCCGAGACGCCGCTCACGCCTGCGCCGCTTCGTACCGAGCGCCTGCTCTTGCGACCGCTTGAGCCGGGCGACCGCGCGGCATTCATCCGCATGATGGACCTCAGCCGCGAGCATCTCGCGCCCTGGTCTCCCGCCGAAGATCCGCCGCTCTCCCCGGACACGCGCTTCGACCGCGCCCTCGCTCGCACCCGCGAGGGCCTGCAGGCCGGCGCAGCCTGTCGGCTCGCCGCCTTCCTCGACGACGGTCGACTCGCCGGCCTCTTCAACCTCAACAACATCGTCCGCGGCGTCTTCCAGAGCGCCGACGCCGGTTGGCTCGTCGCCGCCGACTGCATCAACCAGGGGTTGGGGACAGAGGGCGTCAAGGCCCTCCTTCGGCTCGCCTTTGACGACACCGAGGCCGGCGGCCTCGCGCTTCACCGGGTCCAGGCCGCCATCCTCCCCTTCAACCTCCCCAGTCTGCGTGTGGCCGCCCGGTGCGAATTCCGCCGCGAGGGGTACGCGCGGCGATACCTCAAAATCGCCGGGCGCTGGCAGGACCACATCCTCTTTGCCCGGACAATCGACGAGACATCCGTAAGCGGCCTGCGGGGCGGGTGTTAGGGGAGTCCAAGGGGCGGCGACAGCGCGAACCTGCGGACGCCTACACGCGAGGCCTCGCGCTGTCCATTTTTGAATCCGGACACTGGACCACCCTGTACAAAAAACAGCCACGATTAAAGTCAATCGCTTGCAATTGGTAAAAAATCTGGTTACATTTGAATATACAGGAGGTCCGGATGCCCAGCCTCGCACCCCCCGCCGCCCTTCGGAACCGCGGCGACCGCCGCCCTGCCGCGGGCTTCACGCTCGTCGAACTGCTCGTCGTGGTGGCGATCATCGCCCTGCTCCTGGCGATTCTGCTGCCCGCCCTCGGCTCGGTGCGCGCGCAGGCGGCGCGGGTGCGCGAGATGGCGGCTGCAAACCAACTCATCGTCGCCTACCACGCTTACTCGAACGACTACAACGGCGCCCTGCTCCCCGGCGTCGCCCAGTTTGAGCCCCGCCTGCTCGACTCCCGCGGCGGGCAGCTCGGCGAGGAGATCGGCCGCCGATACCCGTGGCGCATCGCGCCGTACGTCAACGACGACCTCCGCGCCCTCGTCATCGACAAGGCGCGCTACGCCGAGTACGCCGCGCTTCCGGATGTGCCGGACGGCCGCGGCGGGTACCAGTACGCCTTCAGCAACAATCCATCCTTCGGCATCAACGGCATGTACCTTGGCGGGACGGGCAAAGCCGGCATCAACGCCGCGGGCATCGTGCGGCTCGCAACGCGCGCCGATCAGATCACCCATCCCGCTCGCCTGCTCGTCTTCGCCTCCGCCCGCGGCGGAGATCACACCGGCGAAGCCAACGGCCCCACCATCGTCCCGGGGCACCACCTCGTCCTCGCGCCCCGCCTGCCGGTGAGCGACCTGCTGTATCAACGGGAGTCGATCACCTGGAACGATGAGCGCCCCCCCGACGCCTACGGCCATCTCGACCTTCGGCACGATTCCAAAGCCGTCGTGGCCAACTTCGACGGCCACGTCGAGATGCTCGGATTGACCGCCCGCGAATACACCGGCCTGCGCGACTCGCGCCGCTGGATCCCCTTCTGCAACAGACCCGACGGTTCGGACATGTATCCGAATCGAAACTGATCGGCGTTGCGTGGCGCCGGCCGGCAGTGACCCTACATGGAGAGATGGCATGAAGACCACAGGTTGGACGATCCTTGCGGTGCTTGGCGCAGCTCTGCCCGCTGCGGCGCAGACGGTCCTGTATGACAACACCGCGATCCAGGTGAACGCCCTGAACGAGCCGTTCGTTCCCGACACGGAGAACCGGGAGCTCTGCTCCGAACTCGGCTGCCAGCCGCTCGCCTACCTGGAAGATGTGACGGTCGCTGAAGGCGGCACGATCGGGGAGATCACCTTCTCCGCCTTCAACGCGGCACGCCTGATCGGCGACGACATTCTCGCCTGCTTCGGCAATCTCAGCGCCGAGGGCGACGTCGAGGTGTACGCGGACCCCGACGGTGCAGGACCCGACGCCGACCTGGACGGTCTTCCAGACGAGGAACGGCTGATCGCCTACGCGCCCTTCACCATCGACTCGCTCGCGTGTGGCGATTTCGTCGAAGACACGTTGATTCTCTCCGTCAACGTCGCACACGATGGCGCCGTCGTCGCCCCGGGCGATCGCATCTTCGTCCGCATCCGCTTCTATAAGGACTTCTTCCGCCAGGTGCAGGCTGGTCCTCCCGCCATCGGGAGCACGGCCAACGGCTACTGGCTGGCGGATCCCACGATCTCGCCCCCCGACTCCGGCTTCATTCGCTCCGGGGATGCCAACGCCAACCTTTATCTCAAGATCACCACCGCCGTCGCGCCCCCGGCGTGCGCATGCGAGACGGATGGCGCGCCGGGCGTCGACGTCTTCGACCTGCTGGCGTATCTCGACGTGTGGTTCGCCGCGGATGTGAGCGCAGAACGGGACGGGACGGACGGCGTGGACGTCTTTGACCTGCTGGCCTTCCTGGATTGCTGGTTCCCCGCCAGCGCGGGGATGCCCTGCCTCTGACCAAAGCAGTGGGGGGGACGCTCAAGCAGCCTCTTCCACGGCGCTGTCGCCGCAAGGTGCAGCGCCGTCTTTCACGCAGCTTCGACCGTTCCCGCGGCCCATCTCACCCCACATCGCCAAGCCCCAGCCACTGCCCGTGCGCCTTGAAGAGCCGCCGATTAAGCGTCTTCTCTTCCGGCGCATCCAGGGTAGGCGATCGTTCGATCCACGCCGCGGCGTCGCGACGGGCGAGCTCCAGCAGTTCCTTGTCGCGCATCAGGTCGGCGACGCGGAAGGGGGGCACGCCGGACTGCTTGAGGCCGAAGACCTCGCCGGGGCCGCGGATCTGAAGGTCGCACTCGGCGACCTTGAAGCCGTCGGTCGTCTCCTCCATGATCGCCAGCCGCGCCCGGGCTTCGTCCGTTGCCGCTTCGCCGACGAGAATGCACGTCCCGGCCCGCGTGCCGCGGCCGATGCGGCCGCGGAGCTGGTGGAGCTGGGCGAGCCCGAAGCGGTCGGCGTGTTCGATGACCATCACGGTCGCGTTGGGGACGTCGACGCCGACCTCGATGACCGTGGTCGCGATGAGCGCCTGGATCTTGCCCGCGCGGAAGCGGGCCATGACGGTCTCGCGCGTCGAGCGCTTCAGGCGGCCGTGGAGGGCGGCGAGGCGCAGGCCCTTGAGTTCGTTCTCTTCGAGCCGCTTGTGGAGGGAGCGCAGGTCGTTCAGCCCGCTTCCGCCGGCGGCCGCGCCGTCGCCGCCCGCCGACGCTCCGGTGTCGATCGCGGGCACGACAATGTACGCCTGCTCGCCCGCTTCGAGCTTCTGGCGGACGAACTTGTAGACTTCCGCGGAGCGCGCCGGGTTAACGATGCGCGTCGCGATGGGCTGACGCCCTGGCGGCAGGCCGGCGATGGTGGAGACGTCCAGGTCGCCGAAGAGGGAGAGCGCGATCGTGCGGGGGATGGGCGTCGCCGTCATGACGATGACGTGCGGGGTCGTCCCGGCGGGGAGAGCGGTGGGGGGCTTCGCGCCCGCCCGCCCGCGAGCGCGTGGCTCGGGCCCTTCCTCGAGCGCTTGCGCACCCGTCTCTGAGGGAGCCATCCCCTTCGCACGAAGCACAGCGCGCTGGTGAACGCCGAAACGGTGCTGTTCATCGATGATGGCGAGGGCCAGCGACTTGAACTCGACGCGCTTCGTCAGCAGCGCGTGCGTGCCGATGAGGATGTCGAGGTCTCCCGACGCCAGGCGCGACAGCAGCGACTCCCGCTCCGCGGCGGGCATGCCCCCGGTGAGCAGCGCGACGCTCACCTTCGAGCCGGCGAGCATCTGCGAGATGGACAGGTAGTGCTGCTCGGCCAGCAGTTCCGTCGGCGCCATCAGCGCCGCCTGCTGTCCCCCCGCCACAGCCATGAGCATGGCGTAGAGCGCCACCACCGTCTTGCCGGCGCCGACGTCCCCCTGCACGAGCCGGTTCGTCGGCGTGTCGCGGGCGAGGTCCGCGGCGATTTCGCGGATCGCCTGCTCCTGCCCCTCGGTGAGCGTGAAGGGGATGCGCGCGCGGATGTGCGCATCGATCTGCTTCGACCACGTCAGCGCCGGCGCGCGCAGCCCTTCGCGCAGGTGCCGCCGCTTCATGTGCACGCCGAGCTGGAGCAAAAGAAGCTCGTCGTACGCCAGCCGCCTTCTCGCCTCGGCGACTTCCTCTTCCGTCGTCGCCAGGTGCATCAGCCGGTACGCTTCGCTGAGCGTCACCATCTCGCGCGAGCGCCGGAAGGGCTCCGGCAGGTGCTCCTCAATCAGGTGCACCGTCTTCGGGACAATGTCGCGCGCGATCCGCTCGATGCGCGCCGAGTTGATGTGCTCGCTGGCCGGGTACACGGGCCGCAGCCCCTCGCCGCGCTGCTCCGGTTCCTTCCCCTCGGTGAGAATCTCCCACTTCGGGTTCACCATCTGGAGCCCGCCGCCGTAGCGCCCGGCCTTTCCCTGCACGCGCAGGCGCATGCCGGGGTGGATGCGGTCGCGCAGGTACGGCATGTTGAACCACGTCAGGTCGAGCCGCCCGGTGTCGTCGACGAGCACCGCCTGAAAGCGCGTCCGCCCGCTGCGAGACACGCGCGTCGCCGTGATCTGCCCGCGCACGCTCGCGAGCGTCTCCGGCACGAGGTCGCGGATCGTCCCCTCGGCCTCCAGGCGCTCGTGACGCATCGGCAGGTGCGCGAGCAACTGCCCGACGGCGCGGACGCCGAGCAGCCGCAGCCCCTGCGCCTCGCGCGCGGTGACGCCGGAGATCGCCTCCAGCGGCGTCAGCAGCGTCGCCTCGGCGGGATCGAGCTTGGCCGTCCTGGTCGGCATGTGTGAGGATACGCCATGCCGGGTGGGCCGCTGCTGGATGCCATAGGCCTTATAAGCCCCATAGGTCTTATGGCCCCGCGTGCGTCAGCAGCTTCAATCCAACTCCCGTTCCGCCCCCGTCTCCTTCCTCGCCTCCATCACATCCGGATCAATCTCGCGCAGGTACGCCCACGAGTAGATCCCCGTGTCGTGCCCGTCGGAGAAGCGGATGCGGATCGCGTAGTTGCCGACAAGCTCGGCGCTCTCGGCGACGAGCGGCCCCGACGACCGCGCCGCCGACGCCGGCAGCACCGTCAGCGGATTCCGCTTCTGCTGCTTCCGCATCTCGCGCGCCTCGGCGGACGGCGACATCTTCCGCAGCCACGCGATCGAGTAGTAGGACGTTTTCCCATCGGCCCAGCGCACCGTGAGTCCACGATCCTTCTTGAGATCAAGCTCAACCGGCGGCTCCATCACAGCAACCATATCCTTCCCGCACATGACACCCCCTCCTCCGACATCCGCAGCCACCCCGCCGCCCCCGGCTCCCGCCCCCAAGCCCGCCGCGGCGACGGTCTCGACCCCCGAGCCGAAGCCCACGGCCCTCCCCGCGGGCGCCCGCGCGAGCCGCGGCGAACCTGAGCATTTCGCCGACCGCCTCGAAGCGGCCGTCACCGCCAGCGGCGGGGGCGCCCCCGGCTGCGTCGGGCTGGATCCCGTGCTGGAGCGCCTCCCCGGCGCGATCCGCGGCTCCGACCCCGTCGAGGCGATCACCACCTTCTGCCGCGGCGTGCTGGAGGCCGTCGCGCCGGTGGTCCCGGTCGTGAAGTTCCAGTCGGCCTGCTTCGAGCGCTACGGCGGCGCGGGCGTGACCGCCCTGCGGAACCTGATCGATGAGGCCCGCACGCTCGGGCTGCTGACCATCCTCGACGCCAAGCGCGGCGACATCGGCATCACCGCCGACCACTACGCCGCGGCGGTCTTCGGCGAGCCGGAGACGGAGGATGGGCTGGAGTCTCCCGGCCTCGGCAGCAGCGGCGGGTTCGCCCCTGGCAGCGCCGACGCCCTCACGCTGTCGCCGTACCTCGGCATGGAGACGATCGCCCCCTTCATCCGCCCCGGCCACGGCGTCTTCGTCCTCGTCCGCACGAGCAACCCCGGCGGGGACGATCTGCAACTGACGAAACTCGCCGACGGGCGCACCATCGCCGAGTGCATCGCCGACCAAGTCGCCCACTTCGGCGCCCCCCACCAGGGCGACTGCGGCCTCAGCAGCGTCGGGGCCGTGGTGGGGCTGACCAAGGCCGCCGAGGGCGAGGCCCTCCGCGCCCGCATGCCCGACCAGGTCTTCCTCGTCCCCGGCTACGGGGCCCAGGGGGGTTCGCTCGACGATGTGAAGAGCCTGCTCCGCCCGCCCGGCACGGCCAGCCGCGGCGTCCTCATCACCGCCAGCCGCTCCGTCATCTACGCATTCCCCCGCGGCGATGCGGACTGGCAGACAAGGGTCGCCGATGCGGCGAAGAAGCTGCAGGAAGAACTGGCGACGATGATGGGCTGACCCGGCGATGGCGGTCACGGGTTTGTCGGTCCGCCGCGGGCACCCCGTTCCTGAACGATTCAGGGCAGCCAGAGGTAGACGGCCGCCCGCGCGTGCGTAAACTTGCACGGCTCGCGGCCCACCAGCGTCGCCGCGATTGCCTCCCTAGCTCAATTGGCAGAGCAGCTGACTCTTAATCAGCGGGTTGAAGGTTCGAGTCCTTCGGGGGGCACTTTTCTGCGCGCCGCCTCGACCCGGCCGCGGCGAAGAGGATCTGGCCCATTGGGCGCCCCGCGGTCATCACGGGACCTCCCGCCACCTTGCCACTTACCCCTGCTGTCGTTGACACCCTGGGCAATCCGCTCCTATCCTTCGCGTCTGTCTGGCGCATCGCGGGCACTTCGCTCCGTCGTCGCGGCAGCCCCCCGAAACGCGTTTGTGAGGATTTGACCATGCTTCCCGCCTTTCGCCAGAGCCATGGGCGCACCCGCCGCCGCCGTTCGCACGACGCCCTCAAGGGCGCGACCGTGACGATCTGCCCCTTGAGCGGCATGCCCAAGGCCCATCACCGCGTCTGCAAGGAGTCCGGGTACGTTCGTCCCGGCCTGCGCATCACCGTTCCCAAGCTGAAGATCGGCATCGAAAAGGACTA
Source organism: uncultured Phycisphaeraceae bacterium (assembly GCA_964460345.1). GTDB lineage: Bacteria > Planctomycetota > Phycisphaerae > Phycisphaerales > UBA1924 > CAYWRO01. The sequence continues at coordinate 4,745 of CAYWRO010000041.1, read as the reverse complement.
ATTGATGCGGTTAGCCGTGGACGCCATGGGCGGCGACCATGCCCCGGACGCCATCGTGCGCGGGTGTGTGGATGCGCTGGCGGACCTGGCCGCGGACGATGAGATCGCACTCGTCGGCCGCCGGGGGGACATCGAAGAAATCCTGGTCGAGAAAGGGATCAACGACCGCCGGCTCTCCATCGTGGACGCCGCGGAAGTGATCGGCATGGAAGAGACGCCCGTCGAGGCCGTGAAGGCCAAGAAGGACTCCTCCATCGTCAAAATGTCCCTGCTCGGCTCGCACAAGACCGAGCGGCCCTACGACTGTGTGCTTTCCGCCGGCAACACCGGCGCCTGCGTCGGGGCGGCGACGATGCACATGCGCCGCCTCCCGCACGTCCACCGCCCCGGCATCGCCGTGGCCATGCCGTGCTTTCACGGCCCGGTCGTCCTCTGCGACGCTGGGGCCAATCCGCAGCCCCGCCCCAGCCACCTCTGGCAGTACGGTCTCATGGCCGAGACCTACTCGCGCGCCCTGGGGATCGAAAACCCGCGCGTCGGCCTCATGAACATCGGCTCCGAAGAAGCCAAGGGCACCGGCCTCATCCGCGAGGTGCACGAGCTTCTCAAGGTCACGCCGGGGATGAACTACATCGGCTACATCGAGGGGCGCGACTTCTTCGACGGTGCGGCGGACGTCGTCGTCACCGACGGCTTTGTCGGCAACACCGTCCTGAAGATGGCCGAGGGGCTCGCCAAGAGCCTCTTCAGCGCCATCGCCAACGAGATCGCCACGATCGACCCGGACCTGTTCATGCGCTTCGAGCCGGTCGTGAAGCAGATCTACGCGAAGAACGACTACCACGAGTACGGCGGCGCGCCCCTTCTCGGCGTGAACGGCGTCTGCTTCATCGCCCACGGTTCCTCCGAGGCGCGCACGATCCGCAGCGCCGTCCGCAACGCCCGCTCCTTCGTCGCGGCGGGAGTCAATGAGGCTATCGTGAAGCGACTCGAAGGCGTGGCGTCCATGAACGCCGACCTCCACCGGGAGCCCGTATGACCCCGCCCGATCCTTCCTCTGGCGCTCGAGCCGGCTCAGCGGGCGGTTCGGTGCGCGGCAGCGCACCTGCGCGGGGCGTTCGCCTCGCCGGCACCGGCTCAGCGCTTCCCGACACCGTCCTGACCAACGCCGACCTTGAGAAGATGATGGACACCTCGGACGAGTGGATCGTCCAGCGCACCGGCGTCCGCGAGCGCCGCCGCGTGGACCCATCCAAAGGCGAAGGCACGACCTCCCTCAGCACCGAGGCGCTTCGCAAGGCCCTCGCCGACGCCCGCGTGGACCCCACGGAACTCGACCTCGTCATCGTCGCGACCGTCACGGCGGAGATGACCTGCCCCTCCGTCGCCTGCCGCGTCGCCGCGGCGGTCGGCGCGGGAACCGCCGCCGCCTTCGACCTCGTCGCCGCCTGCTCCGGCTTCGTCTACGCGATGAACATCGCCCACGACCTCATCAAGGCGGGCACGCACCGGACCATCGCCGTCGTCGGCTGCGACACGCTGACGCAGAACATGGATTACTCCGACAACGGACGCGGCGTCTGCATCATCTTCGGCGACGCCGCGGGCGCGGCGATCTTCAAGGCGACCGACGACGCTCGTCTCGGCATCATCGCCCAGGCGATGCACGCCGACGGCAGCGGCGCCGATGAGCTCTACTTCCCCCGCGCCGAGCGCGACATCCCCCTCGCCGTCCGCAACGCCGGCGAGGCCGACAAGATCGTCATGAACACGCTGCAGATGAACGGCCGCAGCGTCTTCCGCTTCGCCGTCGGCACCTTCCCGCAGCTCATCCAGGAGACGCTCGACCAGGCGAACCTCACCGCCGAAGACGTCGACCAGTTCATCTGCCACCAGTCCAACGTCCGCATCCTCGAAGCCTCGCGCGAGCGCTTCGGCCTCCCCGCCGAAAAGCTCTACGTGAACATCGACCGCATCGGCAACTCCTCGGCCGGCTCGGTGCCGCTGTGCCTGGATGAACTGCGGCGCGCGGGCAAGGTGCGCGAGGGGAGCAAGGTCATGTTCGTCGCCTTCGGCGGCGGGCTGACGTGGGCGTCAAGTCTGTGGCAGCTTTGAAGAGTTATCCGCAGATTAACGCAGATTCAATCAGAGCCGCGCCCGTCAGGAAGCGGGGAACGTCCCTGTGCGCATAGAGGCCGTGCCCGCGCCACCACCTCCGCTTGAGCATGGTTCGACACCCGACCACCCAAGCTACCGTTGGTCAGCATCGTCCAATGAACACCGGCTCACACTTCAGCTTCTTGACACCGGCTTGCTTCAAGACTTCTCGTGCTCTGTGTGACAGGATCATCAGCGGTGCATCGCCTGTAGGACGGTTCACCACGCCGCTGGGCAGTTGCGACGGATCGATGGTCCCCTGCCAGCAGTTGAAATCGCACGCCTCGGCCGGCGCCTTATCGTAGTGAACTTCGTTCGGCTCGTTGAACGCGCGTGTCAGGGCAAGCCCCTGGCAACGCCTGCACCCGACTCCGACGCGGCACGTGGCCCGCTTCGAAGGAGCAGGCCATCGCGACGTGATCCGCAACCAGCGAAACCGATCATCCGGCTCCTCGCGCGAGGGTGTACGCACGGGCTCGGCGCAGAAGCCGGTCAGCCCCGCCCCCTCCAGCGCTTCGGCGACGGCCGCCGTCACGATCACCAGGCCGCTGGGGCAGGCGGTGGTGAAGCCCTGCTTTGGCATCCTGTCAACCTTCACAATCAGTGGCGGAACGGGGACGGCCCCGGTTCCGCACTCCGGGCAGGCGCCGTCAAAGTTCCACTGCTGCCCCTTGAGGTTGCCGGCCAGCACCATGGTCGTGTAGCCGGTGTAGACGACCCACGCCGCCGCGTCGAGTTCCGCCGGCGACCACACGCGGTAGTGGATCGGATCGGGTTCGATGCCAACCTCGCGCAGCTCGGCCTCCAGCAGCCGCGCGCGAGGGTCATCCTTCGCCAGACGAACACACCCGCTGCTGCCCGTGGTCCATGCCGGGTCGCCGAGCCCGGCGTCAGGATCGTCGATCTCGATGTCGGTCTCCTGCCTGGCCTCGCGACGCAGGTCACACCGCTGCAACATGGCCAGCGCCGCCTTCGCCCCGCCTCGCCCGTGGAAGTTCCAGCTGTAGTACAAGTAGTTTTTCAACCCCCGCACTCCGGACACGCCGCTTCCCTTGCAAGCCCGCGCAGGTCATACCCGCACGCCACACACCGTCCGCGCCGCTTCCGCCGCCAGCGATTCACCCCTCGCGGCGTAACAAGCACGATCCACCACGCCGCGGCATAAAGGAGCGTGTTGGCGATGAAGCCGAGGGGCAGGAAGTTTGTCGGCAGGGCGGTGTGCCTGCCGACCAGGTACCCCGTCCGCATTCTGTTCGCGCTCATGCTGCCGTCGGGCTGCTCCACGATCGTCATGGAGGATGATGTCCAAGCCGCGCGGCGCGGCCACCCCAGGCTGCGGGCGCTGTAGCTGACGTTGATTGCCCCCGGGTGCTCCGACAACACCGGCACCTCCATCCACGGCGCATCGAACCAGGTGAAGAGCGCCGTGTCGCGGAAGTCATCGATCGGCGCCTGCTTCATCGTGGCGGCGAGTTCCCCGTAAAACGCGAGCGTCGCGGGATCCCGCTTCATTGTCACGGGAATGACATGCGGGCCCGCATCGGCGCGGCGGAAAGGGCTTTCACTTACCTCATCGAGCCGGAAATCGACGCGAATCGCTATGGCGTCCCAACTACGCCCACGCTCAAACATCCAGCAGTGACGCCCGTCCAGGAAGCCCGCCTCAAGCCACTGCTCGGATGCGCGGCGGCGGGGCCGCAAGGCCGCGCCGGCGATCACGCCGCCGGTCGTCACCGCCCCAAGCAGGAGGCACAGCACCGCACAAACCATCCATCCCCGCCATCTCACGCGTCGCTGCATCATGTGCCGCACTCCGGACATACAACCCAACCAGGTGGCACGGCTCTCCGAGCCGTGTCCTCTTCATCGCTTGCGTCTCCATCCATCACGGTTCGGAGAACCGTGCCACCTCCAAGCCCGCGCAGGTCATACCCGCACGCCACACACCGCCCGCGCCGCTTCCGCCGCCAGCGCATCGTTGCACGCGGCGTTATAAGGACAATCCACCACGGCACGGCGTAAATGAGCGTGTCGAGGAGGAAGCCCGGCCACAGTGGCACAACGCCCAGGCGCCAGGCACCGGGGAAGCGCCGCTGCATCCACATGGGGGTGGCGAGGCCGCGCTGTTCAAAGACGCGGCCGCTTCCGGTAGTCTCGAAGGCGTCCAGGGCCGGCAGCGGCCAGCCCGTGCTCACCACGCGCTGCGAGCCGTAGACGGTTTGCGAAACGAACTGCGTTTCCGTTCGCCCGAAACTGGCGGGCCACTTGTACATCACCGCAAAAGTGCCCCAGTGCTCGGCGACAGCGTACGGCCAAGACGCGGTCTCCACATCCTGATCGACTCGAATTCTCGGCATCCAGCGGGGCCACGGCACGGTGTGTGCGAGTTCGCATCCCCACGCTGCTCCCACAGTCGTCACCGCGCCGAGCAGCACGCACACCGCAGCGCGCGTGAGCCGCCGTCGCCAGAGCCGCGCGCGACGTGTGGGGGCGGTGGTCGCCATGGCGCGGGGAGTCTACCCCGGCCCGCGCCGTATGGACCGCCGGCTTCCAGCCGGCTCCCGCCGCCCCGCCCCTCGCCCCCGCCC
>CAYWRO010000040.1:0-33971 GCA_964460345.1 uncultured Phycisphaeraceae bacterium | reverse complement strand
CTGGGCGGCGCCGGTGATCATGTTCTTGACGAAGTCGGCGTGGCCCGGGCAGTCAACGTGGGCGTAGTGCCGGTTGTCCGTCTCGTACTCGGTGTGCGACGAGTGGATGGTCACCGTCTTGGACGAGTCGCGGACGGTGCCGCCCTTGGTGATGTCGGCGTAGCTCTTGGCCTCGCCGCCGTACTTGGCCGCCGAGCGGGCGCTCAGCGCGGCCGTGAGGGTGCTCTTGCCGTGGTCGATGTGGCCGATCGTGCCCACATTGACGTGCGGCTTTGTACGCTCAAAGACTCCCTTTGCCATCGGAGACTACCTCCAAATCGTGGAGCCGCCGCTTCCCGACCGGCTCACGAACCTTCTTGAACGCCCCACCGGAACGACCCGGTGAATCTAGGGCGAAACTTCAACCTTCTTCAGGCAGATGACCGGGCCCAACCCGGCGGGGAACCACCCGGAGGCCGAAACACCTGCCCGCTCCGCCGACCGCGGCGGAAGGCAATCGTAGGCCGACCGTGGCCGACCCCACCCTCCCAAACCCCCTCCTGCGACCGGTTCCCTGGCCGGCCGTCCGGAGATTTCCGGTCCCTGTCGATCCACTCCCGACGGGGCACTGGCACGCGGCCGGGGCAGCGCCGGGATCAAGCCGCTGAAGGGACTTGAACCCTTGACCTCACCCTTACCAAGGGTGCGCTCTACCACTGAGCTACAGCGGCACTCCAGAGTGGGCCGGCCAAAACCGACACCACCGCCGCCCGACTCATCATGCACGAACCGCGCGGGTCGGGATCATACGCGGGGCAGGTGGGCGGTCAATTGACAGCCACCCCCCCGGGTTGCCGGCCGGTATGCTCAGCGCATGGGTGCTGATCGCGCCTTTCTCCTGTTTGGGGTGGCGATCGCCGTCGCCGGGGCGGTGGTGGCGGGCGTTGCCCTGTTTCGGGATCCCGGGCGAGGGCGGAGGCGCTGCCCGAAATGTTGGTACCGCTTGACGGTGCTCGGTTCGCTCAAGTGCCCCGAGTGCGGCTTTCAGGCCGTGTACGAGGGGCGGCTTCACTGGACGCGGCGGCGATGGCGCGTCGCGCTTGTGGGCCTGGTCGCGGTGATCGGCGGAGGGCTCGTCGGCATCGCACCAGGTTCGTGGTGGCCGTTGGCGCGGCGGATCACGCCGACGGCAATCCTCCTCGGACTGGACGATCCCGGTGAGCGGTGGGGCATCGCTCGGGAACTGGACGAGCGTGCTTCGGAGGGACGGCTGTCCGAGGCGCAGTGGCGGCGGTTTCTGGTCGAGCAGGCCCACGCAGCCGCGCGGAGCCCGTCTTCGGATCGGAGTGCGAGCTTCGCCAGAGGCATGGCGGCATTGCGGGTTGGAACGGATGGATTGCCGGTCTATACGCCCGACCTCCCGGTCGCACTGATGGTGCGCCCCTCGGTTGCGCAGGCGATCGCAGCTGTAAGAGCAGACAAGGAGCCGATTGCCGCGGGACTCGCGGCAATCATCCGCGAGGCGCCGGATGAGAGCACGTGTGCCGCCGCGTTTTTCGCCCTGTGCAGTATCGGTGAGGCCACGCCGGAGGAGATCGGCATCGCTTTGCGGTGGGCCGCGACCGCACAGGGATGGCCTGGCCTCGATCAGGGGTTGTTGAACCTCGCTTCGACCCCCGGGGGACTGGCGGTCGCAGTGAATCCGCCGGATCTGCACGCAGCGCTCGAGGTTCTTCAGTCCTCTCCCGCGCTTTCGTGCGACGATGCGCTGCAGGTGCTCACCGCCTGCGAGGGAGCGGAGTCGGATGCGGCCGCCCTCGGCGCCACGCTCGTCATGCGGCATCTTCGAGGGCACGACTGTCGAAGGGATGTGCTTGCCGAGATGTCGGCGCATCTGCGACGGAGCAAGGAGTTGGCCACGATTGCAGCGATTCTTCCGGTGCTTATCGAGAAGGATCCGTCGGGCGAGGCGTGGTGCAACACAGCGAGCTCTCTTCTGCTGAGCGCCGAGGATGCGGCGGTTCGAGTCGTCGCCGCTCGTGCGCTTGGAAAGGCCGCTGGTGCAGATCTGACTATCGAGGCCCTCATCGTCGCGACGCGGGATCTCGACCCAGACGTACGTGTTGCGGTCGCCGACGCGTTGAAACGCCTGGGAGAGGGTCGGCCCGATGTGATCGCGGCACTCGAGGCGCTGTCCGAGGATCCCGCGGCGCTTGTCCGCCAAAGCGCTGAGTCGGCCTTGGTGGCTCTGCGGCGGCCAGCGAGCGAGTAGCTCACCATTTGGGAAGGCAGAGCGGCGCTGCCGCTCTTTCCAAGGTTCGGGCCGCCCGCAGGAGCGTCGTCTCGCCCAGCGCCGGTCCAATCAACTGCACCCCAACAGGGAGCCGTGCCTCGCCGTCGGAAGCCACCAGCATCGGCACGCTCAGCCCGGGCAGGCCGGCCAGGTTGGCCCCGACGGTGTAGGAGTCCTCCAGGTAGAGCGCGAGCGGGTCGTCGGCTTTCTCGCCCAGGCGGAAGGCGGGGTGAGGCGCTGTCGGCATGAGGAGGGCGTGGCATCCACCCTTTCCTCCCTGCCCTGCGAACGCGGCGTCGTAGTCCTGCTTGATCAGGCGGCGGACCTTGAGGGCGGTGTTGTAGTACGCGTCGTAGTAGCCGGCCGAGAGGACGTGCGTACCGAGCATGATGCGGCGCTGGACTTCCGGACCGAACCCCTCGGCGCGCGAGCGGCGGTAGAGGTCTTCGAGCCCCTCGCCCGGCTTGAGTTCCGCGCGGCGGCCGTAGCGGATGCCGTCGTACCGGGCGAGATTCGAGGAGGCCTCCGCGGGGCTGATGATGTAGTACGCGGCGATGCCCTCATCCATGTGCGGCAGGTCGACTTCGACGATCGTCGCGCCGGCCTCGCGATAGACAGCGATGGCGCGGTCGACGGCCTCGTTGACGGCGGGGTGATTGGCGTCGCTGCGCGCCTGCGAAGGCACGCCGATGCGCAGGTTTGCAATCGGCTCATCCAGGTGCGCGGCGAAGTCCGGCACGCCGACCTCAGCGCTGGTGGAGTCGAGCGGATCGAAGCCGCAGATGACGTTCAGGAGAATGGCGGCGTCTTCGACGGTGCGGGCGATCGGGCCGATCTGGTCCAGCCCGGAGGCGAAGGCGACGAGCCCGTAGCGGCTGACACGGCCGTATGTCGGCTTCACACCGACGACGCCGCAGAGAGAGGCGGGCTGGCGGATCGAGCCGCCCGTGTCAGACCCGAGCGCGCCCGGGACGATCCCCGCCGCGACTGCGGCGGCCGATCCTGACGACGAGCCGCCGGCGACGCGCGACATGTCCCACGGGTTGCGCGTGGGGCCGAAAGCGGAGTGTTCGCCGGAGGAACCCATGCTGAACTCGTCAAGGTTGGTCTTGCCGACGATGATCGCGCCGGCGTCAATGAGCAGTTGCGCGGCGGTGGCCGTGTACGGCGAGTGGTAGTTCTCAAGGAAGCGCGAGGCGCACGTCGTGCGGCCCCAGGAGAGACAGATGTTGTCCTTGATGGCGATCGGAACGCCTGCCAGGGGACCGATCGGGGAGAGATCGTTAGCCGCCTGTGGAGCGGGCGTCCCGCCTGCCAGGCGCAGCTCAGCCAGGCGCGCATCGATCCACTGGGCCTGGTTGATGGCGTACTCATCGAAGATGTCGATGAAGGCGTTGAGTTCCCCGTTGAGCGCGTGGAGGCGCTGCAGCGCGTCGCGTGTGACGTGCTCGGCGGTCGTCTCGCCGCGGGCGATCGCGGTGCGGAGTGAGGCGAGAGAAGGGGCAGGCGGCAGTGACATTGAGCAAGAGTAGGGTGGCGGGACAGCCGCTAAACAGTCGATGCGAGGTGAGCGTGCGCACCTTCAACTGCCGCTTCGCTGCTCTCGAGCAGTCCGGTTCTCCATGTCCAGCGCTTCAGCAGCAGATGGTGCTGGTAGAGCAAGGTCGTCAACTCGACGGCGTGCGCACCGTTGATCGCAGAGGCAGGGATGGTCGCCAGGCGCTCGAAACTCTCCTGCAGGCGACGTGCTGCGGGGGCTTCGCGCTTGACAAACTGGCGGCTGTACTCGAGTTCGCCCGGGGAGGTGATGTCCCGCCCGAACATGGCTTGCGCGCACTGGGGGGCTGCGCGAGCGAAGAGGAAGGCTGAGCGGCCCAGCGCCCGCTCGCGCTGCAGGTACGCCGCGGGCGTGAGGCGATGATTGTGTACGGCCGAGGCTCGCGGCTCAAAGATGACGCTCGCGCCGTGTTGTGCTGCCGCGCGCCAGGCAAACTCGTCGTCCTCGAAGCCGTAGGTGCCCTCAAAGACGCTCAGCCCGCCCGCTTCCTTATACAGGCGGGCGGGGCAGGAGAGGTTCAGCAGCCAGGCGTGGCGGAAGCCCCAGTCGCGCGCGGGGTCGTGCGGCGCATCCGCATGCCCGTCCGACGCGTGTGCTTCCCGCCACGCGGCGGAGCCCGGCATCTGGTCGTAGAAGAAGACCATGGAGGTGGTGCGGATCAGGCGGTCGAAGAGCGTGTCACGCTTCGGCCGTTGCCACGGCGCATCGCCGAGGACGAGCGCGGGGCCCATGCCGCGCATGCGGTGCGCGTGCAAATGGGCTTCCAGGCACTCGGGCGTCGGCAAGACATCGTCATTAAAGAAGACGAAGAGGTCGCCACGAGCCTGCGCGGCCAAGTCGTTGCGGACGGCGGCCTGCCAGCGCTTCGGAAGGGCCCGGACCGTGAGGTTCAGGCTGCCGCCGCGCCGATCGAGGGCGGCGGACTCCCCCTGATCAGGGCCGTCGATGCCGACCAACACCTCGAATCGGTCGGCCGGGAGCGTCTGGCGGGTCAGTGCGTCGATGCAGGCGGCCACCTGTTCAGGGCGGCCGTGGGTCGGGATGATGACGGAAACGTCCATGGACAATCAAGTGATCGGCGTTCCGCGCCGATGCCTGTGACTGGAACCGGTTGTCCGGTTTGTCCGGGCGCCGTCACAACGGGAGACCGAACATGGCGACCAGCAGGGAAGATCGGCGAGAGGGCCCGCGGGTGAACATCCAGCGCGGCGCCAAAGTCTGCGTGCAGGGCGGGCGGTTTCTGCCGGCCCGAACCGTAAATGTCTCCGCTCGCGGCGTGCTCCTGGAAGTAGAGGGTGCTCGCGAGTTGGAGGCGGGGCAGGGCGCGCAGGTGGCGATTGAGTGGCACAACGCGGCCCTGCTTCGGGCCGGGGGCATGATCCCAGGGTGCATCGTGCGCGCCCGGCGCAACCAGGATGGCACGCAGCGCGTGGCGATCCGGCTCGAGAGGTCGCTGGCGGCGGCGCACGTGACCGGAGAGGGGCTCCGGGCCGCGGCATGATCGCCGACGGGCGTGGCGGCAAGAATGCGCCATGCCTGCAGCGCGATTTCCTGTCATCATCGGGCCCACGGCCGGCGGCAAGTCGGACGTGGCCGTAGAGGTTGCGCTGCTGCTGGGGCGGCGGGGCGTGGCCGCCGAAGTCGTGACGGCGGACTCGATCCAGATCTATCGCGGGCTGGACATCGGCTCGGCCAAGCCGACGGAGGCGGAACGCCGCGGCGTGCCGCACCGGCTGATTGATGTGGTGGAGCCGACCGAGCGCTTCAGCGTTGACACGTGGCTGGAGATGGCCGAAGCGGCGATTGCGGAGGTGAAGGGGAAGGGGGGAGTTCCGATCGTGGTGGGGGGGACGCACCTGTACATCAAGGCGCTGCTGGAGGGCCTCTTCGAGGGGCCGGAGCCGGATGCGGCGTTGCGGGCGCAGTTGACAGCCATGCCGGCGGCGGAGCGGCGCGCGGAATTGGAGCGGGTGGACCCCGCCGCGGCTACGCGGATCCATCCGAACGATGTGCGCCGGACGGTGCGGGCGCTGGAGGTGTACCGGCTGACCGGCCGACCCATCAGCGAGCACCAGGCCCAGTGGGATGTGCAGGGCGGCGTGCGGCGGGATTGCATGGTGTTCGGGCTCGAGTGGCCTGCCGAGACGCTGAACCGACGGATCAACGCGCGGGTGAAGGGGATGATGGAGCGGGGGCTCCTGGAGGAGGCGCGGGGGCTGGTTGAGGCGGGGCGACTGGGGCCGCAAGCGGGTGAAGCGCTGGGGTACAAGCAACTGGCCGCCCACATTCGGGGGGATTGCTCGCTTGAAGAGGCCGTCGAGAAAATTAAGGTTGAAACCCGCAGATTTTCAAAGAATCAAAGGACGTGGCTGCGGCGGCTGAGAACCACGCCCGGCAGCGTGTGGGTCCAGGTGGTGGATCGCTCCCCGGCCGAACTCGCGCAAGTTGTTGTAGAACAACTGTTTAGCGACCTCGTAGCAGGGGGTGAGGCCGGGGTCGGTGGCGGGGAACCTTGAGGAAAGGTTGTCGAGCGGGAGGGTGAAACAGCCGAGAGAGAATCGGCACTGGCCTTGATGGCCCGCGCTTGACTCCACCCCGCACCCGGATCTACCAAGGGGAGCCGGTCCGGCGGGGGATGGTTATGTAATCACCCAGAAATGGGGGGAGAACGAAAGCAGATGGCGAAGAAAGCCGCGTCAAAAACATCGTCACGTTCGAGATCGCCGGGCCGGAAGGCCGGCGGCGGTGGTTCGCGCTCCCGTGGCGGCAGCGGCGGAAGCGGTGCGGCGCGATCGGCCAAGGGGAAGCAACTGGTGATCGTGGAGTCGCCGGCGAAGGCGAAGACGATCAACCGGTACCTGGGGCCGGACTACGTGGTGATGGCGAGCGTGGGACACGTGCGCGATCTTCCGACGAAGGCGCCGAAGGGGCAGAAGGCCCCCGTTCCGGGGGTTGATCTGGAGCATGACTTCCGGCCGACCTACGAGGTCCTGTCCGGGAAGAAGGATCGGATCAGCGAGTTGAAGCGGGCGGCGCGGGAAGCGGCGGATGTGTGGTTCGCGACGGACCTTGACCGGGAGGGGGAGGCGATCGCGTGGCACCTGGCCGAGGAGCTTGGGGTGAGCCCGCGGACGGCCAAGCGCGTGATCTTCGCCGCGATCACGCGCCAGGATATTGAGAAGGCGTTCCAGAATCCTCACGCGATCGACATGGACCGTGTGAATGCCCAGCAGGCGCGACGGATTCTGGACCGGATTGTGGGGTACCAGGTTTCTCCGCTGCTGTGGAAGAAGGTGGCGCGGGGGCTGAGCGCGGGGCGTGTGCAGAGCGTGGCGGTGCGGCTGGTGGTGGAGCGCGAGCGGGAGATTCGCGCGTTCACACCGGATGAGTACTGGCAGGTCGTGGCCAACTTCGCGCTGGACGAGGCGACCGCGCGGCGGCTCGGGCCGGAGTGGAACGCGCTGCTGAACCAGCGCGATGAGAAGGGGGCTGGGCCGACCGTCAAGGCGCAGAACGCGTGGCTGGCCGAGCACGGTGCGATCCGCGCGGAGCTGGTCGAGGTCGGCGGGGAGAAGTTCGACATTCGCCAGGGCGGGGCCGACGTGGTCGCGCCCGTGGACCTGGATGCGCCGGCCGAGACGAGCCCGGATGCTCGGCGGACGCCGAGCGCGCGGTTCGAGCGGCCGGAGCGGTGCGATCTGACCGGCGAGGTTCGCAGCGTTGCGGAACTGGCCGGCCTGACGAACATCCGCAGCGAGGTGGAGGAAGATGAGGACGGCAAGGGGCCGGCGCGGTGGACGCGGCGGATCTCCGGCGAGGCCGATCCGGCGACGCCGTACAAGGTGAAGTCGATCGAGACGAAGCGGACGAGCAGCCGACCGTCGGCGCCGTTCATCACATCGACGCTGCAGCAGGCGGCCAGCACGCGGCTGGGCTTCGGCGCGCAGCGGACCATGCGGGCCGCGCAGCAACTCTACGAAGGCGTGGACATCCCGGGCGAGGGCCCTGTCGGCCTGATCACGTACATGCGTACGGACTCGACGAGCCTTTCGGGGCAGGCGATCCAGATGGTGCGCGAGTACATCGCGAAGCAGTACGGCGAGAAGTACCTGCCGGAGAAGCCGAACTTCTATTCGTCCAGCAACAAGGATGCGCAAGAGGCGCACGAGGCGATCCGGCCAACGTCGCTGGCGTATCCACCATCGCGTGTGCGCAATGCCCTGAAGCCGGACCAGTTCCGGCTGTACTCGTTGATCTGGGAGCGCTTCGTCGCGTGCCAGATGACGCCCGCGCAGTGGGATGCGACGACGGTGTTGATTGAGGGCGGGCGCGACGCGAGCCGGCCGTGCACGTTCAAGGCGACGGGGCGCACGCTTGTGTTTGACGGGTTTTACAAGGTCGCCGGCGTGCCGCTGGCGACGGACACGGCGACGCTGCCGACGTTGCAGGAGCAGCAGCGCGTGAGCCCGTTCTGGATCAACCCGATCCAGAAGTTCACGTCGCCGCCGGCGCGGTACACCGAGGCATCGCTCATCAAGGCGCTGGAAAGTGAGGGGATCGGCCGCCCGTCGACCTACGCCTCAATCATCCAGACGATTCAGGACCGCAAGTACGTCGAGCAGGTGAATCGCGCGCTGTATGCGACGGACCTGGGCGAGGTGGTTACCGACAAGCTGGTCGAGGCGTTCCCGCGCATTCTGGACGTCGGGTACACCCGCGACATGGAAGCGGAGCTTGACAAGATCGAAGAGGACAACATGGACTGGGTGCAGATGCTGCACCGGTTCTATGGGCCCTTCCGCGATGCGCTCACGCACGCGGAGGAGAACCTCAAGCACGCCAAGGCGGAGGTGCATCCTGCGCCCAAGGAGTACCGCTGCCAGGAGTGCGGATCGGACTTGGTGTACCGGTTCGGCAAGAACGGGCGGTTCCTCTCCTGCTCGAACTATCCGGAATGCAAGTACGCGTGCCCGGTCGATCGGGAGGGGCGGCCGCGGATGGCCGACTGGGTTAACGTGGCGTGCATCAAGTGCAACGGCCCGATGGTGCGGCGAACGGGGCGGTTCGGCCCCTTCCTCGGGTGCGCGCGGTACAACGACGAGACGAACCCGTGTTCGGGCATTCTCAACGTCGACAAGAAGGGATTCGTGACAGCGCCGTCGCCGCCGCCGCTGGTAACGGAACTGCCCTGCGCCAAGTGCGGCAAACCCCTGAACCTGCGGAGCGGAATTCGCGGGCCGTGGCTCGGGTGCAGCGGGTTCCCCAAGTGCCGCGGCCGCGGCAAGTGGGCGGAGTTGCCGGAGGAGCAGCGAGCGGCGCTTGAGGCGGCCCTCGCGGAGCATGACCGGGCGAATCCGATTCCGGTCGTGCGGACGCTCGACGGCCGTCCGCTGACGGACAAGAACGGCAAGCCCCTGAAGGATGCGCCGCCGGTCGAGGCGCTGGTGATCGATGATCCATCGGATGTGACGCCGTCGCAGCCGCTTGAGTCGGTAGCTTGATGAAGCTCTGAATGCCGGTCTGAGCGCTCGGGCGGCAGCAATCGCAGGCCCGCACAGCGAGACTCAGCGGGCAGGCAGCCCTCGGTACCCTAACACTCTCTCATGGCTCCTGTCCGCGCGACACTTCGGAGGGTTTCAGAGCGTCTTGGGTTCGAGCGCGACTGGTACCTGATCGTGCTCGGCGCGCTGGTGGGGACGCTGACGGCGATCGGCGCTGTGGCGTTCATGGCGGGGCTGGAATGGACCGCCGAGTTCAGCACGCATCGGCGCGAGCGGATGTCGCTGTGGCTTCTGCCGCTGATTCCAATGGCCGGCGCGCTGGGGACGGGGCTGCTGGTGTACTTCTTCGCGCCGGATGCGAAGGGGCACGGCGTTCCCGAGGTCATGCGCGCCATCATCCAGAAACGCGGCATCATCAAGCTGCGCGTCGGGGTCGTCAAGGTGCTGGCCAGCATCTGCACGGTCGGCAGCGGCGGCTCCGGCGGGGCGGAAGGACCGATCGTTCAGATCGGCTCAACGGTGGGGTCCGCCTCCGGTCAGGGGCTTGGGGTTGAGCGCACGCACATGGTGACGCTCGTGGGGTGCGGGGCCGCGGCGGGGATCGCATCGGTCTTCAACGCGCCGATCGCGGGCGTGTTCTTCGTGCTGGAGATCCTGCTGCGAGATTTCTCGCTGCGGACGTTCACGCCGATCGTCGTTTCCGCCGTCTTCTCCGCGGCGACGACACAGGCGATTCTGGGGCGAAACGAGGCGATCTTTGCCTCCACGCACCGGCTGGCGCAGTACGAGTTCACGCTGATCGAGCTCCCCTCCTACATCGCGCTCGGCGTCGTGTGCGGCGTGGTGGCGGTGGCGTTCGGTCGACTGCTCCACATGTGCGAGGCCGTCTTTGGACGCGCCCGCGTGCATCCGATTCTCAGGCCGGTCCTGGGAGCGCTGCTGCTGGGCGCGATGGGGATCGGGTTTCTTCTGCTCATGGACGGAGTCGGCGTTGCGCGCAGCGCCACACCCCCTTTCTTCGGCAACGGCTATGACGTGATCCGGCGGATGATCGACCCGGCGGCGTACATCGGCTCGGACGGGGCGGGCGCCCTGGCGTCGAGCGGGCCGCGGGTGCTGCTGTTTCTGGCGCTGCTGCTGGTGTGCAAAGTGGTGGGGACCGCGTTCACGCTCGGGTCCGGCGGCTCCGGCGGCACATTCGCGCCAAGCCTGTTCATGGGAGCGGCGGCAGGCGGGGCGTTCGGCGTGACGCTCGACGCGGTGGGGCTGCTGCCTGAGGGGAGTTCGCCCGCGGCGTTTGCGCTGGTCGGGATGGCGGCACTGGTCGCGGCGTCGACGCACGCGCCGCTGACGGCCATTCTGATGCTCTTCGAGCTGACGCGCGACGTGCGCGTCCTGCTGCCGATCATGCTCGCGGCGGTGGTTGCGACGGTGGTGGCGCAGTTGATCGAGCGCGACTCGATCTACACGAGCAAGCTCCGGCAGGAGGGCCTGCGCGTGGGATCGGCGCGCGACCTGACGATCCTGCGAAGGATCCCGGTTGCTTCGTGTCAGATCACGCCGCTGCCGCGGGAGCCGGTTTATCCATCGGATCCGCTGGCCAAGCTCGTGACGCTGCACGCGTATCACAGCGTGCCGGACTTTGTCGTGGTGGACCAGGATGGCGCGTACGTGGGGATGGTGACCGGCAACGACATGCGGGCGGCGCTGATCGATCGCGAGGCAATCCCGCTGTTGCTGGTGGCCGAACTTCTGCGGACAGACCTCCCGACGGTCGACGTCTCAGAGCACCTGGACACGGTGATGGACAAGCTGGCGCGGTTCGATGTTTCGTCTCTCGCGCTGCTCGATGAAGCGCAGGGAGGAAGGGTCGTTGGGCTGCTGACCCGAAGCAAGGTGCTGACCCGATACCATGAGGCGCTGGAAGAGCATTGAGATGTGCGGGCATGTTCCCGTCAGGAACTGCGGCCTGACGGCGGAGTCTGATTGATGAAGCGCACGCGTCAAACCGGCCGGATCGGGGTGAGGGTGATGGGCCTGGGATTGCTCATGCTCCTGGGCGGCGGGTGCGCTTCAAATGTGTGGGAGGACACGTTCCTCGCGGCCCGGCCGGTGCCGGCTGTCGAGGATCCGCAGCCGGGTGCGGTGGTGGTGCGCGAAGTGCCGTGGCAGCGGATCGAGGCGGCCCTGCTGGAACTGGAGCAGGAGATCGCGGCCAGCGATATGCACCCGGACGAGTGGCCGGCTGAGCGAAAGCGGGAAGCGGACGCCAAGCTGCTCCGCGCGTTGCAGTTCAGCGAGCCGGCGGCGGACCTGGTGATTCTCGGCCGCAGCGATTTTGCCAGCACGAGCCCGATCGACCCGCGCGACGGTTCGCTGGCGGAGTTCGCGGCGGAGATCGGAGCAGATTACGCGGTCTGGTCGCGCACGTATCGCGGCAAGGCGGACCGCGTCATCCAGGAGCCGGTCACGACGTACAGCGACGAGACGATCCGCTACCGCGGGCGGGACGGCAGGCGGCGCACGGAGACGCTGAGCAGCTCGTCGACCACGTGGGTTCCGCTGGTGGTGGCGCGGGACGAGTGGGCATGGGTGGCGTTCTTTGTGAGGCGCCAGTAGTACCGCCTTTCAGGCGGTGCGTCATGGGTCGTCAAAGCTCTTCCTGCACCGCCTGAAAGGCGGTGCTACGCCACGTACCGCCGCACGCACACCGTGTCGTTCTGCCCGCCGAAGCCGAAGCCGTTTGAAAGGCAGACGTCCACGCCCCCCTGGTCGTTCAGATCGCGCGCCTTGTTCGGAACGTGATCGAGGTCGCAGGCGGGGTCCGGATCGTCGAGATTGATCGTGGGAGGCAGCCAGCCCGTGCGGATCGCCTGCACGCACGTGACCAGTTCCACTGCGCCGGCCGCCTGAATGAGATGCCCAAGCATGCTCTTGACGCTTGAGAAGGGCACGCGTGGCGCCTGGGGGCCGAAGCACCACTTCACCGCCTTGGTCTCAATGCCGTCGTTCTCCGGCGTGCCCGTGCCGTGGGCGCTGATGTACTGCACCGGCGGGCGGCCGTCCGGGGCGGGTTCGCGCGGGTTCACGCCCGCCTGGCGGCAGGCGGCCATCATGGCTTCCGCGCCGCCGCGGCCTTCCGGGTCGATGTCGGTGATGCGGTAAGCGTCAGCCGTGGAGCCGTAGCCGACGACCTCTGCTAAAGGTGTTGCGCCGCGGGCGAGGGCGTGCTCGAGGTCTTCGAGGATGAGCATGCCGGCGCCTTCCCCCATGACGAAGCCCGCGCGGGAGCGGCTGAAGGGCCGGCTGGCGCGCTGGGGGTCGTCGCGGCGCGTGCTCATCGCCGTGAGACGGATAAAGCCGGTCATGCCGAGCGGGTGAATCATGGTGTGCGCCCCGCCGGCGAACATGACGTCCGCCTCGCCGTGGCGCAGAATCTCGAAGGCTTCGCCGACGGCCTGCGTGCCTGCGGCGCACGCGGTCATGCAGTTGCTGGCCGGGCCCTGGCAGCCGAAGTGGCTGGCAAGGTGCCCCAGCACCATGTTGGGCTCCTGCTCGATCTCGCGCAGCCCGTCGAGACGCTCGTAGGCGCTGGTTGCCCAACGGACGGTGTCCAGCTTGCGGCCTTCGGTATCCCATCCTTCAAGGCCGCAGGTGGCAAAGTTGTCGAAGTCGAGGCGGCCTTCGCCTGCCCCGAGGTAGGCGCCGAAGCGGCGGCGCTGCAGCGCGTCGTGCTTGTCAAGCCCGCTCTGTCGCCATGCCTGGGCCGCGGCGGCCAGCGCGAAGCGCGTGTTCAACCCGACGGCCGGGTGGACGGGGCGGTCAATGAAGTCCTCGACGCGGAAGTCTTTCACCTCGGCGGCGAAGTTGGTCTTGAAGGTGGAAGCGTCGAAGCGTGTGACGGGACCGATGCCGCTCTCGCCCTTGAGAAGACGTGACCAGACCGTGTCTACATCACAGCCGAGCGGCGTGACCCACCCCATGCCGGTGATAACGACGCGACGGGAACTCATTCGGGTTGCCTGCGTGCGGGGTTAATCCTCGTCGTCCTCGTACTCGTCGTCATCGTGCTCATCGTCCTCGTCTTGGTCGTCTTCATCGTCGTGCTGATCACGCTCATCGGCCATCGCGTTGAGCTTGTCGGGGTTCAGCACGCGGACCAGGCCATCCTTGAGCCGGCGTTCGCCGAAGTTGATGATGAGGCCGAGCTCGAGATCCGCCGCCCGGAGCAGGGCCCGCAGCGCTGCGCGTTCCGCCCCGCCGATCTCCATGCGCACGGCCATGAGCTCGATGATGAAGCGGTTGTCGATGAGCATGTCGGCGCGGCGTTCCCCGACGACCTGCCCCTTGTATCGGACGGGCACGGGATGGTCGACCTGATAGGAGACCCCCGCATCGTCGAGTTCCTTGCGAAGGGCGGCGCGGTAGACGTCCACCTCAAAGCCCGGGCCGAGCCCCTTGTGCACCTCGATGGCGCAGCCGATCACGCGCCGGCTGACTTCCGTCAGCGCCGGATCCAGGTCGGAAAGGGGGGTTCCCCCGCGCCCGCCGCCCTGGCCGTAGCCGCGCCCGCCGCCCCGTCCCTGTCGGCCCCGCGAGTATTGCTCTTCGTGCATTGGGATCGCCTCCGTAGATCGCAAGGTAAGTGGGCCCGTCCCGACCAACAAGTCTACGCGCGGGGCTCAGACGCCCCCTGGCGCGTCGGCGGGCGTGCGGATGACCAGAGCAGCGTTCTGGCCCCCCAGAGCGGGTGTACAGACCAGGACGTTCTTGAGGCGAGTGGGGGCGGACTCGGCCGTCGCGGCGGCCAGGGTCGGGTCGGGGTGGCCCCTGTGGAGGCGAGCGGGGAGGCGTTGCTCCATCAGGGCCTTGACGGCGACGGCGGCCTGCAGCGCGCCGGCTCCGGCCATCGTGTTGCCGATGTTGGGGGTGATCGGGCAGACGGGCGTCGTGGCGGCCCGGCCGCCGAGCACGCGCTTCAGCGCTGCGCCCTCCGCGGCGTCCATCGCCGGGATGCCGGCTCCGAGCGGGAAGACGGCGTCGATGTCGTCTGGCGACAGCCCGGCGTCGTCGAGGGCCGCACGGATGGCAAGCTCACATCCCTCGTCCTGCTCGCCCTCCTCGTAGAAGGGGGAGGATTGGCCGGCCCCGGAGCCGGTGATTTCCGCGAGCACGGCAGCGCCGCGAGCCTGCGCATCATCGGCGTCTTCCAGGATGAGGATCGCGCCCCCTTCGCCGATGAGCGTCCCCGTGCCGTTGCGGTCGTACGGCAGGACGAAGGAGGGCCCGTCGAGGCTGTCGCCGGTGTGGGCGAGGCGATTGCACAGGTCCATGCGCATGAGGCCCATCGGGTTGACCTTGGACTCTGCGCCGCCGGAGAAGACCAGATCCGCGGCGCCCCGCTCGATAACGCGGACCGATTCACCAATGGAGAGAAGGCCGCTCGACTCGCACGCGGTGATCGTGTTGCTCGGGCCGGTGAGCCCGTGCAGGATCGTTACGTGACAGGCGAGCATGTTGGGCAGGTACTTAAGGAGCCACAGCGGGGTGAGGGCGTCCATTCCGGTCTCGCCCCACCGGGCAATGGAAAAGTCGCCCTGTTCGTCCTTGGCGGTGATGAACGCCCGGGCAATCTCTTCCGTTTCCGCGGCGATGAGCCCCGCGCCGATGTTGCACCCCATGCGGGGGGGCGGATACGTGGTGGACGCCTCAGGAGCGTCCTCGATCGTGCAGCGCGTGGCCAGGCGGGCCGAACGGACTGCGTCGGACGCCGCGGCGACGGCGATCTCGATGTCGCGGGCCATGACCTTGACGGCCTTGCGGTAGTGCTTGGGGACGTAGTCCCGGGCGGAGAAGCCTTCGACCTCGCCGACCAGCCGGGAGCGGAAGCCCGCCCCGTCGAACGAGCGAACCGGTGCCAGGCGGGACTCTCCAGCGCACAATCCCTTCCAGAGAGGGTCAATCCCGACTCCGAAGGGGCTGACGGTGCCGAACCCGGTGATGACGACGCGTCGAGGCATGGGTGAGCAGAGTCTACGCGGGCGTGCGGGGTTCAGGCGCGAGGCGGTGGGCTGCGGGATTGCTCAAATCAGGCGTCTTGGCGTGATGCGGTGCTACGCTCGGGGCCGCCCGGGCGGGGGAGGAGGAGATCGGATGCGTGTGATGGGCGGATGGTTCCGGCGACGGGTCGCGGTGTGCGTAGCGGTGTATGCCCTCTCGTGGGCAGGCGGTGCCGGAGCGAGCCAGCCGCAGCCCGCGGACGATGCCGCGGCACACTCCGCGGTGGTTGCTGTCCCGGAGACGGCGGTCGGGCAGGATCTGGCCAATGTGCTTGAGGCGATCGCGACGCCGGGTGCGGAACTGGAGGCCGATCGATTCAGCGCCGGTTTTCTCGCCCAGGTGCCGTTGCCGCAACTCCATGCGGTCCTCAAGCAGTTGCGCGGTCAGGTCGGAGCGCTGGAACTCGTTTCGTTTGAAGGCCCCACCGAGGGGGCTCGGCTGGTGGCGATCTGTCGCGCGCAGCGCGGCGGGCAGCTCTGGCGGGTTCTGATTGAGCACGATGCGGAGGGACAGATTGCGGCCCTGCTCCTGCGCCCCGCGCCCGAGCTCTCCAACCCGGAGCTTGTGGACTGGACGGATCTGAACCAGCGGCTGGAGGCGCTTGAGTGCGACGTGTCCTTCGGCGTGTACGAGGTGCGCGGGACGCCCGAGTCGCCGGAACTGGAAGTGATCCACCAGGCGCATGCGGACCGCGTGCTCGGCATCGGATCCGCTTTCAAGCTCTGGGTGCTCGGCGCACTGGCCCAGGAAGTCGCCACCGGCGAGATCGCCTGGGCCGATCCGCTGGCCATTACCGACGCCCACAAGAGCCTGCCGAGTGGGCGGATGCAGGACGAAGCGGCGGGGACGGAGTACCCGGTCTCCCACTACGCCCAGGAGATGATCCGCATCTCGGACAACACGGCGACGGATCACCTGCTGCACCTCGTTGGACGCAAGAAGGTGGAGGCGTACATGGCCCGGTTCTGCGGCGAGGCGGACCGCAACCGGCCACTGCTGAGCACGCGCGAAATGTTCGTCCTCAAGCTCGGCGGCGACGCTGAACTGGCAGCGCGATTTGCCGCCGCGGATGAGAAGGAGCGGCGCAAGATCATCGCCCCCGGCGGGTCGGTTGCCGGCGGCGTGCCGAGCCTCCTGCTCGCCACGATGTGGCAGCGGCCGATCATGATCGATCGGATCGAGTGGTTCGCTTCCGCGCGGGAGTGCTGCTGCACGATGGCGGATCTGCGCCGGCTGTCGCGGCAGGCGGGGCTTGAGACATTGCGACCGGTCCTCGGCGCAAATCCCGGCCTGCCGCTGGATAAGCAGGTCTGGCCGGTCTTCTTCTACAAGGGTGGCTCTGAACCGGGCGTGCTGAACCTGACCTGGCTGCTCGAGCGAAGGGACGGTCGGGTCTTCGTCGTGTCGTTCATTCTGAACGACACGCGGCGGCCGATCGATCAGGACGAGGCGCTCTCGCTCGCCGGGGCAGCGCTCAAGCTCCTTGCACGGCAGCCGTGAGGGCTACAGCGCCGCGTCGGAGGGTTGCTCCTCCTCCGGCTTGATCGTGAGCAGGACCTTGTCAACGCGCTGGCGATCCATATCGACCACTTCAAAGTGGAAGTTGCGCCAGGTGAAGGACTCGCCCGCGCTCGGAATGCGGCCGAGCATGACCATGACCAGGCCGCTGACCGTCTGGTAGGAGGTCTCCTGCTGCTTCGGCAGCTCGCTGACGCCCATGATCTCGCGCAGTTCATCGATGCCGAGCATCCCATCGAGCAGCCAGGAGTGTTCATCGCGCTGCACCGCCTGCGGGTCGGATTCCTCGCCGGTGCGCACCATCTCGCCGACGATCCCTTCCATGATGTCCCCGAGCGTGACGAGCCCCTCGAGCGCGCCATACTCATCCAAGACGAAGGCGACGTGCGTGCGATGAACCCGGAAGAGCTCGAGCGCATTCAACGCGGAAGAGCTCTCGGGGAGGAACAGCGGCGGCCGGACGAGCGGGCGCAACTCGACGCTTCCGGTGACAAGCCCGTTTTTCACCAGGTCCTTCACGTGCACGACACCAAGGAGCTTGTCAAGGCTCCCTTCGCAGACGGGGAAGTGCGAGTGCGATTCCGTCGCGATCACGATGCGGACGCGCTCCGGCGAGGCGTCGGCATCAAGCCAGACGATGTCGGTTCGTGGGGTCATCACCGAGCTCAGCCGCTGGTCGGCCAGCCGGAAGACCCGCTCGACGATCTTGTGCTCCTGCGGTTCGAGCACGCCGGTCGCCGCGCCCTGCACGAGCATCGCCTCGATCTCCTCCTGCGTCACCGATTCCTGCTCGGCGGCGCCGGCGCGGAAGGTACGCACGATCAGATCGGTGGAGAAGCTCAGCAGAGTGACCACGGGGGAAGCGATGCGTGCGAGCCACCCCATCGGGATGGCGACCGCCGAGGCGATGCGCTCGGGTCGGCTCAGCGCCAGCCGCTTCGGGACGAGTTCGCCGAGGACCAGAGAGAGGTACGTGATGCACAGCACGACGAGCACCGTCGCCAGGAGATCCGCCGATCCGGCCAGCCAGGCGAAGCGGCGGAGGAACCCGGCGAGGTCCTTGGCCAGCGCAGCCTCGCCGAACGCGCCGGCGAGAATGCCGATCAGGGTGATGCCGATCTGGACGGTGGACAGGAACCGGGTGGGCGACTCGGCCAGCGCGAGGGCGGCTGCCGCGCCCTTGTGTCCCCCGGTAGCCTGCCCGCTCAGGCGAGCGCGCCTCGAGGCCACCACCGCCATCTCCGACATCGCAAAGACGCCGTTGAGGACGATCAGCAGGAGCAGAATGGCTATGTCCATCTCGGTGCTTTCCGGGCCCGCGGTCTGGCAAGCGGCCGTCATGGCAGCGTAGCAGGATCACGACCGCCGACGGCTCTCACGGCCGATAGAGCAGATCGGCTGGCCTGTGCAAACGCGGCGATTCAGGCCGCGGCGGCTTTTTCATTCTCAAACGGAATGCGCACGCCGTATCGGGCCGTCAGTTCACGAAGCATGAGCGACTGCTCGGCAGTGAGCTTCTCGAAGGCGAAGCCTGCGACGTACGACGCCACGCCCTGCCGCCGCGCCCAGATGCAGCGGGCCAGGAGTTCGAACTGCACGCCGGGGGCCTGCAGCCGAACGGGAACCACCTGTTCCGGGTGAAACCGTCTCATGCCGCGAAGCCGCATGCCTCGGGGGGAGAAGTCCACGATCTTGCCGCGGTTGCACCGGAACTTGCCCTCCGGTCGGAGGAAGACGCGCGCTTCGCTGCGCTGGCCGGCCCCGCGAGTGCGGCCGAGCATGGCGACGAAATCATGCAGCGCCGTTGGCATAGTTGAGCAGATCGGCGAAATGGCCCCCCGGCTTTCGGCATTTCCCGCGCGGCCTGACTGGATTGCTGACCCAGGCGCCCCGGTGCGTCCGATAGAGGAGATCCGATGGCCTCCACCGCCGCGCAATTTAGGCCTCCGCCCTCCCCGCTTGTGCGGACTTTGGCCGGGTTCGATCCCGGCTGGCTCTTCCTCATCGCGGGGACGGCTCTGATCTCGGCAACGCTCCTGATCGCCGCGGCGGACGATCTGGCCGAAGCCAACTACCAGCGCGACCGCGCCCTGGCGGCCGAGGCGGTCCACCAGGAGCGGCTGGAACGGCACGCGGCCTTCCTGGACGCCGTCGATCGCGGCGATGAATCGGTGGTCCGGACGCTGGCGGCGACCCAGTTGCGGATGACGGCGGCGGGGCGCGAGCCGCTCGCCCTGGCGGGGCCCAGCCGCGTCGATGCGTCTGTCTTTCCGGGGCTTGAGCCGCCGCCCGTTCGGCAGCCGCAGGTGCGGCGCCGGCCCGAATCGCTGCTCGGGCGGTGGGCGACCGGTGAGCGCAGCCGGCTGTGGTTGCTGGCCGCGGGCGCCTGCATGGTGTTTATCGGACTCTTGCCCCGGTCGGTGGACGCCCGCGGCTGAAGATGTTGAACGTCGGCAAGCGCGTTCGTCGGTCGGCGGCCGTACCGTTGCGCCCGTGACGCATCCAGATGAACGCCAGGTCTTCCGGCGGCGGCATCGCCTGAGGCATCGACGCGAGTTTCAGGCGGCCTACGAGGGGAAGGTGCGCGCCGCCTCCGGGCCGCTCGTGGTCTTCGCATCGCCGAACGGGCTGGACCATCCGCGGCTGGGGCTGAGCGTCGGACGGCGCGTCGGGAGTGCCGTGCATCGGCACCGGATCAAGCGGCTGCTGCGCGAGAGCTTTCGCCTGGAGATGGCGCAACTTCCTGCCGGTTATGATCTTGTGGTGAATGTGCGGCCGCACAGTTCGCCGACGCTGGCGATGTATCGTCGGCTGCTTGTCGAACTGGCGGGCAGGGCGGTCCGCGGGTGGGAGCGGCGGCAGGGGCGAAGCGATGAGGCCAGTGAACCAGGCTGAAGCGGACGAAGCGGCGAGGCCGCCACGGCGGCGCGCAGCATGGACCGCAGCGCCGTTCATCGCGGCGGTTCGGGTTTATCAGGTCACTTTGGGGCACTTCATGGGCGGCCATTGCCGCTTCATCCCCTCGTGCAGCCACTACGCGATCGACGCCTATCGGGAACATGGGGCGGCGCGGGGGAGCTGGCTCACGCTGCGCAGGCTGTTGCGCTGCCATCCTCTCGGGGGAAGCGGCTTCGACCCGGTGCCGCCGCGGCATGGTGAGCCGGACCGGCGGTAGCGCGCCGGATCCGGTGTAAGATAGTGAGCGTAAACTAGCTAATGCCGCGTGCGGGGGTTCCGCGCGGCGAACCGCTCTTTGGGATTCTGGTCATCATGAGCCGACTGCCGGCGGCCAAACGTCGTGAACAACTGCTGGACACTGCGGCGAAGCTGTTTGCACAGTACGGCTTTGCCGGCGCGACGACGGCGCAGATCGCCCGGTCGGCCGGGGTGACAGAGCCCATCATCTACCGCCACTTCCGCTCCAAGCGGGAACTCTTCGTCGCCCTGATCGAGCGGACCGGCGACGCCACGATCAAGCTGTGGGAGCACGAACTCCGCGGGGCGGCGGATCCCGCTCAGCGCATCACGCGCCTGATCCGGGCGAACCCGATGGTGACGACCAAGGGGCGGGAGGTCTACCGGGTGATCGTGCAGGCGATGACTGAGGTCGAGGACGCCCAGATCAAGGCCGCGCTGAACGACCACATCGCCAAGTTGCGGCGGTTTCTGGAAGACGAGGTCCGCCTGGCGCAGGAGCAGGGCGCGGTCAGCAAGCGCTTCAGCCCGGAGATCACGGCCTGGGCGCTGATCCACATCGGCCTGGGGTACGGCATTCTGGCGGCGCTCGGCGTGCCGGACCTTGGCGTGGACGCCGCGGGCGTGCACATCGGAGACCTGCTGGGGCAGTTGATGCTGGGGGACAAGTACCGGCGGCCGGAGCGGGTGGACTGAGGAGTGAGGCCGCTCACGGGGTTCCCAGTTGGGCTGTCTGCGGTATATTGGGCGTCTTTGACACAAGGAGACACCCGATGTGGGGAAGCCTCGCGCTCGCAGGTCTGCTTCTCTTGGGGTGTGGCAACAGCGCACTCGCCGCCGACTGGCCGCCCGTCCCCTATCCGCACCCGATGATCACGGAGGTGCTCTACGCCGTTCCGACCGGCGATGAGGGGGATGCGTCCGGGGATGGAAGTCGGCATGTCAGCGGGGATGAGTTTATCGAACTGGTCAATCCGCATGATCGGGCCATTCAGCTTCAGGGGTATGTCATCACCGACCGCAATGCGCCGCGGCGGGGGCAGCTTCGCTTTGAGTTTCCCAAGCTCACGCTGGAGCCGGGCGAAGTGGTCGTGGTCTTCAACGGGAATGAGCAGGATTGGTCAAAGGTCGGCAACTTGGGCGAGAAGATCGGGGATGGCTCGCGCGCTCCGAAGAAGGTGAACGAGCAGTTTCATGACGCCCTCGTGTTGACCATGGGGATTACCTCACAACGTGAGGCGTGGGCGAACGGTGGTGATTACGCGCTGCTGAGTTCGCCGAAGGGGGAGGCCGTCCAGTGTGTGATGTGGGGCTCGTTTGATGCGCCGGTTCCGGCGGCGCTTGTTGTTCATCAGGCGCCGGTTTCATCGCAGAGCGTGCAATGGGATGTGAAGGCGGAGGCCTTTGAGACGCATGCAAGCCTGGATGGCGAACTCTACAGCCCCGGCGCTTTCGCCACGCCTGAACCGAAGTCCGTCAGGAAGGAGGCGGCCCGGGGCAGCAAGGAGTTGCCCGCGAGACAGCCGGCGTCGGAGTCATCGGAGGAACCCGAGACAGCCTCGGACGGTCGACCCTCTCCCGACTTTGTCGGGCCGATGCCGGTGCAGCCGCCCGGGTTCGTCGGCCCGCCGGTGCTGGACTGACCCTGCCGCGGCGGCAGCGGATGGGCATGACAGCCGACGGGGAGCGTGGGGGCCGGCGTGCTACAGTGCGCTCACCATGCGCGCACGGCGGCTCATATTGATCGGCGGGGGCGGGCACGCGATGGTGGTCGCAGAGACCGCCACGCTGGCCGGATTCGAAGTGGTTGGATTCCTGGACGACCGGCCGGATGCGGCGATGTCGCACTCCGAGGCGGTGCGGCGGTGCCTCGGTCCGCTGCGAGATTGCGATCGCGTGCGAGGGCAGGAGTGGATCGTCGCGGTGGGTGACCTGGCGTTGCGCGAGGAACTGATCGCCGCGGCGGCGCAGGCGTGCGCATCGGATGGGGATGGCAGACCCGCCGCGGTCGTCATTCACCCGAGCGCCGTGGTGTCGCCCTCGGCGCGCATCGGATCGGGGGCGTTCCTTGGTCCGGGGGTGATCGTGAATGCCCGCGCCGAGATCGGGGCGCACGCGATCATCAACTCCGGCGCGGTGGTGGAACACGATTGCCGAGTTGGCATGAACGTACACGTGGGCCCGCGTGCGGCGCTGGGTGGCGCCGTGAGCGTCGGGAATGGGGCGCTCATTGGCATCGGCGCGAGCGTGCTGCCGGGGGTGGCGATTGGCGCGGGAGCGACGGTGGGCGCTGGGGCCGCGGTGATCAGCAACGTTTCTGAAGGGGTGACGGTCGCAGGTGTTCCTGCGGCGCCGCTGCGGGAACGGGCGACGGTTCAATCCTGATCGGCGGTCGGCTGGTTCTCGTCGCCGTCGGCCGGGATCGGGGAGCCATGCTGCCGGCGCGCTTCGGTCGCTCGCTCGAGCAGATCGGCGTTGGCCTGCTCGAGGTTGATCGACTCCGGGGTGGGGGCCAGGTCGAAGTGCCAGTCGATCTTGTTGTGGAAGGTGAAGGGGAGGGCTGCGGCGACGAGGTCGAGGCCGGGCCACTCGTGGATGGGCGCATTGGCATCGCGCGTGGTGACCACAGGCTCAAACCCTTCCCGGTTCAGGCGGACGTCATACCTGCCGTAGAAGGTGAAGTCCGTCTCGACAGGCGTGCGTCCAATCTCGACATTGTTGAGCCAGACGATTGCGCCAGGGGGCTCGCTCGTGACGCGGATCGTCCGTTTCACACAGCCCGCCAAGGGGAGGCAGGGCAGCGCGAGAAGCAGAACAGCCATCCGGAGTGATGCGTGGGCGTGGGACACGAGCAAAGGTAGGCGGCTCACGCGTCGGACCGCGGCGGGCCGGGGGGCTGCGGCGGGCGGGGAGATCGCGGCGTCCGCGGCGTTCGGGGACGCTCCGGCGGGTCGCCGGGCCGGCGACGGAGGGTTGCGCCGCCGTTGGCGTGGGCGTGGCCGTTCACGCCATTGCGGGCGACGACCACGGGCTTGGCGCGGCCGTTGCGTTCGGGGAGGTCGTCGAACTCGTCGCCGCGGAAGAGGGAACCGAGGTAGACACGCCGGACCATCTCGTTGTTGATGAGCTCGCGCGGCGTGCCTTCGGCGAACTTCCGACCGTCATCGATGATGTAGGCACGGTCGCAGACCCGGAGTGTCTGCTGGACGTTGTGGTCGGTGACGAGGCAGGCGATGCCGAGGTCGGCCAGGCGCCGGATCTCGCGCTGAAGGTCTTCGACGGCGATCGGGTCAACGCCGCTGAAGGGCTCGTCCAGGAGGATCAGCTTCGGCTCGGTGACGAGGGCGCGGGCGATCTCGAGCTTGCGGCGCTCGCCACCGGAGCAGGTGCGGGCCTGGTGCTTCGTCTTGTGGGCCAGTCCGAACTGGTCGAGGAGGCCGGCGGCTTTCTTCTTACGCTCGCCGCGGGAGAGGGGGAGCGTCTCCAGGATGGCCAGCAGGTTCTGCTCGCAGGTCATGCGCTGGAAGACGCTCGGCTCCTGGGAGAGATAGCCCATGCCGAGCCGGGCGCGAGCGTACATGGGGAGGCGGGAAACGTCCTTGCCGTCAAAGAGGACGCGGCCGGCGTCCGGCTCGATCATGCCGATCGTCATGCGGAAGGACGTGGTCTTGCCCGCGCCGTTTCGACCGAGGAGGCCGACGATCTCAGAGCGGCCGACTTCGAACGAGACGCCATTGACGACCACTCGCCCGGAAAAGGACTTGCGCAGGTTTGAGGTCTGCAGGAGTGACACGGCTCAGACGGATCCAGGGCGTGGTGGAGGGCGTCAGACGGACGGAAGTGTATCCGTTCACATCGGTTGCAGCCCCTTGAGGACCCTAGGTTTGGGGGAGTGCCGCCGGGCGGAGGCGGGGTGCGGCAATCCGCGGCGGGCGGCAACGATCGGGATCCGTCAGGTAATGAAGCGGATGGTTGCCGGGTAGCGGTAGTACTCGCCGCGATTGGCGGCGGTGGCGGCCAGGATCGCCCCGACGATGCCGAGCACCCAGACGACCGGGAGGAAGATGAACCCGACGCACGTGACGAAGCCGAGCACGCCCAGGATGACGGAGTAGAGGACGAGCGAGAGTTGGAAGTTCACCGCTTCCTTGCCGTGGTCATCCAGAAAGGGCGATTCGTCGCGCTTGATGAGCCACATGATCAGGGGGGCAATGACCGGCGGGATGGACAGGAGCGTCGCCGCGAGCGAGGCGTGCATGAGCAGCGCGTACGTCCGCTGATCGCTGGTGGCCCCATCGTCGACGAGGCGATCGGCGGATTCGTTTGGCTGCGGTCGCATGGTGGGCGAGGCGTGCATGGGTGCTTCCCGACATGGTTGGGCGGGCGGGCCTGTCAATTTCAGGGTAGCGGATCTGCCCGCCTGATTGGGACGCGAGGCTGGGCTTCTTGACAGGGGCTCAAGAGGCGAGCATAATGTAGCCGATGCTACATTTTGTCCCTGGAGGCTCGTCATGGGTCGTCTTGAACGTTGGCTGAGTGTTGGAGCGGTGGTCGGAGGGCTCATCGCGGCCGTCGCAGCGACCGGGCAGGAGAGCAAGGATGGGGGCCAGCCGCGGTGGGAGGGCGACGGGCCGTACACCATCGTCGCGACCACCGGGATGATTGCGGATGCGGCTCGCAACGTGGTCGGGGAGGAGAGGACGGCCGAGGCCGAGGCGGAATCCGGGAAAGCGCAGGGCGGACCTGCGGCGGCGGAGTCTGCCGCGCGGGCTGAGGTGATCGGGCTGATGAAGTCCGGCGTGGATCCGCACCTCTTCAAGCCGACGCGGTCTGACATGATCACGCTGACGCGCGCCGATGTGGTGCTCTACAACGGGCTGATGCTGGAAGGGAAGCTGACCGATGCGCTCGTGCGGGTGTCGCGCGCGGGGCGTGACGGCCGCGGCAAGCCCGTGTATGCCGTGGCGGAGGAGACGCCGCGGACATCGCTGCTGGAGACGAGCCAGGGGCAGTATGACCCGCACGTGTGGATGGATCCGGCTGTGTGGCGGCAGGTGGTCAAGGCAGTCGCCGACCGGCTGAGCGAGTTCGACGCGGCGGGCGCGGCGACGTACGCGGCGAACTTCGAGGCGTACGACGCGCAGCTTGAGGCGTTGGAGTCCTGGGCGGAGCAGGCGCTGGCGACCGTGCCGGCCGAATCGCGCGTGCTCGTGACGGCGCACGATGCGTTCGGCTATTTCGGGCGGCGCTTCGGGTACGAGGTGGTGGGGATCCAGGGCATCAGCACGGAGAGCGAGGCGGGGATCCGTGACATCGAGCGCCTGGTTGACCTGCTGGTAACCCGGGAGGTAAAGGCCGTGTTCGTCGAGTCCACGGTTTCGGACCGCAACGTTCAGGCGCTTATCGAGGGCGCGAAGCGGCGGGGTCACGATGTCGTGATCGGCGGGCAACTCTTTTCCGACGCCATGGGCGAAGAGGGCACCTACGAGGGGACGTACATCGGCATGATCGATCACAACGTGACGACGATCGTGCGGGCGCTCGGCGGCGATGCGCCCGAGAGGGGCATGCAGGGAAAGCTCGCGGCGCCGGCGGCGGGCGAGTGATGCGTGTGCGGGTGGCGACATGACGATGCTGCACCGGACGACAGCGCCGGCCTCGCTCGGCTCCCTGCCGGAGCACAGCCCGGAATCACCGCTGAGCGTCCATGACATGACGGTGGCCTATCACCGCAGGCCGGTGTTGTGGGACGTCGATTACGACGCGCCGGAGAAGGCGCTCATCGCGATCGTCGGCCCGAACGGCGCGGGCAAGAGCACCTTCATCAAGGCATGCCTGGGGCTTGTCCCCAAGGCGAGCGGGCGGGTGGAGGTGTACGGCCAGTCGGTGCGCCGGCGGCGCGGCATGATCGGCTATGTGCCGCAGCGGGAGAGCGTGGACTGGGACTTTCCGGTCACCGCGCTCGATGTCGTCGCGATGGGTCGGTATGGGAAGATCGGCTGGTGTCGTCCCGTTTCGAAGAAGCACAAGGCGGCGGCGCTGGCGGCGCTGGAGCAGGTGGGGATGGTGGCGTACGCCACGCGGCAGATCAGCCAGCTTTCCGGCGGCCAGCAGCAGCGCGTCTTTCTGGCGCGGGCGCTGGCGCAGGAGGCGACCGTCTACTTCATGGACGAGCCGTTTGCCGGCGTTGACGCCGCGACGGAGGTGGCGATCGTCGAGGTTCTGCGGCGGCTGCGCAGCGAGGGGCGCACGGTGATCTGCGTGCATCACGATCTGCCGACGGTGACGGAGTACTTCGACCACGTGGTGCTGCTGAACACGCGGGTTGTTGCAGCCGGCCCCGTCGGCGAGGTCTTCACGCCGGAGAACCTGCAGCGCACGTATGGAGGACGGCTGACGCTGCTGGACCAGGCGGCCCAGGCGATCGCGCGAACGTGATGGTGACGGCATGATGCTGGCGACAGTGAGCACGGAGGCGTGGTCATGGGCGGAGCTGGCCCGTGTGCTGACCTTCCGCGGCGGGTACAACACCGCGGTGGTCGTCGCCGGCACCACGATGCTCGGCGTGGCGGCGGGATTGATCGGCGTGTTCGCGCTTCTGCGCAAGCGGGCGCTCATGGGTGATGCTTTGGCGCACGCCACGCTGCCCGGCATCGCGCTGTCGTTCCTGATGCTGCACGCGTTCGGGGCTGGGGGCAAGCAGCTTGGCTGGCTGCTCTTCGGCGCTGCAATCACGAGCGTCATCGGCGTGGTGTGCGTGCAGGCAATGGTGCGGTACACGCGCCTGCGGGCGGATGCGGCGATCGGCGCCGTGCTCAGCGTGCTGTTCGGCGTCGGCATCGTGTTGCTGTCGATCGTGCAGGACCTGCCCGGTGCGGCCGGGCTGCACCGCTTCATCTACGGTCAGACGGCGGCGATGCGGCAGGTCGACGCACTTGTGATCGGGGGGGTCGCGTTGGTTGCCCTTGCCGCCGCGGGCCTGCTCTTCAAGGAGTTTCGCCTCGTCTGCTTTGACGATCGGTTCGCGGCGTCGATTGGACTGCCGGTGGGCAGAATCGACCTGTGCATGATGGCGCTGGTTGTGGTCGTGACCGTTATCGGCCTGCAGGCGGTGGGGTTGCTGCTGATCGTGGCAATGTTGATCGTGCCGGCCGCGGCGGCCCGGTTCTGGACGAACCGGATGAGCCTGCTGGCGGTGCTGAGCGCAGTGATCGGCGGGCTGAGCGGGTATCTGGGGTCCGCGATTTCGGCGCTCGCCGAGGGGCTCCCGGCGGGAGCGGTGATCGTGCTGACGGCGGGGGGTTTGTTCGCGGCGAGCCTGCTGCTCGCGCCCGCCCGAGGTGTGATCGCGGCCGGGATTCGGCGAGTGCGGCTGCGCGCGCGGATCGGGACGGATCACGTCCTGCGCGCAATGTACGAGGCGGTCGAAGCGAGCGGGGCTCCTGCCGAGCAAGTCGAGTTGGGTGGCGGGGCCGTGCCGGTGGAGCGGGTGCTGCGGGCGCGCGGGTGGGGTGCGGTGAGAGGGCGGGCACTGCTGGGGATGTTGCGAGCGCGCGGCTTGCTGAGCCGCGCTGACGGACACGTGCGGCTCACCGCGCGCGGCGCTGAGGAGGCGCAGCGCGTGACGAGGAATCACCGCCTGTGGGAAGTGTTCCTGGTGCGGCACGCCGACCTGGCGGCGTCTCACGTGGATCGCGCGGCGGACCTTGTCGAGCATGCGCTCTCGCCGGAACTGGTTGCGGAGTTAGAGGCGATTCTGCGCGCCGAAGGCGACCTGCTGGGGAGAGAAACCGACGTACAGAGTGTCCATCCGATCGGCGCTCCGGGTAGGAAGGGGGGCCATGTCTGACGCGGTGTACACCTTCGTCAGCTACGACCTGCCCGCACTGCTGGCGGCGGTGCTGGCCGTGGTGAGCTGCGCCTTGCTTGGCAACTTCCTCGTCTTGCGGCGCATGAGCCTGATGGGGGATGCGATCAGCCATGCGGTATTGCCCGGGCTGGCGGCTGCGTTCCTGCTGTCGGGTTCACGTGCAACGATGCCAATGCTGCTGGGGGCCGCCGCGGCGGGGGTGGTAACGGTCGCGCTGGTGGAGGTGATCAAACGGCTCGGTCGGGTCGAGAGCGGCGCTGCCATGGGCGTGGTATTCAGCGTGCTCTTTGCGCTCGGCGTCCTGTTGATTTCCCACGTCGAGTCGCTTGGTCAGGTGGACCTGGATGCGGATTGCGTGCTGCATGGCGCGCCCGAGAACATTTTCTGGCTGCCCCCGGGAGAGTGGGCCGAGTTCTGGCACTGGGAAACGTTCCGGCCCGCGCTCGATGAAGAGGGCCAGCAAGTCTCCGGAGTGCCGCGGCAGGTGGTGACGCTCGGGGTCGTTGCGATTGCCGTAGCGCTGTTCGTCGGCCTCTTCTTCAAGGAACTGCGGATCGCATCGTTTGATCCGGCGCTGGCGACCTCGCTGGGCTTTCCGGCGGGAGCGATTCACTTCGTGCTGATGATCCTGGTGGCCGCCTCGGTGGTGGCGAGCTTTGAGGCGGTGGGATCGATCCTCGTGATCGCGATGCTGATCTGTCCCGCGGCGACGGCCCGGCTGTTGACGGATCGGCTGCTGAGTCAGGTGGTCGTGAGCGTGGCCGTGGCGCTGGTGACAGCCGTGGGCGGGTACTGGCTGGGGGCGTGGGCAGATGTGAACATCGGCGGCATGATGACTGTGGTGAGCGGCGCGCTCCTGATGGTGACGATCGTCGCAGCGCCGCGGCACGGTGTGCTGGCCAAACAGGTGCGCAGCATGGCGCTGGGGGTGCGGATCGTGCGCGAAGATCTGCTGGCAATGCTCTACCGGGTCGAGGAAGCCGCCGCGATGGAACGGGCCGAGGGCGGCTCAGCCCAGCGGGGGCTCGAGGCGGGGCGAAGTGCCGTGCCGCGGCGGCAGATCCTGGAAGGGCTCGGCGGGGGCGCGAGGGCTCGCCTGGCGTTGCGATCTGCGCGGCGGCGGGGCGAGATCTGCGAGGCGGATGGGGAGGGAGCGACGGCATACGTGCTGACGGATCATGGGCGTGAGGCGGCCCGGCAACTCGTGCGTACGCACCGGCTGTGGGAGTCCTATCTCGTGCGCGAGTTGGGCTTGCGCCCTGACCACGTCCACCGGACTGCCATGGCGCTGGAGCATGTGACGGACCGGCGAATGGAGCGGGAACTTACGCCCCAACATGGCGTCCCGGCGCTGGACCCGCACCAGCGGCCGATTCCGTGATGTTTGCGCAGGCAAGCGACCTGAGACTCGTATTCTTTAGAAGGGGATTCAAAGGGGATCCACGCGCGCAGGAGGCTCTGGAATGCTGCGTTGGCTGGCTATTGCCGTCCTCATCCTGACAGGCAGCGTTCGTCCGGTGGCGGCGGCTGTCGATCCGCCGGACCCGTACGAGGTTTTCTATAAGGGGACGCTGCGCGAAGCGCTGGATGAATCCAAAGAGCGCCACCGAGTGCTGATCATCTATGTTCGCGGCGACAATGCGATGTCAGAGAAGATGGATCGGGTCACGTGGACAAACCCGGTCGTTGCGGGCTGGGTCAAGTGGCATGCGATCGCCTACCGCGTGAACTTTAATGATGATCCCGGGCTGTGCGGGCGACTGGGCGTGAAACCTGAAAATTTGCCGATGAGCCTCTTCTATATCGACGGGGTTGAGTTTGCGACCCTGCCGCGCCGGAACACAGGGCTGCCGGTCATCGGAATGGAGGATCCCTTTCAGGGGCCGCTTAGCGGCTACCAGAGCCCGGCCTACTTTGTCTTCTTCATGGACTTCACATTGCAACGTGCATTAGCGCTCAAGCCGATCTTCGGGGCGTTTCACGAAGAGAAGAATCCGCCGCCTCCCCCACCCCCGCCGAGCGATCCGTTTCACACCGTGGATGACGGCCTGGGTGCGACTGTGCCCGACCCGGTAGGCCCGGACGGGATCGACGTTCTGGAGATGTTGGCTGAAGCGAGGCGGGCGGTGGAAATGGATGATTTCTACCGGGCAACCGGGCTGTACACGTGGCTGTGGGAGCGAGCCGAGGCCGTCGATCCGGCGTTCGGGCCGATTCGCCACAGCGTTCTCGCCGAAGAGATGCGCCAGTTGGCGCGCAGGCACGAGCCGGCGCGCAAGCGGTTCTCGGCCATGCGTGACGATGTCAACAAGCGGATGCTCTGGGCGGACTTCGATGAGATCTTTGAATGGTTCGTCATGAACGAGATCGTGGGGGACGATGGCGAGAGCCTGAAGAAGCTGGATTTTGAACTCAACGATCCGTACATGGAAACGATGATGCCGCAGGCGGATGTGCTCGCGTACAAGATCATGATGGCGCGCGAGCGATTCGCCGACCCGAATGAGATCGGCGACGACCCCGTTGCGCGTGTGCGCCGCCTCGCCGAGCTCGCGCGGTCGCGGCCGCGGCAGGTGCACGTGGATGACTGGCCCCTGTTCCAGTCATTCGCGCGGGAACATCTGCTGCATGAGGCCTGTCGCCTGCATGTCGCGCTGCTCGGACGCGGGCGGCACGACGAGGCGATGCGAACGGCCGAAGTCTTGCTGGGTGCCCGCAACGATGCCGGAGCCCGCCTTGCGCTGGTGGCTACGGCCCTGGCGACCAACCGGGTGCTGCCGCGGCACGCGGCATGGCTGAAGGAGGCCGAGGAACTCGGGACAGCCAGCCCAATCCTCGCCCGTCGTATCGACGAGGCGCTTCTGGCGAAGATACCCTGAATCGGGGGTTGCCCGCTAACGCTCGCGGCACTTGACAGGCGCGTCTTGCGCGATCGAGACGCCCAGATCGGGGGAACGCGCCAATTGGGGTGATCGGGCCGCGAGTGCCGCGGCGGGTCCGGCCGATACATCAGGGCTATGGCGAATCGTTCTGTTGCCGTTTCGAGTGCCGCTGGCCCTGATCTCCGCCTGTCTCCAAGCGAGGAGACGACGCCGTTCAACGGGAAGATCCTCTCTCGCGAGCAGCTTGTCGCCGCGCGGGCCGCGGCACGGGCAGCCGGGCGAAGGGTCGTGCAGTGTCACGGCTGCTTCGACATCGTGCACCCCGGGCACATCCGGCACCTGCGGCACGCGAAGACGAACGGCGACCTCCTGCTGGTGTCGATCACGAGCGATGCAGGGGTGGGGAAGGGGACGGGGCGTCCGCTGATTCCGCAGGAGCTGCGCGCCGAGAACCTGGCGGCGCTGGACTTCGTTGACTGGGTGCACGTTCACGATGCGCCGACGGCGGAGGGGTTGCTCGAGACGGTGCAGCCGGATGTGTACGTGAAGGGGCGGGAGTACGAGTTCAACGATGATCCTCGCTTTCGCGCCGAGCGCGAGACGGTTGAGCGACACGGCGGCCGCGTCGTGTTTTCTTCGGGCGACGTCGTGTTTTCATCCACGGCGCTGATCGCGGCGATGGAGCAATCGACGGATCCGTACCACGCGCGGCTGGAGCAGTTGCTCGGGCGGGAAGAACTCGCCGCGCCTGCGCTGACGGATCTCATCGCGGCGTTTCGGGGCAAGCGCGTGGTGGTGGTGGGCGAGGTTGTGCTTGATGTGTACGTGCTGTGCGACCGGCCGGAGGTGGCGGGTGAGTCGCCCGTGCTGACGCTGCGGCCCGTGGAAACGCGCCGGTATGACGGCGGCGCCGCCGTGATCGCGCGGCACCTGGCCGCCATGGGGGCTACGCCGCTGCTCGTCACCGGCATGCCGGTGAATCATGGCGCTGAGGAGGTGCGGCAGCGGCTGAGCGCCGACGGCATCGAAGTTCGGTGGGTCGCGACGGAGTCTGCGCTCCCGGAGAAACAGCAGTTCATCTCCGGCGGGCAGAAGGTGATGAAAGTGGACCTGATGGAGCCGTGTCGTCTCGATGCGGCGCACCAGGATGAACTTGTCCGGCTCGCCGCCGAAGCTGCGGCTGCCGCAGGAGGGGCGGACGCGGCGGTCGTGGCGGACGGCGGCGGTGGCCTCCTTTCGCCGCGGGTGCTGGCGCGGCTCTGCGGAGCCCTCCGCAAAGGGCTGTGCCCGGGCGCGATCATGACGGCCGGCGCGAGCGGCCGAAGGGCGAATCTGCGGCTGCTGCGGCAGATGGACCTGCTCGTACCGGGCGAGCGGGAGCTGCGCGACGCCATGGGCATGCATGACGAAGGCCTGCCGACGCTTGTCTGGCGTCTGCTGCAGGAGACGGGCGGCCGCGCTGCCATGGTGACGATGGGCGGGGAAGGGCTCATCGCCTTCGACCGGCTGGCGGATGCCGATGGGCCCGGCGATGCCTGGCGCAGCCGGGTTCGCGGCGAGCACGTTCCGGGGCTGTGCGCCCACACGGTCGATGCGCTCGGGTGTCACGATGCGCTGCTGGCCGCGACGACGCTGGCGCTGTGTGCGGGCCGCGCTTCAGACGAAGGAGCGGAAGGGGCGCTGCTGCCGGCGGCGTTCCTGGGCTCGATCGCGGCGGCGGCGCAGGCCGCGCGACTCGGTAACACGGTTGTGAGCGGGGCGGACCTGCGGCAGGGCGTGGCCCGGGTGCACGCGGCGCACCTGACGTTTTCGCCGGAGCAGGCCGGTGTGCGGCGGGTGATTGGAACGCGCGCAGCCGGCGCGGACGGCGGCTTCGGAGTGCGAGCATCGTGATCACCTACGTGATTCCGACACGCGATCGGCTCGAGCGTTTGTGGGAGACGCTCCAGTCGATTGCGTTGCTGCCGGGGCATGAGGGGGAGGTCATCGTGATCGACAATGCCTCGCGCGAGCGACCGGCGATTCCGCGTGACTTGGGCAATGGACTGCCCGTGCGCCTGCTGCGGATGGAACAGAACATCGGCGCTGCGGCGCGCAACTGGGGCGTGCAACTCGCCGATGAGCGGAGCGAGTGGGTGGTCATGCTGGACGACGACTCGCACCCTGTGGGTGATGGGGTGCTCGCGGCAGTTGCCGAGGCGCCGCGGGATGTGGCGGCGGTGATGGCCGACATCTTCCTGCCGGAGCAGGGCTGCCGGGAGAGCGGGGGGCTGCCCGAGGTGTTCATCGGGTGCGGGGTGGCGATCCGCCGGCGGGCGTTCCTGGAGGCGGGCGGGTATGACGCGGCGTTCGGGTATTACGCGGAGGAGTATGACCTGTCGGCGAAGTTGCTGATGCGCGGATGGCGCGTCGCGTTTGATCCGCGCTTTGTCGTGCACCATCACAAGGTGACGGCGGGGCGGGACATGGATCTGATTCTGCAGCGGCTGGTGCGCAACAACGGTTGGGTGCTGCAGCGGTATGCGCCGGAGACCGTAAGACGGGAACTGCTGCGCGAGATGCGCGGACGGTACCGCGGGATTGCGGAGAAGGAGGGGGCGCTGGCGGGGTATGGGTGCGGGCTTGTGGAGTTGCGGCGGACGGTGGGGGAGCAAGGCCGGCGGCCGATGGCGCGCCACATTTTTGACCGCTTCACTGGGCTCGCTGCAGCACGGACGGCGATTCGAGGGGCGATGGCGGAGCGGCCCTTTCGGACCGCGGCTGTCGTTGCGTGCGGCAAGAACGAGTGGTGCGTGCGGCAGGCGCTGCGCGAGGCGGGTGTGCGCGTGGTGGAGGATGGGGGGGCGGCGGAGGCGGTGGTGATCGGGACGATGTCGCCGGGGCCGATGATGGATTCGGGGGAGGCGATGGCGCAGCAGGGGCTTCGCGTGATTCTGCCGTGGCGGCCCGCAACTGTTCAGCCACTAGCGAAACTTGCCGGCTGATCAGGGTGAAACGCGCAATCGGTCCCGGCTCAGGGATTGCTCGGGCAGGAGCGACTCCGTGGTCTCGCGGATGGCCGCGAGCTGGCCCGGCCACATGAAGAAGCGTTCGACGCGGTCGCGCGGAATCCAGC
>CAYWRO010000039.1:0-34701 GCA_964460345.1 uncultured Phycisphaeraceae bacterium | reverse complement strand
TCAGCCCCGCGCTGGGCATGAAGTTCCGGTCCGGATCCTCGGCATTGATGCGGCACTCGATCGCGTGTCCATTGATCTTCACATCACGCTGGCGGATGGCCAGGGGCTCTCCTGCCGCGATCTTGATCGTCTGCTTGACGATGTCGATCCCCGTGATCATCTCCGTTACGGGGTGCTCGACCTGCACGCGCGTGTTCACTTCGAGCATGTAGAAGTTCTGTTTCTCATCCATGAGAAACTCGACCGTCGCCGCGCCGGCGTAATCGGCGCTTCGGATCAGCCTCGCCGCGGCCGTGGCCACGCCGTCGCGTTTGCGCGGCTCCAGCCCGGGGGCGGGGGCTTCCTCGACGACCTTCTGGTGGCGCCGCTGCATTGAGCAGTCGCGCTCGAAGAGGTGGATGGCGTTGCCATGCTTGTCGCCGAGAACCTGGATCTCGATGTGCCGCGCGTGCTCGAGAAACTTCTCGATGAACACTGCCCCGTTGCCGAAGGCGGCCAGAGCTTCCTGGGCGGCGTTCTTCAGGTTGGAGCGGAGCGTCGCCTCGTTGTGGCAGATCCGCATTCCGCGTCCGCCACCGCCCGCCGCGGCCTTGATGATCACCGGGTAGCCGATCTTTGCCGCGACAGCGACCGCCTCTTCCTCTTCCTCTACCGCCCCGTCAGAACCGGGGAAGATCGGCACCTTCGCCGCCTTGGCCGCCTGCTTGCAGGCCACCTTGTCTCCCAGCTTCGCCATTGCTTCAGGGCTGGGGCCGATGAACTCAATCTTGCAGTCACGGCAGACCTGGGCGAAGTCGGACCGCTCGGCCAGGAAGCCGTATCCGGGGTGGATGGCGTCAACGTTCGCGATCTCCGCCGCGCTGATGATCCGCGAAATGTTGAGATACGACTCTTTGCTCGGGCCGGGGCCGATGCAGATCGTGTCATCCGCCAGGCGCAGCCACGGCGCGCCGCGATCCGCCTCGGAATAGACGCACACGGATTCCACGCCGAGTTCGCGGCAGGCGCGGATGATGCGGAGGGCGATCTCACCTCGGTTTGCGATCAGGACTCGGGTGAACATGGGCGTTGGGGGCTTGCCTGAGCGATCCTCGTCGCGGCGGCTTGGGGCTTGTGCGCCGCGGGATCAGAACGCCAGTGGGGGAGGGGCAGTGGGAAGAGGCTCAGGAGGGCCGCACGAGGAAGAGCCGCTGGCCATACTCAACGGCCTGGCCATTCTCGACGAGAATCTTCTCGATCGTGCCGTTCACCTCGGCCTTGATTTCGTTGAAAACCTTCATCGCCTCAATGAGGCAGACCGTCGTATCGGCGCTGACGTTCTTGCCGACATCCACAAACGGCGGCGAGTCAGGATTCGGAGCAGAGTAGAACGTGCCGACCATCGGGGACTCGACGGCCACCAGATCGCTGTCTTCGTCTACGGCGACCGGCGTTGAGCCGCCGGCCGTGGCCGCATCGGGCTGGCCGTTGGCGGGCGTCGCGGCGATCGTTGGCGCATGGTGAACGACGGGCACGCCCGCCGGAACGCCGGCGCCGCGCTTGATGGTGACCGTCTCCTGCTGATCCTGCAGGTCGAGTTCGGCCAGGTCGTTCTCGACCATGAGGCGCACGAGTTCTTTCAGTTTGCGGATGTCAATCATGGTTTCTGGCCCACTCCGGTGCTCGCCCGGCGGGGGAGCGATGGGATGGTCTTCCTGGTTTGGCCACGCGGCCGCGATGTGCGTCGAGGACCGGGCGTCCACCATGGGTGCGGCCGGAACCCGGATAAAGGCACATCATATCGGTTGAGGCGCCACCGTGCGGCCAATCACGCTTGCGGCCACCCGGCACCGTCCATTCAGCCGCTCACGGCTTACACTCGCGTTCGATGGGCAAGCACGGCCATCGCCTTCGGAAGCCCTCGCTGGCGGAAACGCAGGTGTCCTTATCGGCTGCCGCGGCCGTTGCGGTCGTCGTTACGGCAGCGTGCGTTTTATGGCCCGGTGCCGTGGTCCTCTACCGGATGGTGCTCGGTCCGGCCGGGGAGGCTGGGCCGACGATCGGCTCGGGTGGGTTGGGCCTGCTGGCCAGTACCTTCCTCTACAGCGGCCTTATCTCGCTCCTCGCGGTTGTCGCGGCGTGGCCCGCGGCGTGGGTTCTCCGGACCGGTGGGGCGGCACGCGTGGCCCTGATCGGCGCTCCGCTGCTCGGCCCAAGTTACCTCGCTTACGCCGGTTGGGGGATTCTGCGGGGCCACGGCACGTGGCTAGGGAGGGTGATCGCCACCGCGGATCCGGCCTGGAACGCACCGGCAGTCGCCTGGCAGGCCAACGCGATTATCGGACTTGTGCTCTGGGCATGGCCGCTGGCGGCCTTCGCTCTTGCCATCGGGCTCCGCCGCGTGCCGGATTCGGCCCTGGAGATGCTGCGGCTCGAGGCTCGCACCCGCCGCCAGGCGCTCCTTCAGCAGGCGCTCATGGCGCGAGCGGGACTCGGGTGGGCCTTCGGCCTTGTGCTGTTGGTGATGCTCGGCTCGGCCGTTCCCCTGCACATCGCCCAGGTTCGCACGTGGGCCATCCACGTCTGGACCGTCCTCATGACAACCGATGATCGCTGGCGAGTCTGGGCGGCGGCCTGGCCCCTGCTGGCCGTCGCCGCGGCGGGGGCATGGCTGATCGGCCGCCGGGTAGACGCCGCCCGCGATGTCCGTGTGGAGACGGACGAAGCCTGCCG
Organism: uncultured Phycisphaeraceae bacterium; assembly: GCA_964460345.1. Taxonomy (GTDB): domain Bacteria; phylum Planctomycetota; class Phycisphaerae; order Phycisphaerales; family UBA1924; genus CAYWRO01. The sequence continues at coordinate 31,989 of CAYWRO010000039.1, read as the reverse complement.
GCTCGGGGCGGGTCGAGTGCGGCTCGCGGCAACCGTCGCGTTGTGGACCCTTTCCGTCATCGTTCCGGTTGCACTGTTCTTCTGGAGCGTCAAAGGCGTTCATCATCCGGAGACCGGTGAACTGTTGCAGACTCGCCTGGGACGCTTCATGTACGTCGCCCGCGGGTTCTGGCATGAATCCGCAGAAGCGATGGTCAACAGCGGCGTCAACGCCCTGGGGGTGGGGTTTGTCGGTGCGCTTGTCGGGGCCGGCGTGTGGGCGAGCGCTTCCGGCGCGAGCAGAAGCCTCGAACGCATCGGTCGATGGTGCACGCGGGCGATGCTTGTCGGTGGGCTCGTTCCGGGCATTCTTGTCGGGCTGGCGGTGCACCAGGCGTGGGACCAGCCGGATGTCCTGCGCCCGATTGGTGATTCGCCGGCAATTTTTGCGATCGCCCACCTCGCCCGGTTCGGCTTCCTCGGGGCCCTGGTCGGCTGGCTGCTGGGTCGATCCGAGGCCCGCGAGCAACGCGACCTTCGCCGAATCGACGGCGCGATGGGGTTAGCGGGATGGGCAAGAATCTGTCTGGCGCAGTCCTGGCCCGCGCTCGCGGGCGCAGGGCTGGCGATGACCGCCCTCTCCCTGCACGAGATCGAAGCTGCCATCTGGGTGCAGCGTCCGGGTGAGCCATTCCTGGCGCGCCAAATGCTCGACGACCTCCATTACGCGCGCGATGATCGGCTCGCCGTCGGCGTCATCACAATGATGGTGGGCGGGCTGGTCATTGGGCTTGCCGCGGCGTGGCTGCTCGGGTTTGGCCTGGCCCGGCGCTCGGTCGCGATGCGCTCGTTCCGACCCGACTCGTCGAATCGTGCGTACGGAAGCGGGGCCTGAGAATCGGCCGAATCCGTCTTGTGCCGGGGGGCCTTCCAAGCCTTCGCTCCTGCAACGGCGAGCGCGCCGGGGGGTAGTGAAGTAATGTATGGCCTCGATGTGGATGGTCCCAACAAAGAATGGCGCGACAAAGACGTGCGGCGGCGGCGCCGGCGGTCGCGAGCGGGCGGGCCTTCGGACTACCGTCCGCGGGGCTGCGATGGCGCTGCTCCTGGGGGCCGCGGCGGGGGTTGCGGGCTGCTCCGGCGAACCTCCTCAGGGCGGGCCTATCCCGGTGAAGGTCTCTTTGGGCGGCCTGGGCGACAGCCCGGGCCGATTCATGTATCCCCGGGCCATTGCGGCAGATGAGGCCGACGGCGCCCTCTGGGTTGTCGACAAGAGCGCACGGATTCAGCGTATAGACCCCGAAACAGGGGAGTGCCTGGCGTTCTGGCGAATGCCGTTGTCCCAGACCGGCAAACCTGTCGGGATCACCCTTGGCCCGACCCTCGACGGCAAGCCAGGGGTCTGGATCCCTGACACGCACTACCACCGTGTGATGGTCTTCGAACGGCCGGACGCCGCGGCGTCCGCGCCGGGCGGGGTGTTCCAGGGCGAGGTGCAGCCAGTCACCGTTTTCGGGGAGATGGGAGAGGGGCCGGGTCAGTTCGTTTATCCGACTGATATTGCCCTCCTGCTCAACGAGACCGGACGGGTCGAGCGGATCTACGTCGGGGAGTACGGGGGCAACGATCGCGTCAGCGTCTTTGACGATCAGGCGCAGTATCTGTTCTCGTTTGGCGCGTTCGGGTATGGGGGCGCTGAGGCGCGGCAGGCTGATGGGCTCGAGCCGGTGCTCTTCGACCGGCCACAGGCGCTGACCATCGATTCCGTCGCACGGGAGCTGATCGTCGTCGACGCCCGCAACCACCGTATTGGGCGGTTTACGCTCGACGGAGAACTGATCGCATGGATCGGGTCGCCCGAAACGGCTGGTGCGGAGGCCGGACAACTTCGGTATCCCTACGGCGTGACGCTTCTTGGCGACGGCACGGCGATGGTCGCCGAGTATGGCAACAACCGTTTGCAGCGACTTGATTTGCGCACAGGTGAATCGCTCGGTGTCTGGGGGGTTCCTGGCCGCGGCGACGGCGAGCTGGCCTCCCCGTGGGCGGTGACGACGCTCGGTCGGTACACCTTCGTCCTGGATTCCGGCAACAACCGCGTGCTTGGGATGGCGACGCCGTCTCTTCTGAATCGTGCACACGCAAGGTCTGCGGGGCTGGCCCCGCAGGGGGCGGTTGGAGGGGGTGGATGACCCTGCTGGCGTTCAAGATCTTGTGGGTGCAGTTTGAACAGCCGGGTTGGCTGATCCTCATCCCGATCCTGTGGGCGGTGGCGGTGTGGATCGGCCGGCAGTCGCTTTCCGGGCTCGGCACGACCACGCGTCGCGCAGCGCTGGTCATCCGGTTGCTCGTCATCGCGCTCATCGTTTGTGCGGTCGCGCGGCCGAACTGGCGGCGCGAGGCCGAGAACGTCGCGGTCACCATCGTCAACGACCGAAGCCGCTCGGTCATTCTTGCCGAGCAGCTTCACGATAATCCATCGGTTGCAGAGCGTTACATGGACGCCGCCGCGAGCAAGGCTCGCCCCGGCGACTTTGTGGCATGGGTGACGGCCGCCGTGGATGCGTACGTGCAGATGCTCCCGGGCCGTCCCGGCGACCGGCCGCAGACACAGCACATCGGCTCCGTTGACGGCACCAACCTTGAAGAGGCGGTACAGCTTGCCCTGGCGGCGATGAAGGACAACGTCGCCAACGCGATTGTGCTGTTCAGTGATGCCAATGAGACCAGCGGCTCCGTGCTGCGCGTCGCGCAGGCGGCCAAGGCCCAGGGTGTGCCGATCCACGTCTACCCGATCTCCTATCGCTATGAGAACGAAGTGATTGTGGAGCGCATCGTCGCGCCTTCGACCGCGCGCATGGGGGAGAACATCAACCTCCGCGTGCTGCTCAACGCGAGGCAGGACGCCGTGGGGCGGCTGACGCTGCTGGTCAACGGTCAGCCGATCGACCTGGACCCGGAATCTGATCACACCGGCATCCACGTCCGCCTGGAAGGGGGGAAGGTCAATCCGATTGCGATTCCGATCACCTTGCGGTATGCCGGGCCGCAGCAGTTTGAGGCGGTCTTTGAGCCGATGGCTGACGAGTCGGGCGTGGTGGGGGACACCATCAGCGAGAACAACCGTGCGATGTCGGTGACCTTCGTTTCCAGCGAGGGGCGCCTGCTCGTCGTGGGAACGGATCCGGCCGAGTCGGCCCAGTTCCTCGAAGCGATGACGCAGTCGCGCATCGACGCTCAGTTCATTACCGCCGACCAGATGCCCTCGTCGCTCATTGAACTGGGCGCCTACGACGGCATTGTGCTGGTCAACACGCCCAACAATCTCTTCAGCCAGCAGCACCAGGAGCACCTCAAGAGCTATGTGCACGACCTTGGCGGGGGGCTGATCATGATCGGCGGCCCCGCCGCTTTCGGCGCGGGCGGCTGGATCGGCTCCCCTCTGGCCGATGCGTTGCCGATCAAACTCGACCCGCCGCAGAAGCGACAGCTTCCGCGAGGCGCGCTGACATTGATCATGCACTCCTGCGAAATGCCGGAGGGCAACTACTGGGGCGCGCAGACCGCCCTGGCGGCCGTGAACAATCTGTCCCGCCTCGACCTGGCGGGCGTCATCGAGTACACGTGGCAGAACGGCGATCAGTGGATCCATCCGTTGCAGGAAGTCGGCAGCAAGTCGGCGATTCGGCGTGCGATCAACAACTTGTCCTTCGGCGATGCGCCCAGCTTCCAGACCATGATGACGCTGGCGATTCCCGACATGGAGAAGGCCGATGCGGCCGTCAAGCACTGCATCATCATCTCCGACGGTGATCCGACGCCGCCCACGCCCTCGCTCCTGCAGCGTTACATCGACGCGGGCGTGAGCGTCAGCACCGTTGCGGTTTTCCCGCACGATGGCACGCAGGGCCCAAGCTTCACGCGCATGAAGGCGATCGCTGATGCGACCGGCGGGCGCTTCTACACCGTCACCACCAACAACCAGCTTCAGAACCTGCCCAACATCTTCATCAAGGAAGCCCAAACCATTCGCCGCGCGATGGTCTGGGAGGGGCAGCCTTTCAGCCCCACGATCGTGAACCCTTCCGTGCCCACCATCCGGGGCATCACGGGCGTGCCGCCGATCAGCGGGTACGTGGTCGCGGCGGATCGGGAGGGGCTCAGCCAGGTGGTGCTCCGCGGCCAGGAAGAAGACCCCATCCTCGCCATGTGGCAGTATGGTCTCGGTAAGTCGGTGGCGTTTACGTCAGATGCGACGGCGCGCTGGGCGGATGCCTGGTTGGGGTGGGCCAACTACCGGGCCTTCTGGGAGCAGCACGTTCGGTGGGCAATGCGCCCGGGCGGCTCGGCGGACACGCGCGTCTTCACCGAGACCGAGGGTGACCGGACCAGGGTCATCGTCGAGGCCCTCACGCCGGACGGCGAACTCATGAGCAGCATGACCTGGCGCGGCCGCGTCGTGGGGCCGGAGGGGACGAGCGAAGAAGTCACGCTTCGGCAGGTTTCTCCCGGCCGCTACGAGGGCTCCTTCAAGAGCGACCGTGCCGGGGCGTACGTGATGAATCTTCGGTACCGCGCGCCGGGCGAGGGGCCGAATGGAGAGCCGAACGAAGGCGCCGTGCAGGCTGCGGTGACGCGCCCCTTCGCCGATGAGTTCCGGGCGCTGCAGGACAACTCTGCCCTGCTCCGGCAGGTCGCTGAGATGACCGGCGGTCAGGTGCTCGACGGAACCAATCCGCGGCAAGTGGACCTGTGGTCGCGCGAGGGGCTCACGATGCCGGTGGCGTTGACCCCGATCTGGGTTCTCGTGGCGGTGCTGGGCATCGGCACGTTCCTCGCTGATGTGGCGGTGCGACGCGTGCGGATCGATGTTTCGGCGATGTGGCTGACCGTGATGCGGGCTTTCAGTGCGAGCCGGCAGGCCGCGGGCGAGCAGATGAGTTCGCTCAAGGAAGCCCGCGAGCGGGCCCGGGCGGGGATGGCCGGTCCGGGGGCAAAGGACGCCGAGCAGGCGGCGGGGACCACGCGCACCGGCCGCGATGCGGCCCGCGCGAAGTTCGAGGCCACGGCCGAAGAGCTTGCGGATGCGAAACAGAACATTGGAATGGCCGGGGGGGCGGAGCCGCCGCAGATTCGCGTCAAGGGGGACAAGGATGCAAAATCGCAGCAGCCGGGCTCGGAGGAAGAGGGCATGTCCCGCCTGTTGAAGGCAAAGAAGCGGGCGCGGGATGAGATGACGGATGAGTCGTAGCGCGCAAGTGCACAGCGAAGAGTGACGAGTGGTTCGCAGCTTTAGATTTGAGATGTGAAGTCCGAGGCCCCAGCCTGGCTGGGCGAGGAGCAGACATGGCCGGCAACTTCGACGAGATGAACACCCCCGAACGCGTCAAGGCGCAATGCGAGGCGTTCCGCAAGACCTTTCAGTCGCTGCGTGATGAGATCGGCAAGGTCATTGTCGGGCATCGCGAGGTGATTGATGCGACGCTGATCGCACTCTTCGCCGGCGGCAACGTGCTGCTGGAGGGCGTGCCGGGGCTGGGCAAGACGCTGCTGGTGCGGACGCTGGCCGAGTGCCTGCACCTGCCTTTCAGCCGAATCCAGTTCACGCCGGACCTGATGCCGGCGGACGTGATCGGCACGAACATCGTGATGGAAGATCCTGAGACGGGCCGGCGCTTCTTCCAGTTCCAGAAGGGCCCGATCTTCGCGCAGATCGTGCTTGCGGACGAAATCAACCGCGCCACGCCGAAGACGCAGAGCGCCCTGCTGGAAGCCATGCAGGAGCGGAGCGTCACCGTCGGCGGCGAGACGCACGTGCTCGACAAGCCGTTCTTCGTGCTGGCGACGCAGAACCCGATCGAGCAGGAGGGCACGTACCCGCTCCCCGAGGCCCAGCTCGACCGGTTCATCTTCAAGATCAACGTCGGGTACAGCCAGCTCGACGACCTGATCACGATCCTGGACCGAACGACGGGCGCTGAATCCGTGCAGGCGGGCCGCATCCTCGACGGCCCATCGATCCTCGCCGCCCAGAAGCTCATTCGCGAGGCGATCGTCGCGCCGCACGTCAAGGAGTACGCCGCCCGGCTGGTGCTGGCGACGCACCCCGAGGGCGAGCACGCCGCGAACGTCACGAACAAGTACATCCGCTGCGGCGGCTCCCCCCGCGCGGCGCAGGCGCTGCTGCTGGGCGGCAAGGTGCGGGCGGTCACCGACGGCCGGTTCCACGTCTCCTACAAGGACATCCAGGACGTCGCGCTGCTGTCATTGCGGCATCGCGTCCTGCTGAACTTCGAAGCCGAGGCGGACCGGGTGGATGCGGACGACATCGTGAAGGAGATCATGAAGGCGACACCGACGGAGCCGGTGCGGGTTTGAAGAGAACGCAGAGGCGCGGAGGAGGCGCGGAGAGCGCAGAGATGAAAGAAGATGTGCGCCAATTCGAGGGATCTGACCACGTCGACATTCCTGCCGAATGGAATGAGACGTCGGCCCGCGCCATTGGCTGCGCGATTGAAGTGCACCGGCACCTCGGCCCGGGCCTCCTCGAGTCGCTGTATGAGGATGCGCTGGTTCGAGAGCTGATGCTGCAGGGGCTCGCGGTGCAGCGGCAGCTTGCGGTGCCTCTGGAGTACAAGGGACAGCGCCTGCGCGAGTTGCGTTTGGATCTTGTCGTGGAGGACCTGCTCATTGTCGAACTGAAGGCGAAGGAGAAGATTCCCGACGTTGATCTGGCCCAATTGCTCAGCCACATGCGACTCGGTGGATATCCACTCGGTCTGCTGATCAACTTTCACACGGTCGTTTTGAAGCAGGGCATCTACCGCCGAATCAATTCGAGCGCCGTTCAAGCCCGCATCACAAAATCTTCTTCTCTGCGCCCTCTGCGAACCCCTCTGCGCCCTCTGCGTTCCTCCTGACACATGCTCAAGACCCCCAACATCAAGCGCCCTGAACGGATCGAGGACCTCCTCGACCCGGAGCTGATGGCACGCATCGGTCAGCTTGACCTCTCCAGCCGCAAGATCTTCTCCGGCAAGCTCAAGGGCGAACGCCGCAGCAAGAAGCGCGGCGAGAGCGTCGAGTTTGCCGATCACCGCCCCTATGTCCGCGGTGATGACCTGCGCCACATCGACTGGAACATCTTCGGCCGCCTCGACAAGCTCTTCCTCAAGCTCTTCCTGGAGGAAGAGGATCTCTCCCTGCACATCGTGCTCGATACCTCCGCCAGCCAAGACACGGGCGAGCCGAGCAAGTTCTATTTCCAGCAGCAACTCGCCACGGCACTCGCCTACATCGGGCTTGTGAACCTGAATCGCGTTGCCATCACCGCCATCGGCGACGCCGAGGGTGGAGTTGTCAGCCGCATCACCGATCTCCGCGGCCGCCGCCGCCTGCAGGACGTCGTCCGGTTCATCTGCTCGCTCGAGCCGGGGGGCGTCGCCCCCTTCACCGAGGCCGCCAAGCGCATCGCCCTGACCCGCCGCGGCACGGGCGTGATGGTGGTGCTGTCGGACTTTTTCATCAAGGAGGGGTACGAGACGGGCCTGCGCCTGCTCGTCGGCCACGGCTATGACGTGTACGCCATGCAGGTCTTGAGCCCGCAGGAGATGGAGCCGCCGCTGGGCGGCGATCTTCGCCTGAAGGACATTGAGGATGGCGACACTGCGGAGGTGACCATCGCCGCGCCTCTGCTGAAGCGCTACAAGGCGAATTTGAACGCCTATTGCAACCGGCTCCACGAGTTCTGCGTGCGGCGCGACATCATCCACATGACCGTGCAGAGTGACATGCCAATCGACACGCTGCTGCTGGATTACCTGCGCAAGAGGGGGATGCTCAAGCGATGACCTTCGCCACCCCCTGGTTCGCTGCCATTGCTGCCGCCATCGCGATCCCCGCGCTGCTGATTCTCTATTTTCTCAAGCTGCGGCGGCGCGATCTGGAAGTGTCGACAACGCTCTTGTGGAAGAAGGCGATTGAGGATCTCCAGGCCAACGCCCCCTTCCAGAAGCTGCGTAAGAACCTGTTGCTCTTCCTGCAACTGCTCATCCTCGCCGCGGCGATCTTCGCCCTTGCCCAGCCGGAGTTCAAGAGCCGCGGGACGATCGGCCGCAAGCACGTCATCCTGATCGACCGTTCGGCGAGCATGTCGGCGACCGATGGCGACCCGGAGGCGGACGACAGCGCACTGACGCGCCTCAATCAGGCAAAGCGCCGTGCGATTGAACTGGTCGACTCTCTCCCGGAGCCTGGGCTGCTCGGCGGCGAAGGCGAGACGGCGATGGTCATCGCCTTCGCCTCGAAGGCCGACGTCATTCAGAACTTCACCGGCAACAAGGCCGTGCTTCGCGAGGCGATCGAAAGCATTACCCCGGCCTACGAGCCGTCTTCGCTCAAGCAGGCGCTCCAGCTCACTCGGGCGCACGCCGGCACGCGACGGTTCGAGGAGCAGATCGAGGAGAACATAGGCTTCGTTCCCCGGGCCCCCACGGCCACGATGCACATCTTCTCCGACGGCCGCGTCTACGACATCGGCGCGCTGGATACGACCAGCGAGGATGTCATCGAGTACTACCCCGTTGGTCAGACCGACTCCCCGAACGTCGCCATTGTCTCCATGGCCTCTTCCCGCGCCTTCAACAATCCGCGCAAACTGAAGGTCGGCGTCGGCCTCATGAACACGGACCTGAAGCGCCGCGAGGTGCAGGTGCAGGTCGCGATTGACGGCGTGGCGCGGGACGTCATCAACGTCAGCATTCCCGCGGCGCAGGTCGAAGCGGAAGCCGTCGACGATGTTACAGAGACGACGGCGTCCGGCCCCGAGGCGGAGGGGGAACCGGAGAAGCCCAGGGGGGTTCTCCGCCCCGGTGGGGCGTGGTTTGATTTCGAGATGGATCGCATGGAGGGCGGCATCGTTACCGCTCAGGTTCGTGGACATCAGCCCGATGCGCTTCCCGCCGACGACACTGCCTACATCGTTGCGCCGCCGGCCCAGCGGCTCAGCGTGCTTCTGGTGACGGCCGGCAACTACTTCATCGAGCCCGCTCTCGAGGGGCTTTCCCTGACCCGGCTGCTGCGCATCACGCCCGACCAGTTTCAGAGCATGGTTGACGGTGGGCGCATCCTGAATGCGTCGCTTGCCGATTTCGACGTGGTTGTCCTCGACCGCGCCTTGCCGGAACTGATCGGCACGGACGGGGAGCGCAGCGCCGGCCTGCCTCCAGGTCGCGTGCTCGTGCTCGGGGCGGTGCCGCCCGGGGTGGGGCTTGAGGATCATGGGGCGGGCGACGGCGCCGTGCTGCTGACCTGGCAGACGGACCACCCTGTCATGAAGTACGCCGATCCGCAGAACCTGCAGATCGCCGAATCGCGGCTTGTCTCTGTCCAGGACAACGCGCCTGCCCTGATCGAGGTCATTGCCGAAGCGGACACCGGTCCCGCCGTGCTGGAGGTTTCCAGCGCACGCACCCGTGCGATCGTCGTCCCCTTCGATCCGCTCAAATCCACCTGGCCGTTCTCTGCCGGATACCCGATGTTCATCGCTACCGCCGTCACCTATCTGGCTGACGATGGCGCGGCGGGCATTCGCGATGTGATCACGCCAGGCTCCACCCTGAGCGAGCGGCTTCCGCTCGACGCGTCCAACGTCACGCTCATCCTTCCCAACCGTCAGCGGGTCGCCCTGCAGCCCGGGCCGGACGGAACTGTTACGTACGAACCGATTGAGTACACCGGCATCTACACCATCGAGTGGACCGGCACCGCGGCGTCGTCCGATGCCGTCGTTGACGGGCGGGTGCGACGCTACATCGCCAGCAATCTGCTTGATCCGGAAGAGTCGACGATCGGCGCTGAGCCCGCCCTGGCACTGCCCCACGCCGTGGTAACGGGCAATGAGCCGCAGGATGCGCTGCTTCAGCGCAAGGTGTGGCCGTGGTTGCTGCTGAGCGCGCTGGCCATCGTCATGCTTGAGTGGTTCATCTACAACCGCAAGGTCTATGTCTGAGACGTTCTGCCATCGTGGAGTGGCGGTGCTCGTGGCGATCCTGCTCTGTGCCGCGGCGGCGTGGGGCCAGCGTCGCGAAGGTGATCCGGAGCTGTCCGTCACCTTCGGCTTCGAGAGCGCGGTCGTTGCCGGGCGGTGGATGCCGATCACGGTTGTGATCGAGGGCGGCGCGGAGCCTTTTGATGGTCGCGTGGTCGTCAGGTACCAGCAGGATCGGAACCAGGCCGCAACCATCGAGCGCCGCATCGCCGCAACACCCGGCCGCCAGACCCCCGTGCACATGGTGATCCGCCCCGGGGCTCAGGCCGACGAGGTCTCGGTCACGCTGCATGCAAGCAACGGCCGCGTTGTCCAGCGCCGGGTGTACGCACAGCTCCCGGGCCGTCGAGAACTGCCGCTGCCTTTCTGGCCGGGGCAGGCGGACCTCATCATCCCCGGCATCGCCGCGCGCGATGCAGATCTCTCTTCCATGCGGTGGATCGCCGATGAGCAGAAGGGCAAGTCGGCCGTCGCGCTGCCGATCGTGCGGCGGCCGATCCTCCAGCCCTCGCAACTGCCGATGTCCTGGGCCGCCTACGACGGGGTGCTTGCCGTGGTGGTTGACGGCGACTGTGCGCGGCAGGCCGATCCCCGCTCGCTCGCCGCGCTGCGGGATTGGGTTGCCGGCGGGGGGCGGCTCATCATCATCGCGGCCGATCCGGGCGGCGATGGCGTCGGCCAGGGCGGATGGCGGGACTGGCTGCCTCCCGGCCCGCACGCGGATGTCGTCTCCATCGGCCCAGTGGCCGAGATGTTTTTGCCGCGGGAGGTGCTTGACGTCGTCACAGCGGGCGCCCCGGATGCCATCTCTGCCGCCTCGACTGGACCTTCACCGGGCCCGACACGCGAGAAGGACGAGGGGAAGCCGGAAGGCGAGACGCCGCCGCAATCGGCGGGGACCGAACAGCCCGCGGCCGCCCCGCCGCGGCGGGCTGGGCGCGCGATGCAGCTCACCGAGGCCGGTCGCCGGGCGGGTTGGCAGCAGCGGTGGCTGCTCGATCATCGCACCGACGGGGCATCGCTGCTCGCCGAAGGGCCCGTCGGTTTCGGATGGGTGGTCATCCTTGGCATGGATCCGCGCACCGCGACGCCGCAGGTAAGCGGGGATGACATGATCGCCGTCTGGGCCGACGCCCTCCGCGTCTGTCTTGACGACTTTCTTGAAGTGGCTTCGCAGTTCGGCGGAGGCGGGATGAATCTGCCGTCCGGCATGACCGGCTTCGCCGCGCCGCTGCAGACCGCGGCCATGGCCCACAACTCGGCCCTGAGCGCGACGGCGGATGTGCCGACAGCCGGCGGAGGCGCCATCGTCTTCGTGCTTGTGGCGGGCCTGGTGCTGGTGTTGCTTGTTGGTCCGGTTGACGCCATTGCCCTGCGGCGATTGCGCCTGCGTCACCGTTCCTGGATGACGGCGCTCGCCTGGATCGCCCTGGCGGCGACCGCGGCCCATTTCCTGCCGCGGCTCGTGCGCTCGGGGCAGACCATCGTGACCCGAGTGACCTGCGTGGATATTCTGAGCCCCGGATCGGCGAACGAGGCGTTTGGGCTTGCGTTCGCCACCGGCCTGACGGGTGTTTTCTCCGGCCGCACTCAGGATGCGCAGATCGTCGACGGCCGCGGCGAGGCGCTCTGGAGCGGCACATCGACGGTGCAGAGCGGCTGGTATGAGCAGCCCGTCGGAGCGCACTTCGTAATCCCGTGTGTGCAGAGCGGCCCGGCCATCACCACGGCCTCTCCGGCTGACCCGTGGGGCGGCCTGCTCCCCGGCGATGGCGTGGACAACGAGCCCAGGCCGATGCGGCTGAACCTCTGGACGTTCCGCACTTTTACGGATCAGGCGCGAACGCGCGCGCCGGTGCAGGCGATCGTGAAGAACATCGCGGGCGACTGGGAGGTCGAGATCGGCGGTTTGCCCGCCGATGCGCAGACGTCCGAGGCGTGGCTCCGCTTGCGCGACGGCTGGCGGCGCATTCGACCGAACACCGCGGGCGAAGCGTGGAGCGTCCGCTCCAATGAACATGTTCGTGCGGCGCCCGATGCGTGGCGCGCGGGGGCGCTCTGGCACACCGAGGGACAGCATTCCTACTGGTACGGTCAGTCCGAAATTTTCGCACCACGTCATGCCTTCTCGCTCGCCGGCGCAGAGCGGCGTGAACTTGCGATCGATGCGATGGTGCAGAGCGGCCGATGGGCGGTGGTTTACCTCCATGTCATGCACCGGCAGCCCGCAATCGATGAGCCGCCCGCGACCACGTCCGATGCAGGAGTCTGGCTGGCAAACGCCGAGACCCGGCAAATCGTGATTTACCGCGTGGTAACGCCGCTGCCCGAGCATGCCTGGCTGAACGAGGAGAGCGAGTCCCGCTAGCGCGGGTGCGCAAGGAGATCGCCGTGATTCGGCTCAGTAACGTCACGAAGGTTTATGGCACGCTCAAGGCGCTCGACTCGCTCTCGCTTGAGATTGGCGAAGGTGAAGTCTTCGGTTTCATCGGACCCAACGGGGCAGGCAAGAGCACGTCCATGAAGATTCTGGCCTGTCTGCTCAAGCCGACCGATGGACAGGCGAGCGTCGCCGGCCGCAATGTGCTCACCGACGGCGACGACATCCGCCGCATGGTCGGTTACATGCCGGATTTCCTCGGCGTCTACGACGATCTCACGGTTGATGAGTACCTGCAGTTTTTCGCAGCGGCCTTCCGCATTCCGCGCAAACGCCGCCGCGCCGTCCTGGACAGCGTGCTGGAACTGACCGATCTCACCGATAAGCGCCACGCGATGGTTTCTTCGCTTTCCCGCGGCATGTCTCAGCGCCTGGGTGTTGCCCGCGTTCTCATCCACGAGCCGAAGGTTCTCCTGCTCGACGAGCCGGCCAGCGGCCTCGACCCGCGCGCCCGCATTGAGATGCGCTCTCTGCTCACCGAGCTTGCCCGCATGGGCAAGACCATCATGATTTCTTCGCACATCCTCTCCGAGCTTGCCGAGATGTGCACGAGCATCGGCATCATCGAGCGCGGCAAGCTGCTCTTCGCGGGGTCCATCGCCGACGCGTACGCCCGCACCGCCGCGGGGGAGCGCATCGCCGTCACGCTCGAACCGGAGAGCGCGCCGGCCGACACCGTCGCCGAACGTCTGGCCAATCACGAACTCATCGAGCGGATCACCCGTGAGAACGGCGCGCTCATTCTTGAGGTGAAAGAGGGCGAGCGCAGCCACCACCGCATCATCGAGGCGCTCATCGCCTCCGGCGCACGCATCGGTTCCTTTACGCCCCGGCAGATCCGGCTTGAAGACGCCTTCCTGCGCCTGACCAAGGGAGCCGTTCAGTGATTGCGGATCGCCGCGGCATCCGGCGCACAGCGCTGCTGGTGACGGCCGTGGTTTGGGCAGTGGCGCAGACCCTTTCCCTGGACCTGGCCCTCCTGCTCTCGGGCTTCAGCGTGAAGGATGCCGACTCAACCGCTCATCATGTCTACGCGATCACCAATGTCGGCGCGTGGCTCCTCATGCTGGGAGCGGGTACGGCCATGTTCTTCATGCGAGGCCGGTGGACGCTGTCGCTTACGGCTCTGCTGGCGGGAGGTGTGGCGACATTCCTCCAGGTGCTCGCGATCGGCGCGATGTCGACGCTCCTGGCGGATCCACGGGTGCGGACCGGGATTGGCACACCTTTGGGCCGATTCGGCGTGGAACCGGCGTCCGCGACGGCCGTCGCCGCCGGTTCAACCGCCCTGGCTGCGATGGTCGCTCTTGTCGCGTGTTTCGCAACCGGCAGCGCCCGGACCTCAGCCGTGCGCGAGATCCGCAGTGCCGCCGTTGCGGTGGTCCGCTCGCTTCATCCGCGGAACCTGAACGTCGTCTCGTGGCTGTTTGGCCCTGTCTTTCAGGCGGACGTCCGGGTTACTGGCCGCCGCCGCGGCACCTACGCCACCCGGGCGATCTACCTTCTGATCCTGCTCGGGATGCTGACGGTCGTGTGGTTCGGGATGCGCGCCGACACCGTGTACTCCAGCGGCGCAGAGCGTATCCAGAGAATGCAGGGGCTCGCACCCGCCATGGCCCGCTTCCTGCTGTGGACACAGTTTCTCCTCCTCATGTTCATGGCGCCCCTTCTCACCGCGCCCGTGATCTGTCAGGAGCGTACTGGCAGGACGCTTCCGGCTCTTCTCACCACGCCGCTGACCGGCGCGCAGATCATCTTCGGCAAACTCGCCGGGCGTCTGATGATCGCCATCATCCTCGTTCTGCTCAGTGTGCCCCTGCTTCTGGGCGTGCGTATCTATGGCGGTCTTGATACAGCATTTGTGCTCAAGGCCGTTGCCATCACGATTTCGGCCACGATCTTCGCCGCCTCACTCGGGTTGCTGGCGAGCATCTGGTCGAAGCGTCCGACAACGGCCGCGGTGGTCGCGCTGATGCTGCTGGCGATCCACTCCCTGGGCATTCCGCTGCTGCTGGCCTTCATTGCGTTTTCCCTGTGGACCCAGGATGACTGGGTCTTTGCGATCAGCCCGGGCATCACGCTCGGTCTGCTCACGGCCGAGGCCGATGGCACGCCCGCCTCGTTCGCCTCGCCGAATCTGTGGATGTACAACGTCGGGCTGAACCTGCTTTGCGCGGCGGTCGTCTGTCTCGTCGCGACGGCCGCCTTCCGGCGCGTCATGGTTGCCGAGGCCAACGGCCAGACCATCACCGTCAAGAAGAAGAGGAAGAAGAAGTCGGCACGCGGCGCGCCGCTTCCTCCCGAGGCGGCCGCCGCCGCTGCACCGTTGGCATCGGTTCCACCTGTCGGGTCCGAAGCGGCTGACACGGCCGCTCCTGAGGACGACGATGCCGAGTTGGCAGAGCGCACGAGCCGCCAGATCGGCGACAATCCCGTCCTCTGGCGCGAAATTCGTCAGTCGGCGCTCGGCGGCGGCTCCGCTGTCCGCACCATCCTGGTGCTCATCGTGGCGGTGGGGGGGCTGTTGCTGGCGAATCTCTACTTTGGCCCCGGTGAGGAGGGGCTGCACTACGTCGTCCAGATCTGCGGCATGCTTCTGCTGTGCGCGGGCGCGGCAGTCTCCGGCACCGGTGCGATTACCGGGGAGCGCGAGGCCGGGTCGTGGACCATTTTGCTCACCACCCCGCTGAGCGGCTTCGAGATCATCGCCGGTAAGTTCCTCGGGGCGTGTCGCCGCTGCTGGATCGCCCCGGCGCTGCTCCTGCTCGACCTGGTCATCGCCGTGGCGGCGGATGTCTTCTCCGCCGTCGCCATTGTTCACTTCCTGATCATCGCCGTTTCCATCACCGTATTCCTGTGCGGCACGGGCACCCTCTTCTCGCTCCTGTTCCGCAAGGTCGCCACTGCCGGCGTCGTCAACATCGGCCTGGCGGTCTGCCTCTGGATCGGGCTTCCAATGCTGGCCGGGTTTACCGAGATGATCACCCAGTACAGCGGAGACCTTGAGTGGCTCTGGACGGCCGTGATGGGGATCAACCCGGTCGCCATGACCGTGGTCTCGCTGAATGGTTCGGAGCACCTGCAGACCTCCAGCGCTGCTGTTGCGTACGACCTGCCCGTGGGTGAGTTCAGCGTGGTCGAGTTCACCTTCTTCCTAACGCTGTGCATGGGCCTGCTGGGCGCCACGGGCCTGGGCGCCATCGGCGTGGCCGCCGGATCCTTCCGTGCCGGCTCGGAAAGGACATCCTGAACGGCTGTCGGGTTGCGCGGCCGAGCCCGTGTAGAACACCCCCCACGGAAGCCGATAACTCCACCATGGGCTGGAGCGCCGGCAAGGTTGTCATGCGCGCCGCAGGGCGAGCGGCTGTGGTCGCGGCGATGAGCGGAGCGGCGGCTCTCGCCATCGGCTCGGCGTCTTGCCTCGCCCAGATCGCCACGTCCTCCTCGGGCGGGCAGTACACGGACGATGCAGCCGACGGTCGGGTCCGCCGGATTGTCCGAATCTTCGATTTTGAGGAGCCGAACAACCCGGATCCCATGCCGCGCGACTGGTTCCGGGCCCAGGAGACCCGTTCACGCCCGCGGCCGGGCTTTCCTCTCTACAACGAGGCGGCCTTCGATCACACGGGAGGTCGCAACGGCGGAACCGCCGTCGTCCTCCCCGTCCGCGGCGGCAGCAACTCACTGCGCCTCATGCCCGGCGTCATCCCGGTCCTTCCCTTCGGCGACTACGCGCTGACCGCCTGGGTTCGCACCGACCGTCTCACCCACGCACGCGCGTTCGTCGCCATCCGTCTTCTTGATGAGCGCGGGGAGCCCCTTCCCGGCGCTGAAGTTCGCACCGAGCCGATTCGCACAAACACCGATCTGGACGAACCCGGCCCGTGGCGGCCGATATCGCTCCGCCTGGCCGGGCGGCATGAGGACGCCGCCTACCTGCAGATCGACTGCGAACTGCTCCAGCCCGCGCAGTTTGGCTCCGAGGCCGCGTTGGGCGATGAGCAGGTGCTGCTGGAGGACATGGACGGTCGCGCGTGGCTGGACGATGTCATCGTGTACCAGTTGCCGCGCATCCATCTTTCCCGGGCCATGGACCCCGCTTCGGAGGCCGCCGCGGCGGACCAGCCGCCGCTCCTGGAAGCGTCCGTTCAAGACCTGGCGGCGCACAGCCTCCAGGCGCGTGTCACGGTGCGTGATCTGGAGGGCAGCGTTGTCGCGAGCCAGGAGGCGCTGATTCGCGCCGACGGCGAGCCATGGCGCTGGCGCCCTCCGATCCAGCAGTATGGCTGGTATACGGCGGAACTCCACGTCAGCGCGCTGGGTCTGGTGCGCCCGAACGAGGCTGCCACGATCGGCGCCACGCGCATGCAGTTCGCGTGGTTGCCATCCGGCTCGTCGCGGCACGGCGGCCGGTACGACAGCGACCGCCGCCGGTTTGGCATCATCGCGGATCGACTTCCCGAGGAGCACCTGGATGCTCTGCCACAACTCGTCCGGCAGAGCGGCGCGCACTTCGTGCACCTCTGGGCCTGGCGCCCCGAAGACACCGTCGCCACCTTCGAAGCGAGACAGTCGCAGCGCACGGCCGTCATCGACCAACTTGCCTCTCGCGGGCACGACATCACCCTTGTCGTGGCCACGATTCCGCAGACCGTGGCGGCCCGCACTCATGTAGACGTGCATGACCCCCTCGCGCTTGTGAGGCTCGATGAATCGGAGTGGGGGCCGTACCTGCACCCGATCCTGGACCGTTACGGCCAGCGCATCCGGCGTTGGAACATCGTCGCTGCGCAACCTGGATGGGGCAGGCTGGGTGCGCATCCGGGCCGGCTCGCCCTCCTGGAAGGCGGATCTTTCTGGATGAACGACCTGCGTTCGGACATGGTCGCGTTTGACGAGGTCGTTCGCCGTTTGGCTCCTGGTCCCGTCATCGGTCTGGGCTGGCGCGCTGACTGGGCTTTGCCGGCCGACCTGCTGGCGGCGCGAACCGCTCCGGTGCCCGCGTTCGTGCCTTCCCAGCCCCCGACGCCCGGCTCTCCCGTGCTGGATGCTGTCACCATGACCTACCCCGCGTGGATGCCGCCCGCTTCCATGGAACTGCTCGCGGCGGAACTGGGTGAGGCACGCGACGCCTCGGGTCACGCCCCGGAGGTCACCCTCGTACTCGATCTGCCCGCGGCCGGCGAGGCCGATGCGCGAGGCCGCGTGATCGAAACCATGCGCCGCACGATTGAGTTCTGGCAAGCGTTCGGCGAAGACGACACCTCGCGCATTGCACTGGATCATCCGTGGACGGTGGACTCCGGCCGCAGCATCTCCGTGTCGCAGGTGCACGCCGGCCCGGAGATGGCCGTCTGGCGGACGCTCTGCGATCAACTCTCCGGTCGCCGCATCCTCGGCTCCCTCAATCTGACTCCGGGTGTGCGTTGTTACTTCCTCGCCGAGCACGATCCCTCGACGGGCGCACTTGCCCGGGGCGCACTGGTTGCGTGGAATGAATCGTCTGATCGCGACAAGGCGACTTTGGCATTTCTCGCTGGCGACAGCCCGCTCACAGTCGTCGACGCCTTTGGCAATCGGACGAAGCTGAGCCAGTCGCAGGAACGCACGCAACGCATCACGGTTGGTGAAATTCCCGTCTTTATCGAGGGCATCGACCCGTACGTTGCACGGTTCATCTCCGAGTTCCGCATCGATCAGCCCTTCATCGAAGCAATTTCCGCCATTCACGAGCGCGAGCTCATCCTCCACAATCCCTGGCCGACTTCCCTGGAAGTGCACTATCAGCTTCGTCCCCCGCGCCATGGAGAGCCCGGCGAGTGGGACGTCTCGCCGCGGGGAACGGAGCGGCTCTTCATCGCGCCCGGCAAGACCGAGCGCGTCCCGGTCAGCCTCCGCTTCAGCCCGGGCGAAATGGCAGGCCGGCAGGAGATGGAGGTGGTCTTCCGCTTGCGCACCGACCGGGACTACCCGCCCCTGGTCCTGAAGCGACCCCTGGAGATCGGTCTTTCCGACCTGGAACTCACGCCTGATTTCATCCTGATGCCGGCGGCTTCCGGACCGGACGTTTCCATCGTCGCCATGCTCACGAACACCGGTTCGACGCCGCGGACCCTTCGCATGGAGGTGCGGGCGCCCGGGCAACCGAGCCAGGTTGTGCACATCAGCAACCTCGAGCCCGGCGGCACGACGCGGCGGCAGTTCTATTTCCCCGATGCCGCGGCGGCCCTCTCGGGCAAGGCCGTCATGATCAAGGTCGAGGACAACGACTCGCCGGTTTACCTGCGAAAGGCAGTGGTCATCCCGTAGCCGCACGAGCGGCGGGGGGCGGGGGGGGATCGCGTTTTTCCGGTGCACGGCGACGGTCCTACCCTCGAGAATGCCCGAAACTCCCGCTGATGTCG
The DNA here is from genome assembly GCA_964460345.1 of uncultured Phycisphaeraceae bacterium. Taxonomy (GTDB): domain Bacteria; phylum Planctomycetota; class Phycisphaerae; order Phycisphaerales; family UBA1924; genus CAYWRO01. The sequence goes on along the minus strand of CAYWRO010000039.1, from coordinate 13,118 downwards.
TGTCCACGCTCCTGGCTCATAACGCCTGGGCCACGCGCCGCATCATCGAGCGTTGTCGCGATCTGAAGCCTGCTCACTTCAGCATGACGCTCGGGATTGGTCCGGGCTCACTCAAGCTGACGCTCGCTCACATCATCGAGACAATGTTCTTCTTTGCGGACTGCTTCGCTGCGCGGCCGTACCTGGAGCGCGATGGGTTTGAGGACCGCTCGCAGACGCCCGACGACCTGCTCGGGCTGCTTGAGGAGGCTGACGCGGAACTCCGCGCCGCCGTCGAGGCATTCCGCAGCGCCCGCGGCGAGGCGGCAGCTGTCTTCTGGCCCGGAGCTGCCGTTCCGGTCCTGTTCTCCGTCGCGATTGCCCAGGTCGCTGAGCACGGAAGCCACCACCGGGCCCAGTGCCTCAACATGCTCCGCCGCCACAACGCGCTCAGCGGCCTCGAGGTTCATCCTCTTCGCTTCGCCGGCGCGGACCCGGAGTGATTGCGGAGGAGACGCCGAAATCCCTTGCACCCCGAGCCACCCCGCGGTAAGGTTGGCACGCCGCGGTCTCGTTCTCGTGGGTGCGGTGTGAAACTGGAGAAAACAGAATGCGTGATGCAACGCGGGCGATCTGCTTGTCGGTGATGATGGCCGCCTCCGCGGCGGCCGGGCCTCTGAATCCCCCGCCCGGCCCGGTAGCCCCGACCTTCAAGACTCTTGCCGAGGTCGAGCCGCGCATCCCGATCGGTCCGCAAACGACGCCGGGCGATGCTGATTCTCTCTACCAGATCTCCACGCCCGGCTCGTACTACCTCACCGGGAACATCACCGGCGTGGTGAACTTCAAAGGCATTGAGATCACCGTTGACGACGTCACCATCGACCTCAACGGCTTCGAACTCATCGGCGTACCCCGCGCTCGCGCGGCGATCGAGCCGTTCGGCGAGCGTGCGAACATCACGATCGAGAACGGCACGATCCGTGGCTGGAACACACGCGGGCTGGATGCTGCCGACGACCGGCGCATGATCATCCGGAATGTCCGTTCCGTCGATAACTCATCGACCGGCTTCTCCGTGGGAAACGAGAGTATCGTCTCCGATTGCATCGCCCAGGGTAACGGCGGCAGCGGGTTTTCCCTTGGCCGCCGCTCCCGCGTGGAGCGCTGCATCTCTCAATCAAACAGTGCGGACGGCTTCGTCGGTCTGAACGACAACACGCTCGAGGCCTGCATCGCCTCCGGCAACACTGTCGGCTTCCACTTCTCGGATACCGCCTCCCTGACTGGCTGCACCTCCGCTGACAACACGTCTGCGGGCTTCGTGGTCTTCGACCGGGCCATAATCCAGGGGTGCACGGCCCGCAACAATGCGTTTGCCGGCTACGTCACCAGCCGCGATGCGATAATCAGTGACTCCACGGCTCACGGCAACACCAATGAGGGCTTCAGGCTCGGCGACGGAGGATCGGCCCGCGGGTGTACGGCCGCCAACAACGGCCAGCATGGGATTGTGGGTGATGAGGACTGCGCCATCAGCGCGTGCACTGCATCAGGCAACGGCCAGCACGGAATCAAGGTGAATGCGGGATGCACCATCGACGGCTGCACGGTGGTGCGAAACGGCCAGAACGGCATCGATGCCCTGGCGCACTCCATCCTCACCGGCAACCTCTGCCGGGGCAATGCTGGGCACGGAATCCGCGTCTTCGCTCGTTGCCGGATCCTCGAGAATACCTGCTCAGGCAACGGCACAGAGGGCCTTGGCTGCGGCATCCGGGCCGACGACCTCTACAACCACATCGACTCCAACCAGGTACTGTCAAACGAGCAGCACGGCATCAGCACCTTCATCGGCGCGTGTGTCGTCGTGCGCAACCACGCCCGTGACAACAACGGGGAGGACTTCGATGTCGACGATCTGTTCAACACGCTCGGCCCCATCGTGACGTCCACGTTTGAGTTGGATAACCCGTGGGCCAACTTCGGGCTTCCCTGAGCACGGCCGGAAGGACGCTGTGCCGGGCCACCGGGGCCGGTCCGGCGCAGCAGGGGGGCGTGGGGTGGGGCAGTGGGGGGGCAGATTGGTGGGGGGGCATATTGGTCGTCCTTGCCAAGGGCAATGCCTCCGCGGCTTGCCAAGAGTTGCCAAACGCAAGGAGACCACCATGCAGAACAGCCATGACATCAAGGGCCGTCACGTCGCCATCCTCGCCACCGATGGCTTTGAGCAGATTGAGCTCACCGAGCCGCTGGAAGCGCTGCGCCAGGCCGGCGCCGAAGTCGACGTCATCGCACCGCCCGACACCATGACCCGCGGCCGCATCAAGGGGTGGAATCACACGGATTGGGGCGACGAGATCGAAGTAGACAAAACGCTCGATCAGGCCAATGCCGACGACTACGACGCCCTCGTCCTGCCAGGCGGCGTCATGAACCCCGACAAGCTTCGCATGCGCCAGGACGCGACGACCTTCGTGCGCGAGTTCTTCAAGGCCGGCAAACCTGTCGCGGCGATCTGCCACGGCCCGTGGCTGCTTATCGACTCCGGCGTCGTCGAGGGACGCCGCATAACGAGCTATCCCTCACTGAAGCTGGACCTCAAGAACGCCGGCGCGCGATGGGAAGACAGCGAGGTCGTCGTCGACGAAGGTCTCATCACGAGCCGCTCACCCAAGGACCTGCCTGCCTTCATCGACAAGACCATCGAGGAAGTCGCCGAGGGCGTTCACGCGGCCCAGAAGACCGCGTGAACGAAACGCCTCTTCCCTGGTTTCGCCTGTCCCCTTATCCGCCGTTTGCGTCGCGCGCCGCCTCGATCGCCGCTTCGTAGTTCGGTTCCTTCGTCACTTCCGGAACGATCTCGCGGTACGTGATCGTTCCATCCGGCCCGATCACGTACACCGTGCGCGCCAGCAGGCCGTTCTCTTCCATGCGCAGGCCGTACTTGCGCGCAAAGTCGTGCTGCTTGAAGTCTGACAGGGTCGTCACGTTCTTGACGCCGTTGGCGCCGCACCAGCGCTTCTGGGCAAACGGCAGGTCCATGCTCACGGTGACGAACTCCACCGAACCGTTGAACTCCCCCGCACGCTCGTTGAACTTTTTGGTTTCCACGTCGCACACGGCCGTGTCCAGTGACGGCACAGCCGTCAGTACCACGGTCTTCCCCTTGTAGTCGCTCAGCCGCTTCGGGCTCATGTCCTGCGAAACGGCTGTGAAATCAGGCGCCTTCTCGCCAACCGCGGGCGGTTTGCCCCCCAGCGTCACGGGTTCGCCGCGCATTGTCACCGACGCACTCTGTCCAGCCATCGTTGCAGCTCCTCTCTGTATCTGTGTTCCACCCGCATCCTCGCGGCAGGCGCACCCGGCCGTTGCAAGCACGATCATTCCCACGAAGATTCCCGCCACTGAGGCCGGCCGGGCGGCAAACGTACGTTCTCGGATCATTGGATTCCTCCCACACGCCGGGGGTGCACTTGCGTTCCCATCTTTCTCACGCCGTCTCCAGCCGGATCGGGCGTACCCGATCCATCGCCGGCGGCCGCATTCCCAGGCGCACGAACAGCAGGACATGCGATGCGATGATCACCGGCACGACAAACGTCGGCAGCAGCCCCAGCGGCAGGCGCGTCAACTCTGCAATCGAATCCGGTGCGCGCAACCCCAGCCGGGTCGCCGCCGTCACCACAGCCAGGATGTCCAGCAGCCCGATGATGTTCCAGATCAATAGCGACAGGGTCGACCGACCCAGCCCGGTTGTCACCAGGGCCAGGGCCCACACCGCCACGGCGATGTCCGCCCACCCCGCGTAGACGAACGGCTCCGGCAGCCGCTCACGCGCCGTCAGGTACACGAAGTAGGCGCCGATGAACCGGACCAGGTGAAATCCCACCAACCAGCGTGGCTCCGCCCGCCGCACCCACCAGCGCAGCCGCGGCACACTCAACATCACCCCGACCGCCGCGGCCGCGAGCACGCCGATCGTCAACGGCAGAGCCGGCCGCGGAACCTCGGCGAGCGTACCCGACGCGGTCACCGCAATGGCAGCCATGCCCCACGCAGCCACCGCCAGAAACAGCAACTGTGACAGCCGCATCGCCGCGGCACGATCGGGCGTCATGTGCGGATGGTACCCGATCGGCCGCCGTCATGGGGTTCTGTTGGGCTTCGCAGGTTCCTAGGCCGCCCACCGATCCTCATCGCGCAACGGCTGGACGGATTCACTCGGCGACCCAGAGCCAGCGTCGCTCGTTCCACCCTGGCGCAGCCGCGGCAGCAGTGCGATGGCCGCGCCTACGGGCAGGCCAATCAGGAATCCGAGCGGCCCCGTGATGAAGATTCCCAGCAGCGGTCCCTGGTTCGCCCCGGGCGCGAGGATCATCGGCCCGAAGAACCCCAGCGCGAAGCCGGTCCCGCCCAGTATCGAACCCCACTTGATCGCGCTGAAAACCACCTTCGCTGCAGCGTCCATGCTCACACTCCTTGCCCGCCCTGGGTCAGCATCGACCCAAACCGGCATCTCTTTAAGCCGCCATGGCAGAGGCACACCCTCCCAGGCCGCGGCATCGTTAAAGATCGCCATGCGGCCTGCTCGGCACGCCTAACAAACTCCGTTGTCCCCTGGCCCCCGCACGTCCATGTTCATTCGCGGGGCGGGGCGCATGGATGCAGGGAGCGACGAAAGCTGTGCCTTCTTCGCATTGGTGCCCAGCGCGTGGACGGGCGAGGAGGGGTCTACGGCCGGTCGCATGTCCCGCCGTGTCTGGCCAGAGCTTTGTCGGATTGGCGGGCGGTCAGATGATCGAGTCGCGCGTCGGGATGTTGTGCGCCGGTGCTGTGTTCAACTGCACCACCTTCTCCTGCTCCTGGATTCGCCGCGCCTCCTCCTCATCCGGCACGTAGTCCGAATGACACGAGCGCTTCCCGGCATCACTTGCGTCGGTCTGGCCCTCTCGCCCTCCGTCCCTTCGGCCCTTCTGCGCGAGTGCATGCACCTCCTCCGGCGAGAGGTATCCCCGTTTCTCCAGCACCTCTGCCTGCTCAGGCGTCAGCCCCGCGCTCTTCACCGGCGCGCCAACCCTCCCTCCCTTGCCGACACGCTCGAAGCCGTCCGCCTTGCCGCTGGCGAACTCCTGAATCTCCTTGCTGATGCGCACGCTGCACCAGTCGTGCCCGCACATGGCGCAGAAGTCGGTGTCTACGTCCAGGTCTTCATCGTGAAAGGCCCGCGCCGTGTCCTCGTCGAAGGACAACTCGAAGTGCTTCTGCCAGTTCAGCGCCGCCCGCGCCCGCGTCAGGTCATCGTCCCAGTCGCGCGTGCCGGGAATCCCAAGCGCCACATCCGCCGCGTGCGCCGCAATCTTGTACGCAATGCACCCATCCTTCACATCCCCACGCTTCGGCAACCCCAGGTGCTCCTTGGGCGTCACGTAGCAGAGCATCGCCGCGCCGTGGTACGCCGCATTCGTCGCGCCGATCGCGCTCGTGATGTGGTCGTACCCCGGAAAGACATCCGTGACCAGTGGGCCGAGCACGTAGAACGGTGCGCCGTGGCAGAGCCGCCGCTGCAGCTTCATATTGTATTCGATCTGATCGAGCGGCACGTGCCCCGGCCCCTCGACCATCACCTGCACACCGTGCCGCCAGGCACGTTCCGTCAGTTCCCCGATCGTCTCAAGCTCCGCAAGCTGCGCTTCATCCGTTGCATCGGCCAGCCCCCCGGGGCGCAGTCCGTCCCCAATCGAGAACGAGACATCGTACTTGCGCATGATCCGGCAGATGTCGTCCCACAACTCGTACGTGGGGTTCTCCCGGTTGTGGATCAGCATCCACTTGGCCAGCAGCGACCCGCCGCGGCTCACGATCCCGATGAGCCGGTTCTTCACGAACTTCAGATGCCCGCGCCGGACCCCCGCGTGGATCGTCATGTAATCGACACCCTGCCTTGCCTGGTGCTCGACCGTATCGAGAATGACCTTCTCGTTCAGATCCTCCAGCTTGCGCCCGATGATCATCGAGTAGATCGGCACCGTACCGATCGGCACCGTCGCGTGATCAATGATCGCCTGCCGGCAGGCATCGAGATCCCCGCCCGTGGACAGGTCCATGACCGTGTCCGCCCCGTTGTGCTCCGCCCAGCGCAGCTTTTCCAGCTCTTCATCGGCCGACGACGACACCGGCGACGCTCCCATGTTCGCATTCACCTTCGTCCGGCTCGCGCGCCCGATCGCCATCGGGTCAAGCTGCTTGGAAAGGTGCACCTTGTTCGCCGGGATGATCATCCGCCCCGCGGCGACCTCGTCGCGCACCTGTTCCGCCGTCAGGTGCGGCTCGCGCTGCGCCACCCGTCGCATCTCTGGCGTGATGATCCCCAGCCGCGCATGCTCGAGCTGCGTCACCGGCTCAAAGCCCACCTCGGGGGTTACGCGCCGCACGACGCCCCGCGCATCGGCAAACACATACGAGCGCGCCTCGCATGGCGCAGACGCCGGTGCAGCCCGCTCGAGCGACTCGGCCGCCGCCGCCCCGGAGAGCACCTCCATCACCCACCCCTCCGGCAGAAAGTCCCACGCCGTCTTCTCCGACGGCCGCGGCATCCCGGGAGTATCCGGCGAGGCGAACATCAGCGCACCACCGATGTCCGGCGCGAGCGCGAACGACCCCGGCGATGTCCCCGCGAGCGAGGACGACGGGCTGTGCGGCCCCACCGGCGCACCGAACCGGGCGCTCAGGGAAGGTCCGTCCGCCGCGGCGGCGCCATTCGCCCCGATGTTCTTGGTGACATGCAGTGCCGCCTTCCCCGCCGGGGACCGCTCATTCAGGTGGTCCGGCGAGACCTTCGGATACACAGCCTCGCCCACTGATCCATTCAGAGTTGCGGAGCGCGAGTGCGGGGTGGTCGGATGCGTTGACATTGGCGAACCTCCATGTGATGCGGCATCACGGTTCGAAGAACCGTGCCACCAGAAGGCGGGCTCGCGCGGCTTGAGGACTGACGAGGCTCTCCCCGTCCCAAACGCCCCGAGAATGGGGAGCGGTGGAGTGGGGGGGTGCCGGAACGCATTCCCTACGCCGGTACGACCCGGATCAGGTTCAACGGGTGCCTCTCAGCGGCTCAGCCGGACCATCCCGGCCGCCGCGCCCCGTGCGAACGAGCGAGTCTAGGCGGGCCACGGCAGATCAAGGCTCTCACCGGTGCTGAGTCGCTCCCACCGCTGCACCAGCGCCCCGTACACCTCGGAAATCTGTCTCAACTTCTCACCGGTCGGCACTGCGGGTGCAACACCCAGCTTCTGGCACACCTCCCGCATGTCCGCCGCGAGCGCGTCGGGAGGTGCTGACGCGATGCCCGGCGCTCCCTCCCCTGCCCACCTCAACTGCAGCAACCCCACCAGCGCCTCCGCCTGGATCGCCTCCGCTGGCGTCTCCTTCCGCAGGCTGGACGCGGCATCCTCCCAGTCCTGGATGTCTACACCCTCCGCCAGCAGCCCCAGGAATGCTTGCCGGTACCCCAACACGCTTTCGACTGCGTAGTGCATCAAGTCGTGCAGGGCGAAGAACTCCCCCGCGCGTGATCGCGACGTTGTAATTGAGCCATCCCGGCGGACGAACGTCAGCACCACGCCGTCAAGCTTCTTCGTCAACCGCACCAAGACCTGATCCTCACCGGGTACAGCCGGGCTGCACCCGGAAGAGGATACCGTCAGCGGGATTTGCCGCGCTTCTCCTGCCCCCGGTTCAGCGTCAGCGGCGTCGTCCGTGGCCCGCCGTGTCCTCCCCTCAGGTGCGCCGGCCCCGTATGCCCCGTGAACTCCAACTCCAGCTTCGCCGCCTCGCTCATGCGGTCCGGCGTCCAAGCGGGCTCCCACGTCAGTTCGACCTTCACATCGTCGACGCCCTCGACGGTGAGCGCCTGCTGCCGCGCCTGTTCGGGAAGCATCTCCGCCACGGGGCAGTTCGGCGACGTTAACGTCATGACGATCTTCACCGCGCCGTCGTCATCGAAATCGATGTCGTAAATCAGCCCGAGGTCCACGATGTTCACCGGGATCTCGGGGTCGTAAACCTTCCGCAGCGCCTTGGTGATCGCCTTGAGCAGGTCGACCGATGGAACCGGGCGTTCTTCAGCAGACATGGCACTCACTCCGTCGAAATCGTCGGCCCATCCCCGGCCGTCCCGGCCGCGGCCTCGCTGGCCAGCGCCGCTTCCAGCGTGTGCCAGGCCAGCGTGGCACACTTGACCCGCATCGGAAACTGTCGCACCCCCTCGAACGCCGCGAGCTTCCCCAGTTTCGGCGCCGATCCATCGGCGGGGCCAGCGTTGCCGCCCTCATCGGTGACCAGCGCGTGAAAGCGCTCGAAGAGCGCATGCGCCTCGGCCACCGTCTTCCCCTTCACCGCCTCGGTCAGCAGCGAAGCGCTCGCCGTCGAAATCGCGCACCCGCTCCCCTCGAAGGCAATGTCCGCAATCCGCTCGCCCTCGTCGAGGTTCACGTACAACGTCAACCGGTCTCCGCACAGGGGATTGTGGCCCACCGCATGCCGGCTGGCTCCCTCGATGGCGCGGCGGTTCCGCGGCCGCCGGTTGTGGTCCAGAATCAACTCCTGGTACAGATCGGTCAGTTCGCTCACGCGAACACCTCCCGGGCGAAGGCGAGGGCGTCGATGAGCGCATCGATGTCCTCCCGCGTGTTGTAGAGCCCCAGCGAGGCGCGAGCCGTCGCGGGCACCTGGAAGAAGTCCATGACGGGCTGCGCGCAATGGTGACCGGTTCGGATCGCCACGCCGCGCTGGTCCACAATCGTGCCCAGGTCATGCGGGTGCACCCCGTCAACCGTGAATGACAGCACGCCCGCCTTCCGCTCCGCCGTCCCGATCAGGCGGACACCCGGCGCTTCGCTCAGCCGCGCGGTGCCGTACGCCAGCAGGTCCGCTTCGTGCGTTGCGATCCGCTCCAAACCGATCTTGTTCAGGAAATCCACCGCCGCGCCGAGCCCCACCGCGCCCGCGATGTTCGGCGTGCCCGCCTCGAATCGCGCCGGCGGCTTGGCGTAGGTCGTCCTCTCGAAGGTGACCGAGAGGATCATGTCCCCGCCACCCTGGTATGGCGGCATCGCCTCCAGCAGTTCATACCGCCCGTACAAGGCCCCGATCCCCGTCGGCCCGTACATCTTGTGCCCGCTGAAGGCATAAAAGTCGCATCCGATCGCACGCACGTCCACAGCCGCGTGCGGCACGGCCTGCGCGCCGTCGATCAGCACGATCGCCCGGGGCGCACCCTGTCGAACCATCGCCGCCATCTGCTCGACCGGCAGCACCGTTCCCAACGCGTTGGAGACGTGCGCGAAGGCGGCGACCTTTGTCCGCCCGGTGATCAGCCGCTCGAATGCTTCGAGAACCACCTCACCGCGCTCGTTGATCGGCGCGACCTTCAGCACAGCGCCCGTCTGCTCGCACAGCATCTGCCACGGCACGATGTTGGAGTGGTGCTCAAGCCCGGTGATGAGCACCTCGTCCCCGGCCCGCAGGTTTGCCCGCCCCCACGCCTGCGCCACCAGGTTAATCGCCTCTGTCGTCCCGCGCGTGAAAACGATCTCTTCCGGCCGCGCGGCGTTCACGAACTGCGCCGCCTTCCGCCGCGCCTGCTCGTACTGCTCGGTGGCCTCCATGCTGAGCTGGTACACCCCGCGGTGGATGTTCGCGTTGTGCCGCTCGTAATACCGCGACACCGCCTCGATCACCGCACGCGGCTTCTGGCTCGTCGCCGCGCTGTCCAAATACACCACCGGCCGCTCCTGGCCCCCGACCCGGAACGTCCGTTCAAGGATGGAAAACTCGCGGCGCAGCGCCGCGGCGTCCAGCGCCCCCGTCGCGCCGTTCAACCCAGCCCGCGTTGTCACCGCACCAGTCCCCACTCTTCACTCTTCACTATTAACTATCAACTGCTTCTACACGCTTGCCGACAACAACCGGCCTCCCGGCAGGCGATCAAACAGCACCTGCTCAAGCTGTCTCCGCAGCTCCGGCACCGCCACCTCGTCGAGCGACTCGACCGCGAACGCGTAGATCAGCAGGCTGCGAGCGGTCTGCTCATCAATGCCGCGGGCCCGCAGATAGAAGAGAGCGTCGTCGTTCAGTTCGCCGACCGTTGCCCCGTGAGTGCACTTGACGTCGTCAGCGTAGATCTCGAGCTGCGGCAGCGCGTTGACCTGGGCGTCGTCGCTCAGCAGCAGCGACATGTTCGTCTGCTTCGCATCGGTCTTCTGCGCATCCTGTGCCACGTAGATCCGGCCCGTGAAGACGACCCGGCCCCGCCCGTCGATGATGTTCTTGAAGAACTCGCGACTGTCGCAGTTCGGCACCGCATGTTCGACACGCAGGTGGTTGTCGATGAGCTGCTCGCCACCCGCGATCGACAACCCGCGCAGGTTGCAGTTGCCACGCTCGCCCGCGAGGGTCGCATGCATGTTGTTGCGCACGAGCTGGCCGCCGAGCGTGATCGTCTTCGACGCCACATCACTCGAGGCCTGCTGGATGATCCGGGTCAAACCGATGTGAAACGCACCCGCCGCCTCCCGCCCCGTGCGGTAGTGGTCCACTCGTGCATCATCGTCCGCGATGATCTCCGTGACCGCGCACGACAGGTACGCCGCGCCGTTCTCGGTCGCCTGACTCTCCAGCCCCACGTGCCGCTCGACCACCGTTGCGATCGCGCCGCGCTCCGCCACGATCAGCGTTCGCGGATAGACGGCAATCGGCTCGGCCCCGGGCACGGTCACGTGCACGATCTCAACCGGCTTCTCGAGCGTCACCCCGGCCGCGACGTGCACGACCGTGCCCTCGGAGACAAACGCCGTGTTCAGCGCCGCGAACGCGTCGGTCACGCCGTCGTCGAGCGCTACGGCGCTGCCCAGGCGCTCTTCAACAATCTCAAGCGAGAGCGCTTCGGAGAGCGGACGCACCACCACCCCCGCCGCGGCCAGGTCGGCGTGCGAGGAAAGCTGCGGGGCGAATACGCCGTTGATGAACACCAGCCGGATGCAGGCGCCCCGCCCGAGCGTGTACGGCGCCAGGTCGTCCTCCGTCAACGTCCGGCCGGCAGCGCCCGCCAGCGCGAACGACGTCTGGGCGATCTTCGATACGTTCGTCGTGCGCCACTCCTCATCCCGCGAGGAGGGAAAGCCGACCTCGGTGAACCGCGCCATCCCGGCACGCCGCAGCTCCGCAAGCCACGCCGGAGCCGCCGCGCCCGCGGCGGCATTTTCCAGCCGGTCGAAGTCCGACTGGTATCGATCCTGTCTCGTCATCGTCTCAAGCATGCGTCCCCAACCTCTCGCGGCAAATGTAGCCAGAGCTCAAGCCTTCAGTTTCGAATCTCAAGTCTCAACGTTCGAGTCAGCCCACCGGCGACGCGGCCTCGCGAGCCGCTTCCTCGACCCAGGCGTACCCCTTCTCTTCCAGCTCCAGCGCCAGTTCCTTCCCGCCGCTCCTGATGATGCGTCCATCCACGAGGACGTGTACGAAGTCCGGCACGATGTAGCCGAGCAGTCGCTGGTAGTGCGTCACGACGATAAAGCCGCGGTCCTGTGCCCGCAGCCGGTTCACGCCGTCCGCCACGATGCGCAGCGCATCGATGTCCAGCCCGGAGTCCGTCTCGTCGAGAACGGCCAGCTTCGGCTCCAGCATCGCCATCTGGAACACTTCCGTGCGCTTCTTCTCGCCGCCGGAGAACCCTTCGTTGAGCGAGCGGTTCAACAGCCGCTCATCCATGTTCACCAGCGCGGCGCGCTCCTTGACCATTTCCAGGAAGTCGTACGCATCGATCTCCTCTTCGCCGCGGTGCTTGCGGATCGCGTTCAGCGCCGCCCGCAGGAAGTAGTTCGTCGACACGCCGGGGATCTCCACCGGGTACTGAAAGGCCAGGAACACGCCCTCGCAGGCGCGCTCATCCGGCTCCATCTCCAGCAGGTCCTTGCCCTGGTAGAGCACCTGCCCCTCGGTGACCTCGTACGAGTCGCGCCCGGCGAGCACCTGCGCCAGCGTGCTCTTGCCGGAGCCGTTCGGCCCCATGATCGAGTGCACCTCGCCCGGGTTCACGGTCAGGTTGATCCCCTTGAGGATCTCGTGTCCCTCGACGCTGGCGTGCAGGTTTCTGATTTCGAGTAGTGGTGTCGTCATGAGTTGCATCTGTCCTATATGTCCTGGAAGTCCTATGGCTGCCGTTACCCCACGCTGCCTTCGAGCGAAACCTCCAGCAGCTTCCGCGCCTCCACCGCAAACTCCATCGGAAGCTCCGCAAAGACCTCCTTGCAGAAGCCGTTGATGATCATGCTCACGGCGTCTTCCGTGCTGATGCCGCGCTGGTTGCAGTAGAAGAGCTGGTCCTCCCCGATCTTGCTCGTCGACGCCTCGTGCTCGCACGACGAGGTCGTATTCCGCACCTCAATAACAGGGAACGTGTGCGCCCCGCACCGGTCCCCCATCAGCATCGAGTCGCACTGCGTGTAGTTCCGCGCGTTGTGCGCGTTCTTCAGAATCTTCACCAGCCCGCGGTACGTGTTCTGCCCCCGGCCGGCGCTGATCCCCTTCGAGACCACCGTGCTGGATGTGTTCTTCCCGATGTGGATCATCTTCGTCCCGGTGTCCGCCTGCTGATAGTTGTTCGTCAGCGCCACCGAGTAGAACTCGCCCACCGAGTTGTCCCCCTGCAGAATGCACGAGGGATACTTCCACGTGATCGCCGATCCCGTCTCCACCTGGGTCCACGAGATCCGCGAGTTCTCACCCAGCGCCTTGCCGCGCTTGGTCACGAAGTTGTAAATCCCACCCTTGCCGTCCTTGTCACCGGGGTACCAGTTCTGCACCGTGGAGTACTTGATCGTGGCGTTCTTCATCGCCACCAGTTCCACGACCGCGGCGTGCAACTGGTTCTCATCGCGCATCGGCGCGGTGCACCCTTCCAGGTAGCTCACGTAGCTGTCTTCGTCCGCGATGATCAGCGTCCACTCGAACTGCCCCGTGTTCATCGCATTGATGCGGAAGTACGTGGAGAGCTCCATCGGGCACTTCACACCCTTCGGCACATACACGAAGCTCCCGTCGGAAAAGACCGCCGAGTTCAGCGTCGCGAAGTAGTTGTC
>CAYWRO010000038.1:0-35758 GCA_964460345.1 uncultured Phycisphaeraceae bacterium | reverse complement strand
CCCCCCACTCATCACTCTTCACTCTGCACTGTGCCCCCCCCCTCCCCCACGGTCCACGGTCCACTCGCAACTGTCAACTCCCCCCCGTGAACCTTCTCGATCGTTACATCGCCAAGCAGTACCTCATCAACGTCCTGACGTTGATTGTGATTCTCTTTTCCTTTGTCGTCTCCGTCGACATCGCGATCAACCTTGACCGGTTCATCCGCACGGCGGCCCGGCTGGAGGGGTGGGGTGACTGGTCGCTTGTCCGCCGCGTCCTCGTGACGATTCTGCTCATCGCGAACCTGTGGTGGCCGCGTCTGCTGCAGCTTTTCGGCTTCATGCTCGGGCTTGTCCTCGTCGGGGCGATGGGGTTCACCTTCGCGCAGATGGTGCGCCACCGCGAGCTGGTCGCGGTCCTGGCCAGCGGGCAGTCGCTGCGGCGCATGGCCAGGCCGATCATGGTCGTGGCGGCGATCATGACGGGCGTACAGATCCTCAACCAGGAGTTTGTCCTTCCGCAGGTCGCCCCGCTTTTGACGCGCGACCACGGGGATGCGTGGCGCCGCGACCTGTCTTCTTTCGGCGTGCGCCTCACCGACGATTCCGAGGGGCGCATCTTCCTGGCCAATCGCTTCGACCCCGAGACGGAGACGATCACCGGCCTGGACGTGTGGGAGCGCGACGAGTCCGGGCGGGCGCTGCATCGTTTGCACGCCGCGAGCGCGCACTGGCAGGACGGGGCGTGGATCCTTCAGTCGCCGCGGATCATCCCGATCGGCGCGACCGCGGCGGGGGAGGGCCCGGCCGCGGCGTCCGCGCCCATGCGGCTTGAGACGGACGTCGATCCGACGCGCCTCCTGCTGCGGCAGTTTGAGGGGCTCAGCCAGAACCTGTCGTGGACGCAGCTTTCCGAACTGCGCAACAACCCCAGGCAGAGCCCGGAGGTCCGGGCCGCGATGGACCGCATCCGGTTCGGACGCATCGCCGTCATCGGCTCGAACTTCCTGGCGTTGATCATCGCCATGCCCTTCTTCCTGCTTCGTGAACCGAAGAACATGGTGATCCAGAGCCTCAAGTGCGCTCCGGTCGCGACGGGAGCCGTCATGGGCGGCATCCTGGGCGCGGCCGCCCCCATCCCGGGCCTCCCCGCCGCCTTCGCGGTCTTCCTGCCCGTGCTCGTGATGATCCCGGTCGCGATCGCGATGGCGACGAGCGTGCGAACGTAAGAAGTCAGGAGCGGGTCGTTGGCAAGGCGCGAGCGGGCCCTGGCGTGGACGCACCGGGCTTCGTAAGTTCTCGACGTTTTTCTTATAAAAACACGGAGGTAGACGGAGGCATCGCGGAGACGCCCAGCGCCATCCCAGCGCGAGAAGGAGCAGTCACTCCTAGGCTTGGACACCTTTCTGTTTGCGGGGGATTGGGGAGGCGGTGAGCTGGCCATGGGTGGCCGGGGTGGCCGGAAGGGCCGTGCGCCGGGGCGGCTTTCGCTTCTGCGCACGCGCAAGCACGGCTCAGATGCGCATCGCGTAGGCATGGTGCTCGGAGCGTCTCGCCTTCGCAGTTTCGGAGTGCCGGCGTCACGAATGCGGTTCAACCAGGCGCTTGTTGATCCGAAGGGATCGGGTACACAGCTCTCAGACAAGCGGCCGGATGTACAGGGGCTCAAGGGAAACAAAACTTATGTCGTGCAGGTGGCCATCAGTCAATCGAAGCGACACGCTCGCGCAAAGTGGGCACGTGAGCAGACGCGACTTCGTCAGCAGGGATACCATTTGGATGTCCTTGTGATCGACGATATAGACGATATTCGTGCATGGAGCAGATAGAAACCACGCGACCTACCCAAATGATCGAGTATGTCCACGTAGTTGGTTGGTATGATAAGCCGATCGCATCGCCAGATCGAGTGAGTTCGTCTCAAGCCGTGGTGTTGAACCATGCTTTCAAAGACGAGGATGGTGACTACTCGTATTTGGCTTTCGCGGAGGACGTCGAGTCCGCACAGTCACCCTGGGTACACGATTTTGACTCGACTTGGAAAATTGAAGGAACATCGCACAGTCTTGTCAGCATGGAACAGATGTGTCGCGGTGTCCCCAGCGAAAAAATCCATACGCTGATGCTCACAAAGGAGCATAAGCACGCTACCAAGAGATTTGTCGACTTTCTCTGGACGTGCGAGTACGAGACTAACGAAACGTGGACAGACGATCCAACTGCATGTGTAGGATTTGCGATCGATGCATTCAGTATGCGCCGGAGCGACTGTACCCAGGTGCGCCGCCTAGTCGATGAGCTGGTTCGGCTATCTCTTGCCGCGAAGAATCCCTACTATCTGCTCGTCGATGTTACGGATGCCGGCGAAAGCGGCGGGAACAGCTACTACGCGAGCGGTCCGGAGAAAATCAGCAGTCGCCTTTCCCGCATGACCGAGAAGCGCCTCTGGGAGTCGATGGGCAAGGCTCGTCGCGAGCACGTCCGGGGCGTCTTCTGGGGCAACTACTTCAACCCGACCCTCCTTGAACGGCTCGGCGGCAAGGATCGCTTTCGTGCCGAGTACCTTGCTCACGCAAAGGAGCAGGTGGGTGAGTGGGAGAATCTGGTCACGGATACGCCCAGCGGCGGCCTGTTCGTCTGCATTTCTGATACGCCGATGGATGAGTCGCGTCGGTCCGGGATTCCGCACTGCGGGGTCGAGAACGCCGTATGGTTGCACAAGCGATTGCGCGCAATCGGAGCTTTGATATAGGCGTCGCTCTGCTGCTGATTCTGCTAGAGGCATTTCTTGCCTCCGATCCGATGTCACTGGCCGTTTCTTGGCGCGTGCGCCGCGGATGCCTAACTCTGCCGAGGCAGATCATATCCAACCGAAGTCTCGAAATGGCACGAACAGTTACAGTAATGCCCAGGTGGTCGAAAAATATTGGAATCAGAGCAAGGGAAACCGCTGAGGCGGTGCTGATGGCGGATCACGTGTACGCGCATGCGCCTATGCACTGCGGGCACAAGGGGCTGTTCCTGGACCGGCTGGATGCACCGGCCGTCGAGCAGGACGGGACGGAGGTGCC
This sequence comes from uncultured Phycisphaeraceae bacterium, assembly GCA_964460345.1. GTDB lineage: Bacteria > Planctomycetota > Phycisphaerae > Phycisphaerales > UBA1924 > CAYWRO01. The sequence continues at coordinate 32,705 of CAYWRO010000038.1, read as the reverse complement.
GCGGCTGGTTCCGTTCTCGGATCCGTGCGTGCATGTGCGGAACCGGTGGTATGACCCGCTGTTCGGGCGGTTCGGGCAAGGAGATCCGAATGAAACCGGCCTGCTGGTGATGGAAGCGATGGCGTACCACGGACGCGGGATGGGCGACGTGGATGCGGCGTTTAGCATGGAGGCGTTGTACGGCGACGGCGGAAATCTGTATCAGTACCTTGGTTCGAACACATGGACGCGCAGCGACCCGCTGGGCCTGTTCGTGTGGGCCGGGGACACGCTGTACCTCGGGTACGAGGTCGGGCGGGTGGCGTTCAACCTTGTCGATCAGTACGCGACGGACCTGGAGGCGTACAGCATCTGGGCGGAGGACTGGTCGCTCGACGATGATCTGTTCGAAGAGCGGCGGATGCGGGAGGAATGGGAGGCGATGGGGGGTGCCGGCGGCGATCCGATGCTGGCCAGTATCGCGACGATCAAGGGGATCAACGCGGCGATCAAGGCGGCGCGGTTCGCGGGGCGTGTGCGTGCGGGGGCGATCTACAAGTCCTATCATGCGGCGAAATACGCGATTAAGCAGGCAGGTGCGCCGCTGCAGGCCCACCACATCGTGGAGAAGCGGGTGCTGAAGGCGCTGGGAATGAACACAAACGGTCCTGCGATGGCGCTGACGCGGGCGCAGCATCAATTGGTTACGAATAGGCTTCGCAATGCGCTGTCGTACCGCCGTCCCGGCGGACAGCCACTTGGCCCAGGTGACAAGAAAGGATTGTTGCACGGCTCCCTCCTGCCGCGGTGGCGGGGCCCAAGCGTATCGAGAAGCCTATAAGGTATTTCCTGAGCTTCTTTCAGAGGCGATGAAACTTCTTCAGTAGCGGGCATGAGAGAGTTCAAGTTCATCACCTTTACAGCCGATCCTCCGCCTCACGCGGAGCTCAGGCAGCTCTTGGCTGATCTGGAGATCACGCCGAAGTGTGCCGATGCCTACGGCTATTTTGTAGTACGCCTACGCAGTGACGATCCACGCCTCGAACGATTGGTCGCGGCGCTTGACGAGTTGCCTTTCGACCCACCCTGGAGTTGCCGTCGCGAGATTGAATATGACCGGGCCGACCTCGAAGCGGCGGAATATCTTGTCGTGTGGGTAACCCGCGCCGAGAAAGGCAATACCGGTCTGAAGCACGGCACTGAATACGACCTTTCGACGGGCTGTCTGGAGTGCGGTACCGGTGCGCGGCAGGTCTCGTCGCTTCGAATCAATGCTTCGGCGCTTCCGAAGAAAGGACAGGTCACGCACACTTACTCCCATGAAGTCCTAGTCCACGAGACGTTGGCAACCGAACTGAAAATCGACCTGCGTAGCGATCGCGGACTGCGCCAGGTCGAGGATCACCGCACGCGTGAGAAGTTACCTTGGTGGCAGATCCTTCCAGATACCTACATGCCGCCCTTGGCTCCACAGACCAAGGGAATGACCGGATGGGGTCTCAGGGCGGAAGGAGAAGGATGTGGGTACTGCAGGCGTGACGGATTTGGAGGGGGTGGTTTCGAGCCGTTCGAACCCGTCTATCGGATGACCGAATCCGAACGGGCGGGGCTTCCTGACTTCGTGTTCACTCATGAGCACTATGGCGTCTCGCGCCTGAAACAGGAGCCGGGGAGGCCCATCGGGCTCGCCTACCCTGGGACCTTGGTGAGCAACCGCGCCTTGAGAGTCTTTCTCAAGAACAATGTGCGGGGAATCAGTTTCATCCCGGTTCGCTTCATCTGAATTCGTATGCATTTCTGATACGCCGATGGATGAATCGCGTCGGTCGGGGATTCCGCACTGCGGGGTCGAGAACGCCGTATGGTTGCACAAGCGATTGCGCGCAATCGGAGCTTTGATATAGGCGTCGCTCTGCTGCTGATTCTGCTAGAGGCATTTCTTGCCTCCGATCCGATGTCACTGGCCGTTTCTTGGCGCGTGCGCCGCGGATGCCTAACTCTGCCGAGGCAGATCATATCCAACCGAAGTCTCGAAATGGCACGAACAGTTACAGTAATGCCCAGGTGGTCGAAAAATATGGAATCAGAGCAAGGGAAACCGCTGAGAGCGCTTGTATAGTTCGATTGTTGGTGAAAACATGACGATATCGCCATGGAAAGTCCTTCCTTCTCCCACCGTGCTGTTAGAGCGCTGGAGAGCACTGTCTTTGATAGAAATCCTAGCGATTGGTCCTACTCCTGCCGGATTGGAGATAGTAGCGTACGAAGTAGCGTCACAACATGTGGCCACAGGACAATATAATGATTTCGATCCGGATGGAGCCTTTGCATGGATAGTGCACTGCAACGGGAACACCGTCTACTACGGAGGGGTTAAGGATCGGTTCTGGGAGTTCCATGGAACCGAGATCGAACGAACAGCTAGGAAAGCGATGAAGGAGTACCTTCCAAAGACTTTGTATACATTGATTCCGAAGAGGCCGCCCAAATCCCTCGGATGGTCGTTCGCCATGTGGGCTGATGGCCTCCAAGGAAAATGGGATGATCTAACCGGCTTGGACCCGGACTGCTGGAAGTCGGCACAGTTTGATAACTGTGCGATATTCTACGCCGAAGATCATATCGAGGCCGTTGCCAGAGATATTTGTGAACAGTACGAAATTGCAGGAAAAGATAGAATCGTGATGCAGATCCTGCGGTCCGTACCGCTGAGCGAGGAACTGGCCCGGGAGATCATGCCGACGTTCGACAGGGAACGCGCCGTCGATGCTGCAGTGCAGCGGGGCTACCCGCTGGCGGACGACCTCCGGAAGGCGTAGTTCCCATGCGGGCCGTGCTCCTTCTGCTGCTGGCCATCGCAACGGTTTGGTGTGCTGTCCTGATGCAGGCAGGCGGCGATCTGTAGTTCGACGGTCGTTACTTTTACCAGTACGATGCGTGGAACCGAGCTGGTCCAGGTCAATGCAGCAGTGGAAGGGGAGCCTGGGCCGTTTGCTCGTCATTACACGTACGACGGGCCGGGGCGGTTGATCCGCACGCTCAGCCTGTTGCCTCCGCATCCGCAGTCCGACGAGTACATCCGGTCGGAGCGTCTCTACTACGACGGGATCCGCCGGATCAAGGAGGCGGTAATCGACCCGGTGTACCCGCCGCTGGAAAACAATTTCCAAGCGCTGGAAAACTTTGTCCGAGCAGGTCCACCTCGTGTTATCTCCCCCGAAAGACGGGGCCGAGCGGCCGGATCGGCACTTTTGGCGCTCGATAACACGAAGCGGACGTTCGCGCCTTTCCAATCCCCCGCCCGGCACAACGAAAGAAGGCCCGGACGCATTCTCGGCGTCCGGGCCTCTCATGTGCTGCCCCAGGCCGGAGGAGACCGGCCGATGCGGGGCTCGGAGAAGAAGGGCGAAGGAAGAAAGAAACGAAAGAAAGGGAAGCAATCAGCCGACGAGACAGACGACTCAGCAGCCGCCCGCGCTCGCCGGGAACCAGCAATCCAGGAAACTCAGCAGGTCGAAGACATCCACGCCCTCGGTCCCGTCGAGATCCGCCGCGGCATCGCCCGCAAACCACAGGTCCAGGTACGCCAGCAGGTCGAAGACGTCGACGCCCTCGGCCCCGTCAAACTCGCACGGGCACGCCGACACGCACGTCGAGAAGCCGCCGTTGACATACAGGGCCCACGAACGCAACCGGCCGGCGTTGCCGGGGCTGAAGCCGGGGACCTCGTCCGCCACGCGGAGCGTCCAGTCGCCGGAGGCCGACAAACCAGCAAAGGCCGACAAGCTCGAAGCGGCGTTGCCGCAGCCGGCAGGGCGATAGCGGCCGGAGGCCAGCGGCCCCTCCGCGCTCGCTTCATGCCACGAGACGCTGGCGGCATCGTCGAAGACGTACACGCCATCCAGGTTGAAGCCGAACGCGCCCAGGGCCGTGCCGCAATCGCACGTGTCGCCGGTCGTCCCGGACCGCAGGGCCAGCGGCACGACGACGCCGCCGGGGCCGACCAGCTCGAGATCCAGATCGCCGCCCGCGCCGTAGACGAGATCAACCTCGACGGCCAGGCTCGTGATCGTCACACCGTCGGCAATCGTGATGGTGTCCTCCGTCGCGCCGGCACAACCGAAGAAGCCGTTGATGATGTCGGCGTTGACGTTGACGGCCCGGTACGGCGTGTCGCTGCAGCGGGTGAAGTCGCCGGAGTAGACGCCGCCCGCGAGATCGCAGTCGGCCTTCGTGAGCTCGTCGCAGCCCGTTCCCATGCAGCACGCGCCGGTGGGAACGTTGGTCAACTGGACTTCAATCGTGGTGTTGACATCAAAGTCCGCCCCGGCCCAGATGTAATAGGTGCCGTCCGCCGGCGCGGTGAAGTCGACCGACCTCGACCCGCAGGCGTATTCGATCCGCGGACTGTCGCAGCCGTCAAAGATCGCGAGGTTGGCGCTGAAGTCACCCGTCACGATGCTGTAGGAATGGTTCGTCAAGGCTTCGAAGCTGAACCAGAGATCGCCGAGCGGGAGGTTGAAGTCCGACCGGCACGAGCCGAACGCCGTGGGAGTCGAGTTGGCGTCGATCACCAGCGGCGCCGCGGGCGCACCGGGCGTCAGGACCATCGCGCTGCGGCAGGAGTTGTTCGCCGGGAGCGTCGGGCAGTTCACGAACGAAGCCATGTGACCCGCCCAGACGCCGCCCGCGCCGATGCAGTCCGCATCCGTCATCGTCACCGTCGACATGTCCGGCAGGCAGCACGGCCCCGTCGGCTCGGTCCACGGCTCAATGTCAATGTCGGCGATGAAGGTGCCGAAGAGATCCTGGTTCTGATGACCGGCCAAGCGAAGCAGATACTCCCGCCCGCCCTCAAGGATCAGGACGGTCGACGGCGCGGAGGGATCAAAGCTGCAGACCGCCGCGGTGTCGGACGTGACGCACACGAGCTCGCCGTCGATCTTGTCAGCGCAGCTCTCATACACGCTCAGGCTCAGGCTTTCCCAATCGCTGCCGCAGGCGCTGATCGAGTACGCGCCCGTCGACGGCACCGTAAAGCGGAACCAGGAATCGTTCGAGCCCGTGTCATTGGCCACATCGCACGCCGCATGCCCATCGGCCGTGTTGCCCAGCGGGATGTAGCCGAAGAAGGGCTGCCCCTCGAGCAGGTCAGAGCCGCCGACCACGACCGTCATCTCCGCGGCGTTCTCGCAATCATCGTTGGGCTGCGGGCAGAACCACGTGTTGGTGTTGCACAGCGTGTGATCGCCCAGGTAGGTGCCGCCCATGGCGAGGCAGTCGGTCTCGCTCAGCAACTGGCAGGGAGACGCGTCCCCCATGCAGCAGGCGCCGTGCGGATCACGGTACCCATCGAGCATGATGGCGATGTCGCCCGTGCGGGGATCGGCCAGCGAGCCGTCGGTGGAGATCCGGATGTAATAGGTCGTCCCGGCGACCGCCTCCCAGTCCGGCGCACCGCGGCCCTCCGTGTCAGGATTGCCGGTGAAGTCCACGCACCACTGGTAGTTCTGCGCATCGCAGGTGACTTCCGTCAGGGAGCCGCACGCGCCGGTGAAGATGTGCACCTGCGTTGACGTTGCCGACCCGCACGTGCTCAGGTGCAGCCGACCGGAAACGGCCGGCGTGTAGCTGTACCAGATGTCGCGTGACGACGGGTTGCCCGGATCGCAGCGCACCAGGTTGGGATCCAGCTCGCTCGTCGCGCCGTCGTTGTTGTCGAACAGGAAGATCGGCAGCGACATGCCCGACAGGTTGATGGCGTCCGCACAATCATCGTTGACCGGCGCGGGATAAAGCTGCGTGACCACTTCGTAGTCGCCGCTCGCCGCAAGACTGCCCTCGTCATAGCTGGCTCGTCCCGCAAGGCGGATGTAATAGCTTTGCCCCGGGAAGACTTCAACACGCACGGCCGACTGGGGTTGCGCGCACACGCCGGAGAAATCGTTGTTATTGCACCCGGTCACGATCGGCGCAAGGGATCCGCACGTCCCTTCGAAAACCCGCAGCGTTGTGTCAAACGTGCTGTTGCACGTCGAAACCTGCAACACGCCCTTCTGCGTCGGGTTCACGACGTACCAGACATCGTTGCCCGAGAACTCAGAGCCGCCCTCGAAGCATGCCGCTGTGTTCTCGCTGCTGGCAAAGGTGTTGTTGCCCGTGGCAACAGCGTTCTCACCGAGCGGCAACGCATCGACGCAATCGTCGTTAACCGGCGCCGTGCCGCAGACGATGCTCCCGCACACCGAATCATCGCCGAAGTACGCCCCGCCCGCCGCGGCACAGTCGGCGCGCGTCATCGCGGCGCAGTTGTCCTCTCCGAGGCAGCACGCCCCCTCGGGGGGCGGCAGGAGGCTGAGCGTGTACGGCGCGCCGTCCAGTTCGTCGCCCCACGGGAAGCTCGCACCCGCAACGCGGATGAGGTAGTTCACCCCCGCCGCGAGTTCGACGGCCCCCTCCGTTGCCGGATAGCAACCGGAGTTCACGCTGCAGTCGACGATCTGGCCTCCGCAGCCACCCTCCAGCACCATAAAGGAAACGGCATACTGCGCGTGGCTCTCACAAAGCGAGATCAGCCACTGGCCCCCCACCGAAGGCGTGAAGGTGTACCAGACGTCCTTCACCCCCGGGCCGTTGCTGTCGCACGGGGACGTGGCTGCACCGTCGGTCGTCGCAAGGGTTGAGTCACCGGTGGCGCGGATGCGTCCATCCACACCCGGGGCCAGCCCGGTCAGATCGATCGCATCCGCACAGTTGTCATTTGCCGGCTGAGCCAGGCTGGCCCCCGCCACCCAAACCGCCGCGGCGGCGCTCAGAAACCTCAGAACCTTCACGTGGATCTCCTTTCTGATCTGTCGATCCGCCGGACACGCGACGGCGGTTTTTTCTGAAAGTCTTGCTGCCAGGGAGTGGCATCGAAAGTACACTCAGTGTATAGTAAGTGCACGGACTCGCAAGCTTCATTATCAAAAATGTCAAACGCCCGCTACAACAGTCCGATCATTCCCCGAATGCGGGCCCCCACCGAGGTTCAAATCACGCCGGCACTGGGCGGGCCACCGCCATGGCAGGGCGGAGAAGCGCTCACCAGCGAGGAACTCGTCACCGCGACCAACGTGGCCCGCCGACTCCGCGCCGAGTTGCTTGTGCTGTTCAACGCGTTGCCCACCCATGCCCACACGGGCGTCGGGCTGGCTCGCTACCTCGGGATCGATCGAGGCACCGGCACGCGCGTCGCCAACGTCTGCCGCAAGTCGATGCCGGAGCTGGAAGTGCTCCGGCAACTTCCTGGCATCAAAGGACTTGAGCAGGTCCTGGAAGCCCTGGCCGATCGCAACACGGACCGAGCCGCCATCGACGCCGCCCGCGTGGCCGTCGCCCAGTTCGAGCGTCTCATCCACGATCACGGCGGAAGCCAGACCCGCCTGAGCGAGAAGATCGGCGCAATGGAAGCGGGCTTCGGCGCCGAAGATGAGGAGGCCGCCGAACGGCGACGGATCGATCACCGCCGCATGCTCTTCGAGGGAGCCGTCGCGACGATCGGCCAGCGCGCAACGCTCCGCTCCAACACGATGGTTTTCCGCCCCACGCCCGGCACCGACAAGAAGATGGATCAGGCGATCATGCGGGGCATCTTCGGCTACCAGGCGCGCCCCGACGCCCCGCCTTACGTTCTGCGGACCTTTGGAAAGAACGACGCCACCGGCGATGGCCCCATCGGCGAGGTCGCCTACACGACGCTTGACGGCCAGCAGGCCATTGGCCTCACCGGAGGCACCGTTCTGGAGGAGTTCACCTCCAAGCCGATCCCGCTCGTCACCGCCCGCGGCAGCGGCCGCGAATCCCTGCTCACCATTGACCCCGATCGCAGCGCCAGCGGCACGCCCCAGGACATCGCCATCGCGCACGAGATGATTGGCGAGTGGGTGTTGCCGATTCACGACTCACCCCCCACGCACGAGGTGAGTTCCTACATCCGCAGCCCATCGGCGGCCCTCATCCTTGATGTCTTCCTCCACCGCTCCATGGCGGCGCGCTGCCTGCCCTCGTTGAAGGTGTACCAGTCCAGCCCCGGCATCTTCGAATCACTTCGAGACCACTGGTACGACCAGCTCCCCCATCCGCCGCGGCTGCAACTGCTCGGCTCGGACCCACAGACGCTCCCCTCGCGCCTCAACCCGCGGCACGCGGAAATGACCCGGACGTTCTTCGAGCGACTGAAGTGGAATCTCGGGGATTTCGTCGGCTACCGCTGCGAGGTCGAGTATCCGCTCTGGTCCGGCTTTTACTGCATCACCTTCGATTACACCGCCGCGGCGGATGACGGCAGTTGAACGCGCGCATGGCCGGCGGCCACATCTGGTACACTGCCGGCCCATGCCGATGCCCGATCCGAACACGCTTGCGCTGCTCCGTCTGAGCCTTGCCCCCGGGCTCGGCCCGGTGCGGATCCGTGAGTTGATTGAGTTGTGCGGCTCTCCCGAAGCGGCGGTCAATGCTCCCGCAGCGCAGCTTGCATCACTGAAACGGTTGGGCAAGGCCAAGGCGGCGGAGGCTCGAGCGGCCCTGGACCGCTCAGAGGAAACGGCCGCCAGGGAGCTTGAGCAGGCTGCACGATTGGGCGTGCGGCTCGTACCGATCACCCATCCTTCCTATCCCCCCCTGCTCCGCCAGATTCACGATCCGCCCCCGATCCTTTATGTACGGGGCGAGATTCGTCCATCGCCGGATCCGACCAGGCCCGACGACCACAACGACCGCTTTCCAGTTGCGATCGTCGGCTCGCGCAAGTGCACCCACTACGGATCTGAACAGGCGCACCGCTTCGGCGCTGCGCTGGCCCAATGCGGCCTGACGATCGTCTCCGGCGGCGCTCGCGGCATTGACACCGCCGCACACCGCGGCGCCCTGCAGGCCCGCGGGCGAACCATCGTCGTGCAGGGATGTGGGCTCGGCCACGTTTACCCGCCGGACAATGCAGACCTGTTCGACACGATCGTCGAGGACGGGCGCGGCGCTGTTGTTTCCGAGTTGCCGCTGGAGACCCCGCCGACTTCCGACAACTTCCCGGCCCGCAATCGCATCATCTCCGGCATTTCGCTGGGCGTGCTCGTCATCGAGGCTGCGAAACGTTCCGGGGCCATCATTACGGCCCACGTGGGCGTCGAGCAGGGCCGCGAGGTCTTTGCCCTCTCCGCACGAGTCGACTCGAAGGCGGCGGAGGGAAGCCTGGGGCTGCTGAAGGAAGGCGCCGCCCAGATCGTGACCCACCCGGACGATGTCCTGCAGGCATTGGAGAACCCGGCGCGGCATCACCACGAGGGCACCCACGAAGCGATCACGACCGACCCGTGGCTGTTCGGGGCCGCGGCGGTCGAAGCCAACGGCTCTGAGGATTCGGACACCCCCCGGGATGCGGGGTTGACCGAGGCTCAGCGTGCCATTCTGGCCGCTTTGGATGAGCCGCGGACGCTCGACCAGATCGGTCTGTCCACCGGGTTGGATCCGGCGACGCTCCGGGCCCAGTTGACCGTGCTGGAGATCCGCAGGCGGATCAAGCGCTCAGGCACGCGCATTGCCCTCGCCTGAGCGGCCTCACAGGCCTTACAAAAAGCCGTACAAAATTGCGAGAGTTTGCTTGCCGATTGGCGATTGATCGGCTAGTTTATACCTAACAGCACCGGCCACGGAAAATGTCGATGCAATGAACAACTGGCCGATCAATCCCGAAGGCCGACGTAGGCCCAACCTGTCGTGGATCGACAGGAACCCTCTACAACGGGTGGAACCCGGAACACCCCCTCCGTCGCGCGGCACGCAGTGTCACGAGGTGGACAGGCTGTCCGATCGCCGCAAGGGCGACTGGACACAGTCAGATCCACACCTGGACATTGCCGGCGGCGAAAGGGACAGGCGACCGGGAGGCGACACGGATGGCGATTTTGGACAGCACATTGCTGCGGCTTGGACCGGGCGGCGACTTCACGCGGGAGTATCACGGTACCGCCGAGGGGCGGCTTGTGGCCGGACCACCGGCCGGGGGAGCTTCCGGGGAGGATTCGGGGGCGAGCCTGGGCGAAGGGTGGCTGGGGGCGATCTTCCGCCGTCGAGGGCGCATTGCACCGGCGTCTTCCACAGTTGGTTGCCTCGATCGGACAGACCTGGTTCAGGTTTCCGATCGGGCGGTTTGTGCGGGGGCTTTGCTGGCGGCCGCCCGGCTGCTGAGCGATCAGGGAGTTGTGTTGACGACCGTCGCGGCTGGCGCCGCGGTTCTGGTTTCACCCGTGGCGGCGCTCTGCGAGGGGCGCGCCGGAACGGAGGGTTGCACCGATGAATCTGACACCGAAGCAGTTGCGCATTCTTCAACTCATCCGCGACTGGCGCGTGCGCCATGGCTATTCCCCGACCATGCAGGAACTCGCCGACGAGATCGGCGTGAGCAAGGTCACCGTGTTCGAGCACGTCGAGGCGCTCATCAAGAAGGGCGCGCTCATTCGCGAGGCCAACAAGGCGCGCTCTTTGTCGATTGCTGAAGGCGTCGCCGTCCCGGATGAAGACCGCCCCTTCAAGTTCCCGATGGTCGGCAAGATCGCTGCGGGTTACCCCATCGAGAAGATGCAGGACCAGGATGAACTGGACCTGCTGGACATCATCGGCCCTCGTCCGGGGCATCCCGGCGCGATCTTCGCACTGCGCGTTGACGGCGATTCGATGCGTGACGAGGGCATTCTCGACGGGGACTACATCCTCGTTGAGCGGACCGATGTCGCCCGCAATGGTGATCGCGTCGTGGCACTGCTGAACAACGGCGAGACCACGCTCAAGACCTTTTACAAGGAAGACGGGCGCATTCGCCTGCAGCCGGCCAACCCGGACTTCGAGCCGATCATCGTGAAGGACTGCCGCATTCAGGGGATCGTGCGCAGCGTTCTCCGCAAGTACTAAACAGAGACGCGCCCGTAAGGAAGCGTCAGGCAGCCGAAGAGAGCGGTACGCCACGACCCTTACCTCGGTCGCGCATGCAAGCGCTATGGCGCACTCGATGTATGCGGCGGGCAGTCAGCGACGCACCGACGGCCGGAAGGAGCAACCTCTGTCGATCGACCGCCCCCCGGATGGGGCGCCCGCTCGAGGGCGATGACTGTTCCTGGCGGTGCGTGTCCTTTTTCCACTTGCCGGCGCCCGCATCTTGTGGTATCGTTCTGGCGGGATTCCCTTCGCAGCAACTGGAACGTCAGGTGGAGCGGCATTGCCGAAACGTCGGCGGCGCGATCGGTGCGTCGTCGGTTCGGCTCTTTCAAGGAGGCCCTCCGCATGGCCGCGAAGCGAACCGCGTTCACACTGATCGAACTGCTCGTCGTCATTGCCATCATCGCCCTGCTGGTGGCGATTCTGCTCCCGGCGCTCGGACAGGCGCGAGGTTCGGCGCGCATGGCGGTCGAGATGAGCGGGGGCAAGCAGCTCATCCAGGCGTACCTGCAGTACGCCATGGATCACAAGGACAACATCATGCCTGGCGAGGCGCCGCATCCCGCGCCGGGCGAGCCGCCGGTGCTGGATCTGAGCGGCCAACCGCTGACGCACGGCAACAGCGGCCACTACCCCTGGCGGCTGGCGCCCTGGATGGACATGGACTTCCGCGGCATGATCCTCGACAAGGCGCTCTACCGCGACCTGTCGGCGCTGCCGGATGAGCCGGCCGGGCACAGCGGGTACCAGAGCTGGTTCAACCGCCTGCCGAGCTTCGGGCTGAGCGATCGCTTCATCGGTGGCGATCTGAAGCAGGGCTCCAACTTTTACTCATGGAAGATCGTGCTGCGCCGGCTTGATGAGGTGAAGCAGCCGACAATCCTCATGCCGTTCGCGACAGCGCGCAGCCAGGCCATGGTACCCGGGAAGACGAACGAGGTGCTCCCTGGCCACTACAAGATCGATGCGCCATTCCTTGACAACCCGCTCCCCTACTCCAACCGCAATGTGCCGTGGCGCGAGGAAGAATCTCCCGAATACTTCGGGTATCTCGACCTGCGCCACTTCGGCAAGGCGGTGACTGCCAAGTTCGACGGTCACGTCGAGCTGGCCGGCCTGCCGGCCGGGAAGCACGAGCAGCTCCGCGACATGCGCTGGTGGTGCAACTACGCCGATCGTCCGACGTGGCGTCCGCCCCGCCGCGTCAGCATGCACGGAAGCGACTGAGCCTATTTGCGGACCCGCTGTATGGCGTAATCCACCATGGTCAGCAGTTCGCCGCTGCTGGTGATGCGACGAAGGTCGGTCCTGGCCTGGCGCAGCGCCGCGCGGTGCGACTCCTCCACCTTGCCGGCCTTTTGGGCGAGCATGGCCTCGGCGATGGCCCGCATGGCGCGGTGGCGGACCCAGTACGAGTCCTGCGGCGGAACGATATGGGTCCACAGGTCCTCGATCGTGTCCAGTTGTTCGATCGATCCCCGCCCGTCCCCCTCCCGCAGCTTCCAGTAGGCGAGCGTGGACCGGGCGAGAAGGCTCTCGATGCTCTCGCCCTGGCCGCCCGCCTCCAGGTTGTCGATGAGCTTCTGCATCGGATCGGTGAGGACTGAGGAGTCGAGCCACGCTTCGCCTTCGATGATCATGAACTCATAAAGCAGGTTCATCCACACCAGCGACTGGACTATCTCCTCGTTGCTGCCGTGGGCGAAGGCGTACAAACGTTCAATGGCGGCCCGGCCGAGCGCTCGCGTCCGCTCGATCTCCTGGTGAGCCTGCTCCATGACGAGTCGCTGCTGTTCGAAGCGCCGCAGCTCATCGATGCGCCAAAAGATGAACGCGCCCACGGCGAGAAGGAACAGGACCAGCACCGCCGCCGCGGAGGCGGGATCGCGCCGTCGCCACAGCCACAGCCGCTGCCAGGGGGGCGGATTGGTCCAGTCAATCGGCATGTCGTTGAGCCACCGATCAAGGTCGTCGGCGAGCTGCGCGGCGGCGGCGTACCTGTCGGCGGTGTCGGGCGCCAGGGCGCGTGCACAGATCCGATCCAGATCGCGGTCGACCCTCAGACGCGGCGGTGGCGCGTTCGTCTCGTGTCGATGCCGGATTGTGTCGGCGTCGGTGCCGTTGGGCGGCTCACCCCGGATCAGGTAGTAGAGAAGCCCGCCGAGCGCGTAGATGTCGGAAGGCGCGGAGAGCGAACCGGCCTCCTCACGCCCTTGTTCCGGGGACATGAAGGCGCGTGTGCCGCGGGCGGGTCCTTCATCGTCGCCATCCAGGCGGGCCAGGCCGAAGTCCGTAACCTTGGGGGCGCCGTCCTCGGTCAGCAGCACGTTGGAGGGCTTGAGGTCCAGGTGGCAGACGCCTGCGGAGTGGGCCGTCTGCATGCCGCGGGCGATCTGTGCCACGAAGGCCGCCGCTTTGGCGGGAGGCCATCCGGGCTCGACATCCGCAAGGGTTCCGCTGGGCACGTACTCGACGACCGTGAAGTCATGCCGTTCGTCGAGTTCACCGCGATCGAGGACGCGCGCGATGTTGGGGTGCTCGACACGCCGGGCGGGCAGCGCCTCGGGCCGAACTCCCTCGCGGCGGACCACGATCTTGACGGCCACAGTCGCGTCAAAGCCCTGGCTCGACAGCAGCAGGTCCGTCGCGCGGTAGACGAAGGAGCCGCTCCCGATCGCGATGAGTTCCTCCAGCCGGTAGCGACCGTCCGGCCCGATCTGGGAAGGGCAGGGCCACGGGATCGCTGCAACCGCAATAGCCTGGTCGACGATGATGCTGGCGAACTCATCCTGCTTCATCTCACAGCCATCCCTCCTCGCGCATGCGCTGCAAAAGGAGATCCTTGATCGTCTTCCACCGCTGCCTCGCCGCGGCGGGCGTGATGTTGAGGACTGTCGCGACGACCGGATGAGCGGCGCCACGGAGGCGCAGCGTGAAGAGTTGCCGCGCCTCCGCATCGGGCAGCCACATCGAGAGTTGTGTCACAAGGACGGCTGCTTCGTCGTCGGATCGGCAGGCTTCAGCGCGAGCGAGAACCAGTTGGCCGTACTGACCGTCTTCGCCGACGAGCTGGTTGAGGCGGGCGACGAGCCGCACGCGGCTCACCGCGGCGTTTCGGGCGATGACGGCGATGAGCCCCCAGATGTCATCTTCGGAGGTGGGGTCGAACCGCCCCTGGGCGGCGAACTCATCCATTCGGCGCAATACAGTTGAGAGAACGTCTTCGCTGTCATAGATCGACCGCGTCGCGTGGGTCAGCTTCCTGCGGGCGATGGCGCGGATGCGATCCCCGTTCTGCAGCAGGAACTCGGAGAGCAAGTGGCGCACCTGGTTCACGTCGCCGCGTTGAACGGCGTCGAGGATGAGTTGCGCGGGGGCCTCGCAGTTCATGAAAATTTCTCGATCCGTCCTCACACCCCCCGTCTCGAAGGCGTACATCTTACAGGATTCTGAGTGAAGCAGGAAGGCCAATGCCCCCGTCCCCGTTTCTCAGCAAGTTCATGGAGATGCTCTGCCAGTTGTACCGCTGGCTCGGCGGAGAGTGCAAGCACCTGAGCTCAGAGCCGGGGCCCGCCATCCTCGCCGTCACGGCCTTCTACGACGAGGTCGGTCCACCGAAGTTCGACTCGCCCGCACAGCGCCTGTCGTTCCTGACACTGCTGGCTGAGATTGAGGCCCTGCTGTTGTCAATTGACAACCCCCTCGGCCCGGTGGACACGCAGAACATGCTCGACCTGATCAATCAGATTCGCGGCGACATCCTCTGACGACCCACGACGGACGACCATGGAGGTGTTCAGTGATTTCACAACCCATCACCACGAGGGTGGCTCCCCGGTCCGGCCGCCAAGATGCGGACCGCCGACGGAGCCGTCCCCTGACACGCGTTGCGACGCTTGCGATTGACGATGTGCCGCTATCCCAGGCGGCAGGTCGTGCAGAGCACCGTCCCGAGCCCGTGCCCGACGTGCCAGCCGTTCCCGAAGAGGTCGCTCGGCTCATTGAGCTCGCCGGTCACCGGTTCCGGCGGGCCGGGTTGCTTTCCCGGCCCTGGACGGGACCGGCCGAACTGCTGACGGAGATGGAGCGCCTCCTGGAGACCCCCCTCAATGGGGCGCTCAGCGAGCCAGACCGGAACCTCTGCCGGATGGCGCTACGCGAAGCAGGCCTCCGGTTAACTGCCTGGCCCCGCCGGCAGCGGATTGCTGGGCTTCTTGAGGCGACGTATGCCTGGCTGGGCGAGACGCACGCGTGATCATTGCGCGTAGTCGTGCCCGTGCAGTTTGACGAGTTTGTTGTACATCCCGAGGATCAGGAAGGTCGGGGCCCACTGACCGACGAAGATGGCGTCCTCCTTGCGATTCATCATCTGGAGGACCAGGGATCCGGCGATCGAGGCGCCGGCTGCCCACAGAAACGTGTCGCTGGGCACGCGGGCGGTCTGACGCTCAATGGCGGTGGCAACCGGGCCTTCGTGGTGCTGCTCGAACTCGTGCTCGGGCGACACCTTGGCTGACGGCTCATCGATGTCCTGGAACGTCCCGGAAGTGGGCGCTTGGGATGTGCGTGTCATGGTCGTCTCCTTCACGTCGTTGGGTCGAACAGTCTGCCTGTGTTAAAGGCGCTGACCGGCCGACCGCCAATGGGGCGGCCTGCCCAACGTCGGGGGGACACGGGGCACTCACGTCCCCTTCTCCTCCCGGGGGATGATTGAGATTCCCCCACTGGGCTCGAGCACGGCGTGGTCCACCTGGTCGAGGCGCCGCAATCCGTGCTTCTGACGGGCCTCGTGAAGGATGTCCTCCTCATCCACACGCTCGCGCGACATCCGATCACTCAGGGGGCGCCCGTTCTTCATGATCAGCAGTGGACGCCCCTCGATGACATGCTCAAGGCGCTGGTATCTGGCCCGCAGCGCGGTCACGATCAGGTCGACGCTCACCAGCGTAAGGACCACGAAGGCGGCGTTCGTCAGCGAGAAATCGTCGCCGAGCAACGCCTGCTGGGTCGCTTCGCCGCAGATGAGCAGGAGAACGAAATCAAACGTGGTCATCTGCGACATCGCGCGCCGGCCGGCGATTCGGAAGAACAGCCAGACGACGACGTAGATCGCCAGGCCGCGAGCAATCATGTCCATGCAGATTCTCCTTCCACGCCGGGCCGCGCCTTCAGGGATAGACAAACGTCGAGAACTCCTTCGCCTCACCGCCATCGATCCGCACGCTGCCGTCGACCCGCCCGGCGGATTCCGGCGTGAACCGGATCACGATGGTGATCGGCTCTGAACCGGAGACGGCAAAGGTGAGGCGTTGCCCATCGGTTGTCGCGATGCGGCTGAGCGGTTCCGGATTAATGCTCTCGAGGCGGGACTGCCGCAAGATCGCGCCGGCGAACTCGATCTCGATTGTCTGCCGCTGTGCGTGCGCGCGGATCGTGAGCGCCTGCTCTTTCGTCCGCCGCGCAAACCGCTCGTACTCGATCGACCACCCGTCGCCCTCTTTCGTCGCGGTGCTGAGCGGACCGCCGCCGAAGAGCCCGGTCATGGCGGCCAGCAGAGCAACGGCGAAGAGGCACCAGCCGATCCGCTGCGCGCGCCAGTCGGCTCGCTGGAACGCATCATCGTCATCGACCTGCAGGTCCGTGCCTTCAACGGGCCTGGACATTGCCGTTCTCCAGCATCCGCGCGCAGCGCCATCCGTGTCGAGTGTGCGCATGACCGACCGTGCGACAAGGCGGAGCGCCCCCCCATTTCCCTAGCGCACTAATGCGCCTTCGGGACCTTCCCCACAACGCGGGCCAGCAGCGCGGCGAGGATCTGCTGCAGCGCAATGAACACCAGCAACAGCAGGCCGATGACAATGCGCGTCCACCACGAACTGAGCGTGCCTTCAAAGATGATGGCCGTCTGCACGATGCCGAAGATCACCACGCCCAGCATGGTGCCGAGTACGTATCCTGCGCCGCCGGAGAGCAGCGCGCCGCCGATGACGGCCGCGGCAATCGCATCCAGTTCCAGCATGGCGCCGGCAGCGGCGTTCCCCGAAAACGTATAGAGGCAGTAGGTCGCCCCGGCGAGCGCGGAGCAGAAGCCGCTGAAGGCGTAGACGCCAACTTTGGTTCGGCCGACCGGCACACCCATGAGGCGAGCGGACTCTTCATTGCCACCGACGGCGTAGACATTGCGCCCGGCGGGTGTGCAGTGGGCGAGATAAACGGCCGCGGCGAGCGTGAGCAGCAGGAGCACGCTCGGCGTCGGGGCAAGGAGGGCCACCGTCTCTACGGTCGAACTGGGAAGGCCAATCGCGATGGCCAGCTTCGCGGGACCTGCGTAGAGCGTCTCGAAGAAGGGATGCCGGATTGCAATGGCCCCTTCGTGAACGACGAACCCGAGGCCCCGCGCGAAGAACATGCCGCCGAGCGTGACGATGAATGGCGGAAGCGTGAAGGCATGGATGAGCCCTCCCATCGCCGCCCCGAGCGATGTGCCGAACAGGAGGGCGGCCAGCACCGCCGGAACCGGGTGCCAGTGCGCTTGCTCGACGAGGGTGGCGATGAGGATGCTCGAGCAGCCGACCACGGCGCCTACGGACAGGTCAATGCCTCCGGAGATGATCACGAACGTGATGCCGATCGCCGCGATGCCCAGGAAGGCGTTGTCGGCGAAAAAGCCCGCGAAAACGCGCATCGAGAAGAAGCCGTCGAAACGCAGGCCCGCCGCGGCGTACAGCACGATCGCCACCAACGCCGTGGCAAGCACAGGGCCATATCGCGTCAGCAGCCGCGCCGTCATGCGTCAGCCCCCCTGGTCGCCGGCCGGCGCGAAATCCGCACCGTCCGCGCAACGAGTGCCCGGAACCGCGGCGATTGCAGCAGGCACACGAGCACGATGACGGCCGCCTTGACGATCAGCGTGTACTCAACGGCCATGCCGCGGCTGAGAATGGTGGTGGTCACGCTCTGGATGAGGATGGCGCCGATGATCGAACCGATCAGCGAGAAGCGGCCGCCGACCAGGGCCGTTCCGCCGAGGACGACTGCAAGGATGGCGTCCAGTTCCATGTACAGGCCCGCGTTGTTTGCATCCGCAGCGCGGATGTCCGACGCGACGATCAGCCCTGCAAGGCCCGCGAGCAGGCCGGAGAGCGCGTAGGCGATCACCTTGATCGCCCCGGCGGGCAAACCGGCGTGCCGCGCGGCCACGGCGTTGCCGCCGATCGCCGCGATGAAGAGACCAAGCGCGGTGCCGCGGGTGAGCAGCAGGGCGGCGAGCAGTGCGCCCATTGCGACGACTACGCCCGCGGGGATCCCGAGCATGGCGCCGTTGCCGAGCCAGGCGAGGGGAGCGCTATCGAAAGTAACAATCTGCCCACCGGTGAGCAACTGAGCGGCGCCGCGGCCGGCAACCATGAGAATGAGTGTGGCGATGATCGGCTGAACGCGGCCGGCGGCCACCAGCAGGCCGTTGCCGAGCCCGGCCACCAGCGATACGCCGAGGGAGGCCAGCAGGATGAGCCAGATGGACCCGGCAACGTCAACTCGCGAGAGGATGGAGGTCTCCGGCCTGGCCACGAGACACGCCGCGACGGCCCCGGCGATGGCCATCACCGCACCGACGGAGAGGTCTACCCCGGCGGTGGCGATGACGAGTGTCATGCCGATCGAGACGAGCATGAGCGGCGCTGCTCGGTCGAGGACGTCGATGAGACTTCCAAAGAGTCGTCCATCGCGGAACTCGATGTGAAAGAAGTTCGGCGTGAAGATCAGGTTGAACAGCAGCAGACACGCCAGCGCGAGGATCGGCCAGATGATCCGCGGCAGCCGCGGCAGATCACGTTGAGGGGCCGCGACGGGCCGCGCTGGCGCTGGGCTCATGCGTTGCCCCCCGCGATCAACGCGATGATGCGCGACTCGGAAACCTCCGGACCGGCCAGTTCACCCACCTTCCGCCGGTCGCGGAGCGCGACGATGCGCTGACAGTCGCGTGCCAGCTCCTCCAGTTCAGCGGAGATGAACAGGATTGCCAGCCCTCGCCCGCGAAGGTCCGCGATGAGCCTCTCGATCTCGGCTTTCGCCCCGACATCCACCCCGCGCGTCGGTTCATCCAGGATGAGCAGCTTCGGATCGACGGCCAGCCATCGCGCGAGGATCGCTTTCTGCTGGTTGCCTCCGCTGAGCTGGCCGATCGGCTTCTCCGCGGTCGGGGTTGCGATGTTCAGCGCGCGGATGTACTTGTCTGCGAGGCGGCGCTGCGCCCGTCGCCGCAGCGGCAGGAGCCAGCCCCGGCGAGCCTGCAGCGCCAGCACGATGTTCTCGCGCACCGAAAGCTCGGCGATCAATCCCTCGCTTTTGCGATCCTCCGGCAGCATGGCCACGCCGCGGCGAATCGCCGCCCGCGGCGATCGGAAGCGCCCGCGCCGGCCCGCCTTGCGGCCGCCGAGACGGATCTCCCCCGCATCCATTCGATCAAGGCCGAAGAGCAGCCGGGCGGTTTCAGTGCGGCCGGAGCCCAGGAGCCCGGCCAGACCGACGACCTCGCCGCGATGGATGTCCAGATCGACCGCTTCGACGGCGTGGCGGCGTGCGAGCCCGCGAGCGGAGATCACCGGCGGTCCGGCCGCGACCGCCGGGCTCAGGAAGCTCTTGTCTGTCGAGGAGGACTCGCCCTGCGCGGAACTTCCGACAGGCTTGCCGATCATGCGGCTCACCAACTCAACGCGTGGCAGGTTCGCTGCGGCGTACTCGCCAACCAGGCGGCCGTTGCGCAGGACGGTGATGCGATCCGCGATGGCGTACACCTGATCGATGAAGTGGGTGATGAAGACGATGCCGAGCCCGTCGGCTTGAATCCGGCGGATGACATTGAAGAGGGAGCGGACTTCGGCAGCGTCCAGGCTGGAGGTTGGCTCATCGAGGATGAGGACTCGCGCGGAGACGTCCAGCGCGCGGGCAATCGCGACGAGTTGCTGCACGGCGATGGAGCAGGAGGCAAGCGGACGTGCGGTGTCAATGCGCAGCCCGACGCGCTCCAGCGCACGCTCCGCCCCTGCACGCACGGCACGACGGTCGATCCGCCCGAATCGCATCGGCTGCCGACCAAGATACAGGTTTTCGGCAACGGATAGATTGGGGATGAGGTTGACTTCCTGATACACCGTGCTGATGCCGGCGTGCTGCGCTTCGAGAGGAGAGCGAAACGCTTGCGGTCGGCCGTTGAGCAGAATCGTTCCGCCGTCCGGCCGGAGCGCGCCGGTCAGCGCCTTGATGAGCGTGGACTTGCCCGCGCCGTTCTCCCCCATCAGAGCGTGCACCTGGCCCGCCTGGAGCGTGAAGTCCACACCATCAAGGGCCCGCACACCTGGGAAAACCTTGACCAGGCCGCGGGCTTGCAGCAACGGGGGCGGCGCGGACGCGCCTTCGCTTGTGGTCGTGGCGGTCACTTGCGCAGGCGCCATTCGAGGATTCCGCCGCTGTAGCCGTTTTGAAGGCGCGCTTCGAGGCGAACCGCGACGACGGTTACCGGCTTGAACTCAACACGGTTGTAGCCGTCGCGCGCCACGCTGGGCTCCGCCGCCAGCGTCACAGGCTTCCAGTCCTCACCAGCCGCCCCGCGGATGAGAACGCGCCAGGAGGCCGGCACGCGGCATTCACCTCTGCCGGTGTCGTCGAAGAAGTAGACCTCCACGCCGCCAAGCGTGTGCGGTTCATCAAACTCATACTGGATCCATTCGGTGGTGCCCTTGCGCGGCCACCACGTGAATCGCGGGATGCCGTGATCGTTGCTGGCCTGCGGTTCCTGCTGGTCGTTCACGGCGTGAATGGTGTCGCCGCTGTAACAGTGAGAGGCGGTAACGCGGCTGCGGCTGGCGAGGGTCGGTGGTGGCAGCGGGCTGGCGGCCTCCTGGCTGGTTGGGATCCAGACGGCCATCTCGCCGGGCGCGCGATGGTCCCAGACGGCATACGGAACGGCCTTCAACGTGACTGTTTCGGAGCGCACTGGTCCATCCGCCTCACGATGCGCCCGGCGGCCCTCGAACTGGAGAGTCGTCACGCCGCCGAGCAGGTCCGGTTGATGAGCCGCCGCAAAACCCACATCCGCGGGCATCCACAGATCGCGAACATGACCGCCATTGTCGACGGCCTCTAGGCAGTAGACGATCGGCCCGCGCTCGATCGCCAGCCGGTTGCGATTCGCCTCGACGGCGCCGGCCGCTTCGACAAGTCGAACCGGCATGTTGAAGGTGATTGAGATCTCATCGCCGGCGCTCCACATGCGGGAGAGCGTGATGTACCCACGATCGATGAGCGGAAGCGGCGTTGGCTGGCCGTTGATCGTCAGCGTCGCGCCTGGCGCATCTGTTTGGCCCGGAGTGTCGATGTACGAGTACAGGTCGCTCGGCACCGGCCGGCCGCGGGCCCATCCGGGGATGCGGAGACGAAGGTCAAACTCGCCGGTGTGCTCCGGTTCTACGACCAGTTTGACGGTTCCTTCCCACGGATACTGCGTTTCCTGGCGCAGGGTGACGGCGTTGCCGGGCAACTGGATGCGCGCCTCGCCGCCGATGTACAGGTTGACGTAGATGCCGGCGTCATCCTGTGCGTAGACATAACCGGGGATGGATGGCACAAAGCGAACGACGTTCACGGGACAGCAGGAGGTGCTGAACCACTCGCTGCGGTGGTACCTCCCCCCGCTGGCCAGAGGGTTTGGATAAAAGAAGCGATCGCCGGAAAGTGACACGCCGGAGAGAAAGCCGTTGTAGATCACCCGCTCAAGGACGTCGATGTACTTCGCGTCCTGATGCAGCAGGGCCATGCGATGGTTCCACATGGCGTTGCCGATGGCGGCGCAGGTTTCGGCGTAGGCGCTGGCGTTGGGCAGTTCATAATCCTCCCCGAACGCCTCACCGGCATGGCGAGCGCCGACACCACCCGTGAGGTACAGCTTTGTTCCGACAAGATTGTTCCAGATGCGATTGAGCGCGGGAAGATATTCGCTGTCGCCCGTGGCCCGGGCCACATCCGCCATGCCGCAATACAGGTACATGGCGCGCACGGCGTGGCCGACCGGCTCGGATTGCTGCGTGACGGGCAGATGATCCTGATAGATGGGTCCGTACCGCTCGCGATCGCCGCGGCCGCGGGCATCGAGGAAGAACCTGGCCAGTTCGAGGTACCGCTGCTCACCGGTTTCGGCCGCGAGCTTGACGAGGCCGATCTCAATCTCTTCATGACCGGGAGGATCCTCGCGTTTGCCGGGGCCGAACTCGCGGTCGATCAGGTCGGCGTTCCTGATGGCGACGTCGAGGAGTGCTCGCTTGCCGGTCGCCTGGTGGTACGCGACCGCGGCCTCGTACAGGTGTCCGACGTTGTAAAGTTCGTGGCTTTGCGCAATGTAAGACCAGCGTTCCGTGCCGGACTCGTGCGCCGGGTTGGATGGATCGATGGTGCGCGTGGTGAAGAGGTATCCATCGTCCTCCTGCGCAGCAGCAATCTTCTCGATCAGTTCGTCGAGCGCCGCCTCCAACTCCGGGTCCCGCTGCAGGGCAAGGGAGTACGCCGCGCCTTCGATCACCTTGAAGACGTCCGAGTCGTCGTAGCGATGGCCGATGTGCGACCCTTCCATGAGGCCGCCCGCCTTCGCGAAATTGTCGATTCGATGGTCGCACTTTGCGAAGCAGTAATGAATCGTGGTGGTGCGATTGGTCTCCAGGCGGGGGCGCCAGAACCCATCCTCGATCTGGACATCTGTAAACGGGACTGCGCGCACCTCGGCCTGTGGGGCAGCCGGCTGCGCCGTGACACCAGCATGGCACCAGCCGAGAAGGAGCGTCGAGGCACAAGCGAAGTAGAGGAACTTGTCCACCGGAATCCCCTTTCGAGTGTCACGGACCAAAGCGCATCAGTACTTGCGGTTCGGCAGTTCCGCCGCGGCCTCGGCCTGCTCGAACAGCCGGTCCTCGACGACGATCTTGCGCTCCACGGTCTCACCAGCGAGGATGCGCTCGATCGCGTCGAACGCCATCGGGCCGAGCAGCGGATTGCACTCAACCGTCGCGTTGAGGCTGCCGGCAACCATCGCTTCAAACGCCGGCTTCACGCCGTCAATCGAGACAACGAGAATGTCTTCACCGGGCTCGTACCCCGCTTCCTCGATCGCCTGAATGGCGCCCAGGGCCATGTCGTCATTGTGCGCGTAGACCGCGTCGATGTCGCCTCCGCGGGCCTTCAGAAAGGCCTCCATGACCTCCTTGCCCTTGGCGCGCGTGAAGTCGCCCGTCTGACTCAGGATGACCTGCAATCCGGGGTGCGCCTCGATCGCTTCGCGAAACCCGCGCTCGCGATCAATCGCGGGCGCTGCCCCCGTGGTGCCTTTCAGTTCGACGATGTTGCCCTCGCCGCCAAGCGCCGCCGCGAGCCACTCGCCCGCCATGCGCCCTTCCGCGACAAAGTCAGAAGCGATGAGCGTGGCGTAAAGCGAGTCATCCGCAACATCGACGCCGCGATCGACGAGCACGACGGGGATCCCGGCCCGCTTCACTTCGCGCAGCACGGGCTCCCAGCCGCTCTCGACGACCGGCGCCAGAATGATGGCGTCCACATCCTGCGCAATGAACGTCCGCAGCGCCTTGATCTGGTTCTCCTGCTTCTGCTGCGCATCGGAGAACTTCAGATCCACGCCACGTGCTGCGGCCTCTGAACGGATCGACTCTGTTTCAGCCGTTCGCCACGCGCTCTCCGCGCCGATCTGGGAGAACCCGACGCGGATTGCCTTCCCGCCGTCGTCGTCGGTTCCGCTGGTGCTGTCGCCGCACCCTGCAGAAACGAGGTAAGCACCAAACAGAGCGAGTGCAGTCAGCAAGCGCAGCGTCATAATGAGCCTCCGGATTGCGTGCAGGCGAAGTTCCGCGAAGAGCGGCATGCCTCGTACGGTATCAACGCGCCGCGCTCCGGACGACGGCGGCTACTGTCCGCCGTGACCCCCGATGTGCTGTTGACGCTGACGGTGCTGTTCCTCTTCGTCGGGGCGGTGTACGCCTCCGTCGGGCACGCCGGCGCGAGCGGATACCTGGCCGTGATGGCGCTGGTCGGCGTGGAGACCGTGGCGATGCGGCCGACCGCGCTGGCGATCAATGTGCTGGTCGCCATCATCGCATTTTCTCAGTTTGCACGCGCGGGGCACTTCAGATGGCAGCTCTTCTGGCCGTTCGCGGTCACCTCCGCGCCGGCGGCGTTCATCGGTGGTCTGATCGACCTTCCACCAAGACCGCTGGGCGCGGCAATCGGCCTCGTCCTGCTGTTGAGCGCGGGTCGGATGTTCTGGAGCGCCTGGCGGCCGCGTCTAAGCGGGGATGAGCCCCACTCGCCCCCGCACGCCGCGGCACTGACAGCCGGAGCGGCCCTGGGGCTTGCGGCCGGGCTCACCGGCACCGGCGGCGGGATCTTCCTCAGCCCCCTGCTGCTGCTGTTCAACTGGGCTGATACGAAGCAGACCGCCGCCGCGGCGTCCCTGTTCATCCTGCTCAACTCGGTCGCCGGATTGACCGGTCTGGCAGCGAGCGGCTGGCGGCCGGACTGGGAACTTGGCGTGCTGGCGCCCGCGGCATGCCTTGGCGGAGTAGCGGGAGCGTGGTTCGGCAGCCGGCGGGCCACGCCCCGGGCGTTGCGGCTGCTGCTGGGCGCGGTGCTCGCCCTGGCCGCAACGAAGCTCCTGCTTCTGGCGGTCCGAGCGGGCTGATGGCCTGCGCACGAAAGCGGCCGCCCGAATCTGGGCGGCCGCGGAAGTGACCCCTAGGGGATTCGAACCCCTGTTTCCAGGATGAGAACCTGGCGTCCTGGACCGGACTAGACGAAGGGGCCAGTAAGTGGCTGGCGGAGAGCTAGTTTAGCAATTCGGAAGCGGGGGGTCCAGATGCCGCCCTCAAACGACCGCCGCGGCCGCGGCATGGCGCCGCATGCGGGCCAGGGCGTACACCGCGGCTTCCGCCTCGGTTGGCGCGACGACGGAGCCCGACTGGCCGTCGGGGCCTGTCCATTCGGCGCGCCAGCAGTCGAACTTGGCGGCGTGGTGGACCTGCAGGTCGCGCCCGGAGATGAGAAACTCTCGCCGCACGCGGTCCACGGTCGGGAAGGCGCGGCCGTCGTCGTGGTGGGAGCAGCCCGAGGTATCCAGCGGCGCCCAGCCGGTGGCGTAGAGCTCGTCAAGGGCGATATCGAGTCCCATGGTTCCGCTCCCTTCGAATCAGATTCATGACCTGCGGACGGACGCGGCTTGTCGGGCTCGCCCGCAACAGCCGCGACGACGGCGGCCAAAAAAGGCGGGCAACTCTAGCGATCCCGGTAAGGGGACTCCAGTCCATCGCCGGCCCCCGCACGTCCGATAGCAGCCGAAATCAAGCCAAAAACAACGGAAAGACGCGTTCAGCCGGTGCTCTGCATGGCCGCCGCGAGGGCGTTGACGCTCAGGAGGAGGGCGGATTGCAGTTCCTCCCGTGACCCATCTTCCGGGGAGTTTGCCGCCCCCCGCTCGCTCTGGGCCCGGCGGAGCAGTTCTACCTGCATGAGATTCAGCAGGTCTGTGTCCGGATTACGGAACCGGATGGTTTTCTGGATGACGGGATTGTTGTCCAGCAGCGCGCGCTGCCCGGTGATGCTGAGGATTGCCGCTTCGGCCCGACCGAACTCGGCGACGATCTTCTCATCCAGAGCCGCGGAAGCTGGCGCACGGGCAGAGTAGCACCGGGCGATGGCCAGGCGCGCACGGGCCATCTCCTGCTGGGCATTGTCGATCACGGCGCGGAAGAACGGCCACTGGGCGTACAGCCTGCGCAGGCGTGCCGCGGCCTCAGGGGTCTCGGTCTCGGCGGCCAGCGCAGCGCCGACGCCGAACCAGCCCGGGACGGTGAATCGCATCTGGGTCCAGGCGAAGACCCAGGGGATCGCGCGCAGCTGGTCAAAGGAGAGCCCCTGAAGCCCCTCACGCGAACTCTCACCGAGCCTGGCCACTGGACGAGAGGCCATCGGAAGCGTTGCGATCTGGCGGATCGGCGCCGCCTCGACGAACCAGGTCCACAACTGTGGATCATCGATGAGATCCCGGTACGCGGCACGGGCCGTCTCCGCCAGCCGCTGCACCAGCGCCGCATCTTCGTCCCTGACGGACTGGGGCGCGCTGCTTAACTCACCATCCGAAGCGCCTCCTTTGCCAGATCCGAGCAGCACCGCGTGCACGATCTGTTCAAGGTGCCGCCGGGCCAGTTCCGGCATGGCGTAGCGGAAGGAGATCACCTCTCCCTGCTCGGTGAAGCGGATCCGGCCATTTCGGCTTGAGCCGGGACTGGCAAGGATCGCCCGGCCGGCTCGCCCGCCGCCTCGGCCGATCGTCCCGCCGCGGCCGTGGAAAAGGCGAAACTCGACGCCGGCCTCGCGGCAACAGTCGGACAGTTCTCGCTGGGCGCGGTGCAGCGCCCAGTTGGCGATGAGGTATCCGCCATCCTTATTGCTGTCGGAATACCCGAGCATGATCTCCTGAAAGCCGCCGCGGGCTGCCAGGTGGCGTCGATAGGCGTCGTCCCGAAAAGCGCTGCGCATCAGGGGCGCGGCGTGCGCGAGGTCGTCCACGGTCTCGAAGAGCGGCACGACGTCCAGGTCGGAAGCCGTATGCTCACTCCCTGGCCGGTACAAGCCTGTTTCCTTCATCAGCAACAGCACCTCGAGCAGGTCGCTGACCTCGTGGGTCATGCTGATGATGCAGGATCCGATTGTGTGCGGATCGCGCTGGATCGCCTCGCGGATGACACGGAATGTCTCCAGCTCGCGCGATGCCTCTTCGCTTAAGACCGCTCTGGGGGGGAGCAGCGGGCGGGGAGAGGCCAGTTCCGCCTGCAGGAGCGAGAGCCGCGCGGGCTCATCCAGTTCCCGATAGCGCGGATGGACGCCGGCCAGGCGCAGCAGTTCATCAACCGTGCGCTCGTGCACGGCGCTGTGTTGCCGCACGTCCAGCGTCGCCAGGTGCAGCCCGAACGAACGTGCCCGCGTTATGGTGTCATCGAGAAGTCCTGTCGCGACCTCGCCAAGTCCGGATTCCCGCAGGCTGTCACGGAGAAGGCGCAGATCCGAAAGGAGCGCCTGCGCATCGTATCGAGGAAGATCGCCAGCGACGGTCTGAAGTCGCGCCACCATGTGGAGGATCTTCATCCGGTACGGCTCGAACCGGAGGTGCCGCGTTTCCGCGGCGTCAAGAACACCAGTTGTCTCCTCCTCCCGCAAGGAGGCCAGCAGGGCCTCGGGCACCTGCGAGCGGCGCTGCGAGACGGACAGATCCAGACGCAATGCGAGAAGGTCGCGCGTGTAGAGACTGACGGCCTCTGCGCGAAGCATCGCCAACGCCTGGCGCATTGCTTCGGGCGTGACGTTCGGGTTCCCGTCGCGGTCGCCGCCGATCCACGTGCGGTATCGCAGCAGCGGCGGTGTTTCCGGCCGCTGCTCATAATGCGCTTCGATGGCATCGGCCAGATCGCGGTGCAGCCGCGGCACGGCCTCCCAGACGGAGGTTGAGAGGTAATACAAGCCGTTGCGCACTTCTTCGATCACGCGCAGTCGCTCGGCGCGCACCTCATCGGTCACGAACAACAGAAGGATGGCTCGTCGAAGTTCTGCCTCGAGCGAGCTGCGCTCGGGGCCGGTCAGGTCGGTGTGATCAAGCTCCGCCGCAAGCTCCGCAATCCGCTGCTGCTTGTGCAGCACGGAGCGTCGCCTCGCCTCGGTCGGGTGCGCCGTGAAGGTTGGCTGGATGTCCAGCCCGTTCAGGCGATCCAGCAGCTCGTCATACGTCAGGCCAGTGCGCTTGAGCCGCAACACCGCCTCGCTGATCGACTCGGGCCGAGGGGCTGCCGGGCTGGCCTCAGCGCTGCGCCGGCGGTTTATCCGCACAATCTCAAGCTGCTCGGCCTTGTTCACCAGGTGGAAGCGGATCGTCAGCAGCTTCAACAGCTCCGTGATCGCACTGGTCGACAGACGCTGAATCCGCTCTTGCAGCACCTGGACCGGGGGGGCATCCGGATCGCTCCCCGCAGCGTGGAGCCTGCGCAGCTCGAGCAGTGCGAGGCGCGACTCGTCATCAAGGTGATGTTCGGCGATGGATGTGACCAGTCGGTCGAAGCGTTCGACATCGTGCTGCAGCGTCGGCGAGAGCAGGGAAGTCATCGGTGCACGGTAGCCCCCCGGCCCGCTCCGTTCCCTCCTGCACCAAGCCCATTGCGCGCACCTGCACGGCGCGCCAACGCAGCCGACAGCAGCCCGGCCGCGGCCCCAATCTCGCGAGGCGTCGGACCCGGTTACAGGATTTCCAGGATCTCGAACTTCGTCACGCCGCGGGGCCCTTTGACGCTCACGGTCTCGCCGATGCGCGCCTTGATGAGCGCTTCGCCCATGGGGCTCGTGGCCGTCGCTTCGAAATAATCGGCGCTCACGACGCCGGACGACTCACCGACGAGCCTGACAAGTTCCTCTTCGTCGGAGCCGACTTCACGAATCTTGACCGTGGCCCCAAGGAAGACAACACCGCTGTCTTTGTGCGCGCTCTCGTCGATCACCTGGCTGTTGGCGAGGCGCTCCTCAAGCCGGCGGATCTCCGCCTCCTGAAGCCCCTGCTCTTCACGCGCGGCGTGGTAGTCGGCGTTCTCCTTCAGATCGCCGAGATCGCGCGCTTCGGCGATTCGCTTCGAAAGCACCGGACGGTTGTCGATCAGCTCGGTAAGGCGACGCTCAAGCTGTTGCCGCTCTTCGCGTGTGAGCAGTTCCATGAAGTCTGTCTCCATCTGGGCTGGGTCGCTGCGGGCGGCGCCGCAGCCGCAATGCAATGCTAGGACCCAGCGCGGCTCCGAAGGACAACGGCGCGCAGCATCGCCAGCGCCCAAACCGCCAGAGACGTGATTCCGACGCCGGCAATCAGCCGCCACTGCCATTCGGTGACGGGCTTTTCAGCGCCGGCAAGGCCGTGGCCGCTCACTTCGTAGACACCGGCAAAGGGCGACAGGCCTGACAAATCGGCCAGCCATGGCCGGGCCGTCGCGACGCCGAACGCCGCCAGAAGCTGGCCCGTGAAAACAACGCCCACCATGCCGATCATCCAGCCGGCGCGCGTCAGTCGCCGCGGATGCAGGGGGATTTCACGATCGCCTTCCTGCCCGCCCGTACCGGTCGACGTCGCCCGCGGCGCGGGATGATCCAGCAGCGCATTGGCCAGCAGCGCGCCGGTCATCATCCCCCAGACGCCAAGCAGCGCTGCGGTCGCGGCGATCACATCGACCGGCCATGCCGCCAGAAAGGCAAGCGGCCAGACGACCATCTGCACGGGGGCCACGACGACGATGGTGTCCACGATGCACGCGCGCAGCGGTCGCTGCGGCGCTTCTTGGCACAACCGCGTCATCGGCCACAGGATTGTGACGCCGACCGCGATCGCGACAAGCATGATGCGCGCGGCAGGGCCGTACGCGTCGGGCTGCAGGCTCGCCGAACCCGCGAGCCACATCACCGACCCGACGACCGAAGCGAGCAGGTACAGCGTCCAGAAGAACGCGAAGATGCGCGGTTCGCCGCGCCGGTGCGCCCATGGATCTACCGATGCTTGCGGAGCGACCGGCTCGTCGTGGACATCCGTGTCGACCGGCCCCGATGACTCGACCGACTGTTCGATCGTCGCTTCAGGTTCCGCGGCCGGATCCACCGTGCGCACCTCGGCCGCTTCGGCGCTCGCACCGCCTTCCGGCCCGGGTTGCATGGTTGGCTCGTTCACATCCCGCTTCAGTCACGCCGCGGCTGCTGGATCTCGACCCCCGATTCGAGACTGATGTCGATGTACGCTGACCCGGCGTCGATGCGGCCGTAACGCATGTAGACGCTGCTCAGCCGGCTGCGCTTCTCTTCATCGCGAGCCTGTCCCGGGCTGAAGACGCCGATCGGGCCTCCCCACAGGATGCGCGTGCCGCGGTCGGTCACGAGCACGAGCTCGCCCCGGCTGCTGCCGAACGCCGAGACGTCGACGGCGTGGATCTGGTGGTTACCGGGGGCACTGGAAACGTACCGAAGCAGGTCGAGCCCGGCGCGCACCGCGCCGGCGTTGACCCATCGCTCGCCCAGCGCCGGGAGGGGCGCCTGCTCGAGACCAAGAATCACCTTCCGGCCGCTCGCATCGATCGGGTACGCCACGGGCAGGCGCTCTCCCGTCGCGGCGACGAGGCGGTCGCGGCCGTCGGCGCGCACCACCGCGGCGGGAATGCGCCAGCGCCCGGAGATTCGGATGACGCCCTCCGGCTCGCGAGAAAGCGTGCACTCATCGGCGAACCAGCCCGTCTTCATCAGTGCGCCCTGTGCCGCTCTCAGGGCGGAGACGCTGTGCGGGTTCTGCTCCAGCCAGGAGATCGCCACCGCCTCGAGATCGCGGCGGGAGTCCTCATCCATCCACGTCCGCTTCGGGTCGGCGGGCATTGCCGGCCAGTTGAACGCCACGCGGAGCGACTGGGTTTCGGCTCGCTGTTCGGCGACGCGTTCAAGCATGACGCCGCGGCCGAGGATGAGCCCCACGGCCACACCCGCACCGATCACAAAGGTGGCGGTCGTGCTGGCGATCGACAGCAGGCGAGCGCGATCGGTGAGCCAGTCGGGCAGGCGGCGTTCCTGCTTCTTTCCGGATGCTTTCTTCTTTGCAGCTTTTCGTGCCATGATCTGTTACTGCTGTCCTGACAGGGCGTGCGTCGAGCGTCCGGCGTGGTCGCGCAGGGCAAGTTCGACGAGTCGTGCGCACAGCCGCGGCATGTCAAGCCCTTCGGCGCGAGCGGCCATCGGCACGAGGGAATGGGTTGTGAAGCCCGGCATCGTGTTGATCTCCAGCAACCACGCGTCGCCGGCGTCGTCCAGAATGAAGTCCACGCGCGCCACGTGCCGGACGCCCATCGCGCGGGCAAGCGTCTCGCTCTGCTCGCGAATGCGTTCGGCCACGCCCACCGGCAACTCGGGGCGAAGCACGTACTGCGTGTCGTCGCGCGTGTACTTCGCCTCATAGTCATACAGCCCCGCGGCGGGGATGATCTCGATCACCGGCAGCGCGTGGTTGTCGATCAGGCCGACGGTCAGTTCGCGCCCCTTGATGAAGGGCTCGATCATGTAGACACGCGCGGCGGAGGCCGCGCCGCCTTCGATGACTTCGCGCTCGATCTGCGCCCGCGCCCTCCCCCACTGCTCAAGCGTGTGGCAGATGTGCAGGCCGATCGTGGAGCCTTCCTGTACGGGCTTGACCGCCACCGGCAGCGGCAGCGGGCATGCGGCGTCGCGCAGGTCAAGCGTCCGCAGCGGCGCCGTCGGAATGCCGGCCGCCGCGGCGGTGAGCTTCGCCCCGATCTTGTCCATCGCGTGCCGCGCCGGGAGCGCTTCGCAGCCGACGAACGGCCGTCCGTCAGACTCGAGGATGTCCTGCAGCGGGCCGCCCTCTCCCCAGCCGCCGTGCAGGACCGGGAAGATCACGTCCCCGGGCAGGCGGGCGAGTTCATCGGCGCTGAGGCGCTCAATGAGCTCGCGCGTCACGCTGAAGCCCGCGATCTGCAGCGCTTCGGCGACGCAGCGGCTGGATTCGATGCTGACGTCGCGCTCCGCATCCGGTCCGCCGCCGAGAACAAGAATGTGTGCTTCCGTGCCTTCTGCCATGCTGCCTTCCGTTCTAGCCGACCTGGCCGTCTCCGCCTACCGCCGCCAGACGATCACTTCCGGCTCAAGATCGACGCCGTACTGATCATGTACGCGACGGCCGACCTCGTCCATCAGTTCGATCACATCGCGCGCCCGCGCCCCCCGGTGCGTCACGATGAAGTTGGCGTGCCGTTCGCTCACCTCCGCCCCGCCGACGCGAAGACCCTTGCACCCGGCCATGTCGATGAGACGCCCGGCGCTGATGCGCGAGCCCTTGACGCCGACGCCGGTGATGTCCGCCGCGAGCGTCGGATTCTTGAATGCGCAGCCGGCGGAGCGCTCCGCCATCGGCTGCGATTCCTTCTTGTAAGCCATCACCTCCTTGAGGCGCTGGCGCAGGATCACCGGATCGTCCTGCTTGAGGGCGAACTCCACGCCCGTGATGATCAGGTTGGTCCAGCCGTCGCCGAGGCCGCTGCGGCGGTACTCGAACTTGATCTGGCCGCGCTGCAGCGTGCGGGCGCTGCCATCGCGATCGAGAACGTGCACGCGCTCCACGACCTCACCGATCTGGCCGAAGGCGCCGCCCGCGTTCATGAAGACTGCGCCGCCGATCGTCGCCGGGATGCCGCCGAGCCCTTCGACGCCGCGCAGGCCCTGCCGCACGCACTCGAGAATCATCTTCGGCAGGTTCGCGCCCGCCTCGGCGTGGATGATGCCGGGCGAGCGCAGTTCCACAGCGTTCAGCCGCTCCAGTGAGACGACCAGATCGCCGACGCCCTCATCGTCGACGAGCAGGTTTGCCCCGTCGCCGAGGATGCGCAGGTTCGGGTCCATCTCCAGGCACGAGCAGAGCTGCTCAAGCGATTCGGGGCGGGCCAGCCGATCCGCGCGGCCGCCGATCCCGAACCAGGTCGGGATCTCCGCATCGCGCTCGATGATGACGTCGGGTGTGGTCGTGGTCACAATGGGTCAGGTGCTCAGGGCTGGGTGCTGGGAGGGGGCGGCGGGGGGGGCGGCAGGGGGGGCCTGGGGGGTGGCATCGCGGGCAACGTGGACGGACTGCGACCCCCCCG
>CAYWRO010000037.1:0-37169 GCA_964460345.1 uncultured Phycisphaeraceae bacterium | reverse complement strand
TTCTCAGCGCCGCAACGAGTGTCGTGCCGCTGCCGCAGCACGGATCGACCACGAGGCCGCCGGGCGGGCAGCAGGCGGTGATGAGCAGTTCCAGCAGCGCCAGCGGCTTTTGCGTGGGGTAGCCGGTGCGCTCCGCGGCCATGTTGTTGAGCGCGGGGATGTCGATGACGTCGGTGGCTTTCTTCATCTGTCCCGCCATCCGCCGGCTTGTCGCTTCGACTTGCGGCGGGTCGAACCAGTACCGCTCCGGATCGATGCAGTAGAAGAGGATGTCGTCGTGCTTGCGGGCAAAGCGCCGCGGGGAGGAGCCGCCGAGGCCGTACGACCAGATGAGATGATTGACGAAGCGGTCCGCGCCGAGACAATCGTCCAGCAGCACGCGGGCGCGGTGGCTCGTGCGCCAGTCGATGTGCAGGAGGATGGAGCCGGTCGGCTTCAGCAGCGGAACCGTGGCCCGCAGGCGCGGCTCGATCCACTTCAGCCACGCGCCGACGTCGCGGAGATCGTCGTTGTACGCAGCGCTCACAGCGCGCCCGGCCTTCGCCGCGCCCGGCGGCGTCCGCTGCGTGGCGCCGGTGCCGAAGGGCGGGTCGATGTAGACCAGATCGACGCTGGCGGGCTCGATGAACGAAGGGAGCTCGAGCCAGTCGGCGTGATGGATGGCGATGGATTCGGCCATGGCGGCGAGTCTAGTCGGGTGGCACGGGTGCCACGGCTCGCCGCGGTACTCCGCGGCGCAGCCGTGCGAACGGCCCCACGCTTCCATGTTCACCGGGCGCCCCACAGATCGGCATTGTGAACCTCACAGAGCCGTCGATCGGCCTTGCACAAACACAACGGCCTCGCACGATCGCACTGCTGCGCCGCGGAGTACCGCGGCGAGCAGTGGCACCCAGGATTCCACGCCGTTGAGGCCACCGGCCGTACCATCCCGCGTGCCCCCCGCCCTCGACAAGCACGACCTGTACGAACTGTGCGTCCAGTCGCCCAGGCACGCGGTGCCGTTACTTCGCGCGATCCACGCCGGGGGGGGGCGCGTGCTCGGGGAAGACTTCGCGGGCACCGGGGCGCTCAGTCGCGAGTGGTGCAGAACCGTGCCCGGGGGGCGCGCGATCGCGATCGACCTCGATGAAAGCGTTCTGGAGCGCTGCCGCGCGAAATGGCAGGCCGAAGGCGGCGATGCGGGCGCGATCACGACGATCGCGGCGGACCTCCTCGCGCCGCGCGACGACTTGAGCAACCTCAAAGCCGACGTGATCTTCACGGGCAACTTCTCCATCGGGGAGATCCACGACCGCCCGGCCCTGATCGCGTACCTCAAGCGCACACTGCAGCGCCTCACCGAAGGCGGCGCATTCATCTGCGACACCTACGGCGGCGAGAGCGCCTTCCTCACCGGCTCCGTCGAAAGAACGCACACCCCCCCATCCCCCCTCCACGCCGCGCCCGCCGCGCGCCACGCCCGGCCACAACAAATCGTCTACACCTGGGAGCAGCGAGACGCCGATCCCCTCACCGGCCGCGTGACGGACGTCCTGCACTTCCGCCTCTTCGAAGGCAAGGACATCGTCGCCGACTTCCCCGACGCCTTCATCTACAACTGGCGCCTCTGGTCCGTCCCGGAACTCCGCGACGCCATGCTCGAAGCGGGCTTCGCGCGCACCGCCGTCTACGCGCAGCTCCCCGACGCGGTCGACGATGACGGCGAAGCGTACATCCGCCCGATCGAAGACCCCGCCGAAGAACTCGACGACTCCTTCAACGTCTACATCGCGGCCTTCGGCCCCAACTCGGCCGACTCCCGCTGAGCCGTCTCCCCCTACCGGGAAACCGCCGGCCCCTCCCGCGGGCGCACCAGCGTCAGCTTCGTGTACATCACGGCAAAGCCCGCCCGCCGCGCGTTCCGGCCCGTCCCGCCGCGGGGCGCGGACCCGATGCAGGCGAACTCGCACCCCGCCTCGGCGAGCAGGCGCAGCCGCTCGGCGATCAACGCGGCCTGCAGCCCGCGCCCTCGATACGGCTCCAGCGTCGTCCCGCCGAAGAGACACCCGGCCGGCGGCATGACCTCGCACGCCGCCGCGGCGGCCGGCTCGCCGCCGACCCAGGCAAGGAGGCAGATGCACTGGGGCGCGGCAAGGAGCCGCCTCTCAATGCGGTCGTGAACGGCCGTCTGCTCCTCGCCGAAGCCGGCGGCCCGCACGTGCACGAACGCCTCGATCTGGGCCGGATCCGCCGGATCGACGACCTGAAGCCGAGCCCCCGGAGGCAGAGCCGCCCGCGGCAGATCCGTCAGCGTCCGGACGTGGACATCGTCGAAGTCGCGCACCACGAAGCCGCGGTCGGCCAGCCCGCGAACGAGCGTCTCATCGGCGAGCGGGCAAAGCTCCAGCCGCGGCTCCACGCCGCGGGCTTCGTAAAACTCGATGAGCCGGTCGAGCTCGGCGGCCGACACGGGGCCCTCCATCCCGAGCCCCATCGCCTGGTTGGACCAGGAGCCGGGCCCGGAAAAGCACATCATCCCCGTCGAGAGGGGCTCGGCCTCATCGGCGATGGACGCCACGCCGAGGGCCTGCCGCCGCTCCTCCAGGCGGGCGATGCGGAGAATGTCGACGCCGAAAGCCATGGCAGCGCTCGCTCCCCCTCCATCCCCCGGGACTTGCCCGGTTGCATCCGCCTTGCGCGTGCCGCACGCGCGGACCGGAGTGTACGGGCCTGCCGTGCGCGGCGGTCAGATTCGGCGGAGGACGAGCGTCTGCTCCCCGAACGGATCGTCGCCGCCCTCATCCGGCAGCCCCTCCATCGAGACGATCTCGTAGAGCCCCGTCCGCTCGATCAGTGCCAGCACCTGCGCCTCCGGCCAGATCCGCAGACCGTACTCCTCGGTGAACCGCGGCGGGCAGTCCGGAACGCCGCTGGTCGTCACCGTCCGCCGCATCCGCATCGTCGGCGGATCGTCCCCCCACCCGATCAGCTCGTACCGCGCGCGCGCCCCGCCCTCGCGCCCATCCTCGAGCCGGACGGGGATCAGGCCCGTGTCGTGGCAGAGCGCGGGCAGTTGCAGGTCCTCTCCCTTGCGGTCGCCGCGGCGGTCGAAGAAGACCGTCACGAGAAAGAGCCCGCCCACGCGCAGGTGCTCCCCCACCGTCGTCAAATGAGCCAGCAGGTCGTCGGGCTCGGCGAGCAACCCGGTGGTCCCGGCGATCTCGAGGGCGACGTCGAAGGGGCCGGTCTTGAAGCGCAAGTCGCGCATGTCCCCCCAGATGATCTCGCCGACCGCCTCTTCGGCCACGCCGCGCTCGCGGGCGATCGCCGCCAGCGTTCGCTGCGCCCCCGCCACCATGTGCGGCGAAAGGTCATTGCCCGCCACCCGCCACCCCTCACGCGCGAAGGGCTCCAGCCAGTTGGCCGGCCCGCACGCCGGATCCATGATGCTCACCCCCCCTGCTCTTCCCGAGCCGCCATCCGGCGCGCCGTCCGCGACCTGGCACGCCGCCGCCGGGACCGCCTCGAACTCGAACCGCACCTGATGATCCACCACGCCGGGCACGCGGCAGCCGGCCGGCCAGAATGCCGCCCCGTTGCCCCCCGCCCGCGCGTGACCGCTGCGGCTGGCGTAACCATTGCCGCCGTGGATCGTGATGGCGTTCATCGTGCGCACCACCACCCGCCCGGCGGCCGCCGCGACGTCCGCGGGCGTCAGGTGCTCGGCGATGAGCCGGCGCACCCCCGCCAGCAGCGCCGGATCCGGCGCACGCAGCGCGGCATACACCGCCGGGTGCTGGTACAGATCCACACTCATCGACTCTGACTCAGGCTCGACCCCTCCCGGCTCGGCCGTCTCCGCACGCTCGCTGGGCACGCTCAGCGCCTCCAACCCCGCCATCCCTTCCCTCGCTCCACCCCGGATCAGGGCAATGAGCGTAGTCGGCGGCGGCCATCCGTCAACTGCTACCCTTGCCCACATGAGCGCAATCGACTTCATCGACGAACTCAAGTGGCGCGGCTTGCTCTACCAGTGCACGGACGAGCAGGGACTTCGCGAACACCTCCGCGGCGGGGCGGGCCAGCCGCGGACCGTCTACGCCGGCTTCGACCCCACCGCCGACTCCCTGACCATCGGCAACCTGGTCCCGATCATGGCGCTGCGGCACGCCCAGCGCGCTGGACACAAGCCGATCGTCCTGATGGGCGGCGGCACGGGGCTGATCGGGGACCCCTCCGGGAAGTCCGCCGAGCGGCAGTTGCAGACCGGGGAGCAGGTCGAGGCGAACGTGGCCAGCCAGCGGCGGATCTTCGAGCGTCTGCTGGACTTCGGGGGCGGCGCCGGCGCGGCAATCGTCAACAACGCCGACTGGCTGACGAAGCTCGGCTACATCGAGGTGCTGCGCGACGTCGGCAAGCACTTCTCGGTGAACATGATGATCCAGAAGGAATCCATCCGCGCCCGCTTGGAAGAGCGGGAGCACGGGATTTCGTACACCGAGTTCTCGTACATGATTCTGCAGGCGTACGACTTTCTGCACCTGTTCAAGGAGCAGGGAGTTACGGTGCAGCTCGGCGGCTCCGATCAGTGGGGCAACATCGTCGCCGGCGCCGACCTCATCCGCCGCACGCAGCACTCGGAACTCAGCACTCAGCACGCCGTTTTCGGCCTCACCGTCCCCCTCGTCACCAAGGCCGACGGCGGCAAGTTCGGCAAGACCGAATCCGGCGCAGTCTGGCTCACCGCCGACCGCACCAGCCCGTACGCCTACTACCAGTTCTGGCTCAACACGCTCGATGCCGACGTGGTGCGCTTCCTCAGGATCTTCACGCTCCTTGATGAGGCCGAGATCAACGCCCTCGCCGAAGCCCACGCGGCCAACCCCGGCGCGCGCGAAGCCCACCGCGCCCTCGCCCGCGAAGCGACCACGCTCCTCCACGGCAAGGCCGAGATGGACCACGCCGAAGCCGCGGCCAGGGCGCTCTTCTCCGGCGACGTCCGCTCCATCCCACCGCACATGATGGCCGAGGTCTTCGCCGCGGCCCCCACCAGCGAGCACGACAGGCAGCAGCTCTCCGGCGAGGGAGTCGCGCTGGTGGAAGTCCTCGCCACGACCATCGCCGATTCCAAAGGCCAGGCCCGCAAGCTCCTCGAGCAGGGCGCCATCACCGTGAACGGCGACAAGGCCGACCTTGACCGCCGCCTCACCAGCGCTGACCTGCTCGGCGGGGAGGGCGGAACGGGCGGCGTGATCGCCCTCCGCCGCGGCAAGAAGACCTGGCACATCACGCGCTGGCGCTGAATCTCCGTGTAACTCGGGCGCGACCGCTCACTGCGGTACTCCGCAGCGCAGTGGTGCGGGCGCGCGGGGAGCCGCAGGAAGGTCAGAGCCGTCCGCGCTGACGGGGTGTCGAGCAGCGCCCACCTTGAGCAAAAGCAGCAAATCGGGCCGCGCTTTTGAAGCGCCCAACCCGATCCGCTGCGTTGCATTCCTGCTTTGTCGGTCGCGATCTCGCTGCTTCCTCAGCAGCCCGCGAACCACAGGTCCAGGTAGCTCAGCAGGTCGAAGACGTCCGTGGTCTCGTCGCCCGTCAGATCCGCCGCGGCGGTCCCGGCAAACCACTCGTCCAGGTAGCCGAGCAGATCGAAGACGTCGACGGCCTGGTCGAAGTTCCAGTCGGCCGGGCAATCCGGGATGATGGTCGTCTCGTCCAGGAGCACCTCCTCCAGCGGCGTGTTCGTGTCCCAACCCGGCCCGCTGTGCAGCGCCGCCCGGTAGTTGGTACGGCTGCGCCCGATCTGGAAGAAGTCGCCCGCGGGCAGATTCGCAAAGGGCGAGTTCGGATCCTCCTGCATCGGGGCAGTTGCGGTCAGGCCGTCGAAGACCTTCACATGCGGGCCGCCGCCGCCCGTCGCGGTATCGTCCACGACGAGGTAGAGCTTGCCGTGCTGGTCCATGCTGGCAAACTTGATCTCCTCAAAGTTCAGCGAGAGGCTCTCGACGGGAACAACGTCGCCGCTCGCCGCATCGGTCCCGAGCACCAGGAACTGTGAGTCCGTCCACAGCGCCAGGGCGACGGTCCCCACACTGCGCCGCCACACGAGATAGTCGGACGCGTCGGTGTCCCCATCCCCTTGGTAAGGGCTGCCCGGCAGGGGCATGATGCCTCGGATCGAGGCCGGGTTGATCGAGGTGGGGATGGCATCGGCGACGGAGCGGACGGAACCATCAGCCATGAGGATGTTGATCCCGCCGGTGTGACCAACGGCGTAAACCTGGTCCGTCTCATCGTCGTACGCGAGGTCCTTGATGAACGCTCCATTCGCCGTACGGGCAACAATCGGGTCGCCCACCTGGCCGTCGCTGACGGGGAACTTCTTGAAGTTCGCACCGTCGCCGACGAAGAGGGAGCCGTCGCGCCCGAAGCTCAGCCCGCCGGGCGCGGCGAGCGTCTCGAGGAGGGTCGCTTCGCCGCTGGCCGTGTCCAGGCGCCACAGCGTCGCAACCCCCGCCGTCGGCTCCTTGGCGATGTACGCGATGAACGTCCGATCGGGGCTCATCTCGCACTCAATCACCGTGCCGCCGGGCGCGGCCAATGTCTTGACCGTCGGCTGCGTCGGATCGATCGGGTTCGGCGTATGGATCTTCAGATCTCCCGAAGGCCCGTTCGTGATCCCCTGCTGCGGGAAGATCCACGCCGCGTAGTCGATCAGGCGCAGGCGCGTGTCGCTGGCCGAGGGGGCGAACATCATGCGGCTCATCAGATAGGCCTGCCCATTCCACCAGTACCAGGCGTCCTGAATGTTGATCGAAGCGTGCACGTAGTCGGACTGATGGAACATGCTCTCTTCGCTGGCCGTGGAGGGATTGCGATACCGGAGCTGGTTCACCCCGCCGCCGTGCTCGATGCGAGTGGGAGTGACGCAGTGGCCCGTGTCGCGGGAGTCGAGCACGATGCCGTCCGACGAGTTCCACCGGCCGTAGCAGAGCACGCCCAGCCCACCCTGGCGCGAAATCTTGGCGATCTCCCGCGTTGTCGTGGACTGCCCTTCCGTCGCCAGACGCTGATAGAGCACGAAGCCGTCGCTGGGCAGATACAGGTCGGTGCCCATGTACCACCCCGCGGCGTTGGTCCCACCGGTCGTCGAGGTTTCCATGAGGAAGCCGAGCAAGTCAAGCTGGTTCGTGACGTGGGCGTACGCATCGGCGTTGCCGGGGACGTAGGGGATCGGCTGGAGCTGGATCTGCTCCGACCCGTGCGTGTCCAGGTAGGCCAGCACGTTCATCGTCGCGGTCGGCACGCAGTACATGCCGCCGTCGCCGGGCAGGCCCGGCACCTGGAAGATCGCCGCCCGCTTCTGGTCGAAGTCCGGCATGTAGGTGACGCCCCAGAGCTGGTTGTCGTCCGTCACGTAGTTGCCGTAGATCTCGGCGCTTGCAGGCATGGTGAGCCCGAAGGCCAGTGTCCCCGCCGCGGCGGCAAGCACCATCGCTGCGCCCGTCGACGCCCGTCCCGCCCCCGCCCGGCCGTGCTGCTTCGTTGTCGTGTCCATGGTTCTGCTGCCTCGATTGCGCCGGGGTAAGCCGGCCTGTTGAAGTGGTTGCGGCGGGACGACACGTCCGGCCTCGCAACCTCATGCGAAGAACGACTCCCCGCGGGCTGACGGGTGGACCCTTCCCTATCCTGATTTGTGACTTCCGACCCGAACAGAGGCAAAAACCTGACCTGGCCAGCCCTTCTGGCCGTGTGGACCGAGTTTGC
Source organism: uncultured Phycisphaeraceae bacterium (assembly GCA_964460345.1). Taxonomy (GTDB): domain Bacteria; phylum Planctomycetota; class Phycisphaerae; order Phycisphaerales; family UBA1924; genus CAYWRO01. The sequence goes on along the minus strand of CAYWRO010000037.1, from coordinate 29,423 downwards.
CCAGGCAAGCGTGGCCCTTCCGAAGACCGCCGAGGGCGAGCGGTGGAGAAAGGCGGTCCCCGCGATCATCGCCCTGCAGGCGGTGACGTTCGCCCTGCGAGATCTGGGCCGGCTTCGCTCGCACGAGGAGCGGGCCCTCGCCCTCGACAAGGCGGACATGCTGATCCGCAAACACGTCCGCGAGATTCACGAACTGTGGCGCGGTGAACGCTTCGACGAGAGCGGCGAGGGGGGGCGCGAACTTGTGTCACTGCTGGACGATGCCCGCCGCGCCCTCGACGCCGCCCGCGGCGGAGGGCTGGAATGGATCTGCGCGGAGGAGAGCGTCGCCCTTCCGCACCCGGCCGACTTGATCAATGCGATCCGCGGCGCGGGTTTCGACGGCGATCTCATGCTTGCCTCGCCGGGCGTGCCGGTCTTCGAAGGCGCTCCCATCGCCTTCGCGCGGGCTCGCTTCGGCGGGCCGCCGGATGAGGAGCACGCAGCGCTCCTTCACGCGTGGCTGAGCGCCCACGGCGACGTCCACGAACCCGAAGAGCAGGCGACAGCGCGCCAGGTCTACAGGCAGTTCGACTTCGGCGCAGGCGGCCCGGTGCGCGACTTCGTTGCGCCGCTCGATGCCGACCTTCCCCCCGGCCAGCCGCTGCTTGTCCCCGTGATCCAGCAGGGCGAGGCCCAGCCCGTGCCGCTTCCGCCGCGGAAGGGGGAGCCGATGCGCGTGTTGCCCGTCGAGTTCGCAGGCGAGTGAGGCGCGCTGGAACGCCGGCTTCCAGCCAACTCCTGCGCCCGCGGCCGGCCGGCTGGAAGCCGGCGTTCCACGTACCATCCCTCATGACAACATGGCTCACGCTCGTCGCGCTCCTTCTCGGCGCCCTGCTTCTCGGCGCGGGCGTCCTTCATCTGATCCCGAAACTCGGCAGCGCGGGCAAGCGTCTCTCCGACGCCTTCGCCCGCGCGCCTCTTCTCGACCTGATCATCGCGTACTTCATCGCCGGGCCCATGCTCGCGGGGCTGATCGCGGGCGCTCGCACGGAGATCGGCGGCAACACCTGGCTCGGCGCCCTCCTCGGCTTTCTCGCCGCCGTCGTCGCGCAGGTGATCGCCGTCAATGTCTGGACGATCCTGCACGAACTGGCCCACCCCCGCGCGCGCAAGGGCCCGCGCATCGTCACCACGCTCAACCGCCGCGTCGGTCCGGTCCGCAACTTCACCGCCGTGTGGATCACCGCCCTGGCCGTCCCCCTCTTCGTGCTGATCCGCCTGGCCGAATACATCGTCTACCCGCCGCTCACGCTGCTCGTGAGGCTTCCCCGCTACAAGGCGGCGGACTGGGTCAACTGCTCGCGCCACAAGTTCGACGGGCTCATCGGCCACGACCTCATCTGGTGCCTCTACTGCGACTGGATGACGGGCGTGTGGTCGCTCGGGTCGGAGATGCTGCGGAACGTGGAGTCGTTCTGGTGCCCGATCCGCTTCCACTCGGAGAAGAAGTGCGCCAACTGCGCGGTCGACTTCCCGGACGTCGTGAACGGATGGGTCAAGCCCGACGGAACCATGGCGGAGGTCGCGGCGGTACTCGAAGACAAGTACGGGAAGCCTGCCACCGACGGCTCACACCCCTGGTTCGGCCACCCGGTGCGAGTGACCGTCGAGGGGGCGCCCGTCTCGGGTGTAACGCCGGCGAAGACACGGCGCGAGTCAGACGGCGTCTGAATGAAAATCAACGCGGATCCGAACAGCCCCTCACGCCATTGCCGGGCTATCCGACGGCCCCGCCCTGATCACACCACAAGGCCCTTGATTCCCCCGGTCCTCCGCAGCCGCGAGTACCGCTCCAGCGCATCTTCGAGGATCGGGTGCGCCGCCTCGGCGGGCATGATCTCGTCCACCTCCACGTCCTTGTCCTCGAGCATCTTGTAGTCCTCGAAGAAACGCTTGAGCATCTTGAACGTGTGCCGCGGGAAGTTGCTGGCCTTCTGGTACTCGTCGTAGACAGGGTCGTTAATGAGCACGGAGATGATCTTGTGGTCCGGCTGGCCGTCGTCGATCATCGTCATCAACCCGACCGCCCGCGCCTCGCAGATGCACAGAGGCTCAATCTTCTCAGCACAGAAGACCAGCACATCCAACGGGTCGTCGTCCTCGGCAAGCGTCTGCGGGATGAACCCGTAGTTGGCCGGGTAGTACACCGCGCTGGAGAGCACTCGGTCCAGCTTGAGCATGCCGGTGCCCTTGTCCAGTTCGTACTTGTTGCTCGAGCCCTTCGGGATCTCAACGATCGCTTTGAAGTACTCGGGCAGAGCGCGGCCTTCAACAGCCGGCGTCACTTCGTGCCAGGGGTGGATCATGGGGCGAAGGATAGGAGGGCTGCGGCGCGTTTACCGTTTCCTCGTGGACAGTTTGCCCGGCCCCTCCCCACAACAGCCCCGCCTTCACCGGCCTGTCTCGCCCTCCAGAACCCTTCTGCCCATCGCCATCTCAAACCGGTCGGTCGTCCGGCAGTAGCTCAGCCCGCCCATGCGGCCAATCGCCGCGAGCCGGTCCGCATCCACATGAAAGCGCTCGTTGATCAGTGGCGCTTCGCCCGGAAGAGGGGCCGCCGCGTGTATGTACACCACGCGCCCGAGCACGATGTTTCCGCCCCCGACCGCCCCCGGGTTCGTCCGGATCAACTGCATCGTCTCGCACTCGAAGCTGATCGGCGACTCCGCCACCCGCGGCGGCGCAACCTTCACGCTCGGAGCCGGCGTCAGGCCGGTCAGGTCGAACTCGCTCTCGCCGTGCGGCAGGGCTTCCGCCGCCAACGCCACCAGTTTCTCGTACCGCTCGCTGGCGACGTTCACCACAAACTGTCCCGTCCCGCCCTCGGCCCGCGGCTTGCAGTTGGCCAGCGTGTCCTTCTCGGTGCCGTCCGGTTTGTTCACCGGGCAGAAAACGAGCGTCATCGGGTTTGACCCCACGCCGCAGAAGAACGAAAACGGCGCCAGGTTCGTGCGCCCCTCCGGCGAGACGGTCGAAACAAACGCGATCGGCCGCGGCACGATGGCACCGATCAGCAGCTTGTAGCGAGCGGCGGCATCCAGCGCTGCGGGGTCGATCTCCATGCGGAAGCGTACGGCGGCCCCACGGACTGACACGCGGCCGCGCGTTGCGGCCCCAACGCCGCTCCGAACAGCGCACGCGGACGTTGTCAGATCCTTCCCTATCCTGTCACAGTGGTTGATCGACGCGGTACCAGACGACTGTTCCGCCACATCCCCAACGCGCTCACGCTGTTGCGCCTCGCGCTCACCCTCTGGTTTACCCGCGCCGACCCCGACGTGCGCGTCTGGATCATCCTCGCCGCGGGGCTCACCGACCTGCTCGACGGCCTCATTGCGCGCCGCTTCGGCCTCACATCGTGGACCGGCGCACTCCTCGATGCGATCGCCGACAAGGCCTTCACCCTCACCGTCCTGATCTGCCTGGCCGCCTGGGGAACGCTCGCCTGGTGGCACCTGCCCCTGCTGCTCTCGCGCGACATCGTCGTGGGCGTGATCGCCCTTTACGGCGCCGCCAACCGCCAATGGCCTGTCTTCAAGCAGGCGGTCGCGCGCTGGCCGGGCAAGATCACGACAGCGCTCATGTTCGCGCTGCTGCTCGTCGCGACCGGGGTGCCGGCATGGAAGGACTGGCTTCTCTGGCCGACCATCGCGGCCAGCATGGTCGCCGCGATCGATTACGTCGGCGTCTTCAGGCGCTGGCTTGCCAGAAGATAGCCGCAGGCGGTGCATCGCCCTTGTCCCCGCCATCGTCGCGCACGCCACCAGAGCGCCATAGCGGTTGCGCCGCGAGCGGTCCCCCATACGATCCAGAGCGCAAGCGTGATGAGCGAGGCCGCAGCCAGGTCGATCTCGACACGCATGGAATCGTCCATATACGCAGCCGGAAGCCGCAACACGAGCGTTTTGGAAGAGTTGAACTGGAGCATCGGCTCCGTCGCCGCCATCGGTTCGGCCGTTCCGAAGTCGTCGCGGCGAACGTAGGCCCCGCGCGTGGTCGACAGCAGATGGAAGCGCCGTCCGTACGCGCAGTACTCGGCGCCCACGATGAACCCTTCCCGCGTGCCGACAGCCGCCAGGATGTGATCGGCCTCGGGGATCGCATCCGTATGGCCGACCGCCTCTACGATCGCGGCGGCGATCTGCCGATCAGTCTGTGCCGTGTCGTCCATTTGGAGAAGTTCATCGCGCATGAACGGCAGGCGTGCGAAGTTGTCATAGACCCAGTAGATGCTCGTTGCCGACGCGACTTGTCGCAGGTTGCCCCAGCGGACGGGAGGCGTCGGAGCGTGCTCCGTGTTGACGATCAGTGTCGCCGCGAACGCAGCGACCGTGATCAGCGCCCCTCCCAGCCAGATCGCACGGCGGGCGCGGGCTGAGGGCTTGCGGTGCCGAAGAAGCGACCATGCTCGCGCGGCGCCGAGTCCGCCGGCAATCACCAGCATCCCGATCGCGAGCGGGAACAGGAGTCTGGGAAGGTCAATGAACGTTCGCACAAGGACGCCGCCCGTCTCCGTCGGCGGTGGTGAGTGAACCAATGCGGCGCCTGTCCAGATCCACCGTTGCCGCGGCGGGACGCGTCCATCCTCCGTCGGCCCTTGATACGGAGACCCCTCTTTCGGGAGATTCGGATCTGTCCGGAACGGGATGAGGTCCCTGCGCCCGATCGGGTCGGCGTAGTCACTGGTGCGGCTTGTGGTAAGCCAGCGGAGGGGCCAGCCGCGCCTGGTGGTCTGGCTCAATCGCGTGGGGGCCGGGCCGAAGCCGACTTCGAGCGCCGTCGCGCCGGTATTCATCAGACCGGCGGGCGCCGTCGCATCCAAAAGCGCCGCCCGGAGCGAACCCGGCTTGTCACCGGCCTGCGGCGCACCGGCCGCGATCTGCTGTAGATCTCCCCAGGTGTAAGGCCCGGCCGCAACTCGCGGCGTGAAAACCCCCGAGTTGACCGTGTGGCGTTCGACGTCGGCGAACAGCCACACTCCCAGAGCAGTTGCTACCAAGGCGGTCACCAGTATCGGAATCCAGCACCGAGCCGGCCAGAGGGAAGCAGAGACGGGCAGTCCCTTGCGATCCGCGGCTTCGCCGCATTCCGGACACCGGCCTGGCTCGCTGGCTGGCATGCCCTATTCCTAGCGGCCCCGCATTCTGGCCTGGACCGCTTGCTTGCGCTTCCCGCTCGTCAGTGTGCGTTGCGGTGGACGAACCCGCGCACGATCGTCATCGCCAAAATCCTCAAGTCCAGCCCAAGCGACCAGTTGCGCACGTAAAAAAGGTCGTACTGCAGCCGCTTGCGCAGGGAGGTCTGGCCGCGGAGGCCGTGGATCTGGGCCCAGCCGGTCATGCCCGCCTTGACGTGCTGGCGCATCATGTAGCCGCGCCAGTCTTCGCGGAATCGGGCGATCAGCTCCGGGCGCTCGGGGCGCGGGCCGACCAGCGACATGTCACCCATGAGGACGTTGAAGAGCTGCGGCAGTTCATCCAGCGACGTCGCCCGCAGCCAGCGCCCGATCGGCGTGATGCGCGGGTCGTTGCGTTCCGTCCACCCAGCGGTAGAGACGACGGTGCTGAGCCGCCCGCATTGCGGACAGCGGAGTTGCCGGCTCGTCGCATCCACCTTCTCGGCGCGGATATCGGCCAGCGAGCATCCACACTGGCACGCCGGGGAGGGCGCGGCGGCCGGCTGCTCATCCTCAACGTAATACATCGTGCGGAACTTGTAGATCTCAAAGACCTCGCCGCCGAGGCTGACGCGCTTCTGTTTGAAGATGACAGGCCCAGGCCCGGAGAGCCGGATCACCAGCGCGACCATCGCCATCACCGGCGCGAAGATGACCAGCGCAGCCAACGTGCCCACGACGTCCATCGCCCGCTTGGAGACGCCGCCCAGACCGCTCGCGGGATTCTCGCGGTATGAGAGAATCGGCATCCCGTCCAGGTCCGACACAGCCATGTTCTGCGGCACGTAGCGTGGGCTGATGTCCGGCACGACGCGCACATCGACGGGAAACTTGTCCAGCCGCCGCAGGACATCCGAGAGCAGGTTGGCCCGCGAGCCTGGCAGCGCGACGTACACGGCATCCGGCTTCTGCTCATCGAGCACGCGCTCGAGGTCATCCAGCCCGCCCGCCACCGGCCTGTTCAGGCAGGTTGTTCGCCGCGTGTGATCCTGGTGACTCACGAAGTACGCCACGCGGATGCCGGTCCAGCTGTTGCGTTCCAGCGTGCGGGCCACGATCTGGCCCAACCTGCCGCATCCGATCACCGCCACGTGCCGCAGGTTCCACCCGCGGCGGCGAAGGCCGCGCAACAGCGACCGGAAGGTGATGCGCTCGAGCACCAGCATCGCCGGCAGGACGATCGCCAGCGTGCCGAGCTGCAACCGGCCATGGTCAAGCACGACGCCGAAGAGGGCAATCGGGTGCTGCGGCTCGTAGCCGGGCGCAAAGACCGAAGAGCGAAAGACATACAGCACCGCAAGCAGCGCCAGCAGGGTGACGATGCTTGCTTTGCCGAGTTCCAGAATCTCGCTGATGAGCGATCGATCTCGCCGCGGCCGGTACAAGCCGCAGCCGTACAGGGCCAGCAGACCGATCGGAACGGTGAAGAGAACGAGCGCCTCTTTGGGGGGGTGCTCCCACGAAGTGGTGGGCCACGCCTCGATGCTGGCACGCCGGACGAGCCAGGCGACAAAGCTTGCGGCCGCGATAACGAGGCCATCGGACAGCGCGAGGAGACCGACGAAGAGCTGATGTTGCTGCTTAAGCACCCACAGGACCTCTCTTGGGCTTGGCACCGGCGTGGGCTGCCGAATGGCTGCTCACTGTCTCACGCTCGATGTCAATTGTCAAGTTGAGCGGGGCGGATCCTGACCTTCCGATCCGAAAAAGGCGTCGTACATCTCGTCAAGCTCTGATTTCTCCACGGCGCGCCGGGCCGAAGAGTCTCCACCAACGTTCATCCACGTGTAATGGGCAACATTGCCCATTCCGCTGGCGGGCGCCGGCCGCGGCCGCGCTCCCTCGTTCAGGGCACGGTCATACGCGCGGCGCCGGACGACGTCGGACAGGACTTCGTACGCCTCAGCGATGCGGCCGAAGCGCTCGGCCGCACCGGGCTCCCGGTTAACGTCCGGGTGATGGCTCCGGGCGAGTGCGCGGTACGCCTGCCGGATGGCGATCGGCGTTGCGGCTGGGGAAACCCCCAGCACCTCGTAGTGAGTCGGCCCTTGTCTTGCCATCAGTCGTGGTCGTGCCCCTCGTGGTCGTGGTCGTGATCGCCGTGGCTGTGGTCGTGCCCCTCATGGCCATCTCCGGCAGGAGCGCTTTCCGGGGCGGGCTCGGGGTTCTGCAGCCACATTCCCTCGACGTCGAAGATCAACACCGAGTTGGCAGGAATCAGGCCGCCGCCGACGGCCCGCGGCCCGTAGCCGAGGTGCGCCGGAATGATCAAGCGGCGCCGGCCCCCTACTTCGAGCCCGATCAGTCCCTCGTTCCACCCTTGGATGAGGTTGCCGGGGATCCGAACGCGAAAGGCGCTGCGTTCGGGCGTGCGGGAAGAGTCAAAGCGCTTGCCGTCCAGGAGATACCCCGAGTAATGGACGGCGATCTCGCCACCCGCCTCGAGCCCCTCGTCTCCTTCCGGGTCGATCAGGTCGATGATAATCAGCCCGCTCTCCGTCGTCCGAACCGTTGGTTCCGGCTCGAAGCGGGTGAAGCGCAGCGTCTGCCCCTCCGGAACACCCCAGACCTGCGCCCCCGAGGCGTCATAGCCGCGATCGGCCAGCTCGAACCCGTTGTCCGTCAGGTTGAACTGACTGGTGAGCTCGACTGCGCCTTCACGCATCGTCGGGTAGGGATGAGGGGTCGCACCGGACCAGTCCTGTTCATCCAGGCCGATATCCATGACCGGGCGCAGGTCGTCGACCGACAGCACGGGAAAGGCATACGGCGCGAGCCAGAGGCCTGAGAGCGCACGGCCCTGGTCGGGATTGGCAAACTGGAAGAATCGCAGCCGCGGCTCCCCCTCGTTGCGGTACGCGTGCAGAATGCCGAACTGGAAAGAGTTCGCGACATCGTCCGCACGGTGAATCTCGAAGAAGACGGCGTTGTCGAGCCCCTCGATCGAAACAGGCGCGGCGTGGAAGTGAACGCCGCTGGGCGTGTGGCTCGTCTCCTCGGCCTTGAAGGAGCCAATGAGCCGGTCCATCACCTCGCGGAGGGCCGGATCTTTCAGTTCCCACTTCGTCTGCATGTCCTCGCCGACCACCCACGGCAGTTCCGGCTGCGACGGCTGCGCAGGTTCGGCGGGCTGAGCCTGCTCATCCTGGGCGAGCGCCCCGGCGCCCCCGGCCAGGGTCAAGAGGAGCGTGGCGGCGAGCGTGGAAGCGTGATGGGGAAGACGCGGCATGCAAATCTCCAGAATAAATGGCATGCCCCACAGCATTTGCACGGGCATGTCGAAAGCGAACGTTAAGCAAGATCCGGGAACATGCGGACGACGACCTCGACGAGTTCCTTGACGTGCGAGGCCGACTCGTCGAAGAGCTTCTGCTCCTCGGCGGTCAGCTTGAACTCGACGATTTTTTCAACCCCCTTGCCGCCGAGCAGGGCCGGAACCCCGACGAAGTATCCCTTCGCCCCGAACTCGCCGTTGCAGTAGGCGGCGCTCGGGATGATCCTCTTCTTGTCTTTCACGATCGCCTCGACCATCTGGATGGTTCCGCTGGCCGGGGCGTACCAGGCGCTGGTGCCTTGCAACTGAACGATCTCACCGCCCCCCTTCTTGGCGCGTTCGACGCAGGCGGTAATCTTCTCTTCCGAGAGAAGGTCCGTCACGGGGATCCCGTGCACGCTGGTCAGGCGCGGCAGCGGCACCATGTCATCCCCGTGGCCGCCGAGCAGGAGGGCGGAGACATCTTCCACCGAGCAACCGATCTCCCACGCGATAAAGGTCCGGAAGCGGGCGACGTCGAGGGCCCCGGCCTGCCCCATGATGCGGCTGGCCGGGAAGCCGGTCGCCTTCCACGCCGTGTAGACCATCGCGTCCAGCGGGTTGGAAACGACGATCACGATCGAGTCGGGGGCGTACTCGCGGATGTTCTGGCTGACCGAGCGCACGATCTTGACGTTCGTCTCGATGAGGTCGTCGCGGCTCATCCCCGGCTTGCGGGGAATCCCCGCGGTGATGACAACGACGTCCGAACCCGCGATGTCCTTGTAGTCGCTGGTCCCGAGAATCCGCGAATCAAACCGCTCGATCGGCGCGCAGCAGGCAAGGTCAATCATCTTCCCCTTGGCGACCCCCTCTTTTTCGGGGATGTCCAGGACGACGATGTCCCCGAGTTCCTTTTCAGCGGCCCAGTGGGCGCAGGTCGCCCCGACATTCCCCGCCCCGATGATGCTGATCTTGGCTCGTGTGCGTGCCATTGATGGGATCTCCCGGCCCGGCAGGGCCCTGTTGAGGATTGAAGAGGTGATCCGCACCGGCGGCATGCGCGGTGCGGTTGGAAGGATAGGGGTTGGCAACCCGCGGTGCACAGTACAGGGGGACCAGGCCGGGTCAGAATCGCCGGCCACCGACGCCCTCTCCGGGGTCGCCCGCCAGGAATTTTGGAAGACCACCGCCTTGAACAGGGGTGCGGCCGGTGGGCCAGCATACCCTTCCCGAATGCCCAATGCCCGGACCTCAGCGCCGCCCGTCGCCATCCGCCTCATCAGCCCGAGCGACTCGCTGCGTGCCCTGACCGACATGCTCCACCGGGCATACAAGCGTCACAAGACGATCGGCCTCGAACCGGTCGCGGCGAACCAGCCGGAGGAAGTCACCCGCCGGCGGATCGCCGCCGGGGAGTGCTATGTGGCGGAGCTCGCCGGGACAGAGGCTCCGGGTCATGGTGAACATCACAACGGATCACCGGCCCGGGTTTCTCGCGCGGCGGGCGTTGTCGGGACGATTCTCTTCCGCGCCCCCACCGCCGCGGCCCCAACTGCAGCGGCCGCAACCGGGCCGGCCTGGCTCGCCCGCACGGAGGTTGCGCACTTCGCCCAGTTCGCCGTTGACCCGGCCTGGCAGGGCCGCGGCATCGGGCGGCTTCTGATGGAAACGGCCGAGCGGCGGGCTGTCGAGATCGGAGCGGCGGAGATCGCACTGAGCACCCCGGAACCGGCAGCGTGGCTCGTGGCCATGTACGAGCGGCATGGGTACCGCATCGTCGAGCACTGGCACTGGGCGGAAACGAACTACATGAGCGTGATCATGAGCAGGCGGCTGTAGACGCGCCCGTTCGAAACGGCAGCGTCGCCTTACTCGACGCCTCTTCGGCGGGCGATCTCGGCTTCGAGCTGACGCACCAGTTCCTCTGCGACCTCCATGTCCATCCGGGCAATCACGGGCCAGAAGCTGTGCTCCTGGTCCATAAGTACGAGCGTAATCCGATCATCGGTGGTTTGTGCGCCGGCCTCATTGACGCCGACGTAACGGGGCAGGACGCGCCAGCGGGCCGCCGCAGGCAGGTGCGCGAGACCATGCTCGTTGAGTCGGTAGGGCTTCGTCGCAATCATGACATTCATGCCGGGATCGATCGGGAGATGTGCCTTGCCCGGCGTTGCCTTTTCCGCCGCGCCGCCCTCATCGGCGATGCGCGTGTAGCGATCGCCGAGAATCGAGACGGTTCGAACCGACCCCTGCTCCGCGCGGTCGAACTGCAGTGCGACGGGTTCGGGAGAGCCGTCGTTGATCAACACCCGGCCGCGATCATCCAAGCCAAGCGTGGCACGCGTGACGGGCCCGCTCGGCGACCAGTAAATCTCCACACGCGCGGTCTGTCCCTCCGCCCGGATCACCAGCACGCGACCGTGACCGCCTTCGTACCGCCCCGCCAGTGCCGCGGCGACCTCCGCGTCCAACCCCTGCAATGGCGCAGGTCCGCTGAGCGGCTGCTCGAAGAGCAGTTCTTCGACGGACTGCACCACACGATGGAGCGGCACATCATCCCGATTGCACAGGACGGCAAGAAAGGCATCCTGCTCGGGGTATCGCCTGATCTCGCAGATGAACCCGCGGACCGCGCCGCCGTGCGAGTGAACGAGACGCCCGTTTCCATCCCGCCGTACGAACCAGCCAAGCGCGTAGTCATTCAGGCCGGGTTCAAAGAGCTGCGCCTTGGCTTGCTTCCCGAGCACGGCGTCGCCGTGCAGCGCGCGATCCCATCGCCAGAGGTCCCACACACTGGTGACAACGCCGCCCATGCCGCGGTACTGGAAGCCGTAGCTGCCATAAGGGTGGTCCAGCGCGGAACGCGGCTCCCCGTACGCCGACCGCCCCACTGACACTGTGGTCCCCGGCGGCGCCTCATCGCCAGTGAAGCATGTCACCGTCAATCCTGCCGACCTGAACAGGCTCTCGCGCAGATACCCGGTGTAGGGCCGATCCGATGCACGCGCAATGATTTCACTGAGCAGCGCGTACCCCTGGTTCCAGTACTCCCAGTGCGTGCCGGGCGTGTGCGCCGGACCGCCGCGGAGAAACGAGGGCAACACGCGCTCGAGGTCGTCACCGCCGCCCTGTGCGTTGCTGCCGGGGATGCCGGAGGTGTGGCGAAGCAGGTGGTCGACGGTGATTTCGGCGCAGTTTTCCGGCACACCGGGAAGATGCCTTGCGATCGGATCGTCAAGGCGCAGCTTCCCGTCCTGCACAAGGCGCATGACCGCAGCTGCGGTGAACTGCTTGCTCGCGGAGGCGATCTCGAAGAGGGTGCCGGGCGTGTTCGGCTGGTCGCCGGCCAGGTCTGCACTGCCGACCGCCACTGCGGCGATCACCTCGCCATCTCGAGCAGCGATCAGGGCGCCGGTGAATCCCTCCGTCTCGACGGCCTCAACAAAGTCGGCGATACGTTGCCCTATGTCGCCGGAGACGTAGTTCACGTCCTCGGGCGGATGATCAAGGCGAGCCGAAGCGAGTGCAGTGGATGCAACCAAACTGCAGGTAACGCCGACGTGCAGGAAGAATGACACGCGCATGAGGCGTCCTATCCGAAAGAGCGAAGGTGCCTCGGTTGAACAAGGATGCGCGGCCGCGGTTGCAGAGTTGCCGCTGCGAAACGAGCCACCGTCGGGAGCTCTAATCCCCACCCGAACGGATCTAGATTCCGTCAACGAGTCTTCGCATCGCCTTGAGAGGCAATGCCACGACGGTTCAGTTCCGTGAATCGCGGATCGCGCGGAAGTCATCCGCCGGCAGCCCGTCCGCGTACTCCCACACCACCACCGGCAGGCGCTTAACGCCCCACTGCAGCGCGACCTCATGCGTCGGGTAGAGAACGTCGAGACGATTGCCCTTGATCGCCCCGCCACGGTCGAGGACCGGGACGATGCTGTCGTCGGCGTACCCCGGGACGGTGATCATCGAGCCGAGCGGCAGCACCTTCGAATCAGCCGCGACCAGGTTCATGTTGTTCGTCCAGACGCTGTGGAGCGAGGATGTGATGCCGTCGGCTGAGTCGCCGCACGAACGGGCATCCGGGGAGTAGGCGGTCACGCGCATCATGACGGTTCGGACCGGGCGAACCGGGCGGCCATTGAACCAACGGGTGTCAGCGGGCCATTCCGGCTCGACTTCACCCGCACCGGCCAGCTCCGCCTCAACCGAAGCGACTTCGGGCTCCCGGCCGGCCGCGGCTTCCGTTTCGATCATTCTCGCAGCAGGAAGCACAACGGCGTCGCGGGCCTCCGGTTCAGCTCCGGGGGCCGGGTCCAGTTCCGCCAGGGCGCTGAGGCCGCCCGCCATCCGAGCTTCCTTCGTCACAACGGCGGATGCCGCGACCACCAGCAGCAGGAACGTCCACGCAATGCCGCGAGCTGCCCACGCCGGGAGCCACAGCGGGCAGTCAAGCGTGCGCAGCGCCCGCGACGGGGTGTTGGAGCCGTGTCTTTGCATGATTGAGGGAGCGAGAGCCGACAGTTCTTTGGGGCGTCGGGTCCCGATCCCTGGGATCCGTCGCCTTGTTTGTGCGGGCCTTCCGGCAGCCGTGCCTGTCCGCGACTCGTACCCGCAGTTTACTCGATTCCCCGGCGCGGACCGGGGATCCATCCGCAAAATGTGCATCGGCGGGCCGAGGACGCGGCTTTGGCGGGTTGTGACGATGAGGCGGGGTTTGCGACGTTTGTTAGTTCTGGGGAGGAGCATCCCCGTTTTCGGGGGCCACTGCTCTTTCGGGGCCATCCGGATCAGCCGTCTGCGACGGGCCCCTACGATGGCCACCATGGTGCACAAGCTGTCACCCATTCACCGCCGGAGAGTCGCGCGGTGACCATCGGCCCCCTTGATCTGGTGGCGGCCGCGTTAATCGGCCTCGCGGCGGGCCTGATCGGCGGTCTTGCCGGGATCGGCGGATCGGTGATCATGCTGCCGGGAATGGCCTGGGCGTTCGGATATCCGGACGGGGACTACAGCCGGCACCACCTGTACATGGCGGCGGCAATGGTGGTGAACGTCGTGGTGTCGATCCCCGCCGCACTGCGGCACCACCGCGAGAAGGCAATTCAGTTCAACGTTCTGAAGAAGCTGCTGGCCCCGATGTTGATCGGGGTTGTGTCCGGGGTGTTCGTCTCGAACATGGTGGACGGCCGCTGGCTGAAGATCATGCTGGCGGGGTTCATCGTGGTGTACTGCATCACGAACCTGGTGCGGGTGGCGCGGCGACACAACGAATCGCATGAGGAGGCGCTTGTACCACGGTCCAGCACGGCGGTGATCGTGGCCATTGGCACGTTTGTGGGGTTCACGGCAGGGCTGCTTGGACTGGGCGGGGGCGTGCTGCTGGTACCGCTGCTGCAGATGGGTGCGCGGCTTCGGCTGCGGCATGCGATTGCGACGAGCAGCGCTTTGCTGGGGGTAAGCGCGATCATCGGTGCGCTGCTGAAGGTGGGCACGCTGTATCTGCACCACCTGACCATGACCGACGCCCTGCTGCTCTCGGCGGCCATGGCGCCAACCGCGGCAATCGGGGCGCGGCTGGGCGCGCCGTTAACGCACAAGCTCCCGATCATGTGGGTGCGCATCGTGATTACGGCGCTGCTGCTGGTTGCCGCCGCGCGAATGGCCGACCTGTGGGGTGGCGGCCCCGTGGTGGAGCAGACACCTCAAGACGCGGGGGCGCTGGAGAGCGATGATGCAGAGGCGTCATCGGTGCCGGAGGAGGGCTCGCCAACAACCTCGCCCGCGCCAGGGGCTGGGTAGCGGCTGAACGTCACGCGCCGGAGGTGCTCGCGCAGCTCGAGGCGCATCGAGTCGATCTGCGCTTCCAGCATGGCCAGCCCTTCGCGCGCGTCCATGCCGGCGAGTTTTTCGTAGGGGATGGGCGCACCGATCTTGACGGCAACGCGTCCTCCGAAAAGTCGAGGCAGGGTGCGCCGGCGTGGCCAGACGTCGTAGGCGCCCTCAATGGCAACGGGGAGCACGGGGCACTTGGCGCGTTTAAGCAGCAGCCAAATACCTGACTTGAACGGGTGCACGGCGCCATCGGGCGTACGGGCCCCCTCGGCGAAGATGACGACGGCACGCCCGGTGTTCAACTCGGCGACGGCGCGGCGCATCGCAGCGGTATCGCTTTCATCCTGCTTGAGCGCGATGGCGTTGTAGAGGCGGATGAGGGCCCCGAAAAGCCTGTTCTTGAAAAGGCCGATCCGCGCCAGCGGGACGATGTGGCGGTGCCGGACGGCCACGCCGACCAGCGGCGGATCCAGGTGAGACTGGTGGTTGGAAACAATCAGCAGCGGGCCGATGCGCGGCACGTACCCCTGCCCGAAAACGCGGTAACGATAGAAGAGGACGACCGCCCACTCGACGACCATCTGGCTGAAACGATAAACGATGATGCGCCAGAGTGGCTGCCCGGGATCCCGCGCCCGGAGCCATCGCAGGATGTCCGCCAGCGAAGTGCCGCTCATTGCACCGCATCACCTGCGCGGCGGCGCGCGGCAAGTTGCGCGACAACCAGCTTCTCAAGCGTATCGACCACCTGCTCAAATGTGAGGTTGGACGTATCCAGACGATGCGCATCCTCGGGGCAGATGAGCGGCCCATCGGAGCGGGTGGAGTCCTGCTGGTCGCGGCGCTCGATGTCGAGCCGGAGCTGCGCCTCGTCCACATCGTGGCCCTGCTCGCGCAACTGCTCAGCGCGGCGGCGGGCGCGTTCGGCCGGGGTGGCGTCGAGGTAGAACTTTACATCCGCATCGGGAAAGACAACGGAGCCCTGGTCGCGCCCCTCGGCGACGAGGCGTGGATGCTGGGCGGCGACAATGCGCTGCTTGCGCACCATGTGGCGGCGCAGCTCACCGATGGCGGCGATGGTGGAGACCAAGGCCGTCACGTCGGCGTCACGAATGCGCTTCATGACCGAGCGGCCCGAACAGAGCATGGTCGGGGGATCGGCGCTCCAGTCAAAGTGCAGGTCTTCTTTGGCGACGGCGGCGACCACGGCGTCATGGTTGTCGGGGTTGATCCCCTGATCGATGACGATGGCGGTGGCGGCGCGGTACATCGCGCCGGTGTCGAGAAAGTCGAGCCCGAGCCGCCGCGCCAGGAGGCGCGCCACAGAGGACTTACCGGTGCCCGCGGGGCCGTCGATCGTAACGATCAGCGATGGAGCGGATCCATCGCCGGCCGATCCAGACGAGTCTTCAGCGGTCGCCACCATGGTCATCCACTCGTTTCCTCCATCCCCAGGGCGGCCTGGAGCAGGTCGCGCGTGCGTTCGACGCTCTGAACGTGGTCCTTCTTGCCACGGTAATCGATCGCGAGCGTTCCGGTGTAGCCGACCGATTTGACGACCTGGGCGAAGGCCCCGAGGTCATAGCTCTCGTGGACGTAGCCTGGGTCCTTCTTCGAGTTTTTGAACGCTTCGGAGGCGCCGAGCACAGCCGCGGCGTACGGCGTGAGCCGGCGGAGGAAGTGTTGTGGGTCCTCAGCCCGAGCGGCAGTCTGAAAATCCGGGATCGTGCCGACGCGGAAACCACCAACCTTCTTGATCAGGTCGGTCAGCCGGTCGGGCTCGGCCGTCAACCCGGGCGACGACGAGACAAGGAGGTTCATTTCCACCCGCTCCGCTTTGCCCAGCGCCCGCTTGAGGCGATCGATCGAAGCTTCGAACGAGTCCTCATCGTCGGCCGCGGCGATTCCGATCGAGGCGGCATTGCACCCCAAACGATGGGCCGCCTCAATGACGCGCACCACCCTGTCGAGGGCGGCCGAGCCGAGGTCCTCATCGAGTTCCCCCAGCGGGACGGGCGTGTGATCGACGAGCACCAGGCAGGGGCACTGCGACTTGTCCGCGGCGTCGCGGATCTTCTCCAGCTTGCGAACGTCAGCGCCGGCAAGCAGTTCCGTGGAGAGATAGAGCCCGTGCAAGCCAAGGTGATCGTGGGCGAAGCGGGGAAGATCGGTCAGGCGGATCTCGCCCGACCCCCCGGCCTCCGCCAGAATCCCGCTCAACGAACTGGCAGCAAGTGTTAAGAGCATGTCCGCCACTGTAGCACCCCCCAGTCGCGCAGGGCGTGGCCGCGCGCACGCATTGCCTCTTGCGCCGCACTCACCGGCGGCGGCCTGATGGCATAGACTACCGCCTGCAGCAGGACCGCGGCGGGCAACTTGCCGCCGCGTCGTTCGCCCCGCACCTCCAGACCTTGAAAGGATCCCATGGCTTCCCCCAGCGATCGTCTTTACTCCGACAGCCACGAGTGGCACAAGGTCGAAGGCGACGTCGTCACCCTCGGCCTGACCACCTTCGCCGTCAACCAGCTCACGGACGTCACGTATGCGGAGATGAAGCCGGAGGGCACGGCGCTGGAGGCGGGAGACTCCGTCGGCGAGGTCGAGAGCGTCAAGGCCACCAGCGACGTCTACTCGGTGTGTCCGGGAGAAATCATCGAGGTGAACGCCGCGGTGGCCGAGGATCCGTCGCTGCTGAACACCGATCCCTTTGAGAAGGGGTGGCTGGTGAAGATCCGCGTGTCAGACAAGGCCCCGCTTGACTCGCTGATGCCGTCGACGGCGTACGACCAGAAGTACGCCGAGTAAGCATCCCCCGGACGCTCCAGGGAGGCGCTTTGGTCGGTGCTGCCCGCCGCGATCCGGCCGGGGCACTCCTATCGTGACGGCCGGTGGGGAGGCCATGAGGACACTCGGACCCGATGATCCGCTGCGTGAACGTGCACAAGGCTTATACCCTCGGCGACCGCCGCGTTGAGGCGCTGCGCGGCGTGAACATCGAGATCACCGAGCCGGGGTTTTATGCGATCATGGGCGCATCAGGCAGCGGCAAGAGCACGCTTCTGCACCTGCTGGGGGCGCTGGACCGGCCGGACTCCGGCGAGGTTCACGTTGCCGGCAAGCCGCTGCACTCGCTGAACGAACGCGATCTGACGGCCTTCCGCCGGCACGAGATCGGCATCGTCTTTCAGCAGTTCAATCTCATTCCGACGCTCACGGCGCGGGAGAACGTCGAGTTGCCGGCGGTGCTCGCCCACGAGGGCGCTTCGCTTAATGGTCGCCCGCTCGAACTGCTTCGAACCCTGGGACTGGAGAGCCGGGCCGATCATCGCCCCGATGCACTGTCCGGCGGCGAGCAGCAGCGGGTGGCGATCGCCCGGGCGCTGCTGTT
The DNA here is from genome assembly GCA_964460345.1 of uncultured Phycisphaeraceae bacterium. Classification (GTDB taxonomy): domain Bacteria; phylum Planctomycetota; class Phycisphaerae; order Phycisphaerales; family UBA1924; genus CAYWRO01. The sequence goes on along the minus strand of CAYWRO010000037.1, from coordinate 11,726 downwards.
TTCCCCCCGCGTGATTCTCGCCGACGAGCCGACAGGAAACCTCGACTCGGCCACGGCGGAGCGTCTGTGGCAGTTGCTTGCCGACCTGGCGCGCGAACAGTCCATCACCGTTCTCATGGTGACGCACGAACCTGAGGCCGCGGCGCATTGCAATCGGATCTTCGTGCTCCGCGACGGCAGGATGAGCGGAGAGATCAGGACGGAGGGCCTTGATGCGGCCGGCGTGGCGACTCGCTATCAACAGCTTATCCGAGCGGCGTAGCCGGACGGCCCTGCTGATCATGACCGTGGCGCTGTGTGCAGCGCTGATCGCAGCGGTTGCCTGCGCGATGGCGTCGCTGCGTAAGGGAATTGAGACGCGCGTCGAACAGACCGTCGGCGTGGCGGACCTGAACATCGCCCACATCGGCCGGCAGGACCTCGACATTGCCATCGCCAGGCAGGCCGAGCAGTGGCCGGGGGTCGCGCTGGCGGTGCCGCGGGGGTACGTGCCGCTGAACCTCTCGAACCCGCGCACGGAGAAGCAGTTTGCGCCCAACGTCTACGGGCTCGTGCCGGAGAAGGAGTACGAGATCCGGCCGCCGAAGCTCGTCGAAGGGCGCGCTGTCGCGGCGGTCGGCGAGATCATGCTCGACACGGCCTCCGTCGAGGACCTCGAGGCCCGGGTTGGCGACACGCTCGAGGTAATTCGTTTCGGCGACCCCATCGCGCTCGAGGTCGTCGGCGTCGTGGAGCAGCCGGCCCTCGGCGGCCTGGCGCGCGAGGAGGCGTTCATCACCCTGGAGCAGATGTGGCAGATCACGGGCCAGCCGGATCTTGCCCAGTCGATCGACCTCATCCTTGAGGCGGACGCCGACCCGCTCGCGGTGGAGGAAGCCCATAAGGGGGAACTGCCGCGGGGGGTGCTGTTGCGGGCGACGGCGCGGACGACGTCGGATCTGGCCAAAAACGTGCAGTCGAGCCAGATTGGGCTGGTGATCGCGTCGGTGCTCGCGTTCCTCTCGGCGGCGTTCATCATCCTTACCGGGCTGACAACGAACGTGACGGAGCGGCAGCGCGAGCTGGCGATCCTGCGCTGCATCGGCGGGACGCGGCTGCAACTGGCCGAAGCGCAGGTCGTGGTTGGGTTCATCGTCGGCGGACTTGGCGCCGTGCTCGGCTCTCCCCTGGGCGTGCTTGGCGCGTGGGTGATGGTGCGAGTCTTTGAACAGCACCTGCCCGAGGGGTTTGCGATGTCCTGGCTGGGGATTGCGCTGGCCTTCGTCGGCGCGATCATCGCAGGCCTGCTGGGGGCGGTATACCCGGCGATGCAGGCCTCGCGCACGAGTCCGCTGGGCGCCTTGAGCGTGCGGGCGAGGTCGGCCCGGCCGCTCGGCGTTTTGATCACCTTCCTCGTCGGCCTGGCGCTGGTTGCGACGCACCTGCTGGTCATGACCGTGCCGGAGAACGGCAACCTCATCTTCTGGCTGGATGTGATCGTCGGAATGCCCGCGATGTTTGCGGGATACTTCCTTTTGACCGTTTCGGTGACGCTTGTGATTGTGCGCCTGCTGGGCCCGCCGATCGCGTGGCTGCTGCGCGTGCCGCGGAACGTGCTGTCGCGCACCGTGGCGGCGACGCCCTATCGGCACGGGTTCACCGCCGGCGCGATGATGGTCGGACTGGCGATGCTGGTGGCGATCTGGACGAACGGAGAGGCCATTCTGCGCGACTGGCTTGATGCGCTGGACTTCCCCGATGCGTTCGTGAACGCGCGCAACCTGACCGAAGAAAAGCAGCGACAGATCGAGCAGATCCCGGGCGTTACGCACACCAGCGCCATCGCCATGCAGACCTTCGCGACCGACGCCTTCGGCATCGAGGGGCTCAGCAGCTACAACACCACCTTCATTGGCTTCGACCCGGAGCCTTTCTTTGCGATGACCAACATCACTTTCGTGCAGGGCTCGCTCGAAGCGGCGCTGCCGAAGCTGATCAGCGGTGAAGGCGTCCTGATCGCGCGCGAGTTCATGGTCGCCCGCGGCCTCGGCGTGGGTGACACGATCACGCTTACCAGCCAGCAGGGCGCCAATGGCGAGCAGCAGATCACCTTTGAGATCGTCGGCGTCGTCACCAGTCCAGGGCTCGACATCGTCAACCGTTACTTCGACATCGGCGAGGATTACCTGGAACAGGCAGTCAATGCGGTGTTCGGCTCGCGGCAGATTCTGGCCGAGCGCTTCGGCAACGAAGGCATTCGGCTGATCCAGCTTTCGATCGCTGACGGCGCCGATGAGGAAGCGATTCTCGCGCAGGTCCGGCGCGTGGTCGGCTTCGGCATGGTCGGCAGCGGCAAGCAGGTCAAGGAGGAGATTCGCACGTTTTTGGAGGGAACGCTGCTGATCTTCTCAACCGTAGCGGTCACCGCGATGCTCGTCGCCTGCCTGGGCGTGGCGAACCTGATCATCGCGGGCATTCAAGCGCGGCAGTTCGAGTTCGGCGTGCTGCGCTCGATCGGGGCATCGTCGCGTCTGCTGGCCCGACTCGTCATCGCCGAGGCAATCATCATTGCCATCACGGCGTGCATCCTCGGGACCATCATGGGCACGCAGGCGAGTTGGGGAGGACAGCGTCTTTACGAGGTTGTCATCGGCCTGAGCCTGACGGTGCGGCTGCCCGTTGCGGCAACAGCGGCCGGCTGGGTTGCCCTCACGCTCATCACGCTGGGAGCAGCATGGCCGGCGGTGCACCAGTTGATGCTGCGGCGGCCGCGTGAGTTGCTGGCGGCGATGAAGGGGTAAACGGCCGTTGACCGGGGGACCGACGCTCTGCTCAGCAGCACTTCCGGCCACTGGCGGGCTTCGAACCGGCACTGAGAATGCGCTCGGCATCCTCGGGAGACATCGACCCTTCTGCGACGTAGGCGGCGACCTCGCGACGCGACTCTTCCCGCGCCTTCGTCTGAAGCGTTCCACGCACTGCCTTGGCGATGGCGCCAATCGTGAGGAAAGCGAAGACGCCGAGCGGCACCAGAACCCAGGCCTGCTCCACCACCGCATCGCTCAATGCCAACGTATTCATCATCTTCCTCTCGGCGTTGCTCCTCCCCCCACTGCCTCCGACTCGTCTCTTGACCGGCTACGTGCCGACTGCATCCCCCCGCGGGCCCGGGTCGACGTTGCCGCCCCCGCGCTCACGACGCATGGCTGCCACCATCTGTTCGACCTTCTTCGGCGATGCGCCGATCGCGGCCATCGTCTGGGCCAGATCTGCCTCATCCCCGGCGGTGAGAATCGCGACGGCGTCTTCCGGCCTGATCGTTCCTTCCGAAACGTAAGCGGCGACTTCACGCCGTGTCACTTCGCGCGCCTTGGTCTGAGCGAGCTGCGACACATAGTGCAGCACCATCCACATTGCCGCGACCGTCAGGCCGCCCACGATCGCCACCAGCGGGATCAACTCTTCATCGATTCTGGCAAGGGTCAGATCCACGAACGCCTCCTTCGCACAATGCAGCCGCAGGCCACTTTCCCCCGCTCCAATCACGCTTCGCCGGCGCGCATGAGCTTTTCCCCCTGCTCCGGTGTCATCGCACCTTCGGCGATGTAGGCGGCAACCTCACGCCGCGTCCGCTCGCGGGACACGGCCCGGACGACCGCGTAGGCGGTCCGCACGAGGACGATGCCGAAGATCAGCAGCGACAGCAGCGTCCAGCGGATGGTGGACTCGTCAAACAAGTTGCCGATCGCTTCACCCATGTCCATCGCGCACCTCCTGCCCCTGACGGTCTTTGGGAATAGAAGCGCGCCCGTTTCACCCAGCCAAGGCGATGTGCATCAGCCAGCTCCAGACCGAGTAAAAGTCGAACGCAGGAGCATCGGACCGCCGCCGCTGACCGTTCATACCCGTCTGCCAGACCGCCCGGAGGATGTCCGGCGGGCAGTGGAAGGCCGCAAAGCTGGTATCCACCATTGCCCGGGGGGCCTGGCTAGCCAAACGCAGAGCAAGCCGGTCGGCGTTCTCGTTGTCGCTGTAGCCGCGCTCCGCCCCCAGTACGTCAAAGTTGAACTTGTCGCCGTTGATGCGGATGCGCCGCCCCGACCGGTCCCACAGGTCGATCAGGTCGGAAACGGCCAGCCGGGTGCCGGGCGAGCCGATCTCCAGCGTTGTGCCGCCGCTGAGCGGCTCATACTGCACATCCACCCGCCCCTCCGTGCGTTCCGAACGCCGCAGCCGGCCGCGGACGATCAGGAACAGTTCACTCGCCTTGAGCACCACGGGCTCGTCGCGCCACAGTTCAACGAGGTAGGTTGGCTCCGGCGCACCGAGGGCAGGCCGCAGCGCCTTGGCGCGGTGAGCCGCGGCACAGGACCGGATCTGCGACTCCGTCGCGACGAAGACGAATGCCCCAATCTTGCGCAGCTCTTCCGCCGCCTCAGCCGCCGCACCGGCCGCGAGCCGCGCCAGCACGACGGGCGCCTCGCGCTGGGCGCGCAGGCGGGCGTTGTACCGGTCCAGCCCCGTCGAGGCCGAGATCGCCGCGATCCGGTCCTCGAGCGTGAGGCCCTGCGGCCATTCCAGAAGCGAGACGTAGGCCTGTTCACCCGTCGACATGCGGCCATCGTACCAGAAAACGACGCGGAATTCACCGAATTCGGCCGTGATCCGCACGGCGCGGCTCGGGCGTATTCTCCAGACATGAGCGGATCACGCCGCGTCACCCGTGCCCGCTTCGTCGAAGCGCTTCTGGACGCGTACCGCCAGGGCGCCTTCCCCATGGCCGATCCGGACACGGACGAGGTTCACTGGTACGCCCCCGACCCGCGGGCCGTCCTGCCGCTGGACGATGGCTTTCACGTGCCGCGGCGGCTTGCTCAGACGGTTCGCTCCGGGCGATTTGACATGCGGATTGACACCTGCTTCACCGAGGTCGTCCGCCAGTGCGCAGCGCCTCGGCCGCGGCGGAAGGAGACGTGGATCAACGACTGGATCGTCCAGGCCTACACCATCCTCCACGAAGCCGGGCACGCACACTCGGTCGAAGCGTGGCGAACGGATGCCGAGGGCGAGTGGCAACTCGTCGGCGGCCTCTACGGCGTCAGCCTTGGCGGCGCGTTCTTCGCCGAGAGCAAGTTTTCCCGCCCGGAACGCGGCGGACGCGACGCCAGCAAGGTCTGCCTGGTGCACCTGGTCGAGCACGTGCGGCGGCGAGGATATGTGCTGCTGGACGTGCAACTCCCCAATCCGCACCTGGAGCAGTTCGGCCTCCAACTCATCAGCCGCGAGGAGTACCGCCGCCGGCTGGCCGAGGCGATCGCACTCGAGGTCACCTGGACCTGAAGCGAATCACTCGTCCGTTTCTCAACCCCGCGGCGGTACCAGACCGATCCACGGAACGTGCGATCTGTCCTTCCAACCCGCTCCCGGTCCGCGCTGAGGCGGCTGGCCGTTGCCGGACTTGTTACCGGCAGCGTGCTGCTGGGCGCCTGTACGGCGCCGCCGCTCCAGCGTCCCCGCACCGTCACCTACCGCATCGAGAACGTCCGAGGCGCGCCCGCCGACGACGGGAGCGAAATCAGCCGGATCGTCCGCGTTGTGGACCAGTATGCTGCAGACGAGGTCGAGTGTCGCCGCACGCGCACCTCCCCGCAGGTGGGCCATGACCGGTTCTACGACTATGAACTCCGGTTCAACATCGCCAACCTGCGCGACCTGGTGGACATCGACCGCGAACTGTCCCGCCTCTTCCGCGACAATCAGGCGCCCGACGGCATCCGCTTTCAGCTCACCGACGCGGGGCTCACATACCGGTCCAACTACGTCGCCGTGGGCGCCGAGGTGGCGCTCCGCGGCGTAACGGCCCCGGGCGCGAAGGTTCGCCTCCGCATCGGAGACGATGTCGTCGACGTTCGCGCCGACAAGGATGGCTTCTGGCGTCATTCTCTCCTGACCACCCCGGGCAAGCCGTTCATCTACGGCTACTCCGAGGATGCCGCCTCGCAGATGCGCCGCTACTTTCGCATCAACCTGCTGAGCCAGGCGCAGGAAGCGGTCAGCGAGCGAGCGTATACCGGCCTCTTCCCGGATGACGTCGGCGGCTAGACGCACCGGCGCAGCGGGGCAAGGATCAAGAACGAAGGGAGACACGCCATGCCGCTCAGTGGCCGCATTGCTGTAATTACCGGCGCAAGCGCGGGGATTGGCCATGCCATCGCCCGTGATCTGGCCGTCGCCGGCGCCAACATCGTCATGAACGCGCGGCGGACCGAACCGCTGTACGCTCTTTGTGATGAACTGAATGCCGGTGATGCGCCGGCCCGCGCCTGCGTGCTGGGGGGAGATGCCTCGGAAGAGGACACCGTCACGCGCCTGCTCGATACTGCGCGCGAGCGTTTCGGGCGTGATCCGGACATCGCCGTCGTAAACGCCGGACGCGGCCTGTCGGGATCGGTGCTCACCTCCGATCCCGCGCAATGGGAGCAGATGGTCCGGCTGAACGTGCTGGGCGCGGCCCGGCTGATGCGTGCCGCGGCAGAGCGGATGCTGGCGATGGTTGCTGACGAAGACGTCGAGCACGGCGGGTGGAAGGAGCGGCCGCGGGACATCGTTGTAATTGGCTCGAATGTCGGGCGGCACATCTCGCCCTTCTCGTCGATGTACGGCTCCACGAAGTTCGCCGTCGGCTCCCTGGCCGAGGCGATGCGGCGCGAACTGGCGCCGAAGGGGATTCGGGTGACGCTGATTGCGCCTGGAATCGTCCGCAGCGAGTTTCAGGGCGTGGCCGGGTACGACCCGCAGAGCTTCGGGGCTTTCATGAACAAGGTTGGCCCCGTTCTGGAACCCGAGGACGTCGCCCGCACCGTGACGTTCGTGCTCTCTCAGCCCGCCCAGGTTCACCTGAACGACATCGCGATCCGGCCGACGCGGCAGGATTATCCGTAGCAAACGAAAGGCTGTGAACGAAGAGAGGCGCTTACCGCGGGCGGCGAGCCTGAACCGCAAAGCTTTGCTCAATTCTCTATTCTCTATTCTCTATTCTCTTTTCTCTGCTTCGCCTGCATGACTTTCAGGTTCAGCACCTCAACAAACAGTGAGAAGCCCATCGCCGCATAGATGTACCCGCGCTCGATGTGTTGATCCATCGACTCGGCGACCAGCACCACGCCGATCAGCAGCAGGAAGGCCAGCGCCAGCATTTTGAACGTCGGGTTCCGGTCGATGAACCGCGACACCGGCCCGGCGAGGAAGAGCATCACGCCCACGGCGGCGAGGATCGCCGTCACCATGATCACCAGGGGTGGCCAGGGAATGGTTGTCCCCGGGAAGGGCCCGCTTGTGTATCCATCCGGCTTGACCATACCGATCGCGGTCAGCACCGAGTCGATCGAAAACACCAGGTCCATCGCCAGGATCTGCGCAATCGCCGAACCGAACGTCGCCGCGGCCTTTGGCTGGTTGGCCTCCTGCGGGCCGTGCTGGGCTCGATCCATCGCGTGGTGAATCTCGCGCGTGCCGTTAAAGAGCAGAAACCCGCCGCCGACAAACAGCACGAGGTCCTTCACAGTGAAGGCGTTGCCGAACATCTCGAACAGCACCGTCTTGTCCAGCATCATCACCCAGGCGATCGCGAACAGCAGCACGATCCGCCCGATCGCCGCCAACCCCAGGCCCACCTTCCTCGCCCTGTCCTGCTCTGCCGGCGGCAGCTTGTTGGAGACGATCGAGATAAAGACGAGGTTGTCCACCCCCAGCACGATTTCCAGGGCAGCGAGTGTCAGAAACGCCGCGATGCTGCCCATTGTGAAGAGTTCGGCCATGCAGGTCTCCCGATCGACTCAGCCATCTAGCGCCGTCGCGCTCGCCACCACCGCTCGACTTCCCCCTCCACATCGAACCCCCGTGCCGGCTTCGCAATATAGCGGTCCTGCAACTCGCACGCCTGTACCTCCAGCGGGATCTCCGGATACGAGCACCCCGCCTCCGCCCACCCGCCGATGTACTCGCGCAGGAACCCACCCACCCCCAACCGTCGATACTGCGCGACGTGCACCAGTTCGTGAAACAGCGTGCCCAGATTCTCATCCGGCCGTGCGATCACCACCGTGTCGATCAGCGCGATCCCCCCCACTCGCTCCAACGGCATCTGCCCGCCGCTCAGTCGACGCGCCAAACCCATCAGCGGCAGTTCCACATCCCGCGCATGCGCCACACGCGCCGACCTCAGCAACGCCTCTGAAAAGAACGGCCCCAACCGTTCACGCTCGATCTCGTTCAACGGCCGCGCCACCCGACGGTACCGCCGCCGCGCGAGCCGCAGCCACGCCGGTCCCGCCACCGTCGTCGCCAGCACGAACAGGCGCGCCTGCCACCGACTCAGCACGGCCCCTTACGCCTCCCCATTCTCCACGAACAAGCCCTCCGCCGCTTCGAGCATCCGCGGCTTGAGCGCCACATCCGGCAACTGCTCGAGCTGCTTGCCGCTCTTGATCCCCGCCTCTTCAAACTTCCGGAGCGTCGGTACGAGCCTCGCATCGATCGACCCGACCGTGTCGTTGTACCGGTCCACCGCCTGTCGCAGGGCGACACCCAATCCCGCCGCATGTTCAAAGACCTTGCCGACGCGCTCGTGCAGTTCACGGCCCAACTCTGTCAGACGCTGGGCGTTTTCGGCCAGGCGATGCTCTCCCCATCCCACGGCGACCGCGCGCAGCAGCCCGATCAGCGTGCTCGGGCTCGCCAGAATCACCCGCGCCTCGGCTGCCTTCTCAATCAGGTCCGGCCGCCGCGTCAGCGCCGCGTCGACGAACTGATCACCGGGCACAAACATCACCACAAACTCCGGCGAACCCTTGAACTGCGCCCAGTAGCGCTTGTCCGCCAGCAACTTCACCTGCGTCGCCACGTTGTCGGCGAACCGGGCCAGGTGTTCCTCCGCCTCCTCCGGCGTCGCAGCGCTCATCGCGCTCATGTACGCCTCGGTCGGCGTCTTCGCATCCACCGCAATGCAACGATCGTTCGGAAGTGTCACGACCATGTCCGGCCGCACCACGCGCCCCTCCCCATCGCGCACGCTCGTCTGCTCGGTGAAATCGCAATACGGCTCCATCCCCGCTAGCTCAACCACGCGCCGGAGCTGAATCTCCCCGTACCGGCCGCGAACGTTCGGCTTGCTCAGCGCCGCCACCAGCCGGCTCGTCTCCTGCCGCAGGTAGTCGGCCGTCTTCTCCGAGTGGCCGACCTGCTGCTGCAAGCGCGCCAACTCCTCACGCTGCCGAGCCAGCGTCTCGGAGATCGGTCGCACCAGGTTCTCGAAGGCCGCGCGGCTCTGGCCCAGTTCCGACCGGCTCTTTTCCTGCTGGCTCGCCAGCGTTGCCTCGGCCAGCTTCAGGAACTGCTCGCTCGTCTGCTGCAGCGCCCTGGCCGCCAAGGCGTCGAAGGCCTCGCGGCTCTCCGCCTTCACCCGCTCCACCTGCCGCTCGATCTCCTCCCGCGCCCGCTCCGCCGCGGCGAGCCCGGCCCGTGCCGTGATCGCCTCCGCCTCCAGACGGCGGCACTCCTCCCGCGCCGCCGCGAGCGTCGCCTCCGACTCCCCCGCCGACCGCCGCGCCGACTCCCCCTCATTCCGGGCGGCCGCCAGCTCCGCCGACAGCCGCGCCCGGGAAACCCCCAGCCAGACCGCCACCCCAGCCGCCGCCGCGGCGATCACCGACACCATCACGAGTGCTGCCACCATCCGGCCAGTGTACGGTGCAGCGCCCGCATCCGCCCCTGCCGAAATGGCACTTTCGCCTCGATTCGGCGGGGTCACTGGCAGACAGGTGGCAGAGTCTCCGGGCGATCGGGGCGATCTTCCATCCCCGCCGGCCCGCGCCAGACCCCCTCCGGGCCACGCAGCGGGGGCTTCGGGCCGGGCAAGGCCCCGGTTGACGGGCACCTTCTCCAATCCGCCGTCCCGGCACCGCGCTTGCCTTGAGCAAGGCGACATGGTCGCTTCGCGCCCACAGTTCGCACCCGATTCACCCCCCTCCAGCGGCGGCGCCGTCGGCAGCGCGCAGCCCCCGATCGGGCGAACCGACCTGCCCAACCGCCTGAACCTGCTCCTGTCATGGGCGGACTGGCGGACGGAGTCCTGGGTCGACCTGCTGGATGCCGTCCTGCGGCCGATGGGTGTCGAGTCCGTCCGGGCCCGGTCGGCCAGCGAGGCCGAGCGGGTCATCCGCACCATCCCCGTCCACATCGCCATCGTCGACCTGCGGATCCCGCTTCAGGAGACCTCTCCCCCCGCCGGCGCCGCCCGCGGCACGCCGGAGGAGGGTGGCCCGCGAGTCCTTGAACTGCTCCGCCGCTTGGAGCAGCCGCCCCCCACCGTCGTCGTGAAGCACGCCCGCACCGGGCGGGAAGAGCCGCGGCACCTCTCCGCCGCCCTCCGCAGCGATGCTTTCGCCGTCGTGGACCGCACGGGGGCGAATCTGGAGCAGATGCTCCGCATCATGCAGCGCGTCCTGCATCGCTTTTACGAGAACCGCTGGCCCAGCGGCGCCGACGGCGGCGCTGCGACCGATGAGACCAGCCCCCGCCGCGGCGGACCGATGGGCGGGGTCGGGGGATTGACCTAGTCGTTTACCAACGCCCGGCGCGCGGTCGCGTCCCGGGCGGATTGCATGTTTGCACGCACCTCATTTCAGGAGTGATGACCAATGGCAACGAAGACCGCAAAGAAAGTGAACCTCCGTCCCCTGCACGACAAGATCCTGGTCCGCCGCGATGAGGCCGAGGACCGCACTGAGAGCGGGATCTACCTGCCGGAGAAGGCGAAGGACACCCCCAAGACCGGCGTGGTCGAGGCCGTCGGCGACGGCGCGCTGAACAAGGAGACGGGCGAGCGCACTCCCCTGTCCGTCAAGAAGGGCGACCGCGTGATCTTCTCCTCCTACGCCGGCACCGAGGTGAAGCTGAACGATGAGAAGCTGCTCGTCATGAGTGAGGACGAAGTCCTGGCCATCATCGACTGACACACTCCATGGCCGATGGTCAATGGCCGGTGAGCAATCGAGCTTGCCTTCCTGACCATTGAGCATTGCCGACTGACCGCTCTTATGACGCTCGACCAACTCCGCAAAGCGCTCTCTGAACTCAACGGCGAACGTGACGCCGTCTTCGCCTTCGCCGGCATGGCCGAAGGCGTCTCGACGCTGCGCGTTCCCAACGCCATGCTCATCCCCGATGAAGGCGACGCCCTCATCAAGGTGACGGACGGCAAGAGCATCTACATCATCCACTCCGACGTCGTCCACTGGGTGAGGATCGATCTTTCCGGCAAGGTCGGGCGGTAGCGAGCAGAGAACAGAGAATAGAGAACAGAGAACAAAGACAGCAGGATTGAAAGGACATAGACAATGGCAGCAAAGCAGATTGCATTTGACACCGACGCGCGCGAACGGATTCTCGCGGGCGTTAAGAAGCTCGCCGCGGCGGTAAAAGTCACGCTCGGCCCCTCCGGCCGCGTCGTGGTTCTCCAGAAGTCCTTCGGCGCGCCGACCGTCACCAAGGACGGCGTCACCGTCGCCAAGGAGATCGAGCTCGACGACCCGTATGAGAACATGGGCGCGCAGATGGTCAAGGAAGTCGCCAGCAAGTCCAGCAAGGACGCCGGCGACGGCACCACCACCGCCACCATCTACGCCGAGGCCATCTTCCAGGAGGGGCTCAAGAACATCACCGCCGGCGCCAACGCCAACCACGTCAAG
>CAYWRO010000036.1:0-38098 GCA_964460345.1 uncultured Phycisphaeraceae bacterium | reverse complement strand
CTTACAGCTCCACCATCTCCATATCCGCCTTCACCTTTTCACCCGTCGCCGGCGCCACGACTTCGGCAACGAGTTTGCCGAGCGTGTCGGGGTTGGCCGCGGCCATGTCGGCGCGGATGTTGGCGGCGTTGTAGAGCGGGCCGCGGGGGGCGGCGACTTCGCGTCCGGCGGGCATGCTGCCGGGGCCTTCGTCGACGATGAGGACGCGCGTGCGCTGGGCGGTGGTCGGTTCCTCGCCGCGGATGACGCTCAGGAGGTCGATGCCGATCTGCGCTTCGGCCTTGCTCAGGTGCTGCGGCGGGATGGCGGCCTCGAAGGCCTGGGCGACGCCGCGGACGTTGACGAAGGTGCCGGCCTTTTCCAGCCACGTGGCGCTGGGGAGGACGACGTCGGCGGCTTCGCTCAGGGGCGTCGCCAGCGTGTCGATGAGCACGGTGAAGCGCGCTGCGCCGTCGGAGCCCCCTTCGCGCATCGCGCGGAGCAGCTCATCGCTCGACCAGTCGGAGGGGTAGTTGCCGGTCAGAACGAGGCCGCCGACCTTCGCCACGCGGAGTTTCTCGAGCAGGCCGGCATAGTCGAGCACGTTGCCCGCGCCAACGATCGACTCGAGCACGCGCTTGACGCCGCGGGCGTTGGGGGCCTTCTCGGCGACGAGCACGAACGCCTTGGGGTCGTCGCGCTCGACGCCCCTGGGGAAGATTTGGTCTTCGCCATCCACCGGCACCGGCCCGAGGGCGAGGATGGCGTCCGGGTCGATCTCGCGCACGGCGGTCGCGAGCGTCCAGGCGTCCTCGCAGGAGAGCATGGGGGAGACCATGACCGCCAGGCGCGACCGCCCGCCGGCGTCGCCTTCCGCCGCGGCCCGAAGGCCCTTAACGGCTTCATCGAGCGCCCAGTTCCATTCAGAGGCGACCTGCACGCCGTATTCTCGCGTCAGCGGCTCAGCCAGGCGAGTGTCTGAGTGGACGTGCTTCCAGCCGTAGCGGACCTCGTCGGTGATCCACCACTTGTTGATCGACAGGTTCTCGCGCGGCCGGAGGCGATAAACCTTCCCCTCGTTGTGGTCGACCCACAGGTTGTCGCCGCTGGCGGTGATGCCGTCGACGCTCGGTGTGCTCTTGAGGAACCAGACGCGCTGGGTGAAGAGGAAGTCCTTGTCCAGCAGCGCGCCGACGGGGCACAGGTCGATGACGTTCGCGCTCAGCGGGTTGTTGGCCGCCTCGCCGGGGAAGACGTCGATCTCGACCTTGTTGCCGCGGCCGTCGACGTAGAGCTCGGCCGTGCCGGAGACCTCGCGCGTGAAGCGCACGCAGCGCGTGCACATGATGCACCGGTCGGAGTAGAGCAGGATGTGGTCGCCGACGTTCTTCTTGGGGTTCTTGACCTTGGCCTCTTCGTACCGGCTCGCGCCCCGGCCGTACTGGTAGGAGAAGTCCTGCAGCAGGCATTCGCCCGCCTGATCGCAGACCGGGCAGTCCAGCGGGTGGCTGATGAGCAGGTACTCCATCACCGCCTTCTGGTTGGCGACGGCCTTGGGGGACTGGGTGTGGACAACCTGCCCGTCCGCGGCGGGGGTCTGGCAGGTGGGCACGAGCTTCGGGATCGGCTCGAGCTTCCCCTCATTGCGGGGATTGGGCGCCCATACCTCGCCGAGGCAGATGCGGCAGGAGGCGGGGATGGAGAGCCCATCGTGGTAGCAGTACTGGGGAATGCTCAGGCCGTTGCGGTTGGCCACCTGGAGAATCATCTCTCCGGGGGTGAACTCGCACTCGACGCCGTCAATGGTGATCTTGGGCATGGGTTGATCCGGGGCTTCCGGGCAGGGTTCGCTGGGGGGCCGCCCCTGGGCCGGGGAGGCGAACGCAACTATAGAGACGCGGGGAGAAAATGGCCCTTGGCCCGGCGCGGAGGTGGAGTGATGCCGTTTCCAGTGGAGGAAAGCCGCATCCGGAAGGCGGAGGAGGCTCCTGGCGTGCGGTTTCCGGGCAGTTACCGCCGCCGGATGCAGCGGGACAACGGGGGCGAACTCGTCGTCGAGAAGGAGGGTTGGTGGCTGTTTCCGATCCTGGACGACTCGGATCGCAAGCGTCTGGCCCGGACCTGCAACGACGTGGTCCGGGAGACCCGGCTTTCGCGCGAGTGGCCGGGGTTTCCCGCCGACGGGGTCGCCATTGCAGACAACGAAGTGGGCGATCGGCTCATCTTTCTCCCCGACACGGCTGATCAACAGCAGCTCAGCTCCATGGTTTGGTGCTGGAGGCATGATGAAGCAGGGGATCTTGAGGCGTTCGGGGAGATCTTTGAGGGGAATGAGGACTGATTGGCGCAAATTCTGCCGTTTCAGGCGCCGTTGCAGCCTCCCCGGCCGTCGGGGATGCCTCCTCAAGAGCCGAGGAAGCGTCCTGAAGGCTTCAGGACGCAATCTGGACGGCCCGGGAAGCATCCCGAGCGGTTCAGGACGCATGCCGAAGCGCTCCGGAAGCGTCCTGACTCGCTCCGGAGGCATGCCGAGCCTGCCAGGGGCCAATCAGCGCGCCTGAAACATCCGATACGGGGAGGAAACGGGCCGTTTGAGTCGTCGAGCCGACATGACGATGAAGGCTTTCGGCAGGATAAATGTCCGCATCGAGGCATTGGTCGCGCGCGTGTGGGCACAGCGACGCTGGACGAGCCGTTTCCGGGCGCTCGCCGGGGCAAACGCGCGCCGGCTGCGGCCACTCGGACGCCGCGGCACGTTTCCTACGCTCCTGCCATGGCCGACTTTCAACGCCCAACCGGTACGCGCGACTTCTACCCGATCGAACTGGCCCGCCGACGCTGGATCGAGAACCGCTGGCGGCGCGTCTCCATCCGGCACGGGTTTGAAGAGGTAGAGGGGCCGGTCTTTGAGCACGTGGATCTGTACAAGGTCAAGAGCGGCGAGGGGATCCTCTCCGAACTCTTCCAGGCCTTCAGCGGCAAGGACGAGGCGGAGATCGCGCGGATCCGCGAATCGGGGCAGGCCCCGTACGCACTGCGGCCGGAGTTCACGCCGACACTGGCGCGCATGTACGCAGCGCGGGCGGGAGCGCTGCCGAAGCCGACGAAGTGGTTCAGCGTGCTGAACTACTTTCGCGCGGAGCGGCCGCAGCGGGGACGGCTGCGCGAGTTTCTGCAGTGGAACGTGGATGTGATCGGGCTCGACCTGGCGCCCGAAAAGATGAACGCAGAGGGCGCAGAGGCAAGCGCGGAGATCGCGGAGTCCAAGGCGCGGATGGATGCGGAGTGCATCGCCTGCTGCATCGGCCTGCTGCGCGACATGGGGATCTCATCAAAGGATGTGACGCTCAAGATCAGCAACCGGGATGTGGCGACAGGCGTGATCCTGGGCCAGGGGGTGACGCCGGAGAACCTCGAGACGGCCCTGAACATTCTCGATCGCAAGGAAAAGATCTCGCCGGAAGAGTTTTCGAAGCGCTGCCGGGAGATCGGGCTTGACGATGCAGCGCTGGCCGCGCGCCTGGGGGATTTGCAGCAGCATGTGAACGATGTGTTCGCCGCGCGCGAAAGTGGAGAGAGGCGCGAAGTGGATCCGGCGTCGCCGACGGCGCCGATGGAGCAACTCATCGCGCTGCTGGAGGCGCACGGCGTGATGCAGTGGTGCGAGTTCGACCTCTCCATCGTGCGCGGGCTGGCCTACTACACGGGCACCGTCTTCGAAGTCATCGCCGAAGGCGAGCGCGCCGTCGCGGGGGGCGGCCGCTACGACAAGCTCATCGAACTGCTCGGCGGCCCGCCGACGCCCGCCGTCGGCTTTGCGATGGGCGATGTCGTGATCTCGCTGCTGCTGCAGGACAAGGGGCTCATGCCCTCAGACGATGAGATCGCGCGGGACCTGGGATTGCGACCGGACGTCTTCGTGATCCCCAGCCCCGCGGAAGGCGCAGAAGAACTCATTGCGCCGACGCTCGCCCTGCTGCGGCGCGAAGGCCTGCACGCGCGGCGCTCGTACAAATCCACGCGCAACGTCGGCAAGCTCCTCAAGGACGCCGCCGCGGCGGGCGCGCGCCTGGCGCTGATCCTGGAATCCCCTGCCGAGTTCACACTGAAGAACCTCGACACGAACGAGCAGCACGAACGCCTGCCGATGGAGCGGCTGCTGGAGACGATTCACGCGCAGTGATGAGCACGCCGCGAGCCGAAACGCAAGTGAGGACGTATGAGCGACGCCACTTCACCGCTCTCCCAGATTCCGCCGAGCGAACTGCCCGATGCGCGCGGGCGTGAAGCGGTTGATCTGCTCCACCAGTTCCTCGCCGCGCACGATGAACCCTGCCCCGCGTGCAGCTACAACCTGCGTGGGCTGACGGGCCAGACCTGCCCGGAGTGCGGCGAGCCGCTCACGCTGCGTGTCGGCCTTGTCGAGCCGCGCCTGGCGCACTTCATCGCCGGCCTGCTCGGGCTGGCGATCGGGTTCGGCTTCAACCTGCTGCTGCTGGTCTGGGTGGGATTGATGCCGCTGCTCGGCCAGAGCATGCCGCCGCTGGCGGAGGTCTGGCCCCTTCCAACCTTCGGACTGCTGCAGGGTGCAGGGATGTGGCTGTGGATCCGCTGGCGGGCGCGGATCCGGCGACGCCCGCCCGCAGAGCGAGCCGTTCTCATCGCCGCGACATGGCTGCTGAGCGCGGTCGGTGCGACGGTGTTCTTCGCAACGGTGAGCTGAGCCAATGAAAAGCGGTCGGCGCCGCTGTCGGACGCCGACCGCTCAGGTTCGATTGACGCGTGTTCTCGTTCGGGTTACTCAGTTTCCGAGCGCATCGCTCAGCCCGGGGACTTCGCTCGCCCCCACGGGCACCTGCATGGAGGAGCCCTCGAGGTCGTCGCCGATCGGCTCGTAGCGCCCGCCCAGGTGCTCGGCCAGGAAGGCCTCGGCGACGGCGTTAAACGATGTGCTGTTGGCCGGGCGCGCAAAGCCGTGGCCTTCGTCGGGGTAGAGCACGTACGTCACCGGAATGTCCTTCTCCTGCATCGCCTTGACGATCTGGTCCGCCTCGCTCTGCTTGACGCGCGGGTCGTTGGCGCCCTGGCCGATCAGCAGCGGCTTCTTGATGTTGTCGACGAAGCTCAGCGGCGAGCGCGACCGCAGGAACTCGCGGCCTTCCTCCGTGCGATGGTCCCCGACACGCTTGGCGAAGAGCTCGATCGCGGGCTCCCAGTACGGCGGGATGGTCTCGATGAGCGTGAGGATGCTCGACGGGCCGACAATGTCGACGCCGCAGGCGAACTGATCCGGCGTGAAGGTGAGGCCCACAAGCGTCGCGTAGCCGCCGTAAGAGCCCCCCATGATGCCGACGCGCTCCGGGTGCGCGATGCCCTCGCTGACCGCCCAGTCGACGGCGTCGATCAGGTCGTCGTGCATCTTGCCGGCCCATTCCAGGTTGCCGGCGTTGATGAAGTTCTTGCCGAAGCCGGTGGAGCCGCGGTAGTTGACGCTCAGGACCGCGTACCCGCGGTTCGCCAGCCACTGGTGGGAGCCGTTGTATCCCCAGGCGTCGCGCGCCCACGGCCCGCCGTGCACCATGAGCACCATCGGAAGCGGCTGGGCCGGGCGGCCGTCGCCGTCGGAATCCGCCCATGTCGGCAGCGTCAGGTAGCTCACAAGGTTCAGGCCGTCGCGCGACTCGATCACGACCGGGTGCATCGGCGCGAGGTCGTACTGCTCGAGGTCCTTGCGATTGGTGAAGAGGAAGGTCGCCTTCCCGGGCGCATCGCCCGCCTCATCGCCGCCGTTGCGCTGGTACTTGTAATACCGCACCGGCCCATCGTCGCGGATGTAGGCGACCATCCACGTCTGGTCGTCGGTGGTCCGGCTCGTGATGACCAGCTCGCCCGGGTCCACCGTCTCCAGGTAGGCCAGGTCCGCCGCGATGGCGTCGCCGACGGGGATCCACTCGTTGCGCAGGTAGTTGACGGCGTAGGCCTCAATCGTGCGCTCCGTCGGGTGCGCCAGGATGCCGCCGATGTCCGCGCGGTCGTCCGCGGCGATCATCCACTCTTCGCCCGTCTCAAGGTTCATTGCCCGCAGCGCTGCCGTGTCGCGGCCGCGGGAATCAAGCAGGTACAGCACGTCGCCGGACTTGTCGAACCCCTCCGGACCGGTCGTCATGGAATCTTCCATGCCGATCTTCATGAACGTTTCCCACTCCTTGCCCCCTTGAGCAAGCTTGAGAATCTCTGTTCCGCCATCCGGCGTGAGCCGCGTCGCGAAGCGGACGTTGTAGTCATCGTCCGTCACGAAGCCGGCGAAGCCCTCGTTGCGCTGCACGAGCTCCAGCTCCCCCGTCTCGATGTTCACGCGGTAGATGTCCGAGAAGCGCGGATCACGCGTGTTCATCGAAATCAGAATCTCGGTCGGATGTTCGCGGCTCACCTCCTGCACCGTGGCCCGCGGACGCGCGATGCGTCCATCCGGCCAGCGCACCGGCCGGCCGTCTTCGCCGATGATCTCCTCGAAAGGCGTCAGGTCTTTCGACTCGCCCGTCTTGAGGTTCACCACGTGAACGTGGAAGTTCTCATCCCCGCCCTCGTCCTTCATGTAGATGATGTGGTCGTTCGTGTACGCCCAGAAGTAGCTCATGATCGGGCGGGCCGTCTCGTGTGTCACCGGCTTGGCCTTCGACGGGTCGTCGATCGGTCCGACGAATACGTTGAGGACACCATCGCGATCCGCCAGGTACGAGATGCGCGTGCCGTCCGGGCTCATGCGCACCGCGGCGAAGTCCGGATTGCCGAAGAAGACGTCGCGCGGAATCAGCGGGACATCATTGCGGCCCGCCGCGGCGGCGCCGTTCTGTTCCTGCCCCCCCTGCTGCCCCAGGGCCACCCCGCCGGCAACCCCGGCCACCACCGCCCACGTGACAATCGCTTGGTTCATACGCATGCGTGTTACTCTCCAATTGGCGAAAGCATTCGACACCACGCCCCCCCCTGCTTCGCATCCCCATCCTACCGCCACCCCGAAGATCAGGCTGCACCCGGCTATGACCCCGCCGCATCCTTCCCCATGGCCGCGGCGGCCGCGGCTTCTGCCGTGACGATTCCCGCGCCGTTCCGCCCGACGCCGTTCGTGACGCGCGCCAAAGCCCGTTCGGCAATCTTTCCAATGACTCCCAGCACAATCACCAGGCTCACCACCATCGCGACGATGACCCACACGCTGCCGCGACTCTCGGCGATGAACTCCTGAAGGTCTTCCGCCCCCGTCCCCGCCGCGGCGGCGGCCATGGCAACCGCCGCGATGGTCCGCGGCGACAGGCCGATGACGGTCCCCAGCAGGTACGGCAGCGGGCGCGTGCCGGAGGATGAGAGCACCAGGTTCGTCAGTGCAAAGGGGGAGTTCGGCGGCAGGCGGACCAGGGTGACAATTCCCAGTGTCTTCCAGAACCCGCCCCCGATGAGCGCATCACGGACGGCGCTCCACTTCGCGTGCGCCGCGATCTCCTTCTCCACCCGATCCTTCGAGACGGTCCTGGCCACCACGTAGCCGATCATCGACCCGCCCGCAAAGCCCGCCAGCGCTGCTGGGAACCCGAGCGCCAGGCCGAAAACCCATCCGCCGAGAATCGCTTGCGAATACGTCGGCAGGAAGCCGAGCCCCGCGGAGAGAATGAAGACAGCCACGTACCCGGCCAGGCCCAGTGTCGGGTTGATCTCCAGCCACTCGGAGAGGATGCCGATGTTCGCCAGCAGCAGAACGCCGCAGACGGCCGGGAGGAATGTCCAGAAGAGGCCGAGCACGCCGGCGGGTCCGAGGCGGCGCCACATCCGCTGGCGTTCCGACTTGCGATGAGCCTCCCGCCAGTCAAACGACTGGCCGCACTCCGGGCACACCCCTTCGAGCGGGCAGGATTGCGTCCATGTGGCAACCTGGCCGCCCAGGTCATACCGGCAGTGGGGACACGCGGCGGTCGGGACGGGCGGGGTTTCCGTTTCGGCGGGCTCCATCGACCCTCAAGAGTAGGGTGCGGCCGGGCTCTTCCCGACGGCGGGCGCACGAAAGTGCACAAATGCGCGCGGCCGCCGCGGACGATCTCGGCGGCACGGAATATACTCCGGTGCACCCCGATCCTGTCGGGCGAAAGCCCGGCCACGGAGATTTGACTCATGATCCCTCGTCCCCCGCCCCGCGAGGGCGCGCTCGGCTACCTGTACCTGCCCCCCTATCGCGTGCAGGGTACCAGCGTTGCCGGCGAAGCCACAACAGTCCAGATTCCGGAACTTGATGTCTGTTTCGACATCGGCTGCTGTCCGCGCGCCGTGCTGGCGAGCAAGTACCTGGCTATCTCCCACGGCCACATGGACCACATCGGCGGCCTGGCGTACTGGTGCTCGCAGCGGTACTTCCAGGGCATGGGCGAAGGGACGATCATCTGTGATCATCGCATCGCGCCTGCCATCGACGGGATGATGGCCGGATATGTTGAGCTTGAACGGCAGAAGACCCCCTACAGGTTGTTGGGTGTCGAGCCGGAGCAGGAAATCGAAATCAAGAACAACGTGGCCTTGCGCGCCTTTCCGGTTGAGCACACGGTCCCTGCTTTCGGGTATTCCGTCATCGAGTATCGCTCGAAGCTGCGCGAGGAGTTCGTTGGCCTGCCGCAGGAGAAACTGCGCGAGCTCAAGAGCCGCGGCACGGAGATCACTCGCGTTCTGACCATCCCACTGGTGGCATATCTTGGGGATACCGCGCCCGGACCACAACTTGTGCGGGAGGACGTGCGCAAGGCGAAGGTTGTGATCTGCGAGTGCACGTTTACGGAGCCGGATCACAAGGATCGCGCGGCGGTCGGCAAGCACATGCATGCCGAAGCGATCGCCGAGTGGCTTAACGTCCTTGAGTCTGAAGCACTTGTGCTCATTCACCTGTCGCGCCGAACGAACCTGGCCGCTGCGAGAAAGGCGATCGGCTCGCTCGTGGGACCGGAGAAGATGCAGCGCGTACACCTGCTGATGGATCATCGCACCAATCGCGAGCGTTTCGAACGGCAGTTGCAGGAAGCGGAGCGCGCCGCACAGGGCTCGTGACGAACACGAAGAAAAAGAACGGCCCTGCGTGCGCAGCAAGCGGGTTTCACCAACAAGACGGTTGACACAATCGACTCCCTGCGATTAGGTTGCTCCGCTCCGCGCCACGCCGGCCGCAGCATGAAGCTCCGCACATCCAGGTTCACCACAACACACCGGCGCCACGATGCGCGACGCAAACACGCCGGCCCAACGCCGCAACGCCTTCATGAACACGGAATCTGAGATCTGGTCGGGAATGCTCGACCATTTGCGCTCGGCCTATCCGGCCCTCTGCCGCAAGTGGTTTGAGGAGGTCGAACCCGTTCGCGTGGATGGGGGCGTGATGTACTTGCGCGCGCCGTCCGACGTCTATCGCGACTACCTCCGCAACCACTGTGCGGAGCCTTTCTCCGACGCCGTCCGGACCGTGACGGGCACGCTGTTGACGATCCGCTTCCTCGGCCCGAACGACGCCGCGACGCCCGCGGCACGGCTCAACGGCAGCCGCCAGGGCGGTGAGGCGGCGGCCGTGGATCCGTGGCGCTCCAGCACCGAGGCCCTCGTCCTCAACCCCGACTACGCCTTTGAAAACTTCGTGGTCGGCCCGGAGAACCGCCTCGCGCACGCCGCGGCACTCGGCGTCGCAGACAACCCGGGCAGGGCGTACAACCCGTATTTCGTCCACGGGGACGTCGGCCTCGGCAAGACGCACCTCATGCAGGCCATCTGCCTCCGCATTCGCGAGCGAAATCCGGACGCCCGAATCTATTACACGTCGTGCGAAGGGTTTATGACCCAGTTCATGGACGCGGTCCGCGGCGGCGAGATGCGGGATTTCCGCCACACGTTCCGCGACGTCGACGTCCTGGCGATCGACGACATCCACTTCCTCGCCAAGCGCGACCGCACCCAGGAAGAGTTCTTCCACACCTTTAACGCGCTTTACCAAGCCCATAAACAGATCGTGATGTCGTCTGACGCCCCGCCGGATGAGATCCCGGACCTGGAGGACCGTCTCGTCAGCCGCTTCAAATGGGGCCTGGTGACTTCCGTCTCAACCCCCTGCTACGAGACCCGCGTCGCCATCCTCAAGCACCGCGGCCAGATGCGCGGGCTGAACATCTCCGACGAGGTCGCCTGCTACGTCGCTTCGCGCATCGAGACCAACATCCGCGAGCTCGAGGGGGCGATCATCCGCATTCAGGTGCTCGCCAGCGTCGAGAAGTCGCCGATCGACCTCGATCTGGCCCGCGCCGCCCTTGGTGACGGACCCGTTAAATCAGAGAAGCAGGTCCAGATCCAGACGATCATTAATGTCGTGACCGACTTCTACGGGGTGAAGATCACGGACCTGCAATCTCGCAAGCGCCAGCGGTCCATCGCCTTGCCGCGGCAGGTGTGCATGTTCCTGGCCCGCAAGCACACGCGCTTCAGCCTGGAGGAGATCGGCGGCTACTTCGGCGGCCGCGACCACACGACGGTCATGCACGCCATCAAGACGGTCGAGGCAAAGATCGAAGCCGAAGTGGATTTCAAGGGCGCCCTGCACTCCCTGGAAGCCACGATCCGGGGTGAAGAAAACCACAAGTAGGCCGGTGGCGGGTTGCTGGGTGTTCCCCGGCACGGCTCACCATCATCGCCGGCGACCCGCGGGGAAACCCTGGGATCGTGGCTGCTCTGTGCGCGGAAGGAGGGTGCCCTTGCTTGTCACTTGGGTGTGTGGAAAAGCCGTGGAAAAGCAGGCGCGCCCCGGCGCGCGCGCTCGCGCCAGGGAAACCTCCTCCCCCCAGTTCCGGCGTCCAATAACCGCCCGGCGTCTCCAGACCGCACAGGTCGCGCCAGACAATCGCCAGCCCATCCACAGCGGCATGCCTGTCGCAAATCCGCTTAAAAAAAGGACTTATGGCCACAGCGGCTTCCCTTCTCTACAGCGCGCCATCCCTCTCTTCCATGATGATGAAATTAATTCTTCTTTCTTCAAAAGAGACTCCCTCACCGGGGCTCCCCCAGTAGCACCCATTCCGCTGCTTGTCATCCGCCGATGTGCATAACTGGGGCTACCGCTGGCAGATTGGGCAGAAGACGGTGGTTCGCTGGCCGATGGTCAGCCGCTCCAGCGACCGCCCGCAGCGAGAGCACGGCAGGCCGGCCCGGCCATAGACCAGGTGGGTTCGCCGGGCCTCCCCGGGACTGCCCGAGGGTGTCACATAGTCCCGCAGGGTTGAGCCTCCCGCCGCGATCGCGTCCCGCAGAACCGTGCGGATGGCCGCCGCCAGCCGGGTCCAGTCGGCACCGGCCAGGTCGCGGCAGGGTCTGGCGGGGTTCAGCCGTGCTCGGAACGCCGCCTCGTCCGCATAGATGTTGCCGACTCCCGCAAGGGCCTCCTGATCCAGCAGGGCGGCCTTGAGGGGGCGAAAGGAGCTCGTGAGCGCCACTCGCAGTTGCCTGGCGGTGATCGTCAGCGCATCCGGGCCGAGGCGGTTCCACACCTGGTCGTGCAACTGCTGCTCGCTCAGGCCGGCCAGCACGCCCCCGAATCGCCTGGCGTCCCGGAACAGCAGCCGCGTGCCGTCATCGAAGCGCCATGTCAGGTGCACGTGGTTCAGCGCTCCGCGTTCGCCCGGACGCTGGAGCAGGAGTTGGCCGGTCATGCCCAGATGCACCACGATTGCGCGGCCGTCATCCGCCAGGATGGCGAGCTGCTTGCCCCGCCGCTCCAGCCGCTCCACCACGCCGCCGGCCAGCAAGGCCCGGCCGAGCGCTCGCGGGCGAATCTGGCTGCTGCCACGTCCCTGCCGCGGCGACAGAGCGCCGGACTCGAAGGGTGCCACCACATCCGCGCGCGTGACCTGCACGGAGACGACGCGCCGGCCAACCAGCGCGGGCTCAAGGAATCTTCGAATGGTTTCAACCTCCGGGAGTTCCGGCATGCCTCACCTGCGGCGGATTGAACTCATCCCTCGCTCCCCGTGCGCCGCTCGCGCAGGTCAGCGAAGAAGCGTTTGAGCAGGTCCGCGGCTTCGTCCTCCATCACGCCGGCGATCGGCGTCACGCGATGGTTCAGCCGGACATCCTCGGTGAGCCGCAGGAGCGAGCCGGTGGCCCCGGCCTTCGGATCTGCCGCGCCGTAGAGCAGCCGTCCCAGCCGGGCGTTGACGATCAACCCTGCACACATCGGGCACGGCTCGAGCGTGACAGCCAGGGAGCAGTGGTTGAGGCGCCAGTCGCCGATGGTGAAAGCGGCCTCGCGGATCGCGATGAGCTCGGCGTGTGCGGTCGGA
Source organism: uncultured Phycisphaeraceae bacterium (assembly GCA_964460345.1). Taxonomy (GTDB): domain Bacteria; phylum Planctomycetota; class Phycisphaerae; order Phycisphaerales; family UBA1924; genus CAYWRO01. The sequence continues at coordinate 25,772 of CAYWRO010000036.1, read as the reverse complement.
TCTTTGTCGATTTCGCGCCGGTTGAAGCCTTCGCCGATGATGCGCCCTGTTTCCGTCTCGTAGACGACAGCGCCCACCGGAACCTCGCGCACGCCGGCCGCGCGGCGGGCCAGGGCCAGGGCGCGTCGCATCATCGCCTCGTCGATCTCCGTCACCTGCTCATGTCGAAGGCTCACGGGCGCTGCTCCTCGTCCGACGCAGCGCTGCCGTAGTCCTCGTCGGAGAACCCGCCGGCGACTCTGCCCGGCTTGAGGACGCCCAGCAGCAGAATGCCAAGCTCATACAGCAGGTAGAGCGGCACGGCCATGAGGATCATCGAGAGGGGATCGGCCGGCGTCAGCACGGCGCTGATGATGGCCAGCACCAGCAGCGCGTGCCGGCGGTACTTGCCGAGGAACTTTGGCGTAACGATGCCCGCCCATCCCAGCAGCAGCACAACTACCGGCAACTGGAACGCCACGGCAAAGCCCAGCATCATGACCAGCACCATGCGCACGTACTCGCTCAGTCGATACTGTTGAGCCACGACCGATCCGCCGGTGAGCATGGAGCCCAGAACGTGGATTTCGCCAGGCTCTCCGCTTGCGACGCGGATCTGCTTCAGGCGCAGATTCAGCCAGACCTCCCCCGGTGCTAAGTCCGCCGGATCCCCTTCCAGAACGGGAATGGTCGGCAGAACGAGTGATGGTGGCCGCTCCACGATGCCCGGATCCTGATCCCCGATCGAGGAGCCGAACTGAATGAAGAACGTCAGCACGACGGGCAGGATCACGAAGAACACGAACAGCACGCTCGTGATGCTCAGCACCATCGACATCGGCGCGAGCAGGTACGCGAACCGCCGCTCGGAGGCGTACAACCCGGGAGCGATGAACCGCCACAACTGGTAGAGGATCCACGGCGAACCGACCAGCACGGTGAAGACCAGCGCGATCTTGACGTAGGTGTAGAACGCTTCGGCGGGGCTGATCGTCTGGAGCTGCGCGACCAGGTCTTCCTGGCGTAGCGACTCCCGGACCGGGATGAGCAGCCACTCCAGCATCCGCCGGCCGAGGGCCATCCCGACGATCAGGACAGGCAGAAGCCCCAGCAGCGCCAGGAGCAGCCGCTTGCGCAGCTCATCCAGGTGGTCGCCCAGGGGCATGGTCGCCATATCAAAGTCGTCGTACGGCATGCGGACGGGAGGATAGGAAGGAGTCCCGTCGCGCATAGCGGGCCCGGAACGACCCGATCGCGATTACTGAACGGCCCGTCCCGAAGCGCTCACCTGCACCACTTGCTGTGATTTTCTGGTACCACCTGACGGGACCGCCCTTTCGGCGCGTCCAGTTTCAGGAGAGGAGCGCCCGCTTGACGGACGGCCAGCCGCCGCCCCGAGATCGCGTCGCCGCGGCCGCCGCGGGCGATGCCGATGCGCTCGCTGCTCTCTGGCGCGAGCACCGGCGGTGGGTCGCCGCCATTCTCCTGGCCCACATGCCGCGGGCCGAGGACCTTGAGGATCTTCTGCAGGACGTCGCGATGACGATGGTGGGACGGATCAGCGAGCTGCGGAGCGAGGGGGCCTTCAAGCCATGGTTGCGCATGGTGGCCGTCAACCGCGCCCGGACCGCTGGTCGGCGGCGCCGCACGCGCACCGATGCCATCGCTGCGCTCGCCGCAGAACGTACGGAGACGGATGTCATTCACGCTGGGGTAAACCCCGCCAGCCGCGAAGAGGGGCGGCGTCTCCTGGCCCTCGTTCGGCGCCTCCCCGAGCCGTACCGCGAGCCGCTGCTCCTGCGGTATTTGAACGAGATGACGTATCGCCAGATCGGGGATGTGCTCGAGCTGCCCGAAACGACGATCGAAACCCGGATTGCTCGCGCCCGGCGCATGCTCCGGGAGATGTGCCCGGAGTCAGAGCCGTCTCCGCGGCCGATTACCGCGAGCCAGGCTGTGCAGGCGCATCCGGGTACGACACGAGGTGTGAGATGACCCACGATTCCCGAAGCGCAAGCTCGCCGCGCGAGAACGCGCCCGACGAGACCCCCACGAGACCGGCCGACGGCAGCAGGCGTGGCGACATGTCCTGCGAGTCGGCCGGTTTTTTTGATTTTCCCGACCTGCTTATCAGCAGGATCGTTGACGGCGCGGCCACACGCGCCGATTGGAGCGCCTTTGAAGAGGCCGCCGCGGCGGACCCGGTGTTGTGGCGCGACCTGGCGTGCGCCCAACGCGAACACGCGCTGCTGACGTTGGAAGTCGGCGCGCACGTGGAGCGGGCGGATGCCGTGAGACTTCCTGAGCCCGCCGCGGGCGGAAGCGCCCGGACAACAGTCTCGCGCGCGATCTTCCGAGAGCGTGCATCACACAACCCCTGGACCGGTTGGCTTGTCGCGGCCGTTCTCGCGCTTGCCGCGGCGATGGGATGGTTGCGCCCCGAGATGGTCAACCAACCGCATCCGTCAGTGCGCACCGCAGGGTGGACCGTGGAGAACCCGGAAGAGGCGATGGAGGCTTATCTCACGCTTGGACGGCAGCAGGATCGCGTGCTTGGCGAGATTCCCGAGCGTGTGCTGCTCGAGTCGCGCCCGCTTGACGGTGGAAATCGCTTCGAGGTCCTGTACGTTCGTCGATTTATTGAGCGCGCCCAGGTTGATGACATCATGCGGTTCACAGGCGCTCGCGACGAAGCCGGCCGCCCGGTCGCGGTGCCCATCAAGGTTGATCAACCCACCCAGCCCGTTCCGCAACGGACGTCGTGGAGAGGATAAGGAGCCACAACATGTCGAACATTCGTTGCACCCGACCCGTGATCGTCACGATCGCCTCGATAATCCTGTGCGCCGCGCCATCCCTGGCACAGACCGCCCCGACTGCGCCGACCACGACGACCATCGAGCGCCACATCACCAAGGTTGGCGATAAGGAGATTGTCATCGAGCTCCGCGATGGGCAAGTCACGCTCGCGCAACTCAACGGGCATGAGATTGCCCCCGAGCTTCTCACTCGCGTTGGCGACAAGGTCTTCCAGATCCGCTCGCCCGAGGGTGAAGCGGACGTCATTGTCGATTTCAATGCAGGCGGCGCGGGGTCAGCCGATCCAAGGACGTCGCGATTCCTCGTGGTCGGCGCCGATGGCCCGTTTACAGTTGCCGTCCCCGAGTGGCCTGCAGCGAATGGCGGCGCCTGGGCCAGCAGTTTCCGCACACAACCGCAACCCGTGGCGCCTGACCAGGGTGATGGGCCCGCCCCCAAGGTGATGATCGGCGTGCAGATGAGCATGCCGAGCACTGAACTTGCCGGGCATCTCGGCATCAATCCGGCCGAAACAACGCTCGTTGCCGGCGTCTATCCGGATCTTCCCGCGGACGCCGCGGGCCTTGAGCAATACGACGTCATCATCGCGGTCAACGGGGAGAAACCCGCCGGGGGAGAAGCGGTGCGGGCGGCGCTGGCCGACGCGGAGCCGGGCGACATCCTCACGCTGACGGTCCTGCATCGCGGCGAAAAGCGCGATGTTGAGATCACCCTCGCCGAGTGGGACGAAAAGGCGCTCAGCCAGAATCTGCCGGGCGTGAATGAGGCGGTTCAGCGAGCGCTCGAAGAAGCACGGAAGCACGCCGCCGGGCATCCGTGGGCGCATGAAGGCGCGCCATCGCTGGTCATCCCCGGCTTGCAGGGTGGTGGTCCCGCCGAGTTCTACCTGCGCCGCGAGGAGACGGGCGACCTGGCTGAGCGGCTCAAGCGGGTGGAGGAGCAGCTCCAGCGGCTGGAGGAAACGCTGGGCCGGCTTGCAGACCAGAATGAGCGCAAGGGGGAAGGACGCCGGATGGCTCCCGCGCCGCAGCCTCCAGGTCCCCCCGCCCTGCCGCACGATGAGACCGGTTGGTGGGAGCACCGGGCCTGAAGTGCCGGGCATCCGCCGAACGACCCCTCGGTATCATTCGTAGCGAGTGCTTCCGGCCTCCGCTGGTCGCCGCGGCGGTTATCGCGGGGACCGGGAGGGGTCGGGGCGTCAGGCCGAGAGGCCACGAAGGGAGTCGAACATGCCGGATCCGCTCGCCCCCGCCACCGGGGCCATCACTTCCACCGATCCTCAGCAGGCCATTGCCGAAGTCGGCAGCGCCTTCGAACGCCTGAAGGGCGAGATCCGCAAGGTCATTGTCGGGCAGGACGAGGTTGTCGATCAGATCGTCATCGCCATGTTCTGCCGCGGCCACGCCCTGTTGGAGGGTGTGCCGGGGCTGGCCAAGACGCTGCTGATCTCGACGCTGGCGCGCTGCCTGTCCCTGGGCTTCAGCCGAATCCAGTTCACGCCGGACCTGATGCCCAGCGATATCACCGGTACGGAGGTGATCGAGGAGGATCGCACGACCGGCGCTCGCGAGCTTCGATTCGTGAAGGGCCCGATCTTCGCGAACGTCATCCTTGCTGACGAGATCAACCGCACCCCTCCGAAGACCCAGGCGGCGCTGCTGGAGGCGATGCAGGAGCACCAGGTGACCGCCGGCGGGATGCAGCACCGCCTGCCCGAGCCGTTCTTCGTCCTGGCCACGCAGAACCCGATTGAGCAGGAAGGGACGTATCCGCTGCCCGAGGCGCAGCTTGACCGCTTCATGTTCATGGTTCGCATCGGCTACCCGACGGCCGATGAAGAGGTTGAGATCGTCCGCCGCACGACAACCGGGGAGCGCGGCCAGCCTGAGCCGGTGCTGACCGCGGACGACATCGCGCGCGTGCAGATGCTCGTGCGTCAGACTCCGGTCGCCGATCATGTCATCCGCTACGCACTGCGCCTGGTTCGCGCGACGCGTGTGAACGAGCCGATGGACGGCGACATTCCGCGTCCGAAGCTTGTGAAGGATTACGTCGGCTGGGGCGCCGGTCCGCGCGCTGGAGAGTTCCTCATCCTCGCGGCCAAGGCCCGCGCGATTCTTTCCGGCTCGCATCACGTGACGCCGGAGCATGTCCGTGCCGTGGCGCTGCCCGTGCTCCGCCACCGCGTGCTAACCAACTTCAACGCGGAAGCGGATCAGGTCTCGACACAGGACATCATCGTCGGCCTGCTGGCCGACATTCCCGTCGAGGGCGCCAGTGCGCAGGAGCGCAAGCAGATGGACGCCGTGATTCGCTGAACACCGGCCCCTTGCGCCTGCCGCGCGCCCCTGAGTCACTTCATTATCGCGCCGTTGCACATCGCGACGGCCTGTTTCCACGACAGCCCTGACAGCAGCGCAATTCGGGCCAGCTCCACGCGGTTGGAGCAGCCGAGGCGGCGGCCCAGTGCCCCGCGATGCCACTCGACCGTCTTGATGGATCGATGCATCCGGCGCGCGATCTCCGCCGTGGGCCATCCCTCACCGATGCCGGCCAGCACCAGCCGCTCCGCTGGCGAAAGCGTGGCGAGCGGCTGACCGTTGCACTCCCACAGGCTCAGCAGCGGTGCATCCGTCTCGGCGCAGTCGGCAAAGACGTGTCGCACGACGACCAGCACGCCGCGGCCGGGCATCTGCATCGGCCACACCGTGGCCTGCAGCCACTGACCGCTCCAATGCGTCGGGAATCGCACTGGCGCGGATGACTCGAGCACCCGTTGCAGCAGGCGCATCCGGGGGCGCGTGAAGGTCTCCGGGAAAAGCTCGCGCAGATTTCGGCTGATGATCTGCTCGGCCGGACAGCCCAGGTAGAACTGGGCGCCGCGTTCGTTCACGTAGTCGACGGTTCCGTCCTCCGAGACAACCCAGACGTAGAGGGAGGCATCTTCCGAGAGCGCGCGCCAGAGCATGACCGGGTCTACCGGCAGGCCGCCGAGCGCCCCCCGGCCAGAACTGTGCTTCGGATCCGATGACATGATGTCGGTGAACACCCAAATGAGACCTGAACAGGCGGGTTTCTCACGCTTGTACGTATTCCTACCACCCGGCGTGATCGGAAACGGTTGGCACGCCGAGATTTAGGGTTTCCCCTGGCGCTCTGGGCAGGCTGGGGCATCCAACTGAGAGCAAGTCTCAATCGATCCTGACAGCGCTTTGTCACTACGGTTCGACAGGTCTCGCCCTGCCAAAGCGCCGAAGAAGACGATTCCGTGCCAGATCAGACCACCAGACCAACCCTCTTTGAGGCAATCACCACCCCGAGGGCGGAGCTGTTCGCGTCTGTGATCGCGGGCGTGCTCTTGGGCGCGGGGTGGCTGGCGGCCGTCCGATCGGGCACCGACGGCGTGTTCATTGCGGGCAGTGCGCTGGTCTGGGTGTCTCTGGCGATCGGGATGTTCTACGGTGGGCGAGCCGCGTGGGAGTCGCTGAAAGAGCGCCAGTTCGACATTGATGTCCTCATGGTCGTCGGGGCGGCGCTCGCGGCGTGGGTTGCGGCGCGCACTCCGGAGGGGCCGCAGCCCCCGACTGAGGGGGCCCTGCTCCTTTTTCTGTTCGTGCTGGCGGGAGCGCTTGAAGACTTGGCGATGGCCCGCACCACGCGCGCGGTGGAGGCCCTCCACTCGCTCATGCCCACCGCCGCGCTCCGATGGCGGGCTACGGAAGATGGCGGCCGCGGCGAGTGGGAGGAGGTCAACCCCGACGTCCTGGCCGAGGGGGACCTGATCAAGGTGTTGCCGGGCGAGGCGATCCCCGCCGATGCGCGCCTGCTCTCGGGGGCGAGGGCGCAGGAAACGGCCGCGATTGACCAGGCGACGCTCACGGGCGAAAGCGTGCCGCGGGTCGTCGCGCCGGGGGAGGAGATCTATGCGGGGACGATCAACGTCGGGAACGCGATCGAGGCCGAGGTCATCCGGCCGGCGCGACAATCCAGCCTGCAGCGGGTTCTCAATCTCGTGGTGGAGGCACAGCAGCAGCGACAACCGGTGCAGCGCGCTATCGACCGCCTCAGCCAGCCGTACGCCATCGGTGTCATGGTCGTCAGCGCGCTTGTATTTCTCGTCTGGTGGCTTGTGCTGGGCCAGCCGATCTGGACCGGCTCCGGCGGCGCGCTCTACACCGCGATCACACTTCTGATTGTTCTCTCGCCGTGCGCGGTCGTGATCTCCACGCCCACCGCCACCCTGGCCGGCATCACGCGCGGCGCTCGTGGTGGCGTGCTTTTCAAGGGAGGGCAGGCGATCGAGCGCCTGGCCCGCCTGGGCGCCATGGCCTTCGACAAGACCGGCACCCTTACCGTTGGCCGGCCGCGGCTGCTGCGCATCGTCCCGCTCGGTCCGGAGGGTCCAATCGAGCTTGACACGGACCCGATCCTCCGGGTGGCCGGGGCGCTGGAGCAGGAGTCCACCCACCCCATCGCGGCCGCGATTCGCGAAGCCGCCGCGAGCAAGGGCCTCGACCCGCGCTGCGCCATGCGCACGAGCTTCACCCCCGGCCGCGGCGTCTCGGGATCCTGCGAACAGCACGAAGCGCGAATCGGGACCTTCGACCATGCAGCGCCCCTGGTCGACGCCCGAGTTCATCCTCACATTCGGACGGCCCTCGCGGCGGCCCAGGAAGCCGGCCAGATCGCCACCGTCATGGCCTGGCGCGACTACGCGGCGGTCTTTGTGCTTTCCGATGAGCCCCGCCCGGGCGCCGAGCACCTTGTGAGCGAGCTTCATGCTCTGGGTGTCAGTCCTGTCGTGATGCTTACGGGGGACAACGAACGGACGGCGCGAGCGGTCGCGACGCGGCTCGGCATCGACCTCTGGCGTGCCCAGATGCTGCCGGAGCAGAAGGTCGAGGAGATCCGGCGCATCAAGGCCGAGCTGCCCCCCCGGGTGGGCATGGGCATCATCGGCGACGGCGTGAACGATGCCCCGGCGCTCGCCGCGGCGGACGTCTCTCTCGCGATCGGCTCAATCGGATCTGACGCGGCCCTGGAGAGCGCGGACATCGTCCTGCTCGCGGAGGATCTGCGGGCAGTTCCCTGGGCCGTGAGACTGGCGCGACGGGCCCGGGCGACGATCAGGCTCAACCTGGTCTTCGCGCTCACGGCGATCGTCGTGATGGCAGTTCTGACACTGGCCACATCGGTGACCGAGCGGCCTTTTCCCCTATGGATGGGGGTGCTGGGACACGAGGGCGGGACGATGCTGGTGGTCGGTAACTCATTGCTGCTACTGATCTTCCGAGGTGCCCACGCCGCAGGAGCTGTCCATCCGGCGAAGCCCCAACGCGATCGTGCGCCAATGGCCGCCCGCAGGGCTGCCGCCACCTGAGAGTCTGGTCGAGGTTTGGGTCCATAACCCCCCGTTTGTCCGGGGGATCACGGCTCCGTACCCTTATGGCGATCCCTCGGTCCAGAAAGGCGCTCCATGCTCTCACAGACCGCCGAATACGCGCTCAGGGCCATGTCCTGGCTCGCCCTCAGTCGGGGAGAGCTTGTGCCCACCGCGACCATCGCCGAGAAGACCCAGGTGCCGGGCCACTACCTGGCCAAGGTGCTCCAGCAGCTCGCCAGCGCCAGCCTGATCCAGGGCCGCCGCGGCGTGCATGGCGGGTACCGCCTGGCTCGGCCGGCCGATCAGATCTCGCTGCTGGACGTCATCAACACGGTGGAGAAGGTGGAGCGGATTCGCACCTGCCCCCTGGGGCTGGCGGAGCACGGACCGCACCTTTGCCCGCTCCACCGGCGCATGGACCGCGCGGCGAAGGCTGTGATCGAGATCTTCGATGGAGTGACGCTCGCCGACCTGATCCAGGGCGAGGGGGAGCAGCAGATCCGGCCGCTGTGCGATCGCCAGGCGACCGCGCAGCTTTCGGTTTCCGCCACGCGTGCGCAGTAGCAGCCGCGGCCGCGTTCCTACGATGGCCGGATGGCAACCGAATCGACAACACCATCTCAGACGGCGGCCCCGGAGCCGCACCACCTCGAGCAGCAGCGTCGCGAGAACCGGGACAAGGCCGCGGCGATCGGGCTTGATCCGTACGGCCGGCGCGTCGACGGCCTGACGAGTCTGACTGAGGCGAAGCGCCTCTATGACGAGGCGGCGGACGAGGCGCACAAGAGCGCCGGGAAGACGCCTCCGCCGGACTACACCGATCAGCGTCCGGTGGTGACGGTTGCCGGTCGCATCGTCCTGCATCGCGACAATGGCAAGCTCATCTGGGTGAACCTGCGCGATTTCGGTGGCGACCTGCAGGTGGCCGTCAGTCAGCGCGATTGCGATGAGAAGGGTTTCACATTCGCCAAGGGCGCTGCCGACCTCGGCGATGTCGTGGTCGCGACAGGGCCGCTCGTCAAGACGAAGACGGGGGAGATCACCGTGTGGGCGAGCCGGCTCGAGCCGGCCGCCAAGTGCCTCATGCCGCCGCCGGAGAAGCACGCCGGCCTGCACGATGTCGAGCTGCGCTACCGCCGGCGGTATGTGGACCTGTGGGCCACGCCGGAAACGATGCGCGTGTTCCGGGTGCGCTCAAAGATCGTGTCGCGGACGCGTCGCTTTCTCGATGAGCGCAGCTTTCTGGAAGTCGAGACCCCGGTCCTTCAGCAGCTTGCGGGAGGCGCGGCGGCGCGGCCCTTCGTGACGCACATGAACGCGCTGGACATCGACCTGTTCCTGCGGATCGCCCCGGAGCTCTACCTCAAGCGCCTCCTTGTCGGCGGCATGCCGCGTGTGTACGAGATGAGCCGCAACTTCCGCAACGAGGGCCTCGACAAGAGCCACAATCCCGAGTTCACGTCGCTGGAGGTTTACCAGGCGTTCGGTGATTACATGACGATGCTCGAGCTGGCCGAGGCGCTCATTCGTGAACTGGCCACGATGACGATCGCTGATCGTGAGGACCACTCCGACCGGCCGGGCGACCAGGACGATCTGCCGAGCGAACTTGCACTGCCCTTCGGCGACATGATGATCGATTACGGTAGTTCCTTTGCGCGCGTTACCTACGCCGAGCTCTTTGAGAAGGCGCTCGGGTTTCCGATGTCGGATACAACCCGGGCCCGTGAAGAGGCCCGCCGCCGCGGCTTCAAGCATGAAGGCCTGGCCGACATCCTCATCGTGAATGAGCTTTTCGAGGAGGTCGCCGAGCGGGCGATCGATCCGGCCCGCCCGACGTTCGTGCTTGATTACCCGGCCGCCCTGAGCCCCCTGACGCGTCCAAAGCGCGACGACCCGGCCATCGCCGAGCGCTGGGACCTGTTCATCGGCGGTATGGAGATCGGTCCGGCCTACACCGAGCTCAACGACCCGGACATTCAGGCGGAGAAGTTCCGCGAGCAGCTTGCCGGGATCGATGATGAGGAGTCCACGTTCCGCACCTTCGACCAGGACTTTATCGATGCGTTGAAGACGGGCATGCCCCCCGCCGGCGGGCTCGGGCTTGGCATCGATCGCCTGGTCATGCTGATGACGAATCAGCGCTCGATTCGTGATGTCCTGCTCTTTCCGATGATGCGGCCGCTGGGCTGAGCCGCCGTTGGGTCTGCGCTCTACTTGGGCTTGCCCGTTGCGACGTCCTGTCCGCGCAGGTGCCGCGTCATGTCGCGCCCGAACTTGGTCACGCGCGAGCGCTGCTGCGGATCGGCGACCTGCGCGGCATCGCGCTGAAGGAAATCGATGAACGGCACCACGCGTCCGCGGTCCATGTCACGCGGACGGTTCTTCTCCATCCACGCCTGATCGCGGCGCGCCTGCCGCTGCAACTCCGCCAGTCGCTCATCGTCATCGTCCGGCAGGCCGGTGTCCTCGCCCGTCAACTCCTCCATCAGGCGCGTCATGTTCAGAATCGCGTCGTCGAGGTACTCTTCCTGCTTCTCCGGCTCCACGCCCGCGTACCCGTCGGCGTAGAAGTCCATCAGGTCGACGCCGAGGCGCTTGACGTTCTTCTCCATCTGCTTGCGGATGCGCCCCTCCACCTGCGACGCGAACGCGGCCATTGCGGCGGAGTCCGCTCCGGACATCGTCTTGAACCGCTGCACGAGGTCGCGGATGAGCTTCAGGCGCTCCTCAAGCGGCAGGTCGTTGAACGCGTCATCGGTCAGCGCGAAAGCCAGCACGTCATCCATGTCATCTTCGAGCGCATCGGGCACGCGCGTCGGCATGAGCGCGACCGCGGTGATTGCCCCTGCGGTCAGGGCCACGACTGCGCCGCTGATCAACCCCAGCCGCTTGCCCCACCGGCGATTCTCACGCGCGCGAGCGGACGACTGCGCTGCACTGATGCGCTGCGCCTCTGAGCCGGGCTCCGTCGCCACGTCGCGGTCTTCTTGCGCTCTGTCAGCCATGTCGTCCTCGCCGCTGTGCTGCGGTGTGCTTTGAAACTAAGGCGTCGGGCCCAGCCCGCTTGGCAGGTCCGCCTCCGGATCCAGGCGCAGCCAGTCCACGTGCCAGTCGCCGTAATACAACGCGTTCTGATCGTACTGTCCGCCCCCGGTGTGCCAGGGCTTGGCATCGGCCAGCACCGGGAACTTCGGGTTTGCCTCGTAGAACCGCTTCACCGTGCCCGGTGGGTTCGGGTCCGCCGCGAACAACTCGCGCAGCAGCATCAGCCCCCCCGCCCAGTACTCATAACTGAATCCCGTCGCACGGCCCGCATCATCTTCCCGATCAGAAGGGCAGAGGTACGGCGGATACACCTTCAGCACCCCGTTTTCATCTTTTCGCGGTGGGGGTACATCGATGTAATCCGCCAGCACATCCAGAAGCTGTGGATCGTTCGGGTCGGTCGGGAACTCATCGTTGTAGAACGGCAACACATACGGCAGCCGATCCTCGTTCACATCCATGTAAAGTTGGATCCCGACGCCGAAGCCCTTGAGCTGTGTCATGCACGCCACGCGCCTGGCCGCTTCCCGCGCTGAGGCCAGGGCCGGCATCAGAATCGCAACCAGCACCGCGATGATGCTGATGACCACCAGCATCTCGATGAGCGTGAACCCCGCCCGCGGGCGATAGGACCGTCCGCTGTGCCGCTGCGCGGTAGCTCCTCCCAGCCCGGTTTGTCCGGTTCGCGTGCCCATGCGTCTCCTCGAAGTGTAACGTCCCACGCAAGAACGGTTGCCCGGGTTGTGTACGGGCCCGCCCACGTGAGCGTTACAGAGAGGAAAACGGAACGGATCCCGGCGGCCGGGCCAGGTCAGGCGAGACTCGCCAGGGCCGCCGCGGCACGCCGGTTCAGGGAGTGGCCGCTGCGCGTGGCCACGATGTCGGCCTGCACAGGCCGGCCGGCGAGCGCGAGGTCTCCGATCAGATCAAGCACCTTGTGGCGGGCGGGTTCGTCGGCAAACCGCAGGGCGTTGTCGATCGGTCCGTCCGGCCCGAAGACCAGCATGTCGGCGGGCTCCAGGTGGGCAAACAGGCCCATCTTCCGCAACGCCAGCACCTCGGGAAGGGTCGAAAACGTCCTTGCCGGCGCGATCTGGTCCATGTACCCGGACGGGTCGCCACCGGGGGGGAAGCTGAAGCTGGCCTGCTGGGCCGGAATCGGCGCTTGAGGCCCGTAATCCAGGTGGTAGCTGAAGGAGCAGCCCGGGCGATCCCGCGGCGTCATCTCGACCGTTGCGCCGGCCTCTTCGACCACAATCCGCCGGTCGAGCAGGATCGGACGCAGAGGCTCCGAATCGATTTCTGCCACCCCCGCCGCCGCAAGAGCCTCGGCGAAGGGGAGCGAAGACCCGTCCAGAATCGGGATCTCGGGCCCGCGCAGCTCCACCGTGGCGTCCGTAATACCGAAGGCGGCCAGCGCGGAGAGGATGTGCTCCACCGTCTGAACGACTGCGCCCGGGCCCGCCGCGAGCACCGTCCGGCGCGGTTCATCAATGGCGTGCCCCACGGTCGCGGGGATCGGCTGCTCCGGCGAGGCGGCATTGACGAACCGGATGCCCTGCTCGCGCCCGGGTTGCGCGGGCTGGATGGTCACTTCTGCATCGGCAGCCGTGAAGAGGGTGACGCCGCGGATGGCGGCTGGTGAAGCGACGGTCTTGCGAGGCCAGAGCGACGGATCAGGCATTCTCTGATCCGTCTTCCCGATCCGGGTCCAGCTTCGCAAGGCGGCGGATGGTGCGCAGGTGAGCCGAGAGCTGGCGGATCGCCGACATCGCACGCGCCCAGTCGCGGCCCGGCATCGCCGGATATCCCACCCATGTCTCGCCCGCCGGGATGTTATTCATGACCGCGGAGCGGGCGCCAGTTTTGGCCCCCGGGCCGATGGTGTGCGCGTCGGCGACCCCCGTCGCAGCGCCCAGGATTGCCCCGTCGCCGATCGTTACGGAGCCGGCCACCCCGGAGCAGCCGCAGATCATCACGCACCGGCCGATCTTGACGTTGTGCCCGATCTGGCACAGATTGTCGATCTTCGTGCCGTCCCCGATCGAGGTTTCGCCGAACTTTGCCCGGTCAACCGCCGAGTTGGCGCCGATCTCGACCCCGTCGCCGATGCGGACAATGCCGATGTGCGGCACCTTGGTGATGCCGCGGCCGTCTGGCGAGGGGTGGTATCCAAATCCGTCGGCGCCGATTGTCACGTTGGGCCACAGGATGCACGCAGAGCCGATGATGCATCGGTCGAGCACGGCCACGTGCGGGTGCAGAGTCGTGATGGCGCCGATCTCCGCCTCGCGTCCGACGTGGACATGGCTGACGAGAATCGCCCCGTCGCCGATCACCGCATCGGCGCCCACCGTGCAGTACGGGCCGATGTGGACCCCCTGGCCGATTGTCGCGCTGTCGTCCACGAAGGAGGTCGGGTGAACCCCCGGGGGCAGGTTCGGCCGCGGCGGCGCAAACAGCCGCAGCGCCTGGGTCAATGCCGCATCCGCGTTCTGCACGAACAGGAGCGCCCGGCCAGTTTCGACGGTGCGAGGCAGACCCGCTGCCGGGCCGACAATCGCCGCACCGGCGTGCGACTTATGCCACCGATTCGCAAAGCGCTTGGACCGCAGGAACGTCACGCTCCGCTCATCCGCCGCGGGGTCCGTCACCGCAACGATGCGATCGATCGGCAGGTCGGGGGAACCGACGAGCTCCGCGCCGATCGCTTCTGCGATCGTGCCGGTGGTGCGCATGGTGCGCATGGGCGTGGAGGTTGTTTGCACGCTCTGGCTCATGTAGATCCCCCGGGCGTCGATGAAACAGCGGAGAAGTGCAAGCTCCTGCTCCGTCGCGGTCCGGCGACTGCCGGATCAGTTCCCGGCGGCGTGGCGGTTGTTCATGAAATCGATCAGTTCCTGCGTGATGTCATGGCCATCCTGAGCATAAAGCACGCGGCGCAGGGTGGCCGCCTGATGGACGGCGTCGACATCGGCGGGCGGCATCGGGGCACTCGCATCACTGGCCAGCACCAGCGTGTACCCCGCCTGGCGCGCTAGTTCGGCCGCCGAGGTGGAGATCTTCTTGTACAGCTCAGCAAGGATCTTGCCCTGGTCGGCCTTGAGCAGTTCCTCTGAGACGCGCGCCTGGGCCGTGCGCCGCACGGTGACGATCGCCAGCTCTTCCTGCAGGGCGGGCTTGTCCGCGGGGGAGGCGACCTCCAACCGGCTGCGGATGTCCTCAATCTGCGCGGACATGGCATCGATGTCGGTCTGGAACTTCTCGATCCGCTTGCGCTGTACGGCCTCGCGCTCTGTGCGCTCGACCAGCCCCTCGAGCACACCGTTCAGGTCGACCACCGCGATCACCGGCTCCGGCGGCGCAGGACGACGCATCCCCGATGCGCCCACGGAAAAAGCGATCGCCAGCGCAGCGATCGCGGCGGCGACGCCGCCGACAGAGGAGGGCTTCAGCATTCGCACGATTCGTACCTCCGGATAAGTCTCAGTAAAGGCGGCCCCCAGATCTGGGGTGCGCGCCGCGGGATTGGCCCGGATGATACGCGGCGTACGGCAGACCGTGAAGAGAGGGCACGCATTGGGCCGGCCGTCCCCCATCTGCTCGACGGCGTGCTACTGGAAGGGGAAGTCAATGCTGAAGGAGAAAACCCGTTCCTCGTCCCCCTGCTGCCGCACAATCGGGAAGCCGAAATCGAACGCCAGCGGCGCGGGGCCGAAGACCTGCGGGATGTACAGCCGCATGCCCACGCCGGCCGACACCCGGTAGTCGTCGAAGCCCGGGTCCTGTGTCACCGTTCCGGTGTCGACAAAGCCGACCAGCGAGATGGTGTCCCCCACGATCGGCTGTTCGATCTCGGCCCCGGCGAAGAAGGACCACGTTCCGCCGATGGGGTCCTTGCCCTGGGTCATCGTGTCGTTGCGGATCCCCTTGGGGCTGACGGTGCGGTACCGGAAGCCGCGCATGGTCCGGCCGCCCAGGTAGTAGCGCTCGAAGACGGGCACGCCGTCTTCGTCCTGGGGGATGTAGTTGATGTCCGTCCGGACCGAGAAGATCGTGTTGCGCCCAAGGAAGTCTTCGTAGACCGGGAAGAAGATCGCGTGCCCGAAGCTCAGCTTGGTGAAGTCGTAGTCGCCGCCGAGCCCCACCTGCTCCACACCGAAGCTGGTCTTGACGCCCTTGCTCGGCCGCGGGCCGACGTCGGTTGTCGTCCGCGTGAGCGAGAGCCCGATGGCGCCGAGCTGGCTCTGCCCCTCGACATCGAAGACGTCCACGGGCGCATCCTCATCGATGTCATCGATCTCGATCTGCTCGTACCGGAAGGTCGACTGAATGCGCCAGCGCTGCCCGAGCCGGTGGCCTAGCGAGAGATTTCCCGACAGCCGGTTCTCGTCGTACTGCTGGAAGATGCGTGAGCGGTAAGAGCCGGCGATTGTTCCCGAGTAGTTCGTGTCAAAAAGGTGCGGTTCGGAGAGTGAGATCGAATAGGTCTGCACCTCGTTGCCCGGCGAAACCTGGATCGAGAACGTCTGTCCCGCGCCGCGAAACGCGCGGCCGGTGAACAGTTCGCTGGCGGAATCGGGAAAGTCCAGCACGTCGAAGTTGCGCTGCGTGAGGTTAATGAAGCCGATCACGCCCAGTTCGGTGTTCGCGCTCGCGCCGAAGGAGAGCGAGCCCGTGTTCGTCTCTTCAATCTCGACGTTGACGTCGCGGTATTCCGACCCGTCCGCCGGCGGCGGCTGCACGGTGACGCGCACACTTCCCGGTTCGAAGAGGTTGATCGCTTCAAGCCGCCGGCGCGTCAGGTCCAGCGCGGTTCCGTCCAGCCACTCCCCCGGGCGAACCGCCACCTCGCGCCGAATCACACGTTGCTGCGTGATGTCGTTGCCCGTGATCGTCACCAAGCCCGTCCGGAAGCGCTTTCCCTCGTAGATCTGAAGCTGCAGGTCGACGAACGGCTCGTCTACATCCCGCAGTTCCGCCCGCGAGACGCTCGTTTCTTCTCTCCCCGTCCCGATTACGTACCCCATGCGGGCGTACGCCTCCTGCACCGCGCGGAGCGAGTTCTCCACGGCGCGCACGGAGTAGACATCCCCGCTCTTGATCTCCATGAGCCCCGCAAGCTGCACCGGGCTGAAGACCTGAGGCGGCTCATTCGTCACAAACCCCGCCTCGTCTACCCGCACCGCCTTGACCGTCCGCAGGGTGTAGACCGGACCTTCCTCGATCACGAAGGTGACGATGGCTTCACGCCCGTCCGGGCTGAAGCGCACCGGCAGCGTGTCAACACGCACATCCAGGTACCCGCGGTCGCGGTAAAAGCGCGAGATCGCCGCAACGTCCTGGTCCAGCACGTTGCTGTCCAGCGGCGCTTTCTCGAGAACCGGGATCCACGTCTTTGATCGAATCTCTCCGCGCAGCAGGTCCGACCTGAATGTCTCGTTGCCCTCGAAGCGGATGTCCGTCACCCGCACCCGCGGCCCTTCGCTGATCCGGAACAGAACGATCCCGGTTTCGTCCAGGTATTCCTGGTCGATCGTCACCGAGGCCCGGTGATATCCCTTCTCCCGGTATAGCCGCTCGATCCGCCGCCGCGCCCGGTCAAGCTGAAAGGGGTCAACCGGCGTGCCCACCAGGATCGATACCTCGTCGGCGATGTCGCCGGTGCGGACCTGGTTGTTTCCCGTCACCTCGACGTCCCGGATGACCGGCGTCGGCTCAAACTCATAGATCAGTCGGACCGTGTCCGCCTCGGCGGTGCGAAGCACCTCCGCGCCCACGTGGATCGTGCTGAAGCGCCCCAGGCGGCTCAGCCGCCGCAGATCCTCCGCCACCGTCTCCGCACTGAGCGGCGTCCCGGGCCGGGACTGAATGTAGTTCTCCACCAACTGGCGATCCTGCGCATCGGTCACGCCGACCAGTTCCAGCTCGGTGATGAGCAGCCCTTCCAGCCGCGCGACGGCATCCGGAAGCAGCGGCTGCCGCTGACCCGGCACGGCCGGCGACGGCCGACCCTCGGGCGCGGCCTGAGCGGCGGGTTCCGGCTCTGCCGCGGCGTCCTGCGCACTGGCATGCCGCGCCAGGCCGACGGCCGCTCCGGCCAGCATGACCACCGCCGCGGCGTATCGCACGCCGCCTGTGGTCTTCGCGTTGAGTGGCCGGAGAATGGAGCGTGAACGTCGTGGCATGAACAGCAGTGGACGAAAACGACGATGCGGCCGCCACGATCACCGGAACGACCGGATCAGCGTGGTCGCTAGGGTATCACCGCGGCCTGCGCCGTGCACCCTTCCGCACCGGCAAGCGCCATGGAAAGGCCACGGGCAAGGCCACTACGGTACGCGCCCACGAAGGGGACTTCGCGACCGTCGACCCTGGCGCGTCCCGGGGACACCTCGTGATGTCACTGGTTTTTGATCAACCGTTCACGAAAGCGCGTCCATTCGTCCGATGACCGCCGTTCACACCACGGAGGGTGCGAGCAGATGCACATGAGCGTCAGTCTGGTCAGGCGGTGGGGTGTCTGGATGGCATGCCTGGTCTCCCTCATCGTCGGCAGTGCGCTTGTCTGGCGGCTGATGACGCCGGACTCCCTCAACGCCGTGATGACGGCCGAGTTGCTGGCCCTCGTCGGCCTCTTCGTGCTGCCTGTTATGGCGGCGTGGAGCTTCCTCGCCCAGCGGCGCGCTGCGCCCGCCGACCTCCGCCCGGCCCGCCACGCGACGCGCGAACATGCCCCGGCCGCACGGCCGGATGACGCTGAGCACCACCGCCGCATCACGCGCCAGCGCGGCCAGACGGCTGGAATGATCTGATTCAGCCGCCAGGGCGGCGGCGGGTCCCAGGCTTCGAGAAGACAGCGGCTAAATGAAGCGGAACACCACCTCCCAGAGGTCGCGTTCGTCCTTCTGCTCAAACTGGCGCAGCTTCAACCCCAAGTCCCGACCGAGCGACTGGTTGTCGATCGCATCGATCGCCTCCACATCCGCCGCCTTCGCCGTCGTCCAGATGAACATTGCCCCGGGGCACTCATCCAGATTGGCGCCCGGGTTCCCGCGCCAGTAATCCCGCAGCGCGTAGCACGCCTCGTACCGACGCCGGTTCGCCCCGAACCGCTGGATGTAGATCCGCCCGTACCCCCCGTGGTTTGGCGGCGAGAGCACCTGCTTCCAGTGCTCGCCTGCCTGTCCGTACGCCGCGGCAGGAATCGTGACTTCCACCACCCCCGGCCGGACCTCGCGCACCTGGATCATCGCACCGCCTCCCGCGTCATCCCCGTTCCCTCAAGGGCTCACTGCGGCAGGTTCACCGGCATCACGACATACATGAAGTCGCTTTTGCTGGAACGAATCAGCCCCGGCTTGTTTGACGCCTTCAACTCGATGATGACGTTCTGCTCATCGACGACCTTCAGCACATCCGTCAGGAACGCCGGGTTGAAGGAGATCTCGATGTCCTCGCCCTCGTAGTCCGAGAGGTTCACATCGATCTCCGCTTCGCCCATCTCCGGGGCGCGGCTGGAGAGCTTCAGCCGCTTGTCCGCCTTGGAAAAGGCCATTCGCACGCCGCGAGATTCCTCGTTGGTCAGAACCGCCGCCTGCCGCACCGCCCGCGTCAGTTCCTCGCGCGAGGCGACGATCTTCTTGTCCTGGTCCTTCGGAAGGACGTCCTGGTAGGGAGGGAAGCTCCCCTCGACCAGTGTCGATGAGAGTACTGCCCGCGGCGGGCCATCCGCATCATCGGCGTGCTGGAACGCAAAGAAGATCCGGCTGTCGCTGATTGCAATCCGCACGGGATCCTCAGGGTCGCGCGCCAGGCGCGGGATCATCGCCAGCGCCTTGGTGGGGACGATGCACGAAACCTCGTTCTCGGCCTTTTCCCCCTTCACCGTGGAGCGTGCCAGTGCCAGCCGGCGACCGTCGGTCGCGACCATCTCCAGGTCCTTGCCCTTGCGCTTCATCAGCACGCCGTTGATCGCGTACCGCGACGTCTCGCGCGCGGTCGCAAAAACCGTCCGTTCAACCAGATCAAGAAGTGCGCCCGCCTCGTGGGCGAACACCGTCCCCGCCGCATCCGGTCCACTGCCTGCGACCGCCGCGGCGAAGTCCGGCAGGGGCGGAAAGTCGCTCGCCGGGTAGGTGAACACCTTGAAGTGACCCCGCGCGCCGCGGATGTGGCACTGGTCCTTGATCGTTTCGAGCGTCAGCGTTGGCTCATCATCCTCCGCCTGCACAATCTGGCGAAGCTTGTCTGCCGGGATCGCCGTTGTACCCGGTTCCGCCACATCAACCTGCCCGATCGTCATCGCGACCGATGTCTCCGCGTCCGTCCCGGAGAGCGTCAGCAGTCCCGCGCCACCCTCCAGCTTCGCCTCAAGCTTCACACAGGAGAGCTGCGGCGTCGGCGTCCGGGCGGGGACCACCGCCGCCACAAGATTCACCGCCTCCAGAAGTGCGCCGCGATCGCAGATGACCTTCATGAGTTTTCTCGCTCCGTCGATGGGGTTCAGATGCCCGGAGTGTATCAACAACTTGGGGAGCCGACACGGCCCCCGCCCAGATAAGGGGTTTCTCCCGGCGCGCCCTCCCTTGTTTGTGGCCCCGCCTCCTTACCTTCCCACTCCGGTCGGGAGTTGTGCGGATTCCGTAACTTTCGGCGCTGGTTTTCGTATCAGTCGGTATGACGTGCCGCGACAAGACAAACCGACCCCGGCTCAGGGCGGGCCGGGCCCACTGGACGGCCCTCGCCGCGGCGGCCGGCGCGGCGTTCGCCATCGCCATCACCGCCCCGGGCCCGGTCCCCGAGGCCGCGGCCGAACCCCCCGAACCAAGCCCCGCTGAGACAGCCCATGACGCCGCGGACGTGGTGAGTCAGGCCTCCGACGCGATTAAGACCGCCACGTCCTGGCTCAGCGACACCATCCAGTCCGTCTCCAAACGCGTGCAGGACAAAGCCGTGCCCGTCCCGGCGCCCACGGGCATTCGCATTGCCCAGATTGCCACACCCGCCGCGGACGAGACCTCCCCCGACCCCAAGGCAGTTGGCGCGGTCCAGTGGATCGCCGCCGCCGAGGTCGATCCGCTCCCGGACCGCCTTGTTCTGCTCGTGCACGGTCTGGATGAGCCCGGCACCATCTGGGATGAGATGACCCCCGCCCTTCTCGCCGAAGGGCTGGACGTCGCCCGCTTCGAGTACCCCAACGACCAACCAATTGCCGATTCCACCGACCTCATGGCCGAAGCGCTCCGCGCACTGGCCGCCCGCGGCGTCACCCGCGTCGACCTGGTCGCTCACTCCATGGGAGGGCTCGTTTCGCGAGACCTGCTCACGCGCGAGGAGCATTATGGCGGGAAGGCCGACGCCCACGATGGACTGCCGGACATCCGCCGGCTCATCACAATCGGCACCCCGCATGAGGGATCGCCCTGGGCCACGCTCCAAATTGTCAGCGAAACGCGTGAGCAGCTTCTCCGCTGGTTTGAGAACGGCGGCGGAGGCCTATTCGACTTTTCGCATGACGGCTCCGGCGAGGCCGCCGAAGACCTCAAGCCCGGTTCGGAGTTTCTGACGGAGCTCAACAGCCGTGAAGCTCCCGAGGGAGTTGAGATCACCTGCATCCGGGCCACCATGGCGCCAGAGGAGGTCGGCGTCCTTAAGGATGTGCTGCGCTGGCCCATTTCCCGTCAGTTCCTGACGGCGGAGCAGATCCAGGACCTTGAAGAAGGCGGCGATGAGCTTCTCAAGCTCCTCGGTGATGGCGTTGTACCGCACGATTCGGCCGTTCTCGAAGGGGCTGAAGTAGTCGACGTCGAGGGGAATCACCGCTCGGTCCTCCTCCGCGGCTTCCTCAACGATGCGCGCAAGGCAATTGGCAAGGAGGAGAAGGTCGCCCCTTCCATTCCGGTCGTGATTGAGCGGCTTGTGGAGCGCGAGGAGACGGACGAAGCCGTCGGCGAGACTCCCAGTCCTTAATACCCGTACGGTCCCGGCTAGGCGCGGTTGAGGTACACCAGCGCGGCGGCCGCCGCAGCGGGCGCTGCTGCCGCGGTGAGCCCGATCAGGGTGCGCTTGACCGCCCCTGCGCGGCGAACCCGCCAGACCTGCGTCGCCCAGGCGCCAAGTGGCGCGACGGCCAGCAGGATGCCGGCAACCGGAACTGTCTTCAGGTTCGGCACGTTGTAGAACGCTGCCAGGATGACCGTGCCGTACACGACGGCAAACACCGTGATGGGACCCCGGGCCAGCGTCACATCCGGTCGCCAGAGCGACAGCACGAACGCGCTGCCGCAGCACGCCGCCAGTGCGCCAAGCTGAACCCCGAACTTCGATTCAAATCCCGCGGCCAACGCCCCTGCCGCGGCGGCGCAAGCGCCCCACAGCGCCACCGGCAGCGGCGCGCCCTCGCTGCGCTCGGCCAGCAGGCTCAGCCCATTCCACAGCACAAACAGCCCACCGCCCAGTGCGCCAAGCGCCAGGGCGATCTCCTGCGGTGAATCCCAGGTCCGCGGAATCTTCCAGTGCAGCACGAGCGCGACAGCGCCGACGCTCACCACGCTGCGGATCAGCAGCCGCGCCCACGTGGGGGGTCGCTTCAGCGACTCGACGACGCCGACCACGCCGGCCAGCCCCACCAGCCAGGGAATCCAGTCCTGGCCGGTGGTCGGGGCGTACGGCAACCAGCCGTCCTTCTCGCGCAGCACCGGCCAGCGGCCGACGATCTCGTGCGTTGCCAGAATGACGCCGACGGCGAAGCCGACCGCGCCGCCCCATCCCCAGCCGCGCCAGCCCGTGCGCGCATCGACTGGCCGAAGCCGACGCCACGGCTGGCCGGCCACGGCAAGGCCGACCAGTGCGCACCCCGCCGCCAGCACGATGATGAACAGCAGACGCCCGGGGGACATGGTCGTCTACTCCTTTGTAACGTCAGCGCAACGCACGCGCATCGTGCGTGCGACTCATCATTCCTGGCGGCCCTCGATCCCGATCAGCAGCGTCACCTCGTCGCCGAGCGCGTTATTGTCGAGGCCGTAGGTCATGTCGAAGTCTGACCGCTTGATCGTGAACTCCGTCCCCAGACCGGCGAACGCGCCGCGCTGACCGGACTTCTGCGCCTGATCGACCTCAACGACGACGGACTTAGTGACGCCGTGCAGCGTGAGGTCCCCCGTCACCTTGAGCGCGCCTTCTTCCGCCTCTTCAATCTTCGTGCTCTTGAACGTGATCGTCGGAAACTGCTCGACGTTGAAGAAGTCGTTGCTTTTGAGGTGGCCATCGCGCCGGGCATTGCCGGTGTCGACGCTTGCCGCATCGACCGTCAGGTTGATGGAGCCTGCCTCGGGGTTGTCCGCATCCAGGGCAAACTCGCCGTCCACCTTGTTAAACCGCCCGTAGAACGGCGCAACGCCGTTGTGCTCAATCCGGAACACGACGCTCGAGTGCACGCCGTCGACCTTGAAGGTCGACGCTGCCGCCAGTGCTACGGCCGATGTGGAGGTCGGTGCAGGGGCGGGGGCCACGCCGAAGATCATCGCAGTCGCCGCTGCGGCGGCAACACCAGAAAGGACCATCGCATTCCGCATGAACATGTCTCCTTTGGCAGGCAACTTCGTCCCGGGCAACCGCCGCGGACGGCGGATTATTCATCGATGCTCCCCGGCCGCGGCCGGTCACAGGTTCCGCTTCAGGGCTTCTCCGTCCGGCAGGTGACAATCAGCATGCCGTCGTCGCGGGTCGTCAGGGAGAGCAGGCGCACGCGCCGCCCGTCCGGGAGCCGCAGCAGCGGCCTTTCGAGCATCGGCTGCCGACCCGAAAAAGCGTCGAACATCACCTGCACCTCCGGCAGCCGCGTCAAGTCCACATCGTCCTGCTGTGAAACCGCCAGGACCTGCGCCTTTCCAGCTTGCGAGGCCTCGGCCGGCCCGGGGAGCACCCAGGAGGCCGGCACACTCAGCCGCCCGATCTGGACGTGCTCGGCCAGCATCCACAGCGACCCATCCTCACGCACTTGCGGCACCAGCGTCGCCGAGAAGACGCGCTCCGACCCGTCGTGCAGGATGCGGACCCCGATCGCGATCCGCCTGCCGTTGAAGTCCACCTGCACCTCGCGGATCTGGTCGATCCACGCCTCGGGCGCGGCCTTGCGGCTCGCGTTGCCGGCCCCTTCTTCTTCCGGCAGTCGCGGCTCGTACTCCTCGTTGGCAATGCCGCGGGAACGCACCCAGTCGCGCAACTTCGTGTTGAGCCACGCGTTCGCTTGCTCGGAGTTGATCGCCATCCCCCACGGCACGCTGTGGCCATCTTCTCCAAGCGGCCGCGTGCTCGTGATGAGCGTCGTCAGTTCATTCTGCACGCGGTTCCCGGTCACCTCCGTCACCGCCAGCGGCGGCATGACGCGCCACCACCCCGGCTCTTCGCGCATCAGAGAGGCCATCGCCATCGCGACCATACCGCCCGCGATCAACAGGATCAGGAGAAAGACGGCAATAAGGCGGCGCACCGACCTGCCGCGAGCGCCAGCAGGGGATGCGGAAGACGGTTCACTCTCGCCGGCCGCTTCCGTATCCGGTACATCCGCCGGCGCTGCGCTGAACTGGCCTCCATCCGCGCTCACCACCACCGGCGTCATCCGCGTTAACAGCCGCGGCCCGACGGCTCGGGGCGTCGTCTCCGGGATCGGCTCCCGCCGTGGGCCTTGCGAGTGTCGCCGTCTCATCCGTGCGATCCCTGGAATCCGTGCAGACACGCCAAACGCTGCCGACCAGCCGCGCCTGCACGCGCTGCGTGCGAGAGCGCAACTGTAGCGGCATTCGCATCCGTCACCGTTGCAGATTCAGGCGCATGAAAAACGACCCGGACGCGCACGCGCCCGGGTCGCGAAAGTCATACACACGTAACCCAAGGCAGGATCAACGCTTGGAGAACTGGAAGCGACGGCGGGCGCCGGCCTGGCCGTACTTCTTCCGCTCCACCTCGCGCGCATCGCGCGTCAGGTAGCCGTGCTCACGCAGGGCCTCTTCCAGCGTCGGGTCATACCCGCGAATCGCACGGGCAATCCCCAGCCGAACGGCCTGGGCCTGCCCCATGAACCCGCCGCCCGAGCAGCGCACCACCACCTCCACCTTGTCCTTCAGGTTGGTCACCTTCAGGGGCGCGTACACGTCGTTGCGGTCGCGGTCGGTGGTGAAGTACTCCTCGATCGGCTTGAGCTTCTTGCTGCTCACCTGCACCTTGATCGTGGGGGTATCCCCCTGAACCGGGCGAAGGCGCACGCGCGCCACCGCACGCTTGCGGCGACCCGTGCCCCACCACCAGCCGTTCTTCGGCTCCGCAGGCTCGCGAAGCTGACGCGTCAGACGCTCGCCCTTGGGCAGGTCCGCGGGGTTGATGGTCGACAGGCCGGGAATGGCCGTTTCGATCTGGTCGGGAGTCGTCTGCTGTTCTGCCATGGTGTATGTCTCAGTTGCCGCCGCGGCCGCTCAACACGGCCCGGCGAGGGTTACTCTCACATTGCGACCGGCTGCTGCGCCTGGTGGGGGTGCTCCGTTCCGGGGTAAACCTTCAGCTTCTTGAGCATGTGCCGCCCAAGGCGGTTCTTGGGGAGCATTCGGCGAACCGCATCCTCAATCAGCTTCTCCGGACGCCGCTCACGCAGCGAGCCGTATGACTCGGCCTTCAACCCGCCGGGGTACCCGGTGTAGCGGAGCTTCATCTTCTGCTCGGCCTTCTTGCCGGTCAGAGCGACCTTCCCCGCGTTCAGGATGATCACGTAGTCGCCGCAGTCGACGTGCGGCGTGTACTCCGGGCGGTGCTTGCCCATCAGCACCATCGCAACGTCCGAGGCCAGTCGTCCAAGGGGCTGGTCGGTCGCGTCGACGACCCTCCAGACATGGTCGACATCGCCCTTCTTGGCCATCCAGGTCTGTCGTCTCATGGCGCAAAACTCCACGATTCTGCCGCGGCAACCGGACCCCGAAGGGGCCACACCGCTGGGTGCTTGGGACTCGCCGCCTACCGGGCGGGGCGGGCCGGATCGCTCCGGCGATGCTTGTCGAAAGTGGCCGGGCATGCTGCCCGACGAGCCACAAGGGTTGGCGCGGCCGGACCCCGAGTCAAGCGGCCGCTCCTGCCGCGCCCCCAGATTGAGCCTTGCCAGGGAGGCCCGCGCCGGAAAATCCGGGGTGAATGGCCGATCGCCTGTCCCCCGGGCCGCCAGCTAGCCTGCGCCGTCCGCCGCGGGGGATTTTCCTTGAAACAAGCCTACTCACACCCCCAGAACGCCGAATAAGGAGAGGCGATGCCAGACCCGAACACAACTCGAGCCCCACGGACCCCCGGCGGCCCTATTGGGGCGGCAGTCTCCTGGGCGATCGTCCTCCTGGTTGCCCTCCTCATCGGCCTCTCCCAGGCGAACGTCTCTCTCGGCGATCCTGACGCCGCCGATTCCCCGGCCGAGATCGCGCTCCAGCAGCCGGGCGAGCCGGGCATCACGGGCAGCGAGGATGAACCGCCGGTGCAGGCGGAGGGGCAACGGGCCTAAGCCGGT
>CAYWRO010000035.1:0-38236 GCA_964460345.1 uncultured Phycisphaeraceae bacterium | reverse complement strand
GTGCTGCCGATGGCGGTTGACAGGCGCGGCAACCACGCTTACGCGGACCTAGCCAAAGCGCTCAAGCGGAAGGGTCAGCGAGAGAATCTGCCCTGCTGGATATGCGGACACCCCATCGACTACACCCTCGACTACAGGCACCCGATGTCATACACCTATGACCACGTTGTGCCGCTTGCGCGAGGAGGAACGATGCGCGGCGAAGGCAGACCATGCCACCGCTCCTGCAACTCCCGACGCGGCGCCGGGCGCGACATCACCAACGTTCCCAGGCCGGAGACCACGCGCGAGTGGTGAAGGTGTGGGGGCTCACCCCCACCCCCGTCCGCCTCGCCCTCTTCTCGCCGGCCTCACTTTCGTACCGCCACACAGGTGGCAGCCCGCCGGCCCCCAGTCTCCCCAGCTTCCCACGCCGCGCCAGGGTTTTCCCTCAATCGTGTGCGGCGGGGTGGCGGAGCCGGTCCGGCATCCGTTATACTGGGCCTCTGCGGTAGGTGAACGATCAGAACAAGCCACGGGTGCCGCTCCGCGGGAGGGAGGGCCGCGCGATCTGCCGCGCTGGTAGGGTGCGAGGGACGGGAGAAGTCCGCCCGGGCGTGCGATGCGGGAGATGTGACCGGGCATGGCCAAGCGCGGACGGAAGAAGGCAAACAACGGGGATGCGGCGGGCGGCGGCAAGCCGCGGCGGGGCAACGGCGACAACGGGACGGTCGCGGGCGGCGGGTCGGGTGCGTCCGAACCGCGCCGGGCCGAGCTGGACTACGCCGAGAAGCTCTGGAAGATGGCCGACGCCCTCCGCGGGCAGGTGGACGCCGCGGAGTACAAGCACGTCGTCCTCGGGCTGCTCTTCCTCAAGTACATCTCCGACGCCTTCGAAGCGCGGCGGGATGAACTGAGGGCCGAACTGGCCGCGGAGAAGATGCCCGCCGACCAGGTCGAGTCCCTGCTGGAGAGCCGGGACGAGTACACGGCGGAGAACGTCTTCTGGGTGCCGCCCGAAGCCCGCTGGACGAACCTTCAGAACCAGGCGACCCGCGCCGACATCGCCACGCTCATCGACGACGCCATTCTCGCCGTCGAGCGCGATAACCCGAAGCTGAAGAACAAGCTCCCGCGCGACTACGCCCGCCGCGGCGTCGCCCATGAGAAGCTCAAGACGCTCATCGACCAGATCGCCGACATCGGCTTCAAGGGAGAGAGAAAGAAGGCGCGCGACACGCTCGGGCGCGTCTACGAGTACTTCCTCGGCAAGTTCGCCCAGGCGGAGGGCAAGCTCGGCGGCGAGTTCTACACGCCGCGGTGCGTGGTGCGCCTGCTCGTCGAAATGCTCGAGCCGTACGAGGGCCGCGTCTACGACCCGTGCTGCGGCTCGGGGGGCATGTTCGTCCAGTCGCAGCAGTTCATCGAGGCCCACCAGGGCAAGCGCGCCACCGAACACAACATCTCCATCTTCGGGCAGGAATCAAACCCGACGACGTGGCGCCTCGCGCACATGAACCTGGCGATGCACCGCATCGAGGCGAACCTCGGCACGCAGCCGGGCGACACCTTCCTGCGCAACCTGCACCCGGACCTCAAGGCCGACTACATCCTCGCCAACCCGCCCTTCAACGTCAGCGACTGGTCCGGGCACCTGCTGGAAGGCGACGCCCGCTGGCGCTTCGGCAAGCCGCCGAACGGCAACGCCAACTATGCGTGGATCCAGCACTTCATCCACCACCTCGCCCCGCCCAACGGCCGCGGCGGCGGGGTCGCCGGGTTCGTCATGGCCAATGGCTCGCTCTCTTCCGGCTCCGGCGGCGAGGGGGAGATCCGGCGCAAGATCGTCGAAGCGGATCTGGTGGATGCGATCGTCGCCCTACCGGCGCAGCTCTTCTACACGACGGGCATCCCCGTCTGCCTGTGGTTCCTGACGCGCGACAAGACGGGCAAGAACCTGCCCAGGGGCGCGCCGCACCGCACCGGCGGCCGCAAAGGCGAAACCCTCTTCATCGACGCCCGCAAGCTCGGCACGATGCAGACGCGGACGCTGCGCGTGCTCTCCGGCGGCGACGACGGCGAGACGCTGCTGGCCGACGGCCAGGGAGACCCCAAGCCCGACAGTGACATCGGCCGCATCGTCTATACCTTCCGCAAGTGGCGCGGCGAGCCCGCGCCGGAGTGGTGGAGCGAAGAAGAACACGGTGCGTGGACCTACGCCGATGTCCCCGGCTTCTGCAAGGCCGCCTCAATCGCAGAGATCGAGAAGCACGGCTTCGTGCTGACGCCGGGGCGCTACGTCGGCGCGGAAGAACAGGAGGACGATGGGGAGCCGTTCACGGAGAAGTATCCCCGGCTTTTGGCGGAGTTGGAGGCGTGCTTTGCGGAGGGGCGACGACTGGAACACGAGGTGTGCAGCCGGTTAGCTGCGCTACGAAGGAATTCATCGCAACATGACCAAGCCACTTCTTGAAAAAACAATGGCGCTTGTCGACGAGGCCAAGCAGGATATTGCCAAGCGACTCATTTTCTTTCCAACGATGCTCGATCTTTTAATTCCCGCATTCAAGAAGGGCGGGGATGCCGATCCATCAGTAGCCCAGAAGCGGGATGACGGCTTGAGTGCAACGTATTTGGCCGCACAAGCCCTTAGTTCCTGGCGAGAGTTCGCAGCAGCAGAGAGCCTCCTCGAGCAAATATGGAACGCGGTGACCGATGGACAACTCGAGACAAAGCAGCGGATGTACAAAGCACTCCTGGCGCTTGAGTTCGCCAGAACTCATTATGCGGCCGGAGATTTCGCGTCGTCCGTCTGGTGGCTCTTGCACTGCCAAGCGGATGACGCCCTTGGAGGCAACCCTACCGGTGGGGTTGGCAGGGCATGGCTTCGGAATCTGCACGGACTTTCGAGCGCGGCTATCGACGCGATGAACGAGATCGCTGACGCTTGCAAAGGGGAAGCCGAGAGATTTGGAGATTGGTCTGTGGCAGAGGGCCATCCGGAGGAGGTTGTGCGCCGCTTCGCGATCGACGAGCGGCATGGTCCGCAATCGCTCCAGCGCGCGGCGGGAACGCGCGAACGGCCACTATCTCGCGCGTATCTTCGGGCACTTCTTGCCAAGATCTCCGGGGATACCAATGCGAGCTCGGCCGCCATCGGGGACGCTTTGGAGCAGGTTGCGACGTATCTACTTCTGACGCTGCCCGGCTGCGTTCCTCGCCCGAAATTGTTGGATCAGGATCAAGCGTTCGAGAGTGATGTTGTCGTTCGCAATCTTGCGCCAACGCCCACCTTCGCTACGGAGCTGTTCGGCAGGCAGTTTCTCTGCGAGTGCAAGAATTGGTCGTCCCCCGCGGACGCTGCCGCGATTGGGTATCTCCTGTTCAGAATGCGACAGACGCACTCCAAGTTTGGCGTCATCTTCTCAAAGAAAGGCGTTACCGGCGATGTCAAGCAGGGCAAAGCTGCTCGGGCGCTCTTGCGACGCGCCTTTCACGAAGACGGTGTAACCTGCGTTGTGATCAACGAAGAGCATCTCAAGCAGCTGGCCGACGGTGAACTACATAGCTTTTCCCAGATCTTGGTGAACGAGATGGAGTACTTCCAATTTGGGAAGCAGAAGCGTGATACCACCCAGCCATAGGTCGCGACCGCGTGAGCAGCCGTTGGCGTATGGGACCGACGGAGTGCCGAACGCATCGTGGCCCATTCGTACCATCGCCGAGTGCGCCTCGTCGGAGCCATATTCCACGCAGATCGGTCCCTTCGGCAAAGCGCTCACTCCTGAAGCATACGTCCCCAGCGGCGTCCCGCTTCTCCGGGGAGTGAACGTCAATTCGGGTCGCTTTCACGATGATGATTTCGTGTTCATCAGCGAGGAGGACGCAGATCGGCTTTCGAAGTTTGAGTCGTTCCCCGGTGACGTGCTGCTCGTCCACAAGGGATCGCTGGGCCACATTGGCCTGATGCCTGCCAAGAGACGCTTTCGTCGCTACATCATGGGCAACAGCATGCTCCGGGTTCGCTGCGACCCTGACAAGCTGCTGCCGGAGTACTTGCACTACTGGCTGCGATCGCCAGCTGGCCAGCATTACCTTTTGAGTCGCGTGTCGCAGGTGGGAGTGCCGCAGATTCAGCGCCCTCTCACAACGTTGAGAGAGGCAGCTCTGCCTGTGCCCCCTCTCGATGAGCAGCGTGCCATTGCCGGTGTGCTCGGGGCGTTGGATGACAAGATCGAGCAGAACCGGCGGACGGCGCGGGCGCTGGAGCGGCTGGCGCGGGCGATCTTCCGGGCGTGGTTCGTTGACTTCGAGCCCGTCAAGGCCAAAGCCGCCGGCGCCACCTCCTTCCCATCCATGCCCCAGCCCGCCTTCGACTCCCTCCCGACACGCCTGGTGGAGTCGGAGATCGGGTTGATTCCGGAGGGGTGGGAGGTGGGAACGGTCGCGGATATGGCGGATCTCTCGAAGGCCCAGGTGAAGCCGCAGGACCACCGCGACGAGATTTTCGAGCACTACAGCATCCCGGCGTTCGACGCGGGTCAGAATCCCGTCGAGGAGCCGGGCTCTGCCATCAAGAGTAATAAGTTCCTGGTGGTAGATGGGTGCGTCCTGCTGTCCAAGCTGAACCCGCGGATTCCGCGCGTCTGGCTGCCACCCTCGCCGAACGGCCGACGCCAGATCGCCTCGACGGAGTTCCTGATTCTCACCCCGCGAGATGGCTGGGACCGGCACTACCTGTACTGCCAGTTTCAGCAGACCGAGTTTCGCGATGACTTGGCTCAGGGGGCGTCGGGGACCTCCAACAGCCATCAGCGGGTGAGGCCGGGCGATCTGCTGAGCAAGCGAGTCGTGGTCGGGCCGGAGTGGATCCGTACGGCGTTTGGCGAGATCGCCGCGCCCCTGTTCGCCGCGCTCGCATCGGGGCATTCGGAGAGCGGGATCCTCGCGTCGGTTCGAGATGTGCTCCTCCCCAAGCTGCTGTCGGGTGCTGTGCGGATTGGAGCGGAGGAGGTGCCAGCATGAGTCTCGATGCGAGGTGGCGAGCCGTCCAGCGCGAGGCGCAACTCTCCGCGTCCCTCATCGCCCGCGGCGTCACGATGCTCGGCAAAGCCGAGCACGCCATGCCGGGCATTTATTCCCAAGCGTTTTTCGCCCTGTCGATCGGATTCGAGCGAGCCGGCAAGCTCGCCTTCGTGGCCGATTACGCAATGCAGAACGGCGGGACGTTCCCGAGCAACAAGAGCCTCATGAAGCTGGGCCACGATCTTGTATCGTTGATCCCGATTTGTGAAGCGGCGGGGGCGAGGGTTGATCCCGGGCGGTCGTTCGCCGCCAAGCCCAGCGATCCGATCCATAATGCGATCATCGAGGTACTCTCGGACTTCGCCGAGACGACGCGGTACTACAACCTGAACTATCTGGACGGATCAGTCGGTCACAGCGTTGATCCCATCGCGGAATGGTGGCGGAAGGTCGGGCAGCCGATCGTCGCAAGGCACTACAAGCCGTCGCAGCGGGCGAAGGACGATGCCACGGGCCAGACGCTGGAGATGATCCTTGGGGACGCTGCCACCGTGTTCCATGGTGACGAGGCGGGCCAGCCGATCGGTACTATGTCTGGACTTGTGCGGCGGGCGGGCGAGACCCGAGTGGTCCAGCGCTGGGGCCAGTTCTATGTCCTGCAGATCGCGCGATGGCTTGGCTCGCTCATCGACGCTCTTGGAACGAAAGGCGCATACGGGCAAAGAATCCATCCACTCCTCGGCCTCACCGATGCCTTTGACGCGTTCGTTAACGACGATGCTTACCTCCCGTCGCGAAGAACTTGGTCGATCTATCCCGGCCAGCGGGGGACAGTGTGAGTGCTATCCGTCATCCATGCCAATCAGCCCGCCGAAGACCCCGAGCAGCTTGGCACCAAGAACCCGATCCGAGCCCGGCACGATTTCATACACGCTGAAAGTCACATTATCACTCAGAACCGCGATCTCCTGCTACCGAAGCTTCCGGCCGGAGATTTTGGAGCGGTCGTCCGGCAAACGGAGATGGAGGACTGAATGTCCGCTCTAGCAAGCACCAACAGTACGTGGCAGGTCGTGGTTCCAGTGACAGGGCTTGTGGTCGATGACCGGCCCCCCATCAACGGACTCTGGCGAGTTGGAGATGTGCGGTTCATGTCCCCAGCGGCGGCACAGGCGTATCTGCAGCCGCCCACGACCTATTCGAGCATCTCGCAGAACGCGTTCGATATGCTGAGAGGCCCCGCTGGCCACGCGGACGCTCTTGCGATTGTGCAGCGGGAGGGCACGCCAGCGGAGCTGCGCCCTCGCGTCTTCACTGAGCTGCGAGAAGCTGTGAACATCCTTGCATCAACGGCGGCGTTCTGGACATCCCGTCACCACAACTGTGGCTTTGCCTTGTCAGGTGACCCGAGATTTGCAGCCAAGACGGATACGTTCATCGATACCACGTCAGCTGCGTGGTACCGCAGTGCAAAAACAGAGGGACATGTGCAGCCGTTCGAACTCAATGCGCAATGGCATAACGCGATTTCCACTGCGGGGATAGATCGTCTGTTTGCCGTCATCGACGACCAGAGCATCGACGCCGCATGGCGCAGGCAGATACGTGCCAGTGCTGCGATGCTCGGGCAGAGCATGATGTCATTGAAACGCGCAGATGCCTTCCTGTTCAATGTCATCGGGCTGGAGACCCTCCTCACTCGGCAGGGGGAGCGCAACGGGACGAAGCTGACGCAGCGGATCAAGGGGCTGACCGGCTGGTATCTGCGCAGCAAGCGGCCGACGTACGAAGCCGAAATCAAGAGCATTCATCAGGTACGGTGTGCGATTGTTCACGACGCCGACTACTCAAATCTCACGGTAGAGGAACTCCTGCTCTCTGATTTGTACCTGCGCAACGCCTTGCTCAACGTGGTACTCAACGCACGGTACTTTCCCACAAAGGACGCCATGATCGCGATCCTTGACGGTTGGGCAAACCAAGAAACGTGGCCGTCGAATGGGCCGGAGGTTCTCCGATGGTGTGGGAACGTGCAGTTGTCACAGCAGGACCTCGCGCTCCATGTATGGTGAATGCCGCGAGTGAGCACCTGGACGGAGAAAGAAATGCGCACAGAACACACCTCAACAATCCCAACCTACACCCCCCACAAAAAGCTCTCCCTCCGCCGCCACCCGATCTGGAATGAGGCATGGCTGCACGACCGCATCTGCGACGACCCGACCATCCTGGGTCTCGGTGATGTGCGCGTCCTCGACCGGGAGCGGACGCTCACCGGCGGCGGGCGGCTGGACCTGATTCTGCTCGACGATG
This sequence comes from uncultured Phycisphaeraceae bacterium, assembly GCA_964460345.1. Lineage (GTDB taxonomy): Bacteria > Planctomycetota > Phycisphaerae > Phycisphaerales > UBA1924 > CAYWRO01. The sequence continues at coordinate 30,919 of CAYWRO010000035.1, read as the reverse complement.
AGAACGACCGCCGCTACGAGGTGGAGATCCAGCTCGGCGCGACGGACCCGAGCCACATCATCCGCTCGATCGAATACTGGGATCTGGAGCGGAAGCGCTACCCCGCCTACGAGCACATCGCCGTCATGATCGCCGAGGACATCACCAGCCGCTTCCTGAACGTCCTGTCGCTCATGTCCGGCAGCATCCCGATGGTGGCGATCCAGCTCGACGCCCTGGAGGTCGGGCAGCACCTGGTGCTCAACTTCGTCCAGGTGCTCGACCTGACTGAGCTGCGGGCCGACGACGTCGCCGAGGAGGACTCCGGCGGCGGGACCGTGGACCGCGGCTACTGGGACGAGCGGGCGGGCAAGGACCTGATGAAGGTCTGCGACGAGGTGCTCGGGCTGATCCGCAAGCACGCGACGACGGCCCCCGAACTCAACTACCTCCGCGGGTACATCGGGCTGCGGTCAAACGGCGTGGTGCGGAACGTGGTCTACCTTGGCCCCAAGCCGACGAAGAAGTTCGTCAACGTGAGCTTCAAGGTCACCGACGCCGCGGCGTGGAAGGCCAGGTTCGAGGAGGCGGGCGTGCCGGTCCAGAGCAAGCGAAAGGACCGCTTCCAACTCAAGCTGACGCCGGAGGACTACGCGGCCCACGCGGGACTGATCGAGGAGGCGGTGGCGGCGACGGTTGCGGAGGCGGGGATCTGAATGGCTGCCCCCCTTCACGAGCGGGACGTCGAGCTTGCCGCGCTGGACAAGTTCAAAGCGGCAGGGTTCGAGGTCCGCGAGGGGCCGGAGTTTGGGCCGGAGGGGGCCGGGGCGGAGCGGGCTTCCTATGACGCCGTGATCCTGGGGGAACGGCTGCGCCGCGCGATTGCGGCGCTGAACCCGCAGCTCTCGCCCGATGCGGTGGAGCAGGTCGCTCGCGTGCTCTCGCATCCGCCGCACCCCACGCTCATCCAGAACAACCGCTGGTTTCACACGCTCCTGATCGACGGCGTCGAGGTCGAGTACAGGGACGCGAAGACGGGCGAGACACGCGGCGGGCGGGCGCGGCTGGTGGACTTTGCGAACCCGGCGAACAACGACCTGCTGGTGGTCCAGCAGTTGACCGTCGTCGGACCGACGGGGAAGGCGATCCGGCCGGACCTGGTCGTGTTCCTGAACGGGCTGCCGATCGCGGTGATCGAGCTCAAGGACCCGGCCGATGAGCAGGCGGACCTGTGGTCGGCGGTGGACCAGGTCGAGCGGTACATGGACGAGGGGAGAGGTGCGCCGGATCTGTTCGTGCCGAATGCGTTCATCGTGGTGAGCGATGGGCTGCTGACGCGGGTGGGGTCGATTACGGCAGGGCGCGGCAGGTTCATGCCGTGGCGCGGGGAGCGGGACGGGGAAACCACGCTGGAGGCGGTGATCCGGGGGCTGTTTGAGCCGTCGGCCCTGCTGGACTATCTGCGGACGTGCATTGTCTTCGAGGAGAACGAGCGCGGCGACATCGCCAAGAAGATTGCGGGGTATCACCAGTTCCGCGCGGTGCGGAAGACGCGGGCGAGCGTGCTGGCGGCGCTCAAGGCGCCGGTCGGATTCAACGCGACGGACGACGCCGGAAAGGGCGGCGTCGTCTGGCACACGCAGGGATCCGGCAAGTCGCTGACGATGCTGATGCTGGCCGGAGCGCTCATCCGCGAGCCGGCGTTGGCCAACCCGACCATTGTCATGGTGACGGATCGGAACGACCTGGATGACCAGCTCTTCGACACGTTCGCGATGGGCGGCCGGGGGGGGCAGTTGCGGCAGGATCCGGTGAAGGCAGAGAGCCGGGAGCACCTGGCGGAGCTGCTGGACCGGGCCTCAGGCGGCGTGATCTTCACGACCATCCACAAGTTCACGGAGAGTCAGAAAAAGATCAGCGAGCGGGCGAACGTGGTGGTGATGGCCGATGAGGCGCACCGGAGCCAGTACGGCTTTGTGGACGGCGGGGCGCGGTGGATGCGGGACGCCCTGCCGAACGCGACATTCGTCGGCTTCACGGGCACGCCGCTGGAGCGCGACGACCGGAACACCATCGGCGTCTTCGGCGAGTACGCGGATGTGTACGACATCCGCCAGGCCGTGGAGGATGGGGCGACCAAGCCGCTGTACTACGAGGCGCGGATTGTGCCGCTGGCGATCGACGCCGCGGCGGCGGAGCAGGCCGAGGCGGAGATCAACAAGGCGGCCGCGGCGGATGCGGAGGGGGAGGAGCCCCCGGCGTCGGTGCGGATTCCGCTGGAGGAGTTGGTGGGCGCGCCGGAGCGGATCGAGCGGCTGGCCGCGTTCATCGTCGAGCATTGGGAGAAGCGGCGGGCGGCGATGGAGGGGAAGGGGATGATCGTGACGATGAGCCGCGACATCGCCGCGCGGCTGTACGAGGCGATCCGGGCGCTGCGGCCGCAGTGGCACGATGCGAGCGATGACCGCGGGCTGATGAAGGTGATCGTGACGGAGGGGACGGACGATGCCGAGCCCTTGAAGAGCCACACGCGGAGCAAGGCGGCGCGGAAACGGCTGGCAGAGCGCTTCAAGAATCCGGAGGATGACTTCCGGCTGGCGATTGTCTGCGACATGTGGCTGACGGGGTTCGACTGCCCGCCGGCGCACACGATGTACATCGATAAGCCCCTGGCCGGGCACAACCTGATGCAGGCGATCGCTCGCGTGAACCGCGTGTACGGGGAGAAGCCGGGCGGGTTGATCGTGGACCTGCTCGGTCTGGCGGATCAACTCGCCGATGCGCTGGAGACGTACACACAGGCGGGCGGGACGGGGGAGGCGGTCAAGAGTCTGCAGGATCAGGCAGTGCCGGCGATGCTGGCGGCGTTCGAGAAGCTCGGGCCGGAGGGGTTCTTTCACGGGTGCGACTACGAGGCGGCGCTGGGGGTGGAGCACAAGAGCGTGCTGCCCGTGTACCTGCGGGCGATCGATCACGTGCTCGGGCAGGAGGACGGCTGGAAGCGGTTCCGGCGGCTGGTGAAGGAACTGTCGTCGGCCTTTGCGTTGGCCGTGCCGCGGCCGGAGACGGAGGCGATGGCGGATCACCTGGGGTTCTTCCAGCGCGTGGCGGCGATGATCCGCAAGCGCCTTGCAGATGATGCGGGAGTCGGCGGATGGAAGGGGCGGCAGCGGGACGTGGATGCGGCGGTGCGGCAGGTGATCGGCGGGGCGGTGGATGCCTCGGATGTGGTGGATCTCTTCGCCGCGGCGGGCCTGGAGGAGGCTCGGCTCGACATCCTGTCGGACGAGTTCCTGCAGCGCGTGGCGGCGCTGGAGCAGAAGAACCTGGCGCTGGAGACGCTGCGGAAGCTGCTGAACGATCAGATCCGGATCACAGAGCGCACGAACCTGGTGCAGAGCAAGAAGTTTCGCGAGGCGCTGGAAGATGCGCTGCTCAAGTACACGAACAAGGCGATCACCACGGCGGAGATGATCACGCGCCTGCTCGACCTGGCCAAGCACCTCCGAGAGGCGCAGGCGGAGGGACGGGCGCTCGGGATGGAGCCGGAGGAGAAGGCGTTCTACGACGCCCTGGCGGAGAATGGCTCAGCCAAGGAAGTGATGAAGTCAGACAAGCTGCGGCTGATGGCCCGCGAGCTGACGGAGATGGTGCGGAAGATGCCGAAGCTGGACTGGACGCAGCGGGAGAGCGTGCGTGCGAACCTCCGGCGGAGCGTGCGGCGGCTGCTGGCACGGTACGGCTATCCGCCTGATCTGTCGGAGGATGCGACGCAGCTTGTCCTGAAGCAGGCGGAGCTTTCGACGGAGAACGGGTTCGAGAGCTAGCGAGATTCGACCTGCGGGGTGGGGTCTTTACGCTTGGAGTGACGGCCCGCCGACAGGGGACACGGGCGGGTGTTGCAGCAGCACGGGTGCTCGGCGGGCTTTATAAGGAGTGTGCGCCGGGCGGGTCCGGCGGAACAGGGCGGCGGGATCTTTGTCAATTTTTTTTCGCGTGCAGTAAAGACGTCTTTGCGCGGCTCCGATCAAAGAAACCAGTCAGGGCCGGAAATGGAATCGGCCCATCCCGTCTGGTTCTCCTCATGTAAAGGATGGAGGCACGTTATGATCTTACCGAACTCACGCGCTGAACAAATTGCTTTCTTCGAAGCTCACCAAGGCCCCTGGGAGACCCACCTGGCGCAGTTGGGTCTCAGCCAGGAAGATCTCGATGCGATGAAGGCCCTCACGCTTGCGGCCCGCGCTGCGCATGACAATGCCATGTCGCTTCGCAGCCAGAGCAAGTCCGCCACAGGCCAGTATTACGTCGCCGCCGACAAGATGCGCGACCTGGGCGCCGGCCTCATCTCAACGATCAAGGCGTACGCCGAAAAGACCGGCGACCCGAACGTGTATTACCTCGCCGAGCTCTCCCCCCCCGCGCCGCCCGCCCCCCTGCCTGCCCCGGCCACGCCGACGAACCTGCGGGCGACGATCGCCACCGACGGCACCGTCACGCTCGACTGGAACGCCGAACGCAGCGGCGCCAGCTCCGGCGTGATGTTCCTCATCGGCCGCAAGCGCTCCACCGATCCGGACTGGGTCGTCCTCACCGGCGTGCAGGAGACGCACTACGCCGAGAAACTCCCCGGGGCGTGCCAGAGCGTGGCCTACCGCGTCCAGGCCGTCCGCGGCGGCAAGAACAGCGGCTGGACCGGCGGCCTGGACATCAACCTTGCCGGCGGCGCGGGCCAGGCCGGACAGCAGCAGGCCCAGGCGGCGTAGTCGCACCTTGACAAAAGAACGGTGACCAGCGGAGCAAAAGCCCGCGCCGATCGGCGCGGGCTTTTGTCTTTCCGTCCCGCTCCCCTCCAACGCCACCTATAACTCCCTCCCACCGCGTCCCTCTCCCGTGCCGCTACGACGGACGTCCACTGACCGCCTCACGAAAGGATCCCGTTCATGCCACATCGGTCCGCCAGCCGCCGTGTTCGCCCGCTCACCTCTGTCCTGATTGCCGCCGCGGGGCTTGCGGTCGGGGGCGCCGGGTCCGCCCACGCTCAGCAGGATGCGGCGCTCGCCCGGTACTACGGGTTTGAGCCGATGCGCATCATCGTCGGGGACAACGGCTACGGCCCGATCGCCGCGGCGGACATGAATGGCGACGGCCGGCGCGACATCATCGTCGCCAATAACGCCAAGAGCCGCATCGAGATCCACTACCAGCGCGACCGGATGCGCACCCAGGATGAGATCGAAAAGGTGATGAAGCCCAACGAGCTTCCGCCCAGCCCCTGGTACGACCGCGAGGATGTCAGCGTCGGCCATCGCATCGCCGCGGTGGCCGCCCACGATGTGGACGGCGACGGCAAGCTGGACCTGGTGTACGCCGGGATGATGCCCTCCGAACTGGTTGTCATGCGGCAGGTGACCTCGGGCGGCGAAAGCACGGCCCAGTCAGGCTCGCGCCGGGGACGGGTGGATGGGGGAAGCTTCGAGGTGTTCTCGAAGCGGCGCGTCAACGGCTTGTCGGCCCGCGCCGACGGGCTGATGATCGCCGATGTGTCGGGGGATGAGCGCCCTGAGATCATCTCGCTCGTCGAGAGCAACGTCGAGGTCTTCACGCTCGGCGAGGATGGCGAGATCGGCTCGCCCGTGCGGCTCGGCTCCAGCGGCAAGATCGTCGCCGCGTGGGTGGAGGACTTCAACGGCGACGGGCTGCTCGACATCCTCGGCGCTGCTCCGGACGATGCCGCGCCGATTCGCCTGTGGATGCAGCGGCAGGATCCGCGCATCAGCGCCAAGAGCGGCCTGCTGGGGGCGGAGCTGCGCTTTGAAATGCCGCAGATCAACGAGGCCGAGCCGATCCGCTTCCCGGATCGCGATGCGGCTTCCATCGGCGTCATCGAGCGCCAGTCCCGCCGCATCGTCTTCTACGACGTCGAGTCCGCCGCGGTGGAAGCGGCCGGCGACGTCTCGACCGCGGCGGAGCGCGAAGTGCAGGCGGAGGTGACGTCTTTCGCCGATGCGTCCCGCTCGGACCGGTCCGTCGCCGTGGTCGACCTGGACGGTGACGGCATGATGGACCTGCTGGCGACCAACAGCAGCGCCAACACGGTCGATCTGTACCGCCAGTCCGCCCGCGTCGGGCTCGGCTCGCGCGAGGCCTTCAGCGCGTTCAAGGCGCCCAAGGTGATCGCCGTCGGCGAGTGGGCCGTCGGCGGGGAAGATTCCAGCCCGACGCCGGAGGTCTTCGTCCTGAGCCAGGAAGAGAAGACGGTCGGCGTCTCCTTCTATGACGAGAAGACGGGGCGCCTGGGCTTCCCCACGCCGCTGCCCTCGACGGTCTCCGGCGGCACGCCGGAGGCGATGGCGTACGTCACGCTGGACGGCGGTTCGCAGGGCGGCGGGGGCACGCTTGCGGTGGTCGTCAGCAAGCGGCGCGACCAGACGGTGGAACTGCACAGCGTCGCGGCGGACGGCTCCAGCCAGGTCTTCCCGATCGAGTTGACCGGCGTCAACCGGACGCCCCAGTCAATCCTTGCCGCGGACGTCGATCAGGACGGCCGCTCCGACCTGCTGCTCTTCACGCCGGGTGAGCCGATGGTGATGATCCGCTCGGCGGATGGGGATGAGCCCGGCCGTCCCTCGCAGGTGATGCGCAACGAGGACATGCCGCAGTTCGGTCTCGTGCAGGCCGCGGGGCCGAACAACACCGCGGTCTTCGACATCGACGGCGACGGCAAGGACGAGCTGCTCATCGCCGACAAGAACTTCGTGCGGGCCGTCGTCTACGACGGCCAGAAGGGCTGGCGCGTCGTCGAGCAGATCACCGTCGCCGACCGCGGCACGGAACTGGTCGCCCTGGCGACCGGGGGGGCCGGCGGGGCCGGCGGCGCGGGCATCTTCGCCTCTGACAAGGGCAACGGGCGCATCCTCGGCTTCGCGCGCGACGCCGATGGGGCGTGGCGCGTCACCGACCGCATGCGCCTGATGGGCTTCCCCCTCGGCCCGATCCAGGTCGGCGCCTTCGGCGGCGATGGCGAGCCGGGCCTGCTCTGCTTCGGCGAGGATGGCTTCGGCCTCGTGCGCCTGGCGGGCAATCGCATCCAGCTTGACCCCTTCGCGGCGTACCGCAGCGATGAGGAGGGCCGCCGCGAGCACGACATCGAGGTCGGGGATCTCAACGGCGATGGGTACCTCGACGTCGTGGTGCTCGATGCGGGCGAGCAGATGTGCCAGGTCTTCACGTTCTCCGCCGCGAGGAACCTCCACCTGGCGATGGAGTTCGAGGTCTTTGAATCACGCCTGTTCGGACGCGGGTCGGCCAGCCAGTTCGAGCCGCGAAGCGCCCTGGTCTCCGACGTCACGGGCGATGGGCGGGACGACCTGGTCCTGATCGTCCATGACCGGCTGCTGATCTACCCGCAGATGGCCCGGTAGCAGTTCGCAGTTGACAGTTGAGAGTGGATAGTGGCCGGAGCCGCGTGCGGCCATGCGCGGGGCCGGTCTCGCAGGGCCGCAGCGCGACCACGGCGGGGGTGCGCACGTCCGCTTTGTGTTATCGCGCCTCTTTGCACGGCCGAAGGCCCCTGGCGCAGCCCCAGGGGGGTCTCCAGCCCGGTTGCGGCGGCCGGATCGGCCTGACAACCCCTTCACGCGGTCGGCGTGAGCAGGATTACGGTCGTCGTGATGGGCAAAATTGTTTCCGTGATGGGCAAAATTGCTTCCGTGAGCCTGCTCACGATCGTCGTGAGCAGGCAAATTGTTTCCGTGAACAGGCTCACGATCATCGTGAGCAGGCAAATTGTTTCCGTGAGCAGGCTCACGATCATCGTGAACAGGCAAATTGTTTCCGTGAGCAGGCTCACGATCGTCGTGATGGGCAAAATTATTGTCGTGGAGAGCCCCACGATCGCCGTGATCGGCAAAACTGTTGTCGTGGAGGCCCCCACGATCGCCGCGATCGGCAAAACTGTTGTCGTGGAGAGCCCCACGATCGCCGTGATCGGCAAAACTGTTGTCGCGGAGGGCCCCACGATCGCCGCGATGGGCGCTGCGGCTTTCCTCTTCCCCTCAAGAAGAGCGGCGGACCGACCGATGATCTTTCAGGAGCCGCCGGCGACAAGGTCGGCGTAGCTGACGCTGATCGCCTCGCCCAGGGCGGGTGCGAACCTGTCGCGCAGACGGGTCACGGTTTCCGTGCACGCGTGCAGCGTCCTGCCGCGCGTCAAAACCGCTTCCAGTTCAAAGAACGCGCCGAGCGTCTCGACGTCATCCAGGTGAATGCGCACGTTGTCGAGCAGCCAGATCTCACGCGTTTTTTTCACCACGGCGAGGACCGGCATCGGCTGCATCCCGAACCGCTCCAGCGCCTGGGCCTCGGAATAGATCGTGTAGTTGCTCAGCCGCGGCCGGGCCATGTTCGGGCGGTGATACAGGATGTACTCCGTCGGGTGCCCGGGCGATTCTCGCTTCTTCAAGCGCGAGTCGGGGACGCGGTAGTACGTGTCCGTCTGCTCGACAGTCTCGGCGAGGATCGCGCCCAGCGCGAGAGAGACCGACCGCGCCAGGGCGGGGTCGCGGAGTTCGGCTTTGTACTCGTAGTTCTGCATCGGGGAGAATCTTCACGCAGAGGCGCGGGGATCGCAGAGAAGTTGCCAGCAGGAGATTGGTTCGCCCGGCAAGTCTCGTGCTCTTCTGCATCCCATCATCTCTCTCCTCTCTGCGTGCCCTGCGTCTCTGCGTGAGATCTCTTCCACTCAGGACGCCACGCCAGCCCTCTTCAGCCCGGCGAGCAACATCTTCTCGTCCCACACCTCCACCCCCAACTCCCGCGCTTTGGAGAGCTTCGACCCCGCGCTCTCACCGGCGATCACCAGGTCCGTCCTGCTCGACACCGACCCCGACACCTTCGCCCCGAGCCCTTCCAAAATCTCCTTGAGCGCCTCGCGCTCGTAGTTCTCGAGCGTTCCCGTCAGCACGATCGTCTTCCCCGAGAACGGCGTGTCCTTCTTCGGCTTGGCGCCGGGGGGGCGGAACTCGTGCGACGTCATGTCGACGCCGACGGCTCGCAGCTCCTCAAACGTCTTCGTCGCGGTCGGCGAGTGCAGGTACGTGTGGAAGACCTCGGCCGTGAGCTTGCCCAGGCCCGTCTCCTGCCTCTCGCGCGGGTCCTCCGGGAGCCCGTGCGCCACCGCCTCCGCGCGCGACAGCGCCTTGGGCATCAACTGCCACAGTTCCGCCTTCCGCAGCGCATCGATGTCCGGAAACAGGCGCGCAAGCTGCTTGGCCGTGGAATCCCCGACGTGCCGGATCCCCATCGCCGCCAGCAGCCGCGCCATCCCGCCGCCCTTGGCCCGCTCGATCCCCGCGAGCAGGTTGTCCACCTTCTTCTCCCCCATCCGTTCCAGCTTCAGCAGTTCATCGCGGTGCTCGTGCAGGCGGAAGATGTCGGCGAAGCTGTTCAGGGGCAGCCCCGCCTCGCGGATCTGGTCCACCGTCTTCTCCCCCAGCCCGTCGATGTTCATCTGCTTGCGCCCGGCAAACCAGATCAGCTTCTCGCGGATCTGGGCCGGGCACTCGGGGTTCACGCACCGCCGCGCGGTTTCCAGTGCGGGGTTCTCGACGGCTTCCTCCGGCTCGACTTCCACAGGACCGCCACAGGTCGGGCAGACATCCGGCACGGGAATCTTCTTCGCCCCCTTGGGCCGCTTCGCCAGCACCACCCGCACCACGTACGGGATGATCTCCCCCGCCTTCTCCACCTCGATCGTGTCGCCGAGCCGAATGTCCGTGTGCACATCCGCCTTCTCCGTCCGCGCATCCCGCACGCGCCCATAGTTGTGCAGCGTCGCGTGCTGCACCTTCGTCCCGGAGAGGATCACCGGCTCCATGACCGCCCGCGGCGTGATCTTCCCCGTCTTGCCGACCTGCGGGATCACCTCCAACAGCACCGTCGTCTTGCGTTCGGCCGGGTACTTGTACGCAATCACCCAGCGCGGGCTCTTGCTCGTGTATCCGAGTCGCTCCTGCAGCGCCACCTCATCCACGCGCACGACCATGCCGTCGGTCTCGAAGGGCAAATCCGTCCTCTCCGCGGCAAAGGCCTCGATCGCGGCGATGATCTCCGCGATGCTCCGCGAGCGCGCCCGGATGGGATTCACCGGCACGCCGAGCGCCTCGATCTTTTCAATGAACGCGCTGTGGCTCGGCGCGAAGTCCTCGTCCGACACCTCCCCACGCCCGTGGGCAAAGAATGCCAGCTTCCTCGCCGCGGCAACCTTGGGGTCGAGCTGCTTGAGTGTCCCCGCGCAGGCGTTCCGCGGGTTCATGAAAGGCTCCAGCCCCGCCGCCTCGCGCTCGGCGTTGATGCGCTCGAACTCGCGGCTGAGGATCACGACTTCGCCGCGGATCTCGAGGATCTCCGGCACTTCTTCCCCTCCCTCCAGCACCAGCGGCAGCGCCCGGATCGTTCGCACGTTGGACGTGATGTCGTCCCCCGCCGTCCCATCGCCGCGCGTCACCGCGCGAACCAGCCGCCCCCCCTCGTACCGCAGCGAGATCGCCACGCCATCGATCTTGGCATCGGCCACGATCCACGGCTGGTCCTGCCCCGACAGCCCCTCCTTCCCCTTTGCCGTCCCCTCCTCGCGCTCCGCCTGCCCGTCATCGAAAAGGGTTCCCACCCCCGCGCCCTGCTCAACCCTCTTCTCGGCCTTCGGCACCGCAAGCCCAAGCCCCTTGAGCACACGGGCGTGCCACTCCACGACCTCCGCCTCGCTGTACGTGTTATCGATCGACAGCATCGGGACCGCGTGCCGCACGGTCTTGAAGCCCCCCACCACCTCGCCGCCGACACGGTGCGTCGGGCTGTTTGGATCGTCCAGCTCCGGGTGCGCCCTCTCGAGCCTGGACAGTTCCTCGAGCAGTTCGTCAAACTCCCGATCCGACATGATCGGCGCGGCGTCGGTGTAGTACGCCCGGTTGGCACGATCCAGGAGCGTGCGCAGCGCCTCGATGCGCTTGCCCGCCGCGGCGGGCAGCGCCGGCTTCGCAGACGATTGGGAAGGGGAAGGTGCGGTCACGCCGCAATGGTAACGGAACGGGTCAGCACGGGCGCGCCTTTGCCCCTCGCTTGCCCGCTACCCCGCCGCGGGGGCCGGCTCCGCAGGCGCCGCGGCGGGCGAGCCCGCCTCCCCGTCGCCCTCCGCCGCCGGCACGTTTGACTCAATCCACTCCAGCCCGGGCCGGATCTTCTCAAAGGCGTCCCCCTGCCAGCCGTGGCCGCCCTCGTATGTCTCCAAACGCACCACCGCGCCCTTGTCGCCAAGCGTCTCGACCGCATCCTCCGCGAATCGCATCGGGATGAAGTCCGTCGACGAGTGCAGGATGTACACGGCCCTTCCATTCGCCTCCGCCGGCCTTGGCAGTTGCTCGGGCTTGAAGACGCTCATCGCCACGAAGGCGCCCGTCACCGGGCACTTCTCATCAAGCACCGCCGCGTAGCAGGCCGGTCCGCTCGAAGACCACCCCAGCACGGTAGTATGCCGTGCGTCGATCTCGTGGGTCTTCTGCACGTCCTCGACCACGCTGGTGATGAAGAACTCCGTTGAGAACGCCATGCGCTCATCCGGAAGCTTCTTCGTCGGCCACACAATCCTGTCCGGCCCCTCCCGCCACACGGGCGCGACGAGTTGCACGACGAGCGTTCCCTCCGGACACGCCTCGGTCGCGATCCGCTGCACCCAGTCTCCAAACTCCGCCGAGCCGTCCCCGCCCGGCAGCACGACGAGAAGCTTCCAGCCATCGTCGGGGCGCTCTTCGTTCGGCGCTGTCTGGATCACGAAGTACCGCTTCTGGTCATCGTCCCCCGCCTTGCGCTCCACCCGCTCAACCGTGAACGGCTCCGCCGCGGCAGGCGCTGTCCCCTCCCCATCCTCAGCGGGGGCTGCTGGCGCATCAACCGCGGGAGAGGTCGGCTGACGAGCAACGACGGCGCCAGGCAGGCCGATCACAACGCTCAGCACCAAATAGGACCCGCGCCACCAGCGCCCCATGCCCGCCTCCCTTCCGCAATCAACCTTTCCCGAGTCTACTTCCGCCCGCAGACGGCCGCAACGGCGACTCGTTTGGAATAGGATCGCCCATGGCCGCAGACTCCGCCCTCGACGCCTCGCCAGCCCGACTCCTCGACGGCCGCGCGCTCGCGGCGGAGCACCGGGCCCGAATCGCCGAACGTGTTGAGGCCCTTGGCAGGCGGCGGGCCATCGCTGAGCACGATGCCGCCGGGTCCGTCCCCCCCGCCGTCCGCCTGGATGCCGTCCTGGTGGGAGCAGAGGACAATGCCGCCCGGCTCTACGCCGAGAACCAGGCCCGCACCTGTGCCGAACTGGGCATCGCCTACCGCCTCCACGAATTGCCCGCCCGGGCCACGTACGACGACATCGCCGGCCGCGTCCTCCTGCTCAACACACAGCCGGATGTCACGGCGATCATGGTCCACCTGCCCCTTCCCGAGAGCGTCGACCCCTACTCCATCCAGCGTCTGATCACTCCTGAAAAGGATGTCGAGGGCGTGAATCCGGCCAACATCGGCAACATCGTCTACGGCCGCTCCTCCCTCGCCCCCTGCACGGCCCTCGCCGCCGTCCGCCTGATCGAGTCCACCCAAGTCGACCTCAAGGGCAAGACTGCCGTGGTCGTCGGCGCATCGAACCATGTGGGCAAGCCAATCGCGGTCCTGCTCATGCGCCGCGAGGCCACGGTCATCTCCTGCAACAAGTACACCGAGCAGATGGCCGAGTTGACCCGCCGCGCCGATGTGCTCGTCGCCGCGGCGGGTGTTCCCGGGCTCATCACCCGGGAGATGGTCAAACCGGGGGCGATCGTCGTGGATGTGGGGGTGAACAGGGTGACGGAGCCCGATGGCCGCACCCACACAGTCGGGGACGTCGCCTTCGACGAGGTCCGTGAGGTCGCGGGCTGGATCAGCCCTGTTCCGGGGGGGGTCGGCCCGATGACGGTGGCCGTTCTGCTCGGCAACGTTGTCGACGCCGCGGAGCGAGCCGGCTGAGCCGAGAGCATCACTTCTGGCTTCAGGAGCTCTTTCTTACCCAGATTCACGCCCCAATCCCGATCCACCCTTAATGAGTACGGGTCCTGCTCGGTTCTGCCAAAATTTTGCTCTCAGCCCTGTGCAGGCCCGATGGAACCGTGGTACACTGCTTAGTCTGGGTACAGGCAGTCCGCGAGTTCTTCGCGGCTGGAAGAGGTTGCAGGTCTATCTGGGAGACCGGAAAATGAAGAAAGTTCAGGGATGGTGCGCTACGCGCCGGCGCGGCTTCACACTCATCGAGTTGCTGGTCGTGATCGCGATCATCGCGCTGTTGGTCGCAATCCTTCTGCCGGCGCTCGGAAAAGCCAAGGCCCTGGCCTACATGGCCAAGGAGATGGCGGCCGCGCAGCAGAAGATGGTCGCATATCAGGGATACGCAACCGACAACAAGGAAGCTGCGTTCACCGGCTATATCCCTTGGGCGGTTGGGCACCTGAACAATGCACCTGGGCCTTATGTTTGGCTGCACCCTGACCCGCTGCAGGACGGCTACATGGTCGAGGGGAATGTGATCAAGGTCAATGGATTCCGCTTCATGGGTGCAACCGACATGCCCGATGAAGCCCTGATGATCGACAAGGCGACGCTCAAGGACTTCCGGTCCCGATCCAAAACTCCTTCCAGAATCAATAACGACTATTCACCACGCACGACGCTTTATGATGGAACTGATGCAACGTCGTTCGCTGCCGCGATGGCGTATCACCCTTCACTCGGTTTCAACAGCACGTACGTTGGCGGAAACTGGCATCGCGGCGCCTTCCCCAACTTTGATCGGATGAACGGCGTCGGACACCCGCGCAACCCTCACTGGAAGTTCTATGTGACACACTTGCATGAAGTGAACCGGCCCGATCAACTTTTGGTGCTCTCCTCAGCCAGAGGCGTGGACATCAGCGGCAACGGCATGCTCTCAAACAATTATGGCCGCGATCCCTCACCATACAACGATTCGGCGAAGATTGTGCCCGGCTTCTGGGAGGTCGTTCCTCCCCGGGCTGGCTACCCAACCAACTCGGCCACATTGCAGTGGAGCGGATCCGATAAGTTCGATCCGAACAGCGATCCGAAGACCTGGGGATTTGTCGATGCGAGGCACGATGACCGGTCTGTGACGGCAATGGTTGACGGTCATGTCAAGATGCGGAAAATTGAAGAGCTCCGTGATATGCGCATCTGGGCAAATGATGCGTACGTCCCGAACTGGACCTACCGAGCTCCTCGTCGCTGAGCGATCATGACCTCCGAACGAGTAAGGGGCTCGCCACAAGGCGAGCCCCTTGTCATTTTGGGCCAGTGACGAACAAGCGCGGGCGCTGCGAATTACCGGATCCGCACCGCCTTCTTAATCTCGTGCGTGCCGATCCACACCTTCTCGTTCGTCTCGAGATTGATCAGGTCCAGGTTCACCTGGTAGAACTTGACGATGTTGCGGCCGTCAATGGAACGCTCGACGACATCGTTGATGTCTCCCATGAGGATCAGGTTCGCGCCGAGCTCATTTCGCAGGGCCAGGCGCGTCTCCGGGCTGTTCCACTCCTCACCCTCGAAGCGCTCTTCACGGATCTCGCCTCTCTGGTCCCGCATGCCCACGACACGCACGCGCCCAGTGTTCAGCAGTTCCCGCTCCAGCCCGCGCAGGAACAGGTTCGTGTTGATGTAATCCTGCGTGTTGTTCGTCACGCTCCCTACCACCAGACGCGGCAGGTTGCCGTCGTGATTGGCGATCCAGCGATCGATCCAGCCCCGATAGCTGGCGTCGTCTGACATCGCAAAGACGATCTGTCGCGCATCTTCATCGTCGAAGCGGTAGTCCTCGTCGATGATCACCGTCGGATCAACGCGGTTGACATCGCGGCGCGTCGGCTCGCTCTTGCAACCGACAAGCGCCGCCGCGGCGACAAGCACGGCGGCCGAACCCAGCACGCTCTGCACGGAAAGGGTCTGCATGGTGATTCCTTTATCTGCTCTCATCAGTTTAGTTCCGATCTCTATTCCCAGAAGTGCTCCACAACCGTCGTGAGCCCGTCATCCGGCACGACCACATCACGCCACGGGGACGCATAGATCACGCCCCCGCCGGGCCCAAAGTATTCAATCCTGACCCGGTGCGTGCCCGGCGGCAGGTCGAAGAGCCCGACGTCGGCCCGCCCGGGCAGAAAGATCCACGACCGCAGATCGGCTTTCTCCGTCAGGCCGACGAACAGCAGCCCGCCGATGATGCTCCCAATCACCGCCAGATCGTCATCTGTCGACTCGCGCACCGCCTGCGTCGCCGCGAAGGAGCCGAGCGCCTTGGCCGATGCCCTGATCAGCGTCCGCGCGTAGATGAACGGCATCTCCCGCTCATGGTTCTCCTGCGCGACCGACGACATGTCCTCCACAAACGCCAGGTCGTAGGAGAGCCACGTCTCTGCCGCGGCCGTGACCACGCCCTCCTGGCCCGCGCTGTCCAGCGGTGCAAGGGCCGGCGCGACGATCAGCCGCGCCCCCGCCGCCCGCTGCGAGCCCCGCACCAGAAAGGGCAGTTCAAAGTAGATCGGCCAGTCGAAGATCACAATTGGCCCAATCCGCTGGGCCACCTTGAAGGGCGCCGCCCCCGACAACGCCACCGCGAGGAAGTTCGAATCCCGCGGCCGTCGCTCTCCAAGATCCGCAAAGTCATCCGGATTGACAGGCCCGACAATCTCCGGCTGGAGGTTGATTGAATCCACCAGCCGGCGTGCTGCAACCCCCTGATTGGAGCGGTCCCCCACCTCCATGAAGGTCACCGCCGTCAGGTACGTCCCAAGCGTGGACTCGATGAAGCGGCCTTCCTCGTTGTGGGCAACCAGACCCGCCCCGCCGCGGCCCAGCCCCAGCCGCGGCTGAATTCGCGGGTCCGCCTCCTCCTTCACGCGTGAGGTGTAGGCCAGGTACCGGTCCCGGAGCACATCCGCCTTCGTCGCCAGCCGCCGCGCCTCGACGGTCGCCCCACCCTGGAGGTTACCCGCCTCGAGTTGCGCGAGCAGCTTCAGCACGTTGACGTACATGTCCTCGTACGGCTCGCCCCGATAGGGTGCGGCGGTGTCGTTGATCAGCCAGCGTGCAATCTCGTCTCCCGCGGTTTCGCGGTAGACCTCCATCATGGCCTCCGCTCGCTCGAGGAGTTCCAGCGTCGTCTCGTGGTCATCCACCGCCAGGGCGACGCTCCCCCGATCCAGCAGGTAGAGCAGTCGGTTCTTCTCCCCGTACAGCCGCTCCGTCTCCGGGTCATCCAGAACCGCCGCGGCGTGTCCATAGTCTCCATGCGCGGCCACATGGCGCAGGCCGTCCCGATGCACCTCAAATGAGGACCGGCAGGCCGCAAGCGCACCGGCGGCCGCGAGCGGCAGGAAGGCAACAGTCATGCGGCGCAACGGGGCCATGTTGTATAGTAGAGCCTAACTTTTCAATCGCGCTCTGGCGACCTCGGCAGCGGCCGTTCCTCACCGTTCCGTGCGGGATACCGTCGCTCATGGCAAAAGCTGACACGCCCTCCCCCGCCGCGTCCGATGCGACCACGATCCGGGCCTTTCAGGAACTGATCCGCGACCGCTACTTCAAGACCGACTCCGCCCGCGGCACGCCGGGCACCTTCATGTGGCTCATCGAGGAGGTCGGCGAGTTGGCCACCGCCCTTCAGGACTGCGCGCCCGGCAAAAATCCCGATGCCGCCACCCGGGCCAACCTGGAAGAGGAGTTTGCCGACGTCCTCGCCTGGCTGATGACGCTGGCGAATATCAACGGGGTTGACATGGCAAAGGCGGTAGCGAAGTACACGGACGAGGGACGGGTGGAAGGGGTCAAGGACTGATCCGCCCTGTGCGGCTCGTGGCCAGGCCGACGGCCGAACGAAGAGGGAGGAGGCAAAATGGGGTTGAGGTGGCTTGCCGTGCGGATACTCGTGCTCGCCGCAGCCGTGCTCCTCGGCGAGGTCGCCGCGGCGCGCGAAGTCGTGGACCCCACGCGCCCCGTCGCTCGCATCACCCGAGACTCGGTGACGCTTCAGTACTTCACCATGGAGCCGTGCCAGACGCGCGTCCAGATCCGCCGCGGCGACTTGCCTGCCGCGGTAGTGAAATGGCGCCTTGGCGAAGATGATGCCGCCGACCCCTGGGCCGCCGCGGGCGTCCGCACCATCGAGGGCCGCGGCGAACCCACAACCTTTCACCGCGTCACCATTGAGGGTCTGGACGCAGGCAGCCGGTATTACTACCGAGTTTTTGACCCCGCCTGCACTCCCACTTCAGAGGAAATCGACTGGGGCGCCGCCGCGCCGTGGCGTCGCGAGTACGCCGTCTCAACTCTCGCCGCTGACGGGATGAAGACCATCATCCGCTATCCCGTCAAGGTTCTGTTGATGCCGAACGTCATCAACGTTGAGTCGGCGCACGACGGGACAACTGTCATTGCAACCGAGCCAGAACGTTTCACAACCGAGCAGCTCGACATCATCCGCGCCGAACTCGACGACGCCGCGCGGTTCCTCTTCGTCAACAGCCACATGCGCTTCTGGCCCGATTTCCAGATCTACGTGGATGACCGCTGGCAGCGCTGGGGGCCGGAGCCGGAAAGTACGGACGACTTCTACAAGGGGTGGCCAGTCTGCCGGTCGTACGCCGGCGAGGATTATCACCAGCCCGGTGGTGGCCGCTTCACGATCGTCGATACCACGGATCCGCAGCGCGTGACCGAAGATCCAATCGCCGAAGAACTCGTGTACCCCGCGCAGGTGGAAATCGCCTTCCCTCGCCGCTGGAAGCCTGAAGAGAATCGCTGGTGGTACTACACATCCGGCGGCGGGACGCTTGGGCCCGACTCACTGCACCGCGGCATCCCGGGACGATCACAGTTCTTCGGCGGCTACGACACGTGCTGGCTTATGACCCACGAGTTCCATCACCAGATGGAAGGCCTCGGTGCAATCTCGCTGGCCTTCCGCGAAGACGACCGCATCGTCTACAACCACTGGTCGCCGCGCTCGCGCGAGCGCGGCCCGGACACCGCCCCCGGTCGCGAAGGCGTTCTCGCCCGGCATCCGTGGACCACTTCCGGGCCGCACGGCGAGCACTATGACGGAATGGCGTATTGGGACCGCACCCTCACCGACGCCCAATGGCTGCGCATGCTGCTCGGCGAGACGATCATCGTTGTCGATGCCGATGAGGACGGTTTCCCCGACGACGACCCGCGGCTTCCGCTCGATGAGAAGCGATTCGGGTCCAGCGCCGCCTCGCCGTCAACAGATGGCCGCCTGGGCGATCTCGAGAAGGCGATGCTCAGCACGTGGGCCCCGGCGCTGGTGCAGGTCTCCTTCATCAAGCCGACGCAACTCCTGCCCAGGCCAGATCCGCGAAGCGTTGATTCTGACGCCGATGGCTGGCCGGATGATCAGGATCCAGCGCCACTCGTTCCCCATGAACCATTCATCTGGCCCATGTCGGCAACGATAGACGGTGATGCCGGCGAGTGGGCCTCGATCGAACCGTCCGGGGTTATTGACGCCGGCGACCTGCGGGTCGAGTTCCGTCAGTCACACGATGACACCGCCTGGTATGGCTGCATCATCGCCAGGGGGCCATGGGTTCGCCTGCGCATCGTGCACGACGGTGAGGGCGAAGGCGTGTACTCCATGCGGGGCATCCAATCCTTCTTCGTCTACAACGGCGAGCCGGGTCGCATTTCTCCCACGTTCACGGGCGTGAGCTCTGACATGGTGTGGAAGACCGCCCGACGAGACGATGACGGCGCGATGGTCATCGAGTATTCCTTCCGCAACTGGGCGCCAAATGGCTGGTTCTGGCGCCGCGGCGGACGGCCGATCGGCACGCACATCGAGGTCTACGACGATGAAGGCGCCGCGCTTTCCATGTACGAGCCTTACCGTCTCTTCTATTGCACCATGCTCGAACGTGCCGGGATCGAGGCTGCGGGCGAGCCCTCCGCGCCGGAGCCGTAAGAGCTCGTGCGTCTGCTCACAGTGGGCCGCGTGACTTACCGCACCAGCACGATCGGAGCCTGCACCGTCCGCAGCACGCGCCCCGTCGTCCCCCCGAAGAAGAACTGGTGCAGCCAGGAATCCGTGTACGCCCCCATCACCAGAAGCGCGTACCGCGCGTGCTCGGCGGCCTGCTCGATCTGCTCTGCTTCCGACTGCCCATCCGGGCCGAAGTGGATCACCTGCGCATCCGGCGCGCACGCTTGTGCCCGCTCGAGCGCGGCATCAAGCTCCAGGTCCGGGCTCGACACAGCAAGCACGTTAAGCGGCCACCCGGTCTGCTGCGAGAGTTCGCTCGCCCACTTCACCGCATGCTTACTCGCGCCGGAGCCATCGAACGCCGCCAGCACGCGGTTGATCGGCCGTAGCTCGCCCGCCACCACGAGCAGCGGACACGGGCCGTGCTCGAGCAGATCGCGCATCGCCGAGCCGAAGCCGCTGCGGCGGAAGCGTCCGAACTGTCCGACGGCGACCAGATCGTTGGGCATCGCCAGGTCGGTGAGCACCTCGGACAATGCGCCGTCCACCACCTGCGCCTCGAAGCGCACGCCGTGCTTTATCGCATACGCCGCGAGTTCCTCGAACTCGCGGGCCGCATCCGCCCGTTCCGCTTCAATCTCCTCCGCGGTCGGAATCACGGGCGCCGGAATCCCCATGTACGGATCCACCGCGATTCCCGCCCCCGCCAGCGGCGCCAGCGGTGTCGGCTCGATTGCCCGCACGCCCACGACCGGAACTCCGCCCACAGCGCCCCCTTCGGCCTGCCGCGCTGCGCCCGCAATCATCACAGCGAACGCAAACGCCTCCCTCGCCAGGCTTGAGCCGTCATACGCCACGATGATGCGCGAAAGCATGAGCAACTCCAGTGCGGCCCCGCCCCTTCCGCAGCGACGAGGCGGCGGCCGGAATATCCTACCATCACATCCGGTTCACTGCGCAAACGAGCATCATCAAAGGAGACCGTGATGACAATGCGACCCCTCATCGCGGCGGCTGCCGGGGCCCTCCTGGCCTGCATCGCCGCCGCCCAGCCTGTCAACAGCGCCTGTCCCATCAGCGGCAAGGCCTTCGAGGAGCCGGCCGCGACGCTGGATGTTGACGGCCACACGATCGGCTTCTGTTGCCCCGGCTGCATGATGACCTTTCAGGGGTGGAGCGACGAGAAGAAGGCTGCGTTCATCGAACATTCCCTCGAAGCGGAGGCGGACGCCGCTGGGGCCGCCGAGACCGAGATCGGCGATCCATATCCCCTCCCCACGTGCGCCTTCGCTCCGGGAAAGCTCGGCAGCATGGGTGATCCGGTGGTGATGGAGTACGACGGCCGTGAAGTGCGCTATTGCTGCGCCTCGTGCATCGAACGGTTTGAGAAGGATCTGCCCGCTTCACTGGCGAAGGTTGATGCGAAGATCATCAAGACGCAGACGCCGTACTACCCGCTCAAGACCTGCGTGCACTGTGAGACCGCTCTCCCCGATGGGGACGGTGATGCGGCTCCGGTCGACTTCGTCTACCGCAACCGCCTGCTGCGCACGTGCTCCGACGACTGCCGCGAAGCCGTCTTGAAGAACCCCGCACCGGCCTGGAAGCGCCTTGACGCCGCAGTCGCGCAGGCTCAGCGGCCGCATTATCCCCTTGAGACCTGCGCGGTGGCCGGTGAAACACTCGGCTCCATGGGGCAGCCGCACGAGGTAGTCGTCGCCAACCGCCTTGTGCTGCTCTGCTGCGCCGGCTGCGAGGAAGAACTGTACAAGAACGCCCCCGCGGTCATCGAGAAAATCGACGCAGCGTGGACGGACAAGTACGGCGATCAGCAGCCCGAAATCGCAATCGAGCGCGTTGAATCCGCCGACGCGGCAGAAGGCTCCTGACGGTTACTGCAGCCCAAATCGCGGGCCGAGAAGCGGCATGCCGGCACAGCGGCTTGTCGGCGACCTCTAGGAGTGCCGGCAGTGGTTGTGCGCGCAACCGCACCCACACGCCGATACCTCACTTTTCTCCCCGTATCCGCACCTACATCGGCCGCATCTAATACTGTTCGGCGGATGGGACGCCATGCAGAACTCCACAGGAAACGCGGTGTCGCAACCAACAGTCACACACGATGAAACCCGCCTTGCCGTCCAGGGCATGCACTGCGCCGGGTGCGCGGCCAAGATCGATCGCGCCCTCCGCAGCGTTCCCGGCGTCAGTGAGGTCCGCGTCGACCTCCAGGGCGGTTCGGCCGCGATCAAGGGCGAAGCCCCCCCTGAAACGCTGACCGAGGCCGTCCGCCGCGTCGGCTATGACGCGGAACCGATCACGCAGCGCCGCACCGTCGCCGAGGAGCGCACGGAACTGGAGCACCACCAGCACGCCTCCGCCCGCAGTTGGCGGAACCGTTTTATCGTCGCCGCCGCGGTCTGGGCGCCCATCGAAGGACTCCACTGGCTCTCCCGCATCGACGGCCTCGGCTTTCTCGACCTGCACCACTACGCCTGGGGCCCGTGGCTCATCGCCGCCCTCATCACCGCCGTCGTCGCCTACACCGGCGGCGCGTTCTACCGCTCCGCCTGGCGCGCCGCCCGCCGCGGCACGACCAACATGGACACGCTCATCGCCCTCGGCGCGACCGCGGCGTACATCCTCTCCCTCGTCGACCTGCTCGTGGGGCTGGAAACCGTCCCCTCCTACTTCGCCGAGACCGCGGGCCTGCTCGCCCTCATCTCGCTCGGCCATTGGCTCGAGGCCCGCACGACCGCCGCCGCCGGCTCGGCCGTCCGCGGCCTGCTCTCGCTGCAGCCCGATCACACCACACGCCTGGGCAGCGAGACCGACACCGAAGGCGAGCCCGTCGCGACGAAGGACGTCCGCGAGGGAGACCTCATCCTCATCCGCCCGGGCGAGCGGCTCCCCATCGACGGCGTCATCGTCGACGGCCGCACCACGCTCGACGAGAGCGTGGTCACCGGCGAGCCGATGCCGGCCGAGCGGACCGAGGGGGGCGAGGTCGTCGCCGGCACGCTGAATCTCACCGGCCGCATCGTCGTCCGCGCGACCAGCAACGGATGGGACACCACCGTCTCGCGCATCGCCGAGATGGTGCGCGAGGCGCAGACCAGCAAGGCGAACATCCAGCGGCTCGCCGATTACGTCAGCAGCATCTTCGTCCCATCCGTGCTCGCGATCGCGCTGCTCACGGCGGCCGGCTGGACGCTCTACGGCCTGGCGGCGGGGCACGGCTGGGAGTACCTCCCGCGCGCGGTCATCTACGCGACGACCGTCCTGATCATCTCCTGCCCCTGCGCCCTCGGGCTTGCCACGCCCACCGCCGTCATGGTCGCCAGCGGCGCCGCCAGCCGACGCGGCATTCTCATCAAGTCCGCCCGCGCGATCGAACGGCTCGCCGACGTCGACGTCGTCCTCTTTGACAAGACCGGCACGCTCACGATCGGCCGCCCGCGCGTCGTCGAGGCGAGTGACGAGGCGCTGCGCCTCGGCGCAGGCCTCGCCGCGGCGTCGACCCACCCGCTCTCGCGCGCCATCGTCGAAGCGGCGCGGCAAGGCGGCCTCACGCCCGCCGCCGTCGCCGATGTGCAGGAACTCGCCGGCGCGGGTCTCGAGGGCCGCCTTGACGGTGAAGGCCACGCCACGGCCCTGCTCATCTCCCTCAAGGAAGCCCGCGCCCGCGGCGTCGACGTCGACCACCCGCCCCAGGCGACGGGCGCGGCCAGCGTCGTCGTGCTCGCCGATGAACCCGGCTCACCGGGCCGCGCCGTCGGCGTCATCGCCTTCCAGGATGAGCCGCGCGAGGACGCCCGCGCGCTCATCGACTGGCTGCATGCACAGGGCATCCGCACCGGCATGCTCACGGGCGACCGCCGCGCGGCGGCCGACCAGCTCGCCCGCCGCCTCGGGCTCGATCTCGACGAGGTCCACGCCGAACTCTCCCCATCGGACAAGGTCGCGGCGGTGCGCGAGGCCAAGCGCGGCGGCCGCATCGTCGCCATGGTCGGCGACGGCGTCAACGATGCGGCGGCGCTGGCCGAAGCCGGCGCAGGCGACGAGGCCGGCCGCGCCCCAGACCGCCGCGGCGGCGTCGGCATCGCCATCGGCACGGGCACGAACATCGCCATCGACGCCGCCGACGTCGTCATCCCCGGCGAAAGGGTCGAATCCATCCGCGAGCTGCTCACCATCGGGCGGCTGGCCCTCCGCACCATCAAGCAGAACCTCTTCATGTCCTTCATCTACAACTCGCTGGCGATTCCCGCCGCCGCGTTCGGCCTGCTGGGGCTGTACGGCCCCGTCATCGCCGCGGGCGCGATGGCCCTCAGCGACGTGAGCGTTGTTGGCAACTCTCTGCGACTCAAGTGGCGCCTCTCCCGCAAGTCCTGACCATGGCACTTAGGCTTCCAACGGGCCCGGCGTCGGAAGCGTGATCGCAAGCTCTCGACAACCCGGGCACCAAGGCTTCAGATCGACGGTCTTGGTGCGCGCCAGCCCACTCGTTCGCGCCCGGTATTCGCTCACCCCCTTCTTCCTATCCCTCCCATATGTCCGACCGCTAGCGGGGCCGCGCAGACCACCGCTTCCTCCCCGGCACCGCGCCCGGCTCCGACCCCACCGACCCCGCCCACCGCGGCTCCCTCCTGACCGTCCGCACCTGCCTCTACACCATGTCCCCCGACGGCCACTTCATCATCGACCGCTACCCGGGCACGCCGGGGCAGGACGAGCCCTACGACAACGTGACAATCGCCTGCGGCTTCTCCGGCCACGGCTTCAAGTTCGCGACGGTGGTGGGCGAGGCGTTGGCGGATCTGGCGATGGAGGGGAGGACGGGGTTGCCGATGGGTTTCTAGGATTGCACCAGTTCAACTCGCAATGACGCCTGCGCCGGCTACGGACACGCCCCGCCCGCGCTGGCAGGGAACCAGCAGTCGAGGAACGCCAGCAGATCAAACACATCCACGCTTGCCGGACTGTCCCCCGTCAACTCCGCCGCGGCATCGCCGCTAAACCACACATCGAGGTAGGCAAGGAGATCGAACACGTCCACAATGATCGGGGTATCTCCCATCCGCTCGCAGGCACAGCGATCTTGATCGCAATTCAGGTCAAAGATGTAGGCAGCGCCCGAGCCGTACCCAGCACCGTCGTCCCCGGCGGCTCCAGCAACGAGCGTATCCCCGCTGACGCCGATTGATCCGCCGAGGTAGTGGTAACTTTCGCCGTCTGACGCTGCAAACTTCCTTTCTTCGCGCCACGAGGTTCCATCGAAACGGAAGATGTACACCGCTCCTACATTGGTCCCGCGGAGTTCGTCCTCCTGATAGGCGCTGATGACGGCAGTATCCCCTTCAATCGCGACTGCATGGCCGAACCCGGCCTGTAGCGACCCATGTGCGGGAACGAGTCGCGCCGCCTGCTGCCATAGTGAGCCGTCGAACTCGAAGATGTATGCTGAGCCGGGGGTCCCGTTCGCGCTGAACCACTCTCCTCCCACGATCACCCGGTCGGCGCTGATGCCGACCGAAGCGCCGAAGCGATCGCTTGGCAGACGAACCGACCCAATAATTTTCTGTTCCTCGACCCAGGAATCGCCGTTGAATCGGAAGAGGTAGACCGATCCGCCATCAGCGCCGGTTGAGTGGTCGTCACGGGGCGCTCCAACTGCAATGGTGTTGCCGCTGATCGCGAGTGAACCGCCAAACGCATCGCCCGCCACGCCGTCCGAAGCGGTGAGGACCTGTTCTACTACCCATGATGAACCGTCATACCGGAAGACGTAAACCCCGCCGACGCCGCTGCCATCGCCGGCGTTGCCCGCTACAACGGCTATGTCGCCGTTGATGGCCACTTCGCTTCCGAAATCGATCATTGAGCCACCAGTAGCCGTCAGAACCTCCTCTTCCACCCAGGACGATCCGTTGTGCCGAAAGATGTAGGCGAAAAAGCGGGTCGGTCCGACAACGTCTGTCTCATGAGATCCGACGATCGCAACGTCTCCGCTGATTGAGACCGCGCGGCCAAACCAACCATAAGTAGCCCCATGCGACGACGTAAGTGTATGTTCCTCCACCCACAACGAGCCGGCACGCCGGTAGACACGCGCCCATCCTACGTCCGTCCTCGGACCATCACCGCCAGGCCCCACGCCAACAATGACGGCATCCATGCTAATCGCGACGGAGTCTCCGAAGTAGTCGAACTCGGCGGGCACGGACGACGTGATTTTGGCAATCTCCGGACAGCATGGATCCCGGAAGAAGGATGCGGCGTCATTTGCCGATCCGATCAGAGGCGTGCCGTTGTCAATCGCCACCGAGTATCCGAACCAGCCGTCTGCCACCGCATTCGACGCCGTCAGCCTCTGCGTCTCGACCCATGACAATCCATCAAAGCGATAGATATAGGCAGCGCCGGCGGAGTCCGAGTCGTTGTCCTCTTGATAGGCGCCGACCACTGCAACGTCGTCGCTGATCGCGACGGAATGGCCGAACGAGTAGCCGCGTCCCTCGAGCTTCTGCTCCTCAACCCAGGATATGCCATCGAAACGAAACACGTAAGCGTCCGCCGCCGATCTGGCGCCGACGAGGACCGTCTGATCGCTGATCGATACTGAACATCCAAAGTGCGCGGTCCACCGTGCATCAGACGCTCCGAGCCGCTGTTCCTCAATCCACCCGGAGCCATTGAAACGGAACACATAGGCCGCGCCGACATTGGTGCCGGGCAACTCATCGGTGGCTTGGGCCCCAATAACCGCAACGTCATTGTCGACCGCCACTGACGTGCCGAAGAGATCGCCTGCAAGCCCGTCGGCGGCGACCAACTTCTGCTCCTCCACCCACGATCCGTCCTCAAACCGGAAGACGTAGGCCGCGCCCACAGCGTCGTCTGTCTCATACGCGCCGACAATGGCAACGTCCCCGTTGATCGCTACAGAGACGCCGAAGGAGTCCCCGGGCGCGCCGTTCGACGGAACGAGTTTCTGTTCCTCGACCCATCCAGAACCGTTGAAGCGAAAGATGTACGCCTGCCCCGGCGTCGTGCTGAACTGCCTGTCAGCGCCGACGATGGCGGTGTCGCCGCTGATCGCGACCGATGCGCCAAAACCGTCGACCGTAGCCCCATCCGAAGCCGTGAGTTGCTGCTCCTCGACCCATGAGAATCCATCGAAGCGGTACACGTACGCCGCACCTGCGTAGAGACTGACGTCATGGTTCTGGTGCGCACTGAGGATTGCGCGGTCCCCACTGATCGCTACCCGGTAACCCAGCCGTTCGGCCCGGCCGCCCGCGTTCGTCAATATCGCGTCCTCAATCATCTCGCACACTTGATCGTGCGCTTCGGCGACGAACGGCATGATGGTCCCGATGATGAGTGCCAGCACGCTTCGGCATAGTTGGGCTCGTGACACATTGACTCCCTAGCCGATCTGGGTTCGGTCGTTCGCAGTTTACCCCAGGCCGACAATCCCGCAAGAGAGTGGACGCCGCACCAGGGAAATTTTTAGGGAGCGAGGCGTGGCGCGGAAGCACGGCTTGCCTTGTCATGGCAAGCCGCACCACCTTCATTAGGCTTCAGCCGTTCACAGGCGGGACACTTATCCCACTGCTGGGGACCGGACGGGCTCAGCCCTGGCCGCCCTCCGCCTTCTTCGCCAGCGCCGCCCGAACGTGCTCCGGCGCCTTTACCGCCAGCACCTTGTTGCGGACTTCAGCGAGCAGATCCGGGTTGTCCTTGAAGAACTGCTTGGCGTTTTCGCGGCCCTGGCCGAGGCGGACTTCGCCGTAGCTGAACCAGGCGCCGCTCTTTTCGATGACGTTGGCGGCGACGGCCAGGTCGATGAGATCGCCCGTGATGGAGATACCTTCGTTGAACATGATGTCAAACTCGGCGTCGCGGAAAGGCGGGGCGACCTTGTTCTTGACGACGCGGGCGCGAACGCGGTTGCCGATGTTGTTTTCGCCGTCCTTGATCGCGCCGGTGCGGCGGATGTCGATGCGGACGGAGGAGTAGAACTTCAGCGCGCGGCCGCCGGGCGTGGTCTCGGGGCTGCCGAACATGACGCCGATCTTTTCGCGGATCTGGTTGATGAAGATCACCGTGCAGTTTGACCGCGCGATCACGCCGGTGAGCTTGCGCATGGCCTGGCTCATGAGGCGGGCCTGCAGGCCGACGTGGCTGTCGCCCATTTCGCCCTCAATCTCGGCACGGGGGATGAGTGCCGCGACGGAGTCGACGATGATGATGTCGACGGCGTTGGAGCGGACGAGAAGTTCGCAGATGTCGAGGGCCTGCTCGCCGGTGTCGGGCTGGCTGACGAGCAGATCGTCGATGTTGACGCCGATTCGCTTGGCCCAGGTGGGGTCGAGGGCGTGCTCGGCGTCGATGAACGCGGCGACGCCGCCGGCCTTCTGGGCGTTCGCCGCGACGGTCAGCGCGAGCGTCGTCTTACCAGATGATTCCGGGCCGAAGACCTCGACGATGCGGCCGCGGGGGATGCCCTTGCCGCCGAGCGCCAGGTCGAGCGAGAGCGCGCCAGTCGAGATCCCCGGGATGTTCAGGTACGCCTGCTCATCCAGGCGCATGATCGAGCCCTTACCGAAGGCCTTGTCGATCTGGCCGAGAGCGCGGTCGAGGGCCGCCTGCTTTTCCTTGTCGATGGGAGCGGGCGCGGGCTTTGGCTGCTGGGCCGCCGCCGCGGCGGGCTTCTCTGCGGGCTTGTCCATCTTGTCCCCCCCGGCGCCCTCCGCCTTGGCGTTGCTGGCCTTGGGCTTGGGCTCAACCGTTGCTGACTGACGTGCCATTCGAAACCGTCCTTTCTGTCTGCCGCTCGTGGCCACCTTCCCGAAGGAAACGGTGGGCGATGCGGCCACCAAAGCGCGTGGACCCGACGGCTTGTCCATAAGCCGCCGCGGCCGGCCGGGGGCGGCGCTGGTCGCGAGCCCGGCCGAGGAGACGGTAACAGGACTCGAACGATCTGTCAATGTTCGGGTTTTTGAAACTAGGGAAAACCCTTGGTTCCGAATGACAGGTGTATGGCAGTGGCCGTCGCGGCGGGGTGCCGCGGTGGCCCGTCTCGGGCGTGGCCGGGGCGGCCGAGGCCGGCTGGAAGCCGGCGTTCCTACGCGATGCTGCCGTCGAAGAAGTTGGCCGAGAGGTTCTCGAAGAGCCAGGTGCCGCCCTGCTCCGGACGCCAGGTGTAGAGGATGATCTCATCGCCTTCACCGCGTGCGGTCAGGCGCATGCCGCGGTGCTGGGGCTCGAAGACGGCATCCAGAATGGCGAGCGGGTTAGTGAAAACATGGTCGCCGGGATCGAGCATGATGGTCTCGGCAACCCATTCCGCGCCAAACTGCGGGACCCACCAGTAGGCGGCCAGGTCCCCGTCGGTGTTGACGCCGTAGATGTTCAGGCCGCCCCAGTCGGTGACAAGGGTGCTGATTGGAGCCTGCCGGAAGAGCGGCCCGCCCCCGTCAACGGAGAGCGTGAGGTCCGTGTACTCCCAGCCGGTCTCGAGCAGTTCGAAGGACCACCACAAAACGCCGACGTGGCCGTCGGGGGTGACGCCTGCGACATGGAGGCCGCCCCACGGGGCAACGAAGGCCGAGAGGTTGGTGAGCTGCTGCGCTTCGGGGACCTCCTGGCCGATGGGCGTGAGCACCCAGCTCGGCGTGAGGTGCGACCGCCAGACGGTGTTCAGGCCGGCGGGGCCGCGGCCGGTGATGTGGACGGCGTTCCACGGGGCAACGTAGACGGTGAACTCATCGAAGGTGACGCCGGCATGCCCGTGGGTGGTCAGGTCGAGGGTGACGTTCGTGAAGGTCCACCCCCCACCGCCGGACTGCTCGTAGAGCATGATGCCCTCGGAGAAGCCGATTTCGCCGGCCAAGCCCATGCCGACGAGGCCGATGCGGCCGTCGGCGAAGGTGAAGGCCTGCATAAGGCGCGTGATCTGGCCGGCGGAGTCGTCGATCTCGCTCTCGACCCAATCGCCAGTGCCGGGCACGAAGGCGAAGAGCTTCAGCCCGTCGTAGGTGGAAATGGCGACGGTAAGGCGGCCGGTGCGCGGATCGTTGAAGGCGTCGAGGGTAAGCACGCCACCGTTCTCCAGGAGCGTGTGCATCTGCACGGGCCCGCCCTCGGTGGTGCGCGTAAAGGCAATGAGGTCGCCGTACGGATTGACGCCGACGGTGACGAGGCCGTCGCCGGAGGTGATGCTGAGTTCTGAGCTCGGATCGAGCACGTCGCGCTCAAAGAGATCCGGCCCGTCACCAACGTCCTGGCCGAAGAAGAGATCCGTGCGGCCCGGGCCGATGGGAATGAGGAAGCCGCCGAGCATGTTCGAGAGGGCGAGCAGATCGGTGCGTCCGTCGTTGTTGACGTCGCCGGAGGCGAGCGCGGTGGCGTAGAAACCGTCGCCGATGGCCCCGCCCGGCGTGGTGGCGCGCATGTCGGGGTCGGTGATGGTCTGGAGGAGCGTGCCGTCGCTGCTGGAGCGCACCTGGATGCTGTTGCTGATCGAGAGGGCGACTTCGTCGAAGCCGTCGCCGTCTCTATCGCCGATGTTGGCAATGGAGCCGAACAGCGTGTCGAAAGTGGCCACGACCGCGATTGAGGAACCGTCTGCCCCAGAGAAGGCGACGAGCGCACTGCCTTCGCCAATGGAGATGTTCGCGATGAAATCGTGCTGACCGTCGTGGTCGAGGTCGGTCACGGGAACGATGCGGCCGCTGTCCGTAGAGCCGGTGATGCTTCCGGTCGCGATGGTCACCAGGAGGGAGCCATCCGCACCGGAGAAGACGCGGTTGCCGGCCGAAATGAAGTCCTTCACGCCGTCGCCATCGAGGTCGCCGGCGTCCCAGATTTCGCGGCCGAGGTCCTCGCCGAACCCGCCGATCTGTTCGAGGGCGCTCCAGTCCGCGCCGGAGTAGATCAGTACCGCGCCGTCCGCAACCGGACCACCGGCCCACGTGCTGCCGCCGACAGCAAGGTCGGGCGTGCCGTCGCCGTTGACGTCGCCGAGGCCGAGAAGGGTAGTACCGAAGCCGACCACATCGGCAGGGGCAGACAAGACTACGATGGAGTCGCCAGTCGCCCCGGAGATGATGTGCACACTCGGGTCCGGCGACTCCGAGCCCGAGAAGGCGCCTGGCTGACCGATCGCGTAATCGCCAACGCCGTCGTCATCAACATCGCCGAGCGAGGCGAGACTCCAGCCGAACCGACCCGCAAAATCAACGCCCGTGCTGCCGCCGATGTGATGCTCGCGCAAAATCGCACCGTCCCGTCCGGAGAGCACGTAGGCCCCCGACGTGTAGCCGATCGTGCGACCCGCGGTGAAGGTACCGGCGTTGCCGACGAGAACCTCGTTCCAGCCGTCCCCGTCGATGTCATCGATCACGACCGCGGCGTTGCGGCCGGCGTGAGCGAGGATGGACTGGGGGAAGGGCGCCAGCAGGGGCTCGGCCGCGAGGAGGACGCGGGGCTCGAGCGGCTCAAAGCCGTCGGACCTCGCCGCGGCGGTGAGAAGAGAGCGAGCGGACCGACGGCCGTGCAGGAACGAGGAGCGGTTTGTCATGGGGTGTTCACCTGTCGTCTGTCACGTCGATGGGATGCGACGGGTGGGCTGGGAAGAGTGTACCACACATCGGCCGCAAGGGCACGGGAGGATGAGGATGCTGCTGCGAGAGGGCCGGTTCGAGGCACGTGCGCGGGTCATGCGCGGTGACCGGAGGGGGTCCTTTCCCTACACTGGGCGGATGGGGGGGGGGCGCCCGCGCCCGGGGGCGGGGGCGGGGGCGGCGGGGCCCCCGCCCCCCCGCCCCGCCCGCG
>CAYWRO010000034.1:34582-38974 GCA_964460345.1 uncultured Phycisphaeraceae bacterium | reverse complement strand
CCCCCACCCCCCCTCAATCGCCGCCGGATCCTTCACGACCTTAACCGCGTGGCATGCCCACGCCTTCCGAGGCGCGGGCATGTGCGGCGACCGCGAGGCCACGGCAACGGGCGAGCCGTACCCGCATACAACTGATGAACGCACAACGCCCGGAGCCCCAAGGGAGCCCCGCCCGATGGTCGAGATGGTGAACGCCTTGCCCGGGTGGGTCCATGCCCTGTCAAACTGGGTGTTGCTCTGCTGGGCGCTGATGTGGGCGCTGCTGGGCCCGCCGTCGGCGCTGAGTCGTCGGATGCGGATCTGTGTCGCATTGCTCGCCTCGCCGCTGCATGCCCTGTTTCTGTGCTACGGGCTGGCGGTGATCACCGGCGGCGTCCCGGCGTACGAGGAGAACTCGTGGTTTCGCCGCGAATCGGGGCCGCTCATCCTGCAGGCAGTGGCCCTCTGGACAACGGCGGAGTTCGTCCGCGGTCGTCGCTTCAGGTTCAAATGAGAGGGAGCCGCTTCCCCTCCGCCGATACGCTTCCCTCGTGTTCCTCCGCCGCGTGATCAGATGGGCGCTGACGGCTCTGCTTCTGGCGGTGCTGTCGCTGACGATCGCCAGCGAGTGGTACGAGCTTGGCTGGCGACACGGGCGTGCGGGAGGGCGCCGCGGTCTCGAAGATCACATCTGGATCGGCACCGGGGCCCTGCGCGGTACGCGGCATGATTGGGGCCGGCGGCCGCCGCCGCCAAGCGGCTTCTACATCGAGCGGTATCAGCCGCGAAGCTTCTGGTCTGGTCCGCCGACGTTCTGCTGGTTCGACGCCAGCTTCGACGGTCCCGGCGGCTTCTCACTAAGTCCGGGCTTCCGCATCCCCCTCGTCCCCGCCGTCCTCGCCCTCGCGGTCCCGACCGGCTGGCTCTGGTGGGGCCAGCTTCGCCGTCGGCGGTTGGACGGGCGCGAGAGGCGAGGCGGGGCCGGCTGCTGCCGCACCTGCGGCTACGACCTGCGCGGGCTCGAGCACGCGAAGCGCTGCCCCGAGTGCGGCGAAGCGCCGGCCTCACCGGCAACACCAGCAGCCAAAGAACCCTGAGCCGCGCCAACCCGCGTGGCATGCCCACGCCTTCCGAGGCGCGGGCATGACGGGTGGCGGCAATCGGCGCTGCTGGCGGCACGCTCAGAACTCGCTCGCGGAAACCCCCATCACCCGCCGAAGCTCCCCCACCAGACTCTCATCACGGATCCGAACCAGCGTCGGCCGGCGGAAGCGGTGTCTCAGCACCGCTTCCTCGCGGGGGAATGATCGCACCCATCGGATCGCCACGCACCAGTCGCAGTGCTGCGGCCTGGCCATCCTGGCCTGGTTGATCGGCATCTGCAGCGGCAGGTCAATGAGGCGTTCCCTCTCCCCCGGCGGAACGAAGTCCGGAGCCCTCACCGCCTCGGCCGTGACGATCCCGGCGCCGACATACCCGAACCTGCTGAGATAGGCAAAGAGCCGGTCGCCGACAGTCAGCCCGCGAACCTGGGCAATATGCCGCGGCGTCCCGCCCGCGAGCATGTAGGAGAAGCGACGGCAGTCATCCCAATGCCGCCCGTCACCCGAGCCCTCGCCGCAGTTCATGAACCAGTAATGGCCGGTGAAAGAGGAGGTGGAGGAGGTCATATGGCCGCATGGTACCGAATCCAGCGCGGCTGTCTGGTGAAAGAGCCCGGCCTCGGGAAAACCCGGGGAAACCCCTGGATCAGGGCAGCCGACTACCTCTCCCCTTGCGTCGTTAGGGGTCTTTGTGGTAGACTGGTTTGACCAAGGAGGCTGTCCTTGAGCGGGCGAGCTCACCAAGAGCGCGCCAAAGCGGATCCTTGGGGATCCGGGGCAACTCGACACGAGAGCGAACGGGAAGCAGTAATGAGCAGTCTTGAGGAGATGGCGCGCGCGATAGCGTGGAAGGTCAAGTTGGGATACCTCGCCGGGTTCACGGAGAGCGAGTTCCGAGACAAGGTCGTGCGCCCCCTCTATGAGCAGCAGGGGTATACGTTCGTTCGAGATACATGCGGCCCGGAGGAGGAAGGGAAGGACTGCATTTTCACCCAGAAGGTCGCCTTTGACGAGGTCGAGATCACTGCCGTCCAGACAAAGCGGGGCGATATCTCCATGGGCAGCGACCCGGGCAAGTCGGTCCAAACGCTGCTCACCCAAGTGAACATGGCTTTCACGGCGGACATCTGCCTCCCGGGTACAAAGGTCAAGCGCGCGCCCGAGCACGTTCATGTCTGCATCAGCGGCAAGATCAGCGGCCGTGCTCGCAGCTACATCATTGACCATGCTGAGGCGGCAACCGTCAGGGTCTACGACGCTTCGGATCTAATCCCGCACATCGATCGGATGTCTCCTGAGTTCTGGCTTGGCATCGACCCGAATCGCTTTCCCTACCTCCGAGCTCTTCAGAAGCGGCTCAGGGAACGCAAGGATGCAATTTTCCTTACCGAGCTTGGCAGCGGCACGGGCGACGAAGTTGCGCCGATCGATGACGACGGATACATTCAGGTATTCGCCTCACACTCAACCAAGAAGGTGAGCACAAAGCGCCGTCTGCACAAGATTGAATCTGAGCTTGAGGACATCCCTGCCGAGAAGATTCTTCAACAACAATCTCGCCGCATTCTCCTCCTCGGTGACGGAGGGAGTGGCAAGACGATTGCGCTCCGACGCGCTGCATGTGTGTGTATCGAGCAGCTCATCTCGAAGGGAGACGGCGCGCCCATTCCGGTGCTCCTCGATGCCAGAGCGATCGCCGCCGCGGATGATGGTCTGCTTGATCTCATCACCGCCGAGGCGTACGCGGTGACCAACAGCTCTGACCCGGCGTTTGACATGGAAACGCTTGCACGCGGGGATGTCGCTGTGCTGATCGACGGCCTGGATGAGGTCACCAAAGACGGCAGACGCATTGTCGCGGAGAAGATCCGAGGCCTGCTTCATCGTTACCCGGACTGCCGCGTCGTCATCGCCTCGCGCGAGTACAAAGACGTCGTTTCGGACCCGAACCTGCTTGACTTTGAACGATACCGGATCGTTCCGGTCAGGCTCAAACACGTCGAGAAAGTGGTTCAGCTTTGTGCGAAACGCAGGGCCGTCGAGCCTCAACTAGCGAGAGAGGTGTTGCGCCGGCTGAAGGAGGTCCATGGCCTGTCATTAACGCCGATGCTGGTGACCGTCTTCTTGGCGTCGAACGAGTTTTCAAAGCAAGATCTTCCGCCAAACATCACGGAGATCTTCAGCAAGTTTACCGAGTACATGCTCGGCCGATGGGATCAAACCAAAGGTTTGAAGCAGCAGTACCAGGCTCCAATTAAAGACCTGCTGCTGTGCCAACTCGCGTTTGACATCCACGCAAAAGGCCAGACATCTGCCCCGCTGGCCGACTTCGAGCGACTGCTCGCAAACGAGTTGAAGGCACGCGATCTCGACATTGATTCAGATAGCATTTTCGATGAGGTCGTACATCGATCCGGGCTACTTGTGGTGGACGGTGCAACGGTGAGATTTCGTCATCATCTTCTGCAGGAGTTTTTTGCAGGGCGCGGCGTGCCGGATGCGGCGTTCTTCGCCGACCATCTCCACGACCCGTGGTGGCGAGTGCCGATCGTGTTCCACTTCGGGAGTCGCCCCAAGGCGTACAACGATTTACGAGAGCTCTACGTGAAGCTGAAGCACACAGATGCCGAGCTGCGCTTTGAATCGGCGATCACAGTGGGGTTGGCAGCTCAAGCATGCTACTGGGCGAAGGCGGGCGAGAAGGTCGAAGCGCTCGGCTGGGTCGTGGAGACACTGGCGCGCTGTGACCAAGCGTTCGCAGGCTCATTACTCCCACCAGCGATCGGAGAGAAGCCTGCACTCGCGTTCTTGGTCACCTACTTGATGGGGCGTGATGCCGTAGGCGGCGGTGCGATCGGCCGAGTCGCCGAGCATGTGCGACAAGCCGACGATGTCGACCAAGAGCACGAACGCCAGATGTTCTGGTGTATCGTTGGACTCCTTGAAGCTGGCGAGATTAAACACGCGGTTTCATTGATCGAGGAGTTTAACCCGCAAGACGAGCGACTGTTGCTTTGCATTGACTTCGGTGTCAACTTCTACCTGCACGTCCGTGGGCCGACCGAAGTGGAGAAGAAGCTATTGAAACGGGCTGCGGGGAGGCTTGACAAAGCCATTGGGCCGTTGCGCAGTGCCACTGTCCACGAGACGAAGTCTTTAATTGTGGAGATGCGACAGGGCAAGCTTGCGCAGGTGGATACGGACGAAGATGAAGACGAACCGGAGCCACATTCGCCTGAGTGACCGGTTGTCGCCGCACGGCTGCGCCGCCCTTGATCGGGCCTGGGTGGTCTGCTGCGGCTCTCGTGGG
>CAYWRO010000034.1:29929-34482 GCA_964460345.1 uncultured Phycisphaeraceae bacterium | reverse complement strand
GGCTGAGGTGTCAACGATCACCGGCACGGCTGCGCCGCCCTTGATCGGGCCTGGGTGGTCTGCTGCGGCTCTCGTGGGGCGGCGAGCCGTGGCGCCCGTGGGGTTTGGCTGGGGGCGTGCGGGTTGGGCTGAGGTGTCAACGATCACCGGCACGGCTGCGCCGCCCTTGATCGGGCCTGGGCGGGCTGCTGCGGCTCTGGTGGGGCGGCGAGCCGTGGCACCCGTGTGCTTTTGGGAGGTTCGCGGGGCGTTGGGCCGCGGTGGTTGGGGGTTTGGGGGCGGGCGGCGGGTTTCTGGTCGTGGTGCGGCGGGGGTTGAGGGGGCTGCGGGGGGTTTGCGGGGCGGTGTGGGGCTGTTTTTGGGCGTCTCGCAGGTCGTGCGAACCGCTTCGCGGGAGTTTTGCATCGCTTCGTGAGTCTCGCGAGACGCTTTGCGGGAGTTTCGCATCGCTTCGCGAGAGCTGCGAGACGCTTCGCGGGAGTTTCGCATCGCTTCGCGAGAGCTGCGAGACGCTTAGCGAGAGTTTCGCATCGCTTCGCGAGTCTCGCGAGACGCTTCGCGAGAGTTTCGCATCGCTTCGCGAGAGCCGCGAGACGGGCTTTCGGGGCCGATTTCACTCGCTGCGTCCGCGAGCGGCGGTGTGCGTGCATGGCGAGCGCACTGCCTCGACGATTCACCACATCCGGGGGTTTGCAGCGTCGTTGCGTTCTCTTCGAGCGCCTGTAATCCGCAATATCGCGCCACCTTCACGCATCCGCGCAACTTTTTTGTTGCACGCGCGTTCAGCGGGGCGCGCGAGCGGACGACGTACACAAACGGCGGCGTGGCGTCGGCGACAGCCGCTGGTGGATGGGCGCGTGTGGCGGTCGTTCGCGTGATCTCGCGAGTTTGTGAAGATCTGAACCACGCCGACATTGAAAGGGGGCGCCATGGCAAAGCCCGTGGTCCCTGTCGCACGTGAGGAGATGATTGCGTTTTATGCCAATCATCAACCTATCTGGGAACTGAACCAGGCGCTGATCGGGATCCCGGTCGATGCGCCCGCCGAACTGAAGGTGCGCCTCGATGCGGCCAGCGCCGCATTGACCGCGGCCCAGGCGGCGAGACAAGCCAGCAAGACGGCCACCGCGACGCTCGACGAGGCGGCCGATGCGCTGCGCAGCTACGGCGCGGGGCTCATGTCGACGATCCGCGGCTATGCGGAATCGACCGGGAATCCGGCAGTTTTCGACAAAGCCCAGATCCCGCCTCCGCGCAAGGCGACGCCCTTGCCGCCCCCGGTCGCGCCGACCAACCTCAGCGCGACGCTCACCACGCACGGCGCCGTGCTCGTCCAGTGGAACGGCTCCACGGCCAACGGCGTCAACTACATGGTCTATCGCAGCACCGACGCCGGCTCGGGCGCCGGCCCGCAGGTGCTCATCGGCTCCATCGGGGCGCGCGAGCTGGTCGATGAGGGCATCGTCGGCTGCATGAAGTCCGCCACCTACCAGGTGCGGGCGGTTCGCGGCACGCAGTTCAGCGGCTTCTCCGGAACAACGACGATCTACTTCCAGCCCGTCGAGCAGGGAGACGGCGCGGGCCAGGCGGAGGCGGCGTGATCGCCGGGTGACTCCCAAATCTCGAAGCTCAAGTCGCGGGCGGCGCCGGAGGCGTCGCCCGCTTTGCATTTTGGGCCATGAGGCGGCCCGGGCGCCGACTCTCCACTTTTCACCGTCAACTTTCCACTCTCCACTGTCAACTCCGCGCCAGGGGTTCTACTGTGCTCCTCGCGGGCGGGTGGGGGAACTCCATTCTGATGCAGCAGGCGGACGGCAACGGCAACTCAGCGCGCGGCACCTTGTCTCCTTCGGGAGATTTCACCGCCAACATGCGCTTCGTGTGGCTGTCGGCCGTCGCCATTCCCCTCGGGCTCTGCTGCGCGGCGGTGGCGTGGGGGCTGCTGCGGCTGATCGGGTTCTTCACGGGCCTCTTCTACTTCGGCCGCGTGGAGTTTCCCATCGAGACGCCGCTGCCGGCCGATTCGCCGTGGGGCTGGCCGATGCTCTTCATCCCCGCGGCGGGCGGGCTGCTCATCGGCCTCATGGCCCGCTACGGCTCCGAGCGCATCCGCGGGCACGGCATCCCCGAAGCGCTGGAGGCGATCCTCATCGGCCGCAGCCGGATGAGCCCGAAGGTGGCGGTGCTCAAGCCGCTGTCGTCGGCGATCTCCATCGGGTCGGGCGGGCCCTTCGGGGCGGAGGGGCCGATCATCATGACGGGCGGGGCGTTCGGCTCGCTGCTCTCGCAACTCTTTCACTTGACGGCCGCGGAGCGCAAGACGCTGCTGGTCGCGGGCGCGGCGGGCGGCATGTCGGCCACCTTCGGCACGCCGGTCGCCGCGGTCTTCCTGGCGGTGGAGCTGCTCCTCTTCGAGTGGAAGCCGCGCAGCCTGGTGCCGGTGGCGGTGGCGAGCGCGGCGGCCGCGCTGGCGCGCGGGCCGCTCGGCCTTGAAGAAGCGCCGCTCTTCCACGTCACGCTGCACACCGAAGCGCTCCCCGCGGGCGTCACGCTCTCGGCCGTGCTCGTCGGCGCGGCGGCGGGGCTGCTGTCCATGCTTTTGACGATGCTCGTCTATTTCTTCGAGGATCGCTTTCACCGCCTGCCGATCCACTGGATGTGGTGGCCGGCCATCGGCGGGCTCGTCGTGGGCGTGGGCGGGTACTTCCAGCCGCGGGCGCTCGGCGTGGGGTACGACATCATCGCGGACCTGCTCAGCGGCAACTACGTGGTCGGCGCATTGATCGGGCTGGGGATCGTCAAGTGCCTGATCTGGTCGGTGGCGCTCGGCTCGGGAACGTCGGGGGGCGTGCTCGCGCCGCTGCTGATCATGGGCGGAATCCTCGGCGCGGTCGCCTCGACCGTGCTCCCCGGCGACAAGGCGCTGTGGCCGCTGGTGAGCATGGCGGCGATCATGGGCGGCACGATGCGATCACCGCTCACCGGCGTGATGTTCGCGCTGGAACTGACGTACGACATGCGGCTGCTGCTGCCGCTGCTGGTCGGCTCCGTGGTGGCCCACGGCCTCACGGTGCTGCTGATGAAGCGCTCGATTCTGACGGAGAAGGTCGCGCGGCGAGGGTTTCACGTCAGCCGCGAGTATTCCGTCGACCCGCTGGAGCGCCTGAGCGTCGGCGAGGCGATGGGCTCCCCCGCGGTGACCGTGCCGGCCGCCCTGCCGGTGGACCGGCTCGTGCGCGAGTACTTCCTCGGCGGGGCGAGCCACAGCCACCAGGGGTATCCGGTCGTCGACCGCCGCGGCGACCTGATCGGCGTGATCACGAAGTCGAACCTGCTGGATGAATGGATGTCGCGCCTTGTGGGTGGGGCTCGGGAGGGGGGGCGTGAGGGGGGGCGTGAGGGGGAGCCGGCGGTCGAACACATCATCACGGCGGACCTGCTCTCCGGCGACCCGATCACCGCGCAGGCGTGGGAGTCCTGCCGCGTGGCCGCGGACCGGATGGCGCAGGCGGGCGTGGGGCGGATGCCCGTCGTGTCGCCGGAAAACCCGCGGCACGTCGTCGGCATGTTGACGCGGAGCGACCTGCTCAAGGCGCGGGCGCGGCTCGCAGATGAAGAGTCGCACCGCGAGCGGCTGATCGGCTTCGGCCCCGGACGCAAGGCGAAGCGCCCCCGCGCGTGAGCCGTTGGCCGGCGCCGAGGCGGGCCGAGGGCTTACTTGCCCTTGAAGAACTTCGTCACGCCGTGGATCGTCACCGCGCGGCCGATGGCGGCGATGCTCTCCGTGAGCGGGATGTGCTTCGGGCAGACTTTGACGCAGTTCTGCGCGTTGCCGCAGTCGCTCACGCCGCCGGGGCCCATGAGAGCGTCGAGGCGCTCGCCCTTGAGGCGCTTGCCGGTCTCGTGGGCATTGAAGAGCCGCGCCTGGCTGAGGACGGCCGCGCCGACGAAGGATTCGTCCCAGCGCTCTTCGTCCTCCTCAAGCAGGTACTGCGGGCACGCCTCCAGGCAGCAGCCGCAGGAGATGCACTCCGACATGACGTAGCGCTGCTGCTGCTTCTCCGGGCTCTCCTTCGGCCCGGGGCCCTGGTGGTACGTGCCGTCGATCGGCACCCACCCGCGGATGCGCTTGAGATCGTTGAAGAGGCGCGAGCGGTCGACCCACAGGTCGCGCACGAGCGGGAACTTGCTCATCGGCTCCAGCGTGATGACGTCGCCCTCGTTGGGGGCGTACTCGTCGATCAGGCAGGAGCAGCTCTGCCGCACGCGGCCGTTGATGACCATGGTGCACGCGCCGCAGACCTCTTCCAGGCACCCGGCGTCCCACACGACGGGCGTCGTCTCCTTGCCCTCGACCGTGACGGGCCGCGCGGCAATCGACTGCAAACAGGAGATGACGTTCTCGCCGCGGGCGACCTTGAGGTCGAACTCCTCCCACCGCGACGGCTTGCCTGGCCCCTCGCTGCGCTTGATGCGGAAGCGGACGGTGCGGTTCGGAACGGCGCGCTCGCGGTTCTGCTGACGCTGCTCGGGCGTCGGGCTGGGCGGCAGGG
>CAYWRO010000034.1:5325-29829 GCA_964460345.1 uncultured Phycisphaeraceae bacterium | reverse complement strand
GGCCGCGCCGGCGGCGGGCTCCTTCGTCTCGGTCCGCCCGTACGTCCGCGGCCGCGGCCGCACGAGCGAAGTGTCCACCTCGCGGAAGGACATCGTGTGCTCGCCGGTGGCGGGGTTGTATTCGGCAATCGTGGTCTTGAGGAAGTTGGCGTCGTCGCGCTCGGGGTAATCGAGGCGGTAATGCGAGCCGCGGCTCTCCTTGCGGAGGATGCTGCCCGTGACGATCACCTCGGCGAGGATGAGCATGTCGCCAAGAGCGCGCGTGAAGGAGAGCGTCTGGTTCGTCCACATCGCGTTGTCGCCGAGGCGGACCTTGGCGTAACGCTCGCGCAGCTCGCGCACGCGGGTGAGGCAGGTCTCGAGCCGGTCGCCCGTCTTCACGACCGTGCACGCGGCCGTCATCTCGTCGCCAAGCTCCTTGGCGATCTGGTACGGATTCGTCGCCGGATCAGACGTGGCGCCCGTCGCGGCGACCTGCAGCAGGGCGTCGGCCCGGGCCTTCTCCCGCTGCACGGATTCGTCATACACGCCGGCGTGCAGCGACTCGGCCGGGCTCAGCCCGTCCAGCCCCTCGCGGACGCGGTTGACGACGGAGACGCCGCAGAAGAGCCCGTCGAAGATGCAGGAGAGCAGCGCGTTGGCCCCGAGGCGCGTGGCGCCGTGGTAGGCGAAGTTCACCTCGCCGAAGGCGTACAGCCCGGGGATGTTGGTCATCATGTTGTTGGGCGCGCCGACGGCCATGCCGCGGCCGACCTGCCCATCCACCGGCGGAACCTGCCCGGGCTTGTGCTCGCCCCAGGGTGTCTCCGGCTGGTATGAGCCGGGCGTGAACTGCGTCCACAAGCCGCCCATCGTGTAATGCACGGCGGGAAAAATCTTCATCGGCATCTTGCGCGGATCGTCGCCGACGAACTTCGTGTAGATGTCCATGATGCCCCCGAGCTTCCGCGTCAGGTACTCGGGGTCTTTGTGCGTCAGGTCGAGGTAGACGACGTTCTCGCCGCCGACGCCCATGCGCTGGTTCACGCAGACGTCGAAGATCTCGCGCGTCGCAATGTCGCGCGGCACGAGGTTGCCGTACTTGGGATACTTCTCTTCAAGGAAGTACCAGCGCTCGGGCTCGGGGATCTGCCGCGGATCGCGGTTGTCGCCGGCCTTCCGCGGCACCCACACACGCCCGCCCTCGCCGCGGGCCGACTCGCTCATGAGCCGGCACTTGTCCGCGCCGGGAATGGCCGTCGGGTGCACCTGGATCATCTCGCCATTGGCGTACCACGCGCCCGCCTGGTAGCAGCGGCTGGCCGCCCCGCCGGTGCACATCACGGAGTTCGTGCTCTTGCCGAAGATGAGCCCGCATCCGCCGGTCGCCATCACGACGGCATCGGCGCGGAACGAACGGATCTGCATCGTCCGCATGTCCTGGGCGACGATGCCGACGCAGCGCTTCGCCTCGCCCTCACCGGTGATCACCGGCGCGAGGAACTCCCAGAACTCGTACTTGCTGACGCGCCCCTCCACCTCCCACCGGCGTGTCTGCTCATCCAGCGCGTAAAGGAGCTGCTGCCCCGTCGTCGCCCCGGAGAAGTGCGTGCGCTTGAAGAGCGAGCCGCCGAAGAGACGAAGATCGCGGAACCCCTCGGCCGTGCGGTTGAAGGGCACGCCCATGCGGTCGAGCAGGTCGATGATCCGCGGCGCCCAGTTGGCCATCTCCAG
The DNA here is from genome assembly GCA_964460345.1 of uncultured Phycisphaeraceae bacterium. Lineage (GTDB taxonomy): Bacteria > Planctomycetota > Phycisphaerae > Phycisphaerales > UBA1924 > CAYWRO01. Next base: position 28,116 of record CAYWRO010000034.1, on the reverse strand, counting down.
CACCGGGTGCTGATCGGCCAGGTAGTCGCCGCCGTAGATCGTCTCATCAAAGTGCTGGTACTCGCTGTACCCCTGCTGGCGCGCGACTTCGTTGCACGCGTTGATGCCGCCCTGGGCGCACACGGAGTGCGACCGCTTGACCGGCACCATGGAGAAGAGATCCACCGGCACACCCGCCTCGGCGATGCGGATGGTGGCGGCGAGACCGGCGAGCCCCCCGCCGACGACGATGACGCGCGGCTGATTCGTCATGGCTGGGTTCCTGTGGCAAGGTTCGCCCCGCCCCGACTTCCCTCACCACCCCCGCCGCCCCCACTCCCCTCACTCGCCGCCGCGGCGGCGTCGCTCTGGGCGCCCTCCGGACGAGGCTGCCCGACAAGCTGGGCCTCGACGGCTCGGGCGTTCTCATAGTCGAGCGTCGCAAAGCCGAACAGCGAGCCCCACGCCATCAGCATCATGCCCGCCCCGATCGCGGTGCAGACGTAACCCCAGCGCCGCTGCGCGGGAGCGGAGATCGTCAGGCCCCACGTGATCGCCGCCGTCCACAGCCCGTTGGCAAAGTGGAAGACGGACGCCGTGATCCCGATGAAGTACCCGAGCGAGACGAGCATGCCCGCCCACGTCAGCCCCTCCGTCGAGCCCTGGATCGCCGCGGCGGCGGTCGAGGCGGCAAACTCGTGCGACCACTCCGTTCCACCGGGAACAAGGAACGACCACCCCCACCGCAGCGTCGCAATGTGGTAGAAGATGAAGAAGATGGCGATGTAGCCGGTCCAGCGCTGCAGCGTGTACCGCCAGTTGTCCTGATGCGGATACCGATCGGTGTTGGAGCGGCCGGTTCGGGCGTAATACACGCCCAGCACCGCGTGGAAGGCGATCGACGCCCACAGCGTCACCTCGATCAGCAGCAGCATCGGAAGCCCGTTGATGAACGTGACTTCCTCAGCAAAGGTGCCGACGCGGTTTACAAAAACGTCTGACGCCCCCTCGGGCGGCACGACATGCTCCGCGGCACGGTCGCTCGCCGCGCCCCAGAGGATCGTTGAGTTGGTGACGAGGTGGCCGACCAGGAACAGCCCGATCGGCACGAGGCCGGTCAGCGAGTGCAGTCGGCGGAAGAGATAGTGATGCTTGCGAAGAAACTGCCGCGGGGGGGTCACAGTCGGTCCTTTGCACGGGTTGTCAAACTGGATGGAAGCAGGCTTCGCGGCGTGCGCCGCTTCAGGGCGTCGCGGGCGCTACACGCCCGGCTGCCCCGGCATCCCGCCAGGGGGAGCAGGCGCCCTGCCGCCCCCACCACCCAAGCCTCCCGCGCCCCCCGCGCGCTCCTTGGCGATCATGTCCGCGACCGCCTTCGAGATCTCCACGTAGCGCATGCGCAGTTCGCTGACGGCCCGCTTCAGATCGGAGCTCTCCTGCTCGGAGATGTTGCCGCGGGTCTTCTCTTCGAGAACCGCCAGCAGGTCGATGTGAAACTTGGCGTGCTCCGGAGAGACCATTGCGCGGCCTTCCTGATCCGGGAACGCGCCGAGGTACATCAGCGCCTGCGTGATCAGCGTTCCCATGAGCGAGTTGAAGTCCGCCGGCGGCAGGCCCTCGGGCCCGCCCGGAGCCCCGCCGGGCGCTGCGCCGCCCGCCGCCGGGCGCTCGGCCGCCTTCTTCTCGGCCTCCCGCGCCAAGCGCTCCTTCTCGGCCTGCGCCTGAGACTTCCAGTCGCTGTCAACTATGATTTTGGGCGTCTCCGATTCGCTCATCGGGTCTCCAGTCGATTGATGCCTTACTATAGGCGTCCATGCTCACGAATTCGCGCCACACTTCGTCTTTGTTCCGCAGCCTGCGTGTCTGCTCGCTGCTGGCCGCCGCGGCGGGAACGACAGGTCTGGCCGGTTGCTCCGGCGGAACAGCGGCTGATGCGCTCAGCCCTGCCGATTTCAGCGCCGCCGTCGTCGGCACTGAAGGCGAGCAGGACCTGCAGCCGCTCGATGCGCCCTCATCACGAGCACTGCGCAACGAAGAGAGCGACGATGCACGCGTGGTGACACTCGTCCCGATTGAGCTCGACGACGACGATGAACTCACGACGACGATCCCTTCTCCTTCGCCTGCGGCCGGCCCGCGAGCGGCGATGATCGCCGGCGCGCCGCAGGCGGCCCCGCCCGCGAACAGAGCCGAGACCCAGCCGAACGCCGCCGCGGAGGGCGCGCCGAGCCCGGAACCCGAAGCCGTCCCGATCGACGGGCTGGTCGGGCACATCAACGGCCAGCCGGTTTTCGCCTCTGACATGCTCTCCGACCTCCGTGGCCTCATGCGGGCGGAAGCGGCCAAAGGAACGGGCCTGCCCGGCTGGCAGCTCGTCGTCGCGAGGGAGATCCAGGAGAAACTACGCCGCCGCGTTGAGAACGAGCTGATGCTCGCCGAATCACGTGAGTCGCTCACGCCGCAGCAGCGCAAGGGACTGCAGTTCGTCCTTGACGAGATCCGCGGCTCGATGGTGCGCGAGAAAGGCGGCGGATCAGCCCTGCGTGCCGAGCAGCGTCTGCTGGCCTCCGAGGAACGGACGCTCGATGAAGCCGTGGCCGAGCGGCTCGATCAGGAGCTCATCCGGCAGGAACTGCGAACTAAAATCTTCCCGCTCGTGCAGGTCTCGTATCGCGATGTGAAGCTCCGATACGAGCGTGATTTCGAGAAGTACAACCCGCCGAGTGAGGCGACCTTCCGCGTCATCCGCATCGCATCCGAGCCGTCCGCAGCGATTGAACAGGTCAAAGCCCGCATCGACGCCGGCGAGTATGAGCAGGTCGCGGCCGAGAGCATCAATCGCTACCCCGACGGCGGCCTTGTCACGCGCTCCTTCCGCGGCAGCCTCGCCGATCAGGACCTGTTCTTCGGCGTCGTCGAAGCGCTCAACGAGGTCGCCCGCGAGCTTGAGCCCGGCCAGACGTCCGACCCCGTCGAACTCGGCAACGGTGATGTCGCCTGGGTTCGCCTTGAGACGCTCGAGACCCCGCGGCCCGTTTCCCTCTACGAGGCGCAGCTCGGGATCGAGACCGAGCTGCGCAACGAGCGGCTCCAGCGCGAACTCACCCGCTACGTCGAGCGGCTCCGCGGCGAAGGCAGCTTCACCAGTGAGGCGGAGATGACGCAGCACCTCACCATCATCGGTGCTCGCCAGCACCTCGACGAGATTGAGCGGTGATGCAGGCTGCAGGCCAGCCCGCCGCCCAGCGGCCCGGCCGCCTGGCGCGCTGGCTGCGAACAGCGGGCCGATCACGACTGGCCGTCCAGCGCACGCGAAGTGACCTCGGCGGCCGCCGCGACCCGCTCGGACCTGCGGGTGAGAAGCTCGCCGCGCGACTGCTCAAACGAAACGGCTACCTCATCCTCGGCCGTAACGTGCGCGTGCCGATGGGTGAGGCGGACCTCGTCGCCGTGACGCCGGACAGGCAGACCGCCGTGATCGTCGAGGTGAAGACCCGCCGCATCGGACATGGAGATCTTCATCCCGACCAGCGCGTCCCTGAAGCAAGCGTGACCGCCGAGAAGCGCGGCAAGCTCATGCTCATCGCGCGACACCTGGCCCGCACAAACCGATGGAAGCGCCCGCCGCGGATTGATGTCGTTGCGGTGGAGTGGCCTGCCGAGGGCAAGCCGACCGTGCGCCACCATGTCAACGCGGTGCCCAGCTAGCGCGAACTCGAACGATCGGCCTTGCCCTCCGCGGGCCGGCTGCTCTGCGCCAATGAGCCGCGGAACGCCAACTCCAGCCGCGTCTCCTCCACGCGCTCCGGGTCGAGTTCGAGCGGCAGGATGACGCTGAACATTGACCCCACGCCGACTTCGCTCTCGACCATGATTTCCCCCTGCAGCAGCGCGGTCAGCTCGCGCGCGATCGCCAGGCCCAACCCCGCCCCCTCGTGCCGCCTCGTGTGCCCCGCATCAAGCTGCTGGAACTTCTCGAAGATCCGCTGCTGATCCTCCTTCGGAATGCCGGGGCCCGTGTCCAGAACACTGATGCGCACGCGCGGGCTCGGCGCCGGCGCGCTCTCCGAGTGAGCATTGCCGGGCGCTGTTCCGTTGTGCTTCTCCACGGGGCCCCGCGGCGGCAGCACCTCCGCACGCAGGGTCACACGCTTCTCGCGGCTCACCGGCGACCCATCCCCGCCCGGGACGGACGCGCCGCTCGTGAACTTCACCGCGTTGGACAGCAGGTTGAAGAGAACCTGCTGGAACTTCTTCGTATCGGTCCGGATGATCGGCAGGCCCGCTTCGCCGCCGCTCAGTTCCAGCTTCAGTTCGACCCCCTGCCGCTCCGCCACCGGCCGCACCAGGGCCAGCAGGGCCTCGCAGGCATCACCGAGGTTTAATGGCTCCACGTGCAGGTCGATCCGGCCTGCCTCGACCTTGGCCATCTCAAGCAGGCCGTTGATCATCTCCAGGAGCGACCGACTGCTCGTGACGATGTTGCCCAGATAACGCCGCCGCTTGGCCAGGCGAGTGGAGTCGTCCCCCGCTTCAAGTTCCTTGTCCGCGATTTCGATGAGCAGTTCACTGAACCCGATCACCGAATGCAGAGGCGTGCGCAGCTCATGGCTCACATTCGCCAGGAACTCGCCCTTCAGCCGGTTCGCCTCGTGAAGGGCGACGTTCCGCTCGGCCAGTTCGTTCAACTTCAGGTCCAGCGACGCATTGATCGCTCGCAACTGGTTCTGGCTCGCCGCAAGGTTCTCCAGCATCTGGTTGAACGTCTCGGACAGGTCCTGAAACTCATCGCCGGTGTTGATCTCCGAACGCGTCGAAAGGTTCCCCTCCCGCACGAGTTCGGCCGTCCCCTTCAGCGCTCGCACCGGCGCGAGAATGATCTTGTTGGTGATCAGGTAGAAGACGAGCACGGCCAGCCCGAGCGCGATCAGGCCCGCGCTCATGAGGTAGAGCGTGTTCATCACGAGCGCGCCGAGCACCCCCACGCTCTGCCGCTCCAGCGTGATCAGCCCGACCGTCGTCCCCTCCTCAGCCCCCTCCCCGCTACCGTCTCGCATCCGAAGCCGGAGCGCGTACCGGTAGATCCGCCCGCCCCCCCAATCCGCCCACTCAGCGTCGAAAAACTCCGTCCGCTCCGGATCCCGCTCAAACGCTTCCGCCGCGGCACGCGCAAAGGCGGTCACCGCGGGGCCCGGCTCGTCGTCGGCATGTGCCGCCTGCTCCGCCGGGTCCTGCTCCTGCTCAGCCCCCCTGCCGTCATCCCGCGGCGGCAACGGCAGCGGCAGGACGCGCAGCACCCCATCCCCGCTCAGGACTTCGACTCCATTCCAGGACTGCTGGCCGCCCGTTTGCCCCGCCGCGCCCAGTCGCAACCCTCCGCGGACCACATCCGCGTTGTCCCGGTGCCACCATTCCACCAGGCGACGGGACAGATCCCGCTGGTCTTCCTCGACAATGGCGTTCATCCGGAGCCAGGGCACCGTCAACGCTGCGACGATGATGAGCACGACGGCGGCGCCGAAGAGCAGAAGGCACTTGTTGGCAAGCGAGATGCCGCGCCACATGGACGGGATGATATGGACAGGCATCCCGGTAACGGGCGCTGCGGCCCGACTCCCCGCCCGGCTCGCACGGCCGCAGCGCCAGGCGGTAGCATGGCCTTGGAAACGCAGCCTTTCGGCCTCGCGACCCAGCCGGAAGCCTAAAGTTCCCGTCATGCCCCGGAAGGTGTATCTCGAGACGTTCGGCTGCCAGATGAACGAGTTGGACTCGGAACTGGTCGCGGGGGCGCTCCGCGCCCGCGGGTACACCTTCACCTCGGATCGCGACGAGGCGGACGTCGTCCTCTACAACACCTGCTCCGTTCGCCAGCAGGCCGAACAGAAGGTCTGGTCGCGCCTCGGGCAGGACAAGTTCCGCAAAGCCGACCGAGCACGCGAGGGCGGCAGCCTCATTGTCGGCGTGCTCGGCTGCATGGCCGAACGGGACGGTGTCGACCTGATCCGCCGCATGCCCGTCGTGGACATCCTCGTCGGCCCCGGCGAACTGGACAAGCTCCCCGCCCTGGTCGACAACGCCGTCCGCACGAACGCCGCGATGCCGGGTGAGCACGATGCGACCGCCATCCGCTCCGCCAACCTCGTCGCGCTTCAGGGCAATACATCCCGCCGCTCCGGAACGCTCGCCGCGGCCGCCGACGATCTGGAGATGCTTGATCTCTCCCGCGCCATCTCGCCCAGCGATGGCTCGCGCAGCGCAAGCGCGTACGTGCGAATCACCCGCGGCTGCAACAAGTTCTGCACCTACTGCGTGGTTCCGTTTACCCGCGGCGCGGAGATGCACCGGCCACCGCAGCACATCATCGACGAGTGCAAACGCCTCGCAGACGCCGGCGTGATCGAGGTGACGCTCCTGGGCCAGACCGTCAATCACTACCGTTTTGAACACGATGCGGCGGTGGAGGTCAACGGCGTACTCCAACCGCAGAAGGGGCGAACATACAAGGGCGGTCACAACCGCGACGCCTTCGCCGGGGACCGCGTCACGACGTTTGCGGATCTCCTCTCCCGCATCCATGAGGAGGTCCCCGCGATTCAGCGGCTCCGATTTGTCACGAGCTATCCGCGCGACTTCGGCGACGATGTCCTGGAAGTCATGCGAGACTGCCCACGCATCTGCCGCTACCTGCACGTGCCGGCCCAGTCCGGCTCAAACCGCATTCTCAAGATGATGAACCGCGGCTACACGGTGGAGGAGTATTTCGAGTTTCTCGATCGTGCTCGTGCATTCCTCGATCAGCCGGAGATCGGCCGTCCGCTGACGGTGGCCGGCGACATCATCGTCGGCTTCCCCACCGAGACTGACGAAGATTACGAGGCGACGAAGGACCTGCTTCGCCGCGCCCGCTACAAGAACTGCTTTATCTTCAAGTACTCACCCCGTCCCGGAACGGTCGCGTATGACCGCATCCCGGACGACGTCCCTGACGAGACCAAGCGTCGCCGCAACAACGAACTGCTCGCCCTGCAGCAGCAGATCAGTGCCGAGACGAGCAGCGCCTATGTCGGCCGAACGGTTGATGTCTTCGTCGAGGGCTTGAGCGAGAAGCAGAAGAAGCGTTCCCGGGCCGAAAGCGGCGCGGCGGCACACGGCGCCATCAGCCTCACGATCGGGGGGCGCGACCCGGCCGCCCTCCCGCCGGAAACCGCCATCGCTGTTGATTCGGGCGCAACCATGCAACTTTCCGGGCGAACCGACGGCGACCTCATCGTCTTCTTCGACCTGCCCGCCGGCGCCGCCCCGGACGACCTGATCGGTCGCATCGTTCCGGTCACCGTTCGCGAGACCCAGCCGCTGGCCCTCTTCGGCGACGTCGTGGGCTGAGGCCCTCAACCCACCTTCTCCGCCAGATACACGACCGTGCTGTAACGCAGTCGCACGAGGTCATCCGCGTCGCGATGCGTCTCGAAGAGGCTCCCCAGCGCAGCTTCCAACTCCGCTCGGGACGCGGCATCCTGCGGCGTATACGAGGCCGACATTGCCCGGCCGATCAGGCCTTCTCGCGTCAATGGCTGAGCCGAGTTCCACCGCTTCTCCTCCGGCCTCGTAAACAGGCCGCCGGCGAACACGATGCCGGGGTCAAACGCCCGTTCGCTCAAAACCTCGACGGGGTGATGCTCTCCTCCCACGGCCCGGATCGCCTCGATGTACCCGCGCGTCAGCGGATCCGCATTGTCGCGCTGATTCCACACCAGCCGTCCCCTGCTGCGGAGGATCCGGTGAAACTCTGCCAACGCCCGCCCCGCATCAAACCAGTGAAACGCCTGGGCACACGTCACCACGCCCACGCTGGCTTCCGGCAGCCCCGTCGCCTCGGCGGTACCGTCGATCCAGTGAATCTGTGCAACCTGGGCGTGTTCCCCTGCCTCGCGCATCGCCGCATTCGGCTCGACCGCCAGCACCGTCGCGCCCCGACCCGCGAGCAGGCGCGAAAAGATTCCCGTTCCCGCCCCGATGTCAGCAACGCTGTCACCAGCCCCGAGGCCCGCAAGGATGAACTCGACGGCAGCCTGCGGGTACCCTGGCCGGTATCGCGCGTAATCATCAACCCGATCGGTGAACCGTCTCGTCGGATCCATCTGGTGCGGCCGCGGACCGGGTTTGCTTGAGTTCACGATGACTCTCCGCCGTGCGCTTCGCGCTGCTCGCGCTCAAACCGCTCACGCGCACGGCGCTTCGCGGCGAGCAGGCCCGACGTACCTTCGGCGTCCGCGGCATCACCGTCCGCTTCCTGCCGCTTCACCTCAATCGGCGGGGGCTTCCCGGCGGGCCCGTTGCCCGCTCGTTCAGTCGCGCGCTGTTCGCGCCGCCGTTTCGCCTGCTCGCGCACAATGGCCAGCGCATCTTCCGTCGACAGCCGCCCCGCCGCGGGCGCTGCGCCGGGGCCGGTGTCTGCCTCCTCGCGCACGCTTGTGGACCGCTCGCGCAACCTGCCGATCGCCTGCTGAACCTGTCCGGTACGGTCGGCCATGGCCGCCGCCGCCTCGCGACGCAGCGACGCCCCGAACTCGCGGCTGAGCAGCCGGTCCCACGCAATGCGTCGCGTCGCCGCATCCAGGACAAACACCGCAAGCGCCCACGCCAGCAGCACCTGCCACAGCGACGACCGCGCAATCCGCGGCAGCAATCCCTCGCGGGCAAACAGATCCGGCGGCGGCGCGTTCAGGTCCACGATGCGCCCGTTGCCGATCCGCGCGACTTCGCGCATCAGCGCATCGTTGGAACGGAGGCTCCGGTGCTCTGCGCCCGCGGGCACCGTCACCCCGCCAATCACCGGCGCCAGGGCACGCGGGCCGAGCCGCGGCGTCGCCGCAATGACATACGGCCCGCTTCCGCTGGGCCGAACGCTGCCTTCGTACTGCCCCGGCGCGGTCTGCACAAGGCGAATCTCCTGCCGCGAGCCATCCGGCGCATAAACCAAAGCCGGGACGGTGAGTCGATCGAGCGGATTGCCCTCCCGATCTGCGATGTTCACCTGCACCCGAATGCCGTCACCCTCCGCCCCACTGCCGCCGGCGCCCGGATCCATCTCCGTCCCGGTCTGCACGATCATCTCGCTGGATTGATCGCTCGGTGGCCGGGCAATCGTGCGCGCCATCTGCGCCCAGAAGCGTGGGTAGCCCTCCCAGGCGAGCCAATCTTCGGCCCAGTCGTGCGCATCGGAGGTGAACGCCGCGACGCGCCCGACCCCGGCGTTCCAGTGCGAGAGCACCGGCTCTCCGTCCGGCGAAGCCATGGCGTTGATCACCGTCGGATCCGAGCGAGCTTGCGTGAGCACAAGTCCGTTGAGTGGCGGAGGCGGGCCGAGACCCTCAATGATCGGCGAACCGGTCGGCAGTACGAGCGGGCTGAAGCGCTTCTCCCGGATCAGCGGCGTGCTGACGACCCGCACCGCTCGAACGAACAGCCGCGGCAGGACGGTTGGATTGCGGACCGGGTAGTACGTGCCTCCGCCGGCGCTCGCGACCTCGGAGAGGTTCGACGCCTCCGCCTGGTCTCCCACGGCGATCGTCGAGACCGTGATGCCGTCGGCGCGCATCTGCTCCGCGATGGAGGGAAGCACGTGCGCATCCTGGGAAGCGCCGTCGGAAAGCACGATGACGTGCTTGGCATCGGCCTCCACCGCCGCCATCTGCCGGTGGGCTTCGCGCAGCGCCGGCGGCAGGTCCGTGCCGCCGCCTGATGAGATGGATCGGATGATCGTCGCGGCGGCCGCCGGATCGTCGTTCGGTCCGAGCGGCACTTCAACCCGGTACGCACTGTCAAACGAGATGACGCCGACCAAATCGTTGGGCCCCATCGACAGCACCGCGAGCGCAGCGCCTTCGTTTGCGATCTGCTGCTGTGAGCGTGTGGACCCCATGACCGGGTACCCCATGGATCCGGATGAGTCGAGCACGATCATCACCGCCGCGGGCGGCGTGATCATCCGTTCCGGCAAGTCGAGCAGGACCGGCAGAATGGGTTCCACGGCGGACTGCTTCCACCCGCCGGCGCCAAACGACTCCGGCCCCCCCACCATGATCAGGCCGGCGCCCAGTTGGGTCACGTGGGCGACGAGCGCCTCCTGTGTCGCCGTCGGCACGTCGTACGCCCCGACATTCTGCAGAATCACCAGGTCGTACGGCTGCAGCGCCAGCAGGTCGAGCGGCATCGCGCCGGGCGCGATCTGGGTGACCTCGAGATCCTGGCCCTGCAGTGCCTCTGCAAGCGCCGGCGAGCCCCCTTCAACGCCATCCACCAGCAGAATCGCGCCTTTTCCCGGCGAGAGCGTGAACGCTTCAGCCGCGTTGTTGGCGGCGACCGCGTCGGGCGGCATTGCGCCCCCTCCCGGAACCCGGATCGGCTCAAAGATCGCGCGGAAGCGGTGAATGCGCCCATCGTCGAGCGGGACCTGCACAAGCTCGACATGAACGCCGCCGTCCAGCACAAGCCGCCGCCGCGGCGAGCCGTCGGGGCCGATGGGGACCGGCTCCCCTTCTCGCAGCAGAGTGAGTTCCCCTTCGACCGGGCCGGTCGAGTTCAGCACGACTCGAACGGTGATGACGGAGCCGGGGGATGCCGTGCCGGGTGCATCGACCTGCTCGACCAGCACTTCGTTTTCGAGCCCGTAGCTGATGATCGCGGCATCGATGCGGATGCCGTCGCGCCGTCCGATCGCGGTCTGGCCGTGATCGGCGCCCACTGTCGCGCCCCCGGCCGCGAGCTCCGCGGCGACCTGCTCGACATCCCCTTCGGTCTGGTTGCCGTCGCTGATCAGCAACAGTCGCCCGGCGGCGTCGGGCGGGATGATTGCGGCGCCAAGTCGCAGGGCGTCTCCCAGGTTCGTGCCTTCGACCATCTGATTGTCGAGGGAGACCGGCCCGAGTTCCCCCATGGCCGGCATGGCGACCGCCGCGGCCCGGCCATCGAAGACCACCACGCCGAGCAGGTCTTTCGCTCCGCGTAAGCGGCCGAGCGCGCGGATGTAGTTGTGCGCGACTGAAAGGGCATCGAGCGGCTCGCCATCTTCGCTGCGAGCGTAATCGCTGATTCGCCGCACGGAGTCAGAAATGTCAATCACGGCGACGAGGGCGAGACGGTCTGACTGCCGAATCGCAGCCGCCCCGGCCAGCGCGCCTGCCAGCAGTAAGAAGAGGATGGTGCGAGCGAAAATCGCCGACCAGCGGCGCATGCGGCTCATCGCACTGAACCAGCGCAGGGCGATCACCCCAAGCGGCAGCGCCAGAATGGCCAGAGCGAGCCAGATTGGGTCTTCGAAGCTCAGACGCACGTCATTGAGCGTAGCCGTCGGCGGCTCCCCCTTTACTCAGCCTGGTTTGATGCGCCTCCCGACGCAGCGTCCTGCGCAGGCGCGCCCGCGGCATCGGGCAGGCGTCGGAAGTACTGGCGTAGCAGATCGTGGTAGCGGGGGTGAATCGTGCGATCGCCCATGTCTCGCTCGGCTGCGCGGCGAGCCCGTGAGATCGCCTCCGCCGCGGACTCGGAAGTCGTCTGGCCGGGTTGCACCGGGCGGTCGGAGTACCACTCAGCGATCACCTGCTCGCGTCGGGGGTCGGCCGGCGATTGCGGCTCGCGGCCGCGGGCGTCGACGACGTCCTGCTCGAACTCACCGGGCGGCGGCGTATCGAGCGGCATTGGCGGGCGGGGACCATCGCCACCGCCCCGACCGTCCTGATTGGCCTCTTGGGCCGCCTGTTCCGCCCAGCGCTGCAGGCGCTGGCGTTCCTCGGGCGTGGCGTTCTCGAGCATTCTTCTGGCCTGCTGCCGAAGGCGCTCGGCATTCTGGCTCGACTGGTCCGGTGAGTTGTGCTGCTGCTGTTGGCGCTGCAGTTCCTGGACAAGTTGGCGCAGGCCGTCGGTCTGCTGCTGACCCGGCCCTTGCTCCTGCTCGCTGCCGGGTTGCTGGCCGGGCTGAGGCATCTGCTGTTGCCCGGGCGCCTGGCCGGGGCGCGGCTGCCGTTGAAGCTCTTCCTGCGAGTCGCCCGGGCGCGGCTGACCTGACTGCTCATCGCCCGGTGACTGCTGCTGTTGCTGTTGCTGTTGCTGCTGTTGCTGCGGGTCCGAGCCGGGCTGGGGCTGCGGCTCGCCTTGCTGTGAGGGCGCGGGCTGCTCGCCGGTCTGGGTGGGCTCCGATTGGCTTTCGGGCGCCCCCTGCTGCTGGCCGGGCGCCTGTTGTTGCTGCTGATCGCCCGGCTCCTGCGACTGCGGCTCTCCCGGCTGGCCGGGTTGCTGCTGCTGCTGTTGGCGCGGCCGATCCTGCTCCGAGCCTGACTCCTGTTGGCTCCCTTGCTGCCTTTCGGAGCGTTGCTGCTGTCCTTGGCGTTGTTGCTGCTCTTCAAGTGACTCGGCGGCCCGTTCGAGCGCTTCGCTGAGGCGTCTGGTTTGTTCTTCCGCCTGACGCTCGGCTTGCTGGCGGCGGCGCTGCTGCTCTGCCTGATCGGCGAGTTGGTCACTGACAGCGGGGTCGACCTGCTGCTCCTGAAGCGCCTCGCGGACCTGTTCAGGATCTGGTTGCTCGGCCAACTGGCGTGCGCGTTCCGGTGGAACGCCCTGCTCGCGCAGGGCTTCTTCAAGGGGCGATTGGGCAGGCTCTGGCTCCGGCAACGTCTCGTCTTCCGGCCCTGCCGCAAGGTCGTCCGGCTGCTCACCCAGGTTTGGATCAGCCTCCGTTGGCTGCTCCCCTTCGGCCAGTTGCGATGGATCTTCAGTCACGTCCTGCCCGGAGGGCGAGGGCGACTCCTGCTGAAGGGCTTGCGCAAGCTGTCGCAGATCCTGGGCGATGCGCTGCGCCTCCTCCGGCGTGATGTCACCGCGACGGTTGAGCAGTGACTCCGCCTCGCGCCGGGCCTGCTCCAGGTCGCCACGCTGAAGGGCCTGGGCCAGTGGCGAAGCCTCGTCTTCCGTGGTCGGCCGGCTGGCGCCCATCAGCCGCTCCCGCATGGCCTCCTGCGCGGCCAGCGCCTGCTGAGCCTCCTCCTGCTCGCGCCGAGCCGCCTCATCCAACGTGCGGATCGCCTCGTCCATCGCTTCGCCCGGCTCGAGACGGCCGGCGAGCAACTCCCGCTCAAGTTTCTCGAGCGCCTCAATCCGCTCGCGCGTCGCCAAATCAAGCTGTTCCGGGTCAATGTCCTGCCGAGCTTCGTCGATGGCCTGCTGGATTGCGGCAACGGTGTGTTCGCGCTGCTCCTGGCGTCGTTGCTCGTGCGCGAGCTGCGGCGCGGCGGGTGTACGCTGAGGAACAAACAGGCCGACGGCCAACGCCGCGGCGAGTACGACCGGCGCCCAGCCCCAGGCAGAGTTGAAACGGATGGGGAGGGCTCTGCGAACGTCGGCGGAAGCTGCGACCGCGTCTGCATCCTGCAGTGCCAGTGCCGTGAAAGGTTCCGAGCCCGGACGCGGCCCTTTCGCCGCGAGAGCAACGCCGTTGGTCAGGCGGTCGCGGAGGCGCATGGCCTGGTCAACGGCAGCCGCAGCGGTTAGGAGGGCCGGCCGCCGGACAACGGCAGCCGCCGCGGCGGCAAGGACGGCGAGCCCGACGGGCACAGCGGCCCACAACGGCCAGGGTCCGAGGTGGGGCCAGACCCGCGTCGCGCCAACAGCAGCGAGGGCGACGGCTGCTCCGAACAACAGAGCAGGGCCGAGGATGTGGACCAGACGCCTCAGGACGAGGCGGCGACGTGCCGCGATGGCCACTCGCATGGGGCGTGATGCCTGCACAGAGTAATGATACAACCCGCGGCTGGATGCGTTGACGCGATCTGATCGGACAGGGCTGTCGTATGGTGGGTGCTGTTGCCCGGTTCGGTTTGTGCCGATGATGTTCGAGCGAGTCGCGGGCGGGATTCATGGAGCGAGGATGAAGGAGATTCATGATTTGCTCGGGCAGCTTCGAGGGGGCGTGCCCCTGTCGGAGGCGAGCGCGGAGGATGCCTTTGAGCGCCTGTTCACCGGGGCCCTGGATGGGGCCCAGATCGGCGCGCTGCTGGCGTTGATCGCGGTGCGCGGGCCGACCGTGGAGGAGCTTGTTGGCGGAGCTCGGGCGATGCGGCGGCATGTGACGCGCGTGCCGGTGAACGGGCTGGAAGGCTCCGCGGCGAGACTGATCGACACCTGCGGCACGGGCGGGGCGCCGAAGATGTTTAACGTGTCTACGGCCGGGGCGATCGTCACCGCCGCGGCGGGGCGGGGAAAGCTGGCGGTCGCCAAGCACGGGAGTACGAGCCGGACGGGCCGCGGGTCGGCGGAGGTCATGGAGAAGCTGGGAGTCAATGTGGCGGCGTCGCCGGAGACGCAGGCACGGTGCCTGCGGGAGATCGGGGTCTGCTTCTCCTTCGCAATTCATCACCATCCCGCGATGAAGCACGCGGCGGGGCCGCGGAAGTCTCTGGGGTTTCCGACGATCTTCAACGTGCTGGGTCCATTGACGAATCCGGCCGGGGCGCGGCGCCAGTTAATGGGGACGTACAGCAGCGACATTGCGGAGAAACTGGCCCAGACGGTGGCAAGGCTGGGGACTGAGCGGACGATCGTCGTGACAAGCCGCGACGGCCTGGATGAACTGACAACGACCGGGGTGAACGAGCTTCGACGCGTCGAGCAGGGGGAAGTTCATTTGAGCGAGTTTGACGCGCGCTCGGTCGGGCTGCGGCCTGCTCGCTTCGAAGACCTGCAGGTGCATGACCTTGGTGAAGCGGCGGCGGCCGTGGAAGAGACGCTCAGGGGCGTGACGGGCCCGCGGCTGGATGTGGTACTGCTGAATGCGGCAGGATCGCTCGTGGTAGGCGGTGTCGTTGAAGAGATCAGCGAGGGCGTTGCGATGGCGCGGGAGGCGGTGGAAAGGGGATGGGCCTGGGAAACGCTGGAGGACCTGCGGAAGTTGTCGCACAGTTGAACAGGCGCACGGGGGAATGCAAAAAGGAACGGGCGCAACGGAGCTTAAGCTCCGATGCGCCCGTTCAGGTTGCGCAATCTCTCTCGCGAGAGGCACTCTTCAGTTGTCGGCCATTTCCCCGGCCAGGGGAGTCGATGCTGTCATGGGCTCGACTGATGGTTGCAGATCTGCATGGAGAGTTGGTCCGGACACATGAGGAAAGGGATGTGAAACAGATTGGAAGGCCTTCCACAATTGGGTGCGCGGTATGGTTCGGGCGCGCAGGACGTGCCGCTTTGGCGACCGGGATTAGCGCAAGTCGTTGCCGGACCGCGAGTAAAGATTTTTGAAATTTTGTGGTTTTGCACGCGGTGTTTGTGCGCGCCTGCGCGCGCAACGTGTACCGTTTTGCATGCAGGGAGCCCCCGCCCGGTCAGTTGGATGACCGGGCCCACTCCACTTCGGCGAGCGCCTGGTAGGCGTCCTCGACGACGGCTTCGCTGAGGCCGCGACGACCGAGGAGCCAGACGGCGGGCTGGCCGTCGCCATCGCGACCGATCCAGGCGACGAGGGCTGTCTGGGGCTGCTGGTCGAGCCAGTCGCGAACGGCACGGGCGGCTGCGCCGGAGCCAAAGGGATGGAGGCCGATGGCGGCGCGGAGCTGGCCGATTGTTTCGATTTCATCCTCCGTGTCACCGGTGATGACGCTGAAGTGATCGGCGAGAGATGCGATCTGTTCGCGTGCGCGTTCCTCGGCGGATTCATCGGCTCGGAAGCGGTCGTGCAGGACGGCCATGACCGTGGGGGTCGTCTTCCGCCAATCGCCGGCCTTCCCGGCTTCATCGGCGGGGGTGGCGACAGCGACAACGGAGAAGGGGCCCGCGTCATCGGTGAGGCGCGCCGCGAATCGCTGCGTCGTTGGTTCGCCGCCGTTGTCAAAATTGGCGAATGGCGCTGTGGCGACCGGGGCGGGTGCGCCCTGGACGCCGGCACGCTTGAAGTACATGAAGCCGGCGCTTGCGAGGGCGGCGAGGAAGACGAGGACGGCAAGGCCCGCGCCGAAGTTCATGCCGGCAGGGTGTCCGGCGGCGGAACGGCGGCCTTGCATGCGGGCGTGAGCGCGAGCGCGGGCCTGGGCGGCGCGGGCACGGGCGCGGTCGATCTGATCACGAGCTGTGCGCCCGGAGGGCGGGCGGGTGCTGCCGGGACGGCGCGCGTTGCGCAGACGGGGATCGGGCGTGCGTGCAGCGGCGAAGGGCCGCGGCGGCGGAACAGGCGCACGGGGGGGCTGCCGGGGAAGTTCACCGTCGACCTTGTACTCGCCGGTCCACCAGTTCACGACGGTAAGCCGCGGCGTGCGCGAGGGGGTGGCTGAACGATCGGGGGCAGGCGCGGCCGACGCGACGGGAGGGACAGCGATGGGCGGCGGGACTGGAGCAGCGCTGACGGCGGGGCGGACATCTTCATCCAGCATGGGACTGGACACCGACTGAGCCGTAATGGACTCGGCCCACTGCTCGTTGGCGGCTGCCCCGCCCATGCTCGGCAGCGCAACTGGCTTGAGGGCGAAGGGGTCGGCCGCGGCGGCGACGAGTTCGAGGTCGGCGAGCATGGCGGCGGCAGACTCGTACCGCTTGTCGTAGTCGGTCATCGCGCGACGGACGATCCATCGCAGGGCCTCCGGGCAGCGACGGGAGATCTGGCTGAGACCGCCGTGGGCGGGGAACGAGTTCTCGATGATGGAGTAGAGGACTGCACCCGCGGCGTAGATATCGAAACGTGCGCCGTCGACTTCGTGCACCTTCACGCCCTTGAGGGCCATGCGGACCATCTCGGGATCGCGGAAGTACTCCGTGCCATGCGTGGTGAGCGTCATGCTGGAGCGGAGCGACGTGACCAGGCCGAAGTCGACGAGGTGGGCGCGACCGTCGTGGATGATGATGTTGTCGGGCTTGACGTCCTTGTGCCAGAGGCCGCCTTCGTGGTAATGGCGAAGCGTCTTGAGAAGGTCGATGGCGTGCGCGAGGGCCTGGCGAAGTTCCCGCGCTTCGAGGCCGCGACCGTCACCGAAACCATGGAGGCGCTGGGTGACGAGCCCGAGAGGCTCGCCCGGGACGTAGCGCATGACGTAGTAGAAGCGCTCGTCTGAAAGGGCGTGCTCGAGGATGAGACCGAGGCGACGTGCTGCGCTGAGGGCACGGCTTTCGCGCACGATCTGAGGAAGGCTGCTGCCCTCATGGGTGGAGAAGCTCTTGATGACGACCTGGTAGAGGTCGACATGGCCCTGGCGGGCGAGCGCGGCAAGTTTCGCGGGCGTGGGCTCCGCGACGTAAAGCTTGCCGCCGGAACCGCCACCGGGGAGAGAGCCAACGACGGTGTACCCCTCGAACTGACTGACGCGGCCCTTGGGAGTGTCTGCGCCGGGGGCGGCGGCGACAACCTGCGGCAGGCGATGTTCGAGTCCCTCAGTCAATGCAGTGAGGCCGAAGAGGCGGCAGGGGTGGCCGACGAAGACGCGGTAGAGGCAGCGGCCGAGGGTGTTGACCTCCCCCTTGACCGCGCGGCCGTAGTGGGCCGTGGCGGACCAGCGGCCGATGGCGATGCTGCCCACCGTAAGGGGGATGAGGAAGAGGGTCGTGATGACCGCGCCAATCGCGCGGAGGGTGTCGCTGATGATGCCGAAGACGAAGCGGAAGAGGTGAGCGATCAGCCAGCCAATGCCCTTCATCAGGGGCACGACAATGAAAACGACGGCCAGGACAAGAACGACGAGCCCGACGAGGCCGAGGGCCAGAAAGATCAGGATGCTCAGCGCCGATGTGGCCATGGTTCGCCTCGTCGCACCGGGTGTTGCCCGGCTCTGGTTGCTTCACCGGGCCCGGCCCGGCGCTCCTGCGGCGCGCTGCCGCGACTGATCCGACGGCCGGGCCAGTGCCCGGTGCTACGACGCCGCGGCTTCGGCCCGTCGCAGTTCGATCTGCTGGTGGTAGATCTCTGCGATGGCCTCATCGAAGAGGGCGTCGTCCGCCTTTGTCGGATTCAGGTCGAGTCCGTTTCGCTCGGCTTCGGTCATCTCCTCGTGGGTAAAGGAATATGTGGCGATCACCTGCTGGAGCCTCGCACGGAGCATTTCCCGGACTCGGGCGAGGCGGCGGCTGACGGTGGGCTCACTGATGCCCAGCGCGGCTGCCACGTCCTTGCCAGGGGCCCCGTCGAGAACGCGCATGCGGTAGATGGAAAAGTCCGTAAAGTCGGCCTCGCGTTCGGCCATGCGGATGGCGGCTTCGACCTTGGCGCGGAAGACGGCGGCTTCGTACGCCTGGTCAACCTCGGCCCCGGCGGCGCCGACCATCCATGACTCGTCCAGTTCTGCGGGTTTACGGTTTCCGCCGCGTTTTTGTGCGGATCGGCGGTCCATTTCGTCGCCGAGGACATGCTTGGCGATGGCCAGCAGCCACGTTGAGAACCGAGCCCCGCGGGCAGGGTCGTAGCGGTCGATGGAGTTTGATAGGGCGGCGAGGGTCTCCTGCGAAAGGTCGCGAACGGTTTCGGGACCGATCCGGCCCTTCCCCCACTTGGCAAGCTGAGCCCGCAGAACGGGCCCGAACGTCTCCCAGAGTTCAAACCAGGCGGCTTCATCCTGGGCCCGGAGGCGGGAGATGAAGGAGGTGGTCAGAGAGTTCAGCATTGCCGGCCCTTCGCAAGGGGGCGGTCCGGGGCGGAATGGCCCTTTCTCCGCGCCTGAAAGTGTATTTGCGAAAGGGGAGCGGGTTTTTCGGGTTTGAGGGGATGGTGGGTGAGGAGCCCGGGGGGCGTCGCCGCGGAGGCCGGGGGCGGGTCGCCGCCCGCCGGGGGCAAAACCTCTCGAGTTCTTGTGAAAGAAGGCTGGCGGATTCCCCAACCAGACCTTCGGACCCAAACGAACACCCAGGCCCGGCACGGGCGGCATTTGGCAGGAGGTCACACAATGGCATGCGTTGGAAGAACACTGGTACGGGTCGGCGTGGTTGGGGCGCTTCTGGCCGGGACGGCGGTGGTGATCGCCGGACCGCAGCGGATCCGGGCCCTGCTGCACGAGACTCGGGCAGACATCAACTCCCAGATCGACAAGCGCATCACGGATCCTGTGGCGCTGCGGTCGCAGATCCGGTCGCTGGAGGCGGAGTATCCGAAGCGGATCGGGGCGATCCGCGGCGACCTGGCGGAGGTGCGTGAGCAGTTGAGCACGATCGAACGGGACATGGCGATCTCGCAGCGCGTCGTGGCGATGGCGGATGAGGACATGGCCAAGCTCGACAACGCGCTCGCACAGGCCGAGGAGGCCGTGGGGAAGGTCGTGGTTGCGGATCGCGGGCCGCGGGAGATCGTGATTGTCTTCCGGAGCGAGCGGCTCGGCGTTGACGAGGCGTACGCGAAGCGGTCGCAGGTTGTGGCGACGCGCAACGCGTACCAGAGCCGGGTGGCGGACTTCGAACGCGACCGGGGGTACTTGATGAAGCAGGAACAGCAGCTCGTTTCTTTGCTGAACAAGCTGGAGACGGAGCAGACCTCGTTCCAGACGCAGCTCTTTGACCTGGATCGGCAGATTGATGCGATCGCGCGGAACGAGCGCATGATCGACCTGATGGAGAAGCGTCAGGCACGGCTGGATGAGCAGTCGCGGTACAGCGCGACGTCGCTGGACCAGGTGAACGGGCGGCTCGCGGACCTGCGGGCCAGGCAGGAGGCCCAGCTTGAGCAGCTCGCCGGCGGGCTGAACCGGGACAACTACGAAGCACGGGCCCGGGCGTCGATCGACCAGGAGAGCATCGCGCGGGGGCTGTACGAGACGCAGACCTCGCCGGTGGAGATGCGGCCGCGGGGCGGCGATGAGCTGGAGATCAACGCCGACGAGAAGGACGGGAACCAGAAGGGCGCTCCGCTGGTTTCGCGGGATCGAAACTAGGACACGGCCGCGGCCGTGCCGACCGAACCTTCGCAAAGCCGCCCCGGCCCGCTATTGACAGGGCCGGGGCGGCTTTCTGCGCGAAAGCGCCGGGCAGCGGGGAGTGCGGAGGTTGGCGTGGGAACCACAATCGGTTGTGGCAAGTAGGACGTTGACCCGATAATCTCTCAAGCCTTCCCGCCCCAGAGACCGAATGACCCGGCGAGGAACCAGGCTGTACCCGCACTTCCCCCTCGGGCAGGCCACGCCCCGTCTGCCTGCCAACGGATTGGCAACCACGTGTTCATCAATCGTCTTCTTGGCTTCGTGAGCGTCGATATGGGGATCGACCTCGGCACCTGCAACACGCTCGTTGCGGTGCGGGGGGAGGGGATCGTTCTAAACGAGCCGAGCGTGGTGGCGGTGTGGAAGGGGACGAACAAGGTTCTGAAGAACGGGGAGGCGGTCGGGTGGGTCGCCAAGGAGATGCTGGGCAAGACGCCCGGGACGATCACGGCGATTCGCCCCCTCAAAGACGGGGTGATTTCAGACTTCGAGATTACCGAGGCGATGCTCGGGTACTTCATCCGGAAGGTCACCGGAAAGGTGCGTTGGGTGAAGCCGCGGGTGGTGATCTCCATTCCGTCGGGCATCACGGCGGTGGAGAAGCGGGCGGTGATCGAATCCGCCGAGCGGGCCGGCGCCAGGCGGACCTACCTCATTGAGGAGCCGATCGCCGCGGCGATCGGCGCGGGGTTGCCGTTCGGTGAGCCGACGGCGTCGGCGATCGTGGATATCGGGGGCGGGACGACCGAGGTTGCGATCATGTCGCTGGGTGATATCGCCGTGTGCGAGTCCGTGCGCGTCGCGGGCGACGACATGGATGAGGCGATCATTAACCACATGAAGAAGACGTACAACCTGATGATCGGCGAGCAGACGGCCGAGCGGATCAAGATGGAGATCGGGTCGGCCGCGCCCGTTGGAGAGGAGACGAGCGTCGAGGTGCGCGGGCGTGACATGATCTCCGGCCTGCCGCGGAAGACGGTGATCACGAGCGAGGAGATCCGCGAGGCACTGCAGGAGCCCGTGAGTGCGATCCTGGACACGGTGACGCGGACGCTGGAGAAGGCGGAGCCGGAACTTGCCGCCGATCTCGTGGAGAACGGGATTGCGCTGGCCGGCGGCGGCGCGCTGCTGCGGGGGATGAATGTCGTGCTGCAGAACGCGACGGGTCTGGACGTGACGATCGCGGAGGATCCGCTGACGTGCGTGGCGCGAGGGACGGCCATCTTCCTGGAGCATGAGGAGTGGCTGAACCTGCTTGAGACGGACCTGGACGTGTGAGGAAATGACGAATCGACGAATGATGAATGATGAATGGACGGCGGGGCACGCCGGCTTCGTTGACTCGTCATTCGCCATTCAGCATTCGTCATTCGTCATTCAGCTTCTGCCATGAGCCGCGTGAATGCTCGAAACACGCTTGTGCTGGCGATGGTGGGGCTCGGGGTGTGTGCTCTGCTGCCGGCGCGGCAGCTTGGGTGGGCGCGGCATGGGCGAAACATCGCCATCACGCTGACGGCGCCCGCGCAGGCGCCGCTTCGGCTGCTCGTCAACTCTGGCCGCAGCCACAAGCGCCTCGATGCGGGCGTCACCGTAGAAGATCTGGCCGCCCAGCTTGACGCTGCGCAGCTCCAGATTGCGCGTCTGGCCAGCGACAATGAAGCTCTGCGGCAGATGATCGCGGAACTGCAGAGCGGGCAGACGCTTGGGATTGATCCGAGCGTCCGTCAGCTCGCCGCGGATGTGATCGGCGGGGGCGACGCCGTCAATGGATCGCTCATGAAGGTGCGTGCCGGGAGCCGCCAGGGCGTAACAGCAAGAAGTTCCATCGCTGTTGTCCAGGGCGTTCACCTTGTCGGGCGTGTGGTTGACGTCTCGGCGGGTCACTGCCTCGTGCAGCCGATCACGGACAGCAACGCCGGCACCGTGTGGGGCGCCATCATGCTTGAGGACGGCACGCCCGGCCCGGGGTGCACGCTCAGCCCTGTGGGCGACGGGACGCTCTCCGGGCGCATGGGGACGGACGTTCCGCCGGAGCAGCCGCAGTGGACGCCGGAGCCGGGCATGCTCGTGCGCGTCAAGGACGCCGGGTGGCCGATCGCGGCGCAGATGCGCATCATCGGGCGCATCGAAAGGGTCGAGCCAAGTCCTGACCAGCCGCTCCACAAGCGGATCACCGTGCGGCCGATTCACTCGATTGCGCAGGCGTCGCTCGTCGGCTTGATGATGCCCGACCAGGCCGCCGGCTGGGATGAAGCATCGGGAGGCGGGCCGTGAGGTGGCCGGTGGCGCTGTTGTCGTTTTACGTGGCGCTCGGGCTTGAGCTCGGGGTGCGTCCGCACCTTTCCATCGGCCAGGCCGGACCGTCCTTTGTGCTACCGCTCATCGTCTTTGTCGCGCTCTTCGCGCCGGGGCCGATCGCCTTGTGGTGCGCGCTCGCTTCGGGTCTGGTGCTGGACCTTGTGCACCCCTTCGGTTTGCCGTCGAATGTCGGCGCGGGGGCGGTGAGCGTGCCGGGGCCGGAAGCGCTCTCCCTGTGCGCGGGCGCGGGGCTCGTCTTGTGGGCGCGGCAGGCCACGATCCGGGGCAACCCGCTCACGATGATCGTGATGACCGTCTTTGCGGGGCTTGCCGGCGCGCTCGTGCACGCTGCGATCTTCTGGGTGCGGTCGTGGTACGGCCAGGAGCTCGGCTGGACGTGGGGCGACGTCGGCACGCGCCTCCTCAGTTCGCTTCTCAGCGGCGGCAGCGCGGCGGCGCTCACCGTCGTGCTGTTTCCGCTGATGAAACTCTTCCGTTTCGATGAGTCGCACGCGAGACGTTTTGTCTTTGCGCGGGGAGGATGAGGTTATAATTTTCAATGGACAATGGTCAATGGACAATTAAGAAT
>CAYWRO010000034.1:0-5225 GCA_964460345.1 uncultured Phycisphaeraceae bacterium | reverse complement strand
TGGAGGGTTGCGCGTGGCTTTGTTGCCTTCATCGTCTGGTGAGCCGTTGGCCGCGCCTGTTGTGCTTGTTGAGGATGGCCGCGGGGCGCTTTCGCCGCTCACCGATCTGCGTCCGGCCTTTGCGGTGCGGACGGGGGTCTTTTCGCTTTTCGAACGGCTCACTGCAATGGGGGCGACGATCGCGGGCGTGGTCGTTCCGGATTCGCTCGCGGCGGTTGCGCGCGAGTTGGTTGCGGTTCCGGTCAACGATGTGTCGGGCGTCGGCGACGCCCTGCTCATCAATGCGCGGTGCGTGCTCGTTCCGCCGGAGGCTTCGGGGCTTCAGCCGGGCGAAGCGCTCGCAGAAGCGGGCAGCAACGACCTTATCGCCGCGCGCGTGGACGTTTCGAACGTCGCCGCGCTCGCCGAGCGTCTCATGACGGGGGACGTAACCAGCGCCCTGCCGGTGCGCACCTTCAGGGAGCTCCCCGCGCCTGCGCTCTTGTCGCGTCCGTGGCATGTGCGGACCTTTCGCGACCGCGCCATGGCGTTTGACATGCAGTTCGCCCCCGCTCGCCACCAGTTTGCGCCGCCGGCATCCATCACAGGCGGGACGCCGGCGCCACGGAGTTTCACCGCGTTCGGCGCGCAGCCGCTCTACATCCACCCGACGGCGCATCTCTGCCCCGCGTGCGTGCTTGACCTCGAGCATGGCCCCATCTGGATCGACGCCGGCGCGACCATCCGCCCCGGCGCAACGGTCCTCGGCCCCGCGTACATCGGTCCGAACTCGACGATCATCGACCACGCCCTCATCAAGGCGCACACGAGCATCGGACCATCGTGCAAGATCGGCGGCGAAGTCGGCGGGACCATCTTCCAGGGATACGCCAACAAGGCCCACGAAGGACACCTCGGCGATTCATGGGTCGGCGCGTGGGCCAACCTCGGCGCGGGGACGACCAACTCCAACTTACTGAATACCTACGGCGAAGTAATCGCCTACGCAACGCCCGGCGGAAGCGCAGAGCGAACCGGCGAACAGTTCTTAGGAAGCATCATCGGCGACCACGCGCGACTGGCGATTCTGAGCCGGCTCATGACCGGCGCACTCGTCGGCACCGGCGTCATGTGGGCCGCCTCAAAGCCCATCACGGGACACATTCCCCCCTTCGCCTGGGTCACCGACGCCGGTGAACGAACCTACCGCACCGACAAGTTCATGGAAGTCGCAAGAACAGTCAAGGCCCGCCGCGGGCTGACGCTGAGCGCAGCGGAAGAGGAGCTTCTGCGCGCGCTCGCGTCGGGGTCGTAAGAGTCTCACGCAGAGGCGCAGAGACGCGGGGGAGGGAGGATCCGCAGATTTCGCAGATGGCGCAGATTGGGGGAGGATGCGCGGCGATTGCCCCTGCCATCTCTCCGCGCTCTCCGCGTGCTCCGCGGTGAATAAAAAGGAACCGCGGAGAGCGCGGAGGGCGCGGAGAGGCGTTTGGCCGTCCTGGCCGCCTTCCGATCTGCTTTCCTCCGTGTCGCACCGTGTATGAAAGGAAGGGCGCGGCTTCCGCGCTCGGTCGTCTTGCTTTCTCTCCGCGCCCTCCGCGAGCTCCGCGGTGAATAAAAAGGAACCGCGGAGAGCGCGGAGGGCGCGGAGAGGCGTTTGGCCGCCCTGGCCGCCTTGCGATCTGCTTTCCTCCGTGTTACTCCGCGTATGAAAGGAAGGGCGCGGCTTCCGCGCTCGGTCGTCTTGCTTTCTCTCCGCGCTCTTCGCGTGCTCCGCGGTGAATAAAAAGGAACCGCGGAGAGCGCGGAGATGGTACAGGGATCTGACGATTCCTGTGCCGAACTACGCCGTTCTAATCCAGGTCTGAGGAATTTGTATCCGGCGAGCAATGTGGATCCACGCTCTGCGCTGTGCGCTGCCCTACCCCTTGCCGCCGAACCAGTCCCGGCTGATGGAGGAATCAACCACCAGCGGCACATCCAGCGTCATCGCCGACTCCATCCGCGCGACGATCGTGCGCTGCGCATCGGCGGCGACCGCCTCCGGCGCTTCGAAGACTAGCTCATCGTGGATCTGCAGCAGCATCTTCACGCCGGGCACGCCCGCCGGCGCGCCCTCGTCGCCGGCCCGCGCAAAGAGCCGGTGCAGTTCCACCATCGCCAGCTTGATCAGGTCCGCCGCGGAGCCCTGCACGACGGAGTTGATCGCCATCCTCTCGGCCAGCGACCGCCGCACCGGGTTGCGGGCGTCGATCTCCGGGATCGGCCGCCGCCGCTTGAGCATCGTCTCGACATACCCGAAGCGCCGCGCGTAATCCACGCACTCCTGCAGGAACGTCGTGATCCCCGCGAAGCGTCGCTTGTAGCCGTCGATGATCTCCCGTGCCTCGGGTTCGCCGATCCCCAGCCGCCGCGCGAGCCCCCAGGCGGTGATGCCGTACACGATCCCGAAGTTGACCATCTTCGCCCCATCGCGCTGCTCGCGCGTGACGTCTTCGGGCTTCACGCCGTGGATCTGCGCGGCGACCGCGCGGTGGATGTCCCGCCCCTGGTGGAACGCTTCGATCAGCGCCGGATCGCGCGACAGGTGCGCGAGCAGGCGAAGCTCGATCTGCGAGTAGTCCGCCGAGATGAGCACGTGCGGCGGCGGCGGCGGGGCGGCGATGAACGCCTTGCGGATCTCCCGGCCGATCTCCGTGCGGATGGGGATGTTCTGCAGGTTCGGATCGGACGACGACAGCCGCCCCGTGGCCGCCACCGTCTGGTTGAAGGAGGCGTGGATCCGTCCCGTGACCGGGTTGATCTCGTCCCTGAGCGCGACCAGGTACGTCCCCACCAGCTTGGAAAGCTGCCGATGCTCGACGATCAGTTTCGGGATCGGCGTCTCGATCGTCACATCCGCCGCGAGCTTCTCGAGCACCTCGATGTCCGTCGAGTGTCCCGTCTTGGTGCGCTTCAGCGGCTTGATGCCGAGGCCGGGCTCCGGATCATCGGGCTTGTTGAAGAGCACGGTGCGCAGTTGCAGCGGCGAATCGGGGTTGAAGGTCCGCCCGATCGCGTTGTAGGCCGCCTCGTCGATCTCGCGGCGCAGCTGCGCAAGGCGCTCGGCGAGCCTTTCGCGCTGCCGTTCCAGTTCATCGGGGTCCACGGTGATCCCGTTCCACTCCAGTTCCGCCAGCACCTCGACGAGCGGCATCTCCACATCGCGGAAGAGCGGCATCAGGCCCATCGCCTTGAGCTGCGGGAGCATCACTTCCCGCAACTGCAGCGCGGCATCCACATCTTCGGCCGCGTAGGGCGCCGCCAGGTGCAAGGGAACGCAGTCGAAGCTCTGCTCCTTCGCCCCCGCCCTTCCCCCGGTCCCGATCAGGTCGCGCAGCGGCGTGTTCGTGCGCCCGAGGAGGGCCAGGCAGAGCGCATCGAGGGCATGGCTCGAGCGCGACGCGTCGATCAGGTACGAAGCGACCATCGAGTCAAACCCGATCTCGTCTTCGCCTGCGCTCGAAGCGCCGCCGCTCCCCACGCCGCGAAGCTCCACCCCCGCGCGGCGGAGAACGAGCAGGTCGAACTTGAGGTTGTGCCCCACCTTGGCGATCGCGGTGTCTTCCAACACGGGACGCAGCGCCTCGAGCACGACGCCCGCTTCCAGATGCTCGCTCATCTCCGGCGAACGGACGGGCACGTACGCCCCCGTGCCGGGCCTCACCGACACCGCGACGCCGCAGAGCTCCGCGCGCAGGGGCGAGAGGCCGGTTGTCTCCGTATCGATGGCGATCACGCGAGCCGCGCGCAGCTCGGCGACGAGTTCATCCAGCTCCGCCTTCGTCCGCACGCACCGGTAGTCGCCGGAGAGCGTCGGCGCGGCGAGCCCGCCCCCCCCTCCTTCGTCTGCGCGCGCTTCATCTTCGGTTTCCAGCCCTGCAAAGAGGCCGAACTGTCCTTCCGCATCGGCGGCGCGGGCAGCGCGGCTTCTTGCGGCGGGCGGCGTGGGCACATCCGCCTGCCCGTTGCCTCCCGCGCTCGGCGCAGCGCCGCCGCCGCGCTGTTGCAGCAGGGCTTCCAGTTCATCGTGGTAGCGATTGAACCCCAGTTCGCGGAGAATCGGCTTGAGACGCTCCAGCCTGAGCCGGCCCGCTTCGGCCGCGCGCAGGTCGAACTCGAGCGGCACATCATCGTGCAGGGTAACAAGCTGCCGTGAAAGCTCCAGGCGCGGCAGCGCTTCCCTCAGGCGCTCGCCGCGCTTGCCCTTGAAGACCTTCCCCTCGGTGTCGGCCTCCACCGCGGCGATGAGCGCATCGAGCGAGCCGTACTGCCCGATCAACTGGGCGGCCGTCTTCGGCCCGACGCCTTCCACGCCGGGCACGTTGTCGACGGTGTCCCCCATGAGGGCGAGCATGTCCACCACCTGCCCGGGGCGCAGCCCCGTCTGCTCCAGCAGCTTCGCTTCATCGATCACTTCATCCGTGTGAATGTCGTAAATCTCAAAGCGATCGGCGCTCAAAAGCTGCTTGAGGTCCTTATCTTTGCTGATCACGCGGATGCGCCCTCCCCAGCTTCCGCCCTCGCCCGCGCCGAGTTCGCCTTTGCGCAGGCGGCGGGCCATCGTCGCGATCACATCATCCGCCTCGTACCCCGGCGAGCCGATCACGGGAACGCCAAGCTCGGCCAGCATCGACATGCACCGCTCGATCTGCCGCGGCAGGTCCTCGGGAATCTCCTTGCGCGTCGCCTTGTACGGTTCGTACAGCTGTGAGCGGAACGTGCCGCGGTCTCCCGACACATCGATCGCGACCGCCACGAAGTCCGGCCCATCTCCCTGGTCCCCGACCTTCCCTTCACCGCGCAAGAGCTTGAGAAGCATCCCGACAAACCCGTACGTCATGTTCGTCGGCTCTCCCGTCACCGGCGACGTCATGGGCGTGCGGATCGCGTGGTAGAGCCGGTAAAACTGGGCGTAGCCGTCGATCAGGTACAGGGTCTTCATCGGTGAGCCATCGTACGCAGCGGGCAACAGCGCCTCGGCGTCCACATTGAGCGTTGCAGTCGGCGCCTTGCTCGCATTGCGAGCCGGGGCGGGCGGTATCATCCCGGCATGCTCACACTCGACTACGCCAACTGTCTTTCGGATCGGGTCGGACCGCACGGGCTTGACCCGGCTCGGCTGGATGCGGCCAATGAGCCGGCGCGCGGGATTGCTTTTTTCACGACGCGGCTTGCCGAGACGCGGGGCGGGGGGGGGCGGGGGG
>CAYWRO010000033.1:0-39181 GCA_964460345.1 uncultured Phycisphaeraceae bacterium | reverse complement strand
GGTCGGGATTTTATGGCCCTCAGTGGGGGCGGGGGCGGGGAGGGGGGATTGTGGTGGATCGGCGTTTTTGACGGATCGGGTGTGGGTTCGACCCTGTTGGGGGTGGTGGGGGGAGGATAATGCCGGGAATGGAGACGTCACAGGCGGGACGCCTGTGCCACGCAACGGACACGTCGGATACTCGACTGGGAGGGCGGAGTTATGCAGACGATGACCGCACCGGATGTCCGGCGCGTGCTGGAGGATGAGCCGGACGCCGTGATCATCAACGTGCTGGATGAGGAGACGTTTCAGCGCCAGCACATTCCGGGTTCGAAGAACGTGCCGGTGGATGCGCCGGACTTCGAGCAGCGCGCCGATGCGCTGGCGAGCGCGAAGGATGAGCCGGTGATCGTGTACTGCGCGAGCCAGGACTGCCCGGCTTCGGAGCGCGCGGCCGAGCGCCTGGAGCAGGCGGGGTACACGCGCGTGCTGGACTTTGCCGGCGGCATGGAAGAGTGGGCCCAGCACGGGTTCCCGGTTGAGTCGGGAGGGTGAATAGAGAATAGAGAATAGAGAAGAGAGAATAATGGGCGCTGCGTGGGGATGGCGCTTGGCCTACACTCGGTTCCAATGAGCAAACCATCATCGAAGAAGACTGGCGCGCGCGCCGGTTCCACATCGTCAACCTCGGCGCGCAAGCGCCTCAACACGCGGGGCGGGACGCGCAGCGCGAAGAAGAACACACGCAGCGCGAACAAGCCCCCCACCACCACCCCACCCAACACCACCGCGACCTATTCAAGCACTCCGACGCGCAAGGCCCCCGCCCGCCCGAGGCTCACCGCCGCGACGGCGGACCGGCATGAGCTTTACGAGCGCGCGGTGCAGTGCGTCGAGAGCGAGATCGACTTCGTCGACGCCATGTACAAGAAGCTCCGCGGCCGGCGGGCGTCGCTGCTGCGCGAGGACTTCTGCGGGACCGCCAACACGAGCTGCGAGTGGGTCCGCCGCCGCGACACCAACAAGGCCGTCGGCGTGGACATCGACCCGAACCCGATGAACTGGGGGAAGGCCAACCACATCGCGAAGCTCTCGGCCGAGCAGCAGAAGCGAATCACGCTCAAGCGGGCGAACGTGCTGGAGAATGCCGGGGGCAACTTCGACATCGTTTTGGCGATGAACTTCTCCTACTGGTGCCTGATGACGCGCGCGGACATGCTGCGTTACTTCAAGAACGTCAAGCGCTCACTCAAGAAGGATGGTGTCTTTTTCCTCGACTTCTACGGCGGCGCCGACGCCCACCGCGAGATGGAGGAGACGCGCGCGATCCCCGGCGACCGCAAGCTCGGGCTGGAAGGCTTCGACTACATCTGGGACCAGGCCCACTTCAACCCGGTCACCGGGTTCGTGCAGTGCTACATCCACTTCGGCTTCAAGGACAGCACGCGGATGGAGAAGGCGTTCAGCTACCAGTGGCGGCTGTACACGCTCCCCGAGATCAAGGACATCCTCGCCGACGCCGGCTTCTCCAAGGTGACGACATACCTGGAAGGGGACGACGGCAAGGGCGGCGGCGACGGGAAGTTCAAGGCGTCCGATGCGGGGGAGGCGGATGATTCGTTTATCTGCTATATCACGGCGGAGAAGTAGTTGATAGTTGACAGTTGAGAGTGGACAGTGGCGGAGCGGCGGCCGCGAACAGAGACGCGACCGTCAACAGAGACGCGACCGTCAGGGAGCGGTGGCGACGGCGTTAGATCATGGTGCACGGAGCCGCCGTTGCGCGGAGCGTGCCTCTTCGCTCGCTGCAAAGCCCGCCGGTGTGAGTTCCCATGACTGTTCGCTCGAACGCTGATCCGGCCGCTTGCGGAGCATCATGCGTTCCTCAAGCTGATGGATCACCCGGTACAGCCGGTGGAAGCGCGGGCCGTCGTCATAGACATTGCATGTCATCTGCCCAGCGAGGATCGTCTGGTCCGGCGGCCCGTCGTGCTCGCGCGGAAAGGCCGTGGTCAAGAAGAGCCGTCGCTGCGCCGCCGGGTCCCGTAGCGCGTCCAGCAACTCGATCTCTCCCTCGGACAGACGCCGGCTCGACCGTCCGGCCCACGCCTTCCACGCCAACCCGAGCACGGCAAGGATCGCCCCGGCCGCCACGGCACGATTACATCACGCAGCATCCGCAACGGTATCCGCCGGGTGGCATGCCCACGCGGTACTCCGCGCGGGCATGGTTGGGTGACGATTTCAGAAGCGGCGGCCGTTCGTACCACCCCGCCCACTTCGATTGAGGGAAGGACGTTTACGGCCTCGCACGGTCCAGTTTCCAGAGTAGAAACCACGGATCCTCCCGGAATTGCTCCGTCCCTTCCCGCAGGGTTCCGATCATTTGCAAGGCTCCGATGCCCGCGCTCCCGATGGCTACGGCCAACGGCACAGACGGTTCGTGCGTGAAGGCCATGGCTGTGAGGCCCGCGACTGCGATCACTCCCCCCGCAACGCCGGGGCGACGGGTCCGAACGTGGGCGCGGAGCCGACGGCTGATATCGTCTAGCCGAGGCTGAACGAGATCGGCCACCATCTCGTTGATATCTACCGCTGGATTAATCCCCGACGATACCGTCTTGATCGCTACACGCAGATTGGCAATGCAATCATGCTCCTCGTCCATGATTCGCAAGAACCGCCGCAAAGGAATTTCAGTGACGAAGGGTAGAACGAGCCTTCGCGAAGTCGCGCTGATGCTCGGGCGCCGCGTCTGTTTTGCCTGGGAGATCCAGTCGTCATCTGTGGAGAACTCTTCAACGCCAGCAAAGTTGAAGCGTTCACTGCCAGCATTCATGTTCTCGCCTGATTGCAACGTCAAACAGCAGTGCGGAACCACCATCAGACGGCCCGCTTGGACGGCTGGTGCCAGGTACCGCATGATCCACCGCATGCGGTCATCTAGCCTAACGACGAAAGCGGCTCCCGTTACAAAGCCGTCGTGTATCCTGTGATACTGCACAAGTGCCCGGCCTGCATCCCTGACCTCCGCCTTGGCCAGCGGCCGGAAACCTTCGCGGCGATAAATGCCGACCTCTCCGCGCTTCGTGAGCGCCAGCGAAAAAAGGTCTGACAACACCATTCCGGCTCTAACCGTGCTCGGGGAAACGTGTCCGACGGACACCAGGCCGTGGTGGAGCCCGGTGAATCCGCGGACTTCCCCACGAATGGCGTCGAAGCTCTGGGCATACCTCTGGAAGAACTCAGTGGGTGAATGCGCCAGGCTGTCAAACAGTTGCCCGTAGGTCGGAATCGGGTGCTTCATCTTAGTCGTCGGATGATAGCCGGATTCTGTTCGACGGCGGGCGATGAGGCGCCCCTTCAGGGCTTTGCGGGCGCGGGCGGCTTTTGACCCGGGGCGTTGCCCCGGGCTTGGGCTGAGGGGCACCGTTGGTGCGTGCGCCGGAGGCCCTCGAAGGCGCTGAATCGCTCTTCTGAAGCCTTGAACATTGACAGAAGCCGGGAGCGTGGCACGAATCCCTCACCGTGCCACTGACGTGCCGCTCCTTTGCGCTTCCGAACGACGTCGATGCCGATGCGGCAGTTCAATGCTTCGCGCGCTGGCGTCCTGGTGCAGCGTCCGCGGGATTCGCGATTGAGCCTTGATCATGCCCGCGCGGAGTACCGCGTGGGCATGCCACCCGTGCCACCGTGCCACCCGTCTCGCAACGTTTCTCAGCACCGACGGTGCGGCGCTGCCTTAGCCCAGGAGTGGAGCCGCGACCGCCAGGGAGCGGAAGACGGCGGCGGTCATACCATCGACGATGCTGGCGCGGCCTGGGAGTCGAGACGATCGCGGCCGCCGGCACCCGCGGCCGGCTGATGTTCCGGACTGGCGACGGGTTGGCGTCAGCCGACTTGAGGAGGTCGGCTTCTGGTTCGCTCAGGCGGCGATCTTCTTCAGTCTCGTTGCCGTCGGTGGAGTCTTCTGGGTCGTGGTGGTCGCACTGCTCGTCGAAGAAGTGCTGGAACTGAATCAACTGATCAGCACAATCGCGGTCACAACCATCCCCGCCGTGTTAAGTCTCGGGACGGGGATCGCCGTTCTCGATCGCGTGGAGAAGCGCTACCACAGTCGCCGCCTCCTGCCGCTCATCCGTCGCTGCCGGCTGTGCGCGAACTGCGGATACGAGATGGGGCGGATTCCGGCCGAACCCGACGGGTGCACCATCTGCCCCGAGTGCGGCGCGGCGTGGCGGCTTGAGAGCAGTTGACGGTTGACAGTTGATAGTTGACAGTTGATAGTGGACAGTGGCGTCATCCGGTGATGGGCGCCGTCCCCGTCCAACGCTCCCTGACGGTCGCGTCTCTGATGGTGCGCCCCTGCCTACCTATCCACTGCTGCGACGGGTGGCATGCCCACGCGGTACTCCGCGCGGGCATGGTTCGGCGACGATTTCAGAGCGGCGGCCGTTCGTGCCACCCCGCCGACCCCGCGGTGACATACTCGGCCCGCTAGTCGACCTCTTCGGATGAATCGTCGTTGATGTACTTGCGCCGCGCGTGATCGCCACGAACCCGCTCGTGAATCAACGAGGATACGGCGATATACGTGACGAACGAGACAGGCACCGACATTATCAATACGGGGACCAATCCGTCCAGTTGGGTTCCCAAGCCGATCAATGAGGCGGTCACGACCAGAGACATCATGTAGTTCCCGATCGCATCGTCCCGCCGCCATGCTTCGTCATCGGCGACTCGCTTGAGTCTCCGCTGCTCGGCGCGGGTGCTCTCCTCGCTGGGAATGTCGCGCCACGCCATGCTGCCGCCGCTCTTGGTACTCTGGCCCGCACCCTGCGAGAGTATGCCATATCAGGACGGCCCGGTCAAGCAGGAGTCTCCCGGACCCGTCGAACACCAGTCAACAGGAAAGCGTGGCCGACCCGTCCCTACCTCGTTGACCCGTCTCTTCTTGTTCAACAGACAGCCACGGCGGTGATGTCGTGCTCGATCGCAGTGAGTTCTGGATCGGCCCCCGTCAGAATTCCCACCTGCTGCAATAACGGCAACCAGCACCTTATGGCGCGTCGCAACACGAGACTTGCTGGCTCCGGATACATCTGCTTCTCGCCTACTCCGATGTAGATTCCAAGGGCGACGGGGATTGGCGTGGGCTTTGATACGAATAGTGTGCCTCGCTTCCGGTCACCCTCGAAAGCAAGCTCGATCGTCCCACTCGCACGAAGATCAATTGTCACCACGTCATCAAGTCGCGGCCACAGCCCAGAATGGCTCCAATCATTCTTCAGCCCATGCTTCTTTTGATTCGCGATGTCACCGCAGATTTGCAAGACTAGATGCTGCTTGACCCATTGCTCTACGCTTATGCCTAGCCCGTTGAGTCCGACCCACTTCTTGATCCGATCCTTGAGGTGCCACAACCCTTGCGCACTCGAGTGAGTCGCGTTTATAATCCGTAAGTCCGGCCAAGTGAGGGGCCCCTTAACCCCCGCGATCAACCCCTGAACGTTGGGTGGAGGGCGGTTGTCAAAGGCGACGTAGTAGCCCGGTCGCTGTTCGCCTCGTCCCACCACGTCCACAAATGATGATAGAGGCCCAGCCGCGATCGCAATGTTGTCGATCGTCTCGCGAAGCTCGTGGCGGATCTCCCGGTCCAATCTATCCCGGTCATTCATTCCCGTGACTCGCTCAACTCCTGATAATGATAGCGAAGAGAGCTAGTACGAGGACGGCACCAGCCATCAACGTATGACGTCTGCCGCTGCCACCCGTGTCGCAGCGCTCCCAAGCACCAACGGTGCGGCGCAGCCGTAGCCCAGGGCAACGCCCTGGGGGGGTCGGCGTCGGCCCATCCTGCTGCTGGTTGAGTCGGCCGCGGAGCCCTGTAAGGGCGGCTCAGGGGATGAGGCGCCCCTTCAGGGCATTGCAGGCGCGGGCGGCTTTGACCCGGGGCGATGCCCCGGGCTTGGGCTGAGGCGCACCGTTGGTGCGTGTTCCATCGCCTGCTCGTGGCGGGTTAGGAGTGGTGAGCGGTCGAGGGCGGGCGTCTTTCGGTGATGTGCGCGTGCTGCTTGTCCCACGCTCCCTGACGGTCGCGGCTCTGGTGTCGCACTTGGGCGTCCAACGCTCCCTGACGGTCGCGTCTCTGGGTGTCGCACTTGGGTTAGAATTGCTCATGCTGCGGCCGCGGGTTCGTGATGATCGGGGTGAGGTGTGGAAGCTGGTGGCGTGGGTCGGTCGGCCGGCGGCGGTGGCATTGCAGCATGCGCGGCCGCTGCAGCGGTTCGTGTTTGTGGGCGCGGTCCTGCTTGGCGCATTGATCGGCGTGCTGCCGGTGTTGGCGGCTTTTGACTGGCTGCGTCAGACGATTGACCGGTGGGCTCTGCCGGAGGGCGCTGCGCCGACTTCGGGCGGGCATTGGGCAGGCGGCATCACGATGGCGGCGCTGATTCTTGTGCCGATGATCGTCGGCGCGATCGTGGTCGGCGGGGTCGCCTGGCGCCGGGTTGGCCCGCGGCTCCTCCGGGGCGCCGCTTGCTGCCCATCGTGCGCGTCTGGGTTGAAGGGCCTTGCCATGGAGGCGGATGGATGCACGGTGTGCCCGGAGTGCGGCGCGGCTTGGCGGCTTAGGAGCAGTTAGCGGCCTAGAGCCGGCATGTGTGGGTCCTTCGCGCCTAACGCTCCCTGACGGTCGCGTCTCTGGGTGTCGCACTTGGGTTAGGATTGCTCATGCTGCGGCCGCGGGTTCGTGATGATCGGGGTGAGGTGCGGAAGCTGGTGGCGTGGGCGGGCGTGTTGGGGGCGTGCGGCGGCGTGGCCGCGAGACGGCGTGGTTTGTGGTTATCGCGGCGCTGGCGGGGACCGTGGGCGCGCTCGCGCCGCTGCTGATGCTGGATGAAGGAACGAAGGCGGAGGTGTGGCTCAGCCTCGTGTTGCTCATCGCCTTCGCCGGCGTGCTCGGGCTGGTGGCGCTTCGCGCGTGCCAGAAGGGAAGCGGGCCGGAGGGGCGGCCGGCGGTCGGGCCGTGGTTGCGGAGCGGGCGGTGCCCTTCGTGCAGGTACGACCTTCGCGGCGTGCCGGTGCAGGCGGACGGGTGCAGTGTGTGCCCGGAGTGCGGGGCGGCCTGGCGGTTGGATGGAAACTAGCGATGATCCGCCAGGGACGCCACACGGGCGTTCGAGGGATTGGACCGTGATCGCCGACCCGCACGGCTGCGCCGCTCAAAGCAGCGGCGAGCCGTGGCACCCGGAGGTTTTTGCCGACTCCTGGCCCGCACGGCTGCGCCGCTCAAGGCAGCGGCGAACCGTGGCACCCGGGGGTTTTCGCCGACTCCTGACCCGCACGGCTGCGCCGCTCAAAGCAGCGGCGAGCCGTGGCGCCCGGAGGTTTTTGCCGACTCCTGGCTCGCACGGCTGCGCCGCTCAAGGCAGCGGCGAACCGTGGCGCCCGGGGGTTTCGCCGATTCCTGACTCGCACGGCTGCGCCGCTCAAGGCAGCGGCGAGCCGTGGCACCCGGAGGTTTTCGCCGAATCCTGGCCCGCACGGCTGCGCCGCTCAAGGCAGCGGCGAGCCGTGGCACCCGGGGGTTTCACCGACTCCTGGCCCGCACGGCTGCGCCGGTCAAGGCAGCGGCGGGCCGTGGCGCCCGGGGGGCGGCGTAGACTTGGGCCCCCACTTTCGCCGCGCCATGACGTCCACAGCCATGCTTGACATTCCGCCCCACCTCGAGCCCATGCAGGAACTGCTCGGCCGGTCGCTGGCGCGCGTGGAGGAGGTCTTCAATGGGGCGATCGCCTCGGACCTGCCGCCGGTCAAGGCGCTGTGTGAGCACGTGGAGCGGTATCGCGGGAAGATGCTGCGGCCGGCGCTGGTCGTCTTGTGCGGGCTGGCCGCGGGAGGGGAGGCGGGGAAGACGAGGAACGGAGAGGGCGGGGGCTCAGCACTCAGCGCCCAGCACTCAGCACTGCCTCTGGAAGATCATTTCGTCATCGCCGCGGTGTGCGAGATGATCCACATGGCGACGCTCGTGCACGATGATGTGCTCGACGATGCCGACACGCGGCGCGGCGGGCGGACGGTCAACGGGCTGCACGGGAACGAGGCGGCGGTGATTCTGGGGGATTACCTCTTTTCCGCGGCGTACCGGCTGTGCGCGACGCTGGACCGGGATGGGGGACGCGGCGGGCAGCGGGCGGCGCTGCTGATCGGGCAGACGGGGATGACGCTGTGCGCGGGGGAACTCTTGCAACTGGCGCATCGCGGGGA
Source organism: uncultured Phycisphaeraceae bacterium (assembly GCA_964460345.1). Taxonomy (GTDB): domain Bacteria; phylum Planctomycetota; class Phycisphaerae; order Phycisphaerales; family UBA1924; genus CAYWRO01. Next base: position 30,928 of record CAYWRO010000033.1, on the reverse strand, counting down.
TCTGTCGCTGGATGAGCCGACGTACTTCGAGATCGTGGACCGCAAGACGGCGTCGCTGATCGCCGCGGCGTGCCGGCTGGGGGCGCTGACGACGCTGGATCTGGTGGAGGGACTGGGAGAGGCGGAGCGCGAGCGGATTGCGGGGCGGTTTGCGGAGTTCGGGCGTCTGCTGGGGATCGCGTTTCAGATTCAGGATGACCTGCTGGACCTGGCCGGGAACCAGGCGACGGTCGGCAAGCCGCTGGGGCGCGATGCGGAACTCGGGAAGGTGACGCTGCCGGTGATCCACCACCTGAGCGTGGCGAGCGCGGAGCAGCGCGGGCGGACGCTCTTGATGCTGGAAAGCGCGGGCGCTCGGGGCGCGGGAGAGGGGGGCACGGAGGAGGGGGAGATGCTCGCCGCGCTGGAGGCGACCGGCTCGCTCAAACACGCGCGTCAGACGGCGCGCACGCTCGTCACCGACGCCAAACGCGCGCTGATGGATGCGGACAGCGGCGTGCCGGAGAGCCCGGCCAAACGCTTCCTGCTGACGATGGCGGATGCGGTGGTGGATCGGGCGTTCTGAGAGAGTGCTGAGTGCTGGGTGCTGAGTGCCCGACTCCGGTCCGGCGACATTTGCTGCTTTGCTGCTTTCCTCTTAGGATTCGCCATGCGTGTCTCGACGAACAACTCTCTTCCCCCCACTGTCGCGATCGTCGGCGCTACGGGCGCTGTCGGGCGCGAGATGCTTGACATTCTTGCTGAGCGCGAGTTTCCGATTGGGGAGCTGCGCCTGCTGGCGTCGCCGCGGTCGGCGGGGCAGAAGGTGAGTTTCCGCGGGCGCGAGCATGTGATTGCGCCGCTGGAGGAGGGCTCCTTCGAGGGCGTCGACATCGCGCTCTTCTCCGCCGGCGGGGATGTTTCGAAGCGGTACGGGCCGGTCGCCGCGGCGGCGGGGGCGATCGTGATTGATAACTCGTCGGCGTTCCGGATGGATCCGAGCGTGCCGCTGGTGGTGCCGGAGATTAACGGTGACACGGCTCTGGGTGGCACGGCTCTCCGAGCCGTGGATTTGCAACCAGAGGCTGGTCTTCACGGCTCGGAGAGCCGGGCCACCAGAGAGACCGTTCTTCACGGCTCGGAGAGCCGTGCCACCAAAGGCGCGATCATCGCCAACCCGAACTGTTCGACGATCATCCTGCTGATGCCGCTGACGCCGATCCGGCATGCCTTCGGGATCGAGCGCATCATCGTGAGCACGTACCAGGCGGCGTCGGGCGCGGGGGCGAAGGGAATGGCCGAACTCGAGGAGCAGACGCGGGCGGCGCTGGAGGGGCGGCATTTGACGCCGAAGCAGTTTCCCGAGCCGTACGCCTTCAACCTCTTCAGCCACGATTCGGGGATGGACCCGGCGACGGGGCGCAACAAGGAAGAGCAGAAGATGATCGACGAGACGCACAAGATCTGGGGCGACACCCAGGTCGGCGTCTCGGCGACGTGCATCCGCGTGCCGGTGCTGCGGGCGCACAGCGAGTCGATCAACATCACGCTGAGCAGGCCCGCGCGGCGGAGCGAACTGGTGGCGCTACTGGAAGGCGCGCCGGGGGTAAGCGTGATCGATGATCGCGCGGCGAACCGGTTTCCGACGCCGGGACGGGCGGCGGGGAAGGACGATGTGTACGTCGGGCGCATCCGGCCCGATTCGAGCCGGCCCGTCGTGACGGGGGCGGATCCGTCAGACCCGGATGCGCCGTCGCATCACTTCGATCTCTTCGTCAGCGGCGACCAGTTGCGCAAGGGGGCGGCGCTGAACGCGGTGCAGATCGCGGAGTTGATCGTGCAGAGGGCGGGAGCGCCGGTCGGGGCCGCAACGGAAAGGTGATGCTTCGTTCCGGCGAGGCGCTAGGGCGCCCTTACAGGGCTCTGGTCAGGATGCGCACGGATTCGCGGTCCACGCGCGACACCCAGGGCGTTGCCCTGGGCTGTGGCTGAAACGCACCGTTGGTGCTGAAGATTCTGTACAGCGGCGACCGGGAGACGAAGCGTGACCTGCTCCGTGCCTTCGCGCTGTGCGTTCGGCGGAGTTCAGCGAACCGGGTACGCCGCGGCGAGGGCTTCGTTGATTTGCGTGACCATCTCGAACATGCGGGCCGCGCCGGCGACGACGTCGTCCTGCTCGGCCTCTTCCAGCGGCAGGGCATCGAGGCGGGCCTTGAGCGCGGCCCAGAGGGCGGGCTGCTCCTCGCCGTAGGGATCGAGGAAGCGGTCCCCCGCGCCCGGTGTCAGGCCGAGGGCCTTGCGCACCGCGCGGACGATGAAGCGGTTGCCGTTGTTGGCGCCTTCGAGCACGTAGAAAAAGCCCAGCACGCGCAGCGGCGATTCGCACGCCGTGATCTCATCGGCGATGTCGCTCGTCACCGGCAGCGTTGCGGCGATGTCGGCGGCCGCGCCGAGTGCGGCGATGTCGTCGCGCCCGAGCGTTGACTGGCGCCACTCCACCGCGATCGCCTGGAAGACGCTCCCACCCTCAGCGCCTCTCAGCCCGTCGATCGCCTGTTCCACCGCGCCGTGCAGGCGCGACATCTGCGCGAGCCACGCGGCGTACTGCCCGCGCGTCGCGCGGCCGGTGACGAGGGCTTTCTGGATGTCGCCGTGCTCGGCCCGCGTGTGCGCTTCGCGCGTCTCGCGCTTCAGGCGCTCCATCAGGCTCTGTTCCGCCATCATCGGCCCCGAGGCCGTCTGCATCGTGGTCATGATCGTTCCTTACTGTTCCTCTGGCTTTGCAGCCAGCGTGCTCATCGGGCAGACTGCGGCGCTTGTCGCCTGGGCCGCGGCCTCCTCCGCCGGCTCTCCGGCGGCGCCGCACCCGCGGAAGACGACGATCGCGGCGGGGATCGTGAGCCAAAGCATCCCCTTGATGAAGAAGAACGCAAACCCTGCCACCCCGAATCGCTTGAGCCAGGTCTTCATGTTCGCTCCGCAGAGAGAGTTTGTTCGTGGAAATCCGTTGATGGCGCTGCGCGCGCCGTCTTCCGCCTCCGGGGCCGATCCGGCTTAGCCCAGGAACCAGGCGTCCAGGTAGGCCAGCAGGTCGAAGACGTCGGTCGCGCCGTTGCCGTCGAGGTCCGCCGCGCCGGCGAACCAGCCGTCCAGGTAGGCGAGCAGGTCGAAGACATCGACGGCGCCGGAGCAGTCCAGGTCCGCCGCGGAGCCGATGCAGGCGGTCAACTCGAGCTTTGCCGGCGTGCCGAAGGGGTCTTCCTTCATCGTAACGGCCGGGGCCTCGGCGTCCCCCTGCCCTTCGACCTGATGCAGCGTCGCGATGACCACGTTGAGACGCCCGGCGTCGAGCGCTTCGGCGATGTACGCGCGGTGGTGCGGGTCGCTCAGGTCGAGGTCGAAGGTGAACTGCGTGCCGATGGGGACGAGCTGCCCCGGCGCGACGGCGTCGGTCTGGCCGATCGACAACGGCTTGACCTCGAAGGGGAAGAAGGGCCCCATCGGGATGAGGCGCGAGTCGCGCGCGTTGTTGGAGATATCAAAGGGTGCGCCCTGCTCATCGAAGTTGATGGCGAAGGCGTTGCGGACCTGGCGGGCGGGGAAGGTGCCGGCATCGTCGCGGAAGGGGCTGGTCTCCTGGAAGGTCTCGAGCGACCACCCCGCCTCCCCCCCGCTCCCCGCGCGATACCCGAGGGCGAAGAGTTCCAGCGGGCGGCCCGCATCGGCATCGGCGATGAAGGCGGCGTCCGCCGCGTCGAAGTAGGTCTCGAGCGCATCGAAGGTGTCGTCGTAGGTGAAGGTCAGGTCGCGGCTGATCTCGACCGTCACGCGTGCGGAGCGGATCTGGTAGGCGTCGACGCCGAGGCCGGGCGTGATCGAGCCGTCGGTGTCCCACCCGAGGATGATCTGGCCGTCGCGATTGTCGAAGCCGACCTCGCCGAGCGTGCCGAAGGTGGTCGCTTCGGCCTTTGTGCCGGGCTCGCCGTTGAAGGGGTACATCCACCGATCCAGGGTGGGCGTGGGGAAGGTTCCGCTGACTTCCTGTGCCGCGGCGGGGGCGGTGAGGGCGCCGGCGGCGGCGATGAGGACGAGAGCAGAGGCAGAGCGAGATGCGCTGGGGTTTACCATGGGATTCTCCTGAGACTGAGTCTCAGCCACAGTAGAAGCCGCTGTGATTGCTGTCAAGCCGTTTGAATTGCTGTCAGGCAGCAATTCAGGCCGCTCAAGGCCCGAAGTCGGCCTCCCGCGCTCTCTTCTGGTACACTCAACGCCTTTGAAGCCAGAGGGTTGGGAGATGGACCGGGAGGAGGTCGGAGCGCCCGCCATGAGCGACTACTTCTACAGCACGGACGGCCGGACGCGGCTCGGGCCGGTCACCGCGCGGCAGCTCAAGCAGCTCGCGGCGGAAAGAATCCTCGCGCCGAACACGCTGATCTGGAAGGAGGGGCTCGCCGACTGGGTTCCGGCGGAGCGCGTCAAGGGCCTCTTCCCCGCCCCTTCTCCCGCGAGCCGCCCCGCGCCTGCTGCCGAGTTCGCCCCCGCCGCGCACGCGGCCCGCGCGCCCGCCGCGGCGTCGCTCGCTGCCGGCGGATCGGGCGGGTACGACCTGGATCCGGACCCTGCGGCGCTCGCGGCGGCGGGGCAGCGCGCGCCGGAGGCGCGGACCTGGTGGTATCTGCGCGGCGAGGAGCGGACGGGGCCGATCACGCGCAGCGCGCTGGTGGACCTGGTCACCAAAGGGATCATCCGCCCCGAAGCGCTCGTGTGGATGGAGGGGATGGAGGACTGGGTCGAAGCGAAGAAGGTGCGGGCGCTCTTCCCGTAAGGCCTTGCGCCGGCGACGCGGCCGATGCGCTCCGCGACGCAACCGGCACAAGAGAACCCGGCGCTGCGCTGGCTCATTCCCGTGGGGCGATCACCGTGGGCGGTGGTCAGCGGCTACTGCGGCCTGCTGGGTTTGTTCCCCTTGTGCGGGCTCGGGCCCGCGCCGGTGGGGATCATCACGGGCATCGTGGCGATCGTACACCTCAGACAGCGGCCGGAGCTGGTGGGGATGCCGCGGGCGATCACGGGAATCGTGCTTGGCGTGATCGGGACGGTGGTGTGGGGTTTGACGGCGCTGGCGATGATGGCGGATGGGGTGTGAACGGGCGCGCGCGGGGGGAGTTCGGCGCAATTTGTGCGCGTTTCGGTCGCCGCCGCGCGCGGTGCGCGGGGCGCAACGACTGTTGCGCTCGTTGAAACGCGCGCTGCGCTGGTTGAAACGCGTGTTTCAATCGTTGAAACACGCGCTTCGGTCACTGAAACGCGCGGGGCGCGGCGTGAAACGCGCGGTTTGCTCCCTGAAACGGGCGGTTCGGTGGTCGAAACGCGCGTGCTTTTGGGCGCAGCGCGCGGTTTGCTCTTCAGTCCGCGCTTCGATGGTCCGATCACTCCCTTCATGCGAACACTTCCACAGAGCAGAGCCAAGCGCGTGGAGTTTTTCCGGAACCATCTGTCCAGGTGGACCGAGCAGGCCGAGGCGATCGGGCTTGATGCGCAGCAACTGGCGACGCTGACGGCGGAGCTGGAAGCCGCGGAGGCGGCCCGGCGGGAGGCGGTGGCGATCCAGCAGGCGGCCAGGAGCGCCACGAACGCGTTCTACCGGGCGGAGAAGCGCCTTACGGCCACGGGCCGCGCGGCGATTGCGACGATCAAGGCCCGCGCAGCGAAGGAGCAGAACTCGAGCGTCTACTCGCAAGCCTGGCTGAGCCCTCCGTCGCCCGGCTCGCCCACGCCCGCGCCCGCGCGGCCGATGTGGGGGGACGTCTGGATCGACACGAACGGCGCGGTGCACCTGTCGTGGAAGGCGGAGGCGTCGGGGCCGTCGAGCGGCGTCTACTTCATGATCCTGCGCCGCGCGCCGGGAGAGGCGATGTGGCGCACGCTCGATGCGGTGCAGCGCACGAGCTTCATCGATGAACATCCGGCGCCCTTGACGCCGGGCGAATCGACCGTCTACGCGCTGATCGCGCGCCGCGGCGACAAGCGCAGCCCCATGAGCCCGATGCTCGCAGTCCGCCCGGCGCACGCGGTGCGCCTGGCGGAGGCGCCGAAGACGAAGGAAAGGAGCGCGGCATGAACAGCACACCCCGCAAGGAGATTGACGATCGCCCCGTCGCGGACGCGATCCCCGAAGACGCCGACCTGGACGCCCTGCCTCCCGACACGCTGATCACGCGCGAGGGGGTGTGGCGCTTCTTCGGATTCTCCGAGACCACGTGGCGCAAGTGGGAGCGGCGCGGCCGCGCCCCCAAGGGGCGCTGGGGCAGAAACACGCGCGGCCGGCCGCCGAAGCTCTTCACCGCCGCGGAACTGCGCGCCTTCCGCGATGAACTGGAGCGCGAGTTCCAGCCGTATCCCGATCCGGATCGGCCGGGCGTCTATCGCGTGCCGATCCGCGGTGAAAAGTACAAGTACGAGGCGCTGATCGATGCCGCGGACCTGCCCCTTGTGCAGGGCAAGTACTGGAACTGGAGTCGGCGCAGCGGTGGTTCTGGCGAGGGATGCGTCGTGCTTGCGACGACGGGTCGACAGACGCCCCTCAAGCAGGTCATCCTCGGGCTGGGTGGCCGAAACCAGCGCATCGTTCACGCCAATGGCGACACGCTGGACTGCCGGCGCGAGAATCTCATCGTCAAAACGACGGCGCAGTCCCTCCGCGGCGCGCGCAAGCGGCCGACTGTCAACGGCCGCCCGTGCACCTCCAAGTACAAGGGCGTCTCCTGGATGGCAGGAAAGCATCGCTGGACAGCGCACATCGTCAAAGATGCAAAGGCGTACTACCTCGGCCTCTTCAGAGACGAGATCGAATGCGCCCGGGCGTACGATGCCGCCGCGCAACGCCTCTTCGGCATCCACGCGCGGCTGAACTTCCCGGAAAACCCCGCCGAAGCTGCCCATGCGCACCTGCGGCCGGAGACGATCGCGAAGATCAACCAGGTCGCGGCGAAGGCGGCGTGAGTGCCGCCGTCCACCACCTTTGATCGATACTCGGCGGCCCTGGTGCGGGACCGATTCCAGCATGCTGACGATGAATGATGCGGGCGATCTCGCACGAAGTTCTCTTTAGATCCCGGTCAGCTTCAGATAGGCCGGCGGAGCTGTGACGTTCCTTCAACCGGGATCGACCGTGGAAGCGTCGACCGGATCGGAGGCCGGCGGGGACCATCCCTTGCGCCGGGCGTACTCATTCTGCATTGACGTCATTTCCGCTTCCCAGAACGCCATCTCGTCGACGAGCTCGTAGTAGTCGTCCTGCACATCCGGGTCGGGAAAGACGGCGAGTTCACGGTCCGGCTCGCATCCCCAGAGGGGCCACTGCTCCCGCAGCAGCAGGAGCAGGTCGCGCCCAGCGTGCTGGCAGTTCTCATCGGCCTGGCGCAAGGGCACCAGCACATCCGCGTGGGCCCCCTTGACCGTCAGCGCGGCGTAGTGCCTGGCCCGCTCGGCCGGCATGCCTTCCTGCCGGTACGCGTCGAACGCCATCTGCTCGAGGTTTGCGAACTGTCCGCGCAAATGGGCGCTCGCCTCGATGAGGGTCTCGACGGCGGCGATGCGTTCATCGATGTCGGCGAGCGAGGTGATGTGTCGCTCGTTGTAGCCGCCCATCGCGGCGAAGTTGTCGATCGCCTGGTCAAACGCTTCGGTCGTCACGCGCATCTGGCGAAGAAGGCGAGCGCTGCCGCGCGCCTCCTGGGCGGCCTCGCCCTTGAGCTGCCCGGCGAACTCATCGAGCGCCTGGGCCGCCTGCTCCTGCACGCCGGCGTCGATCTCGTTCTGCTCGAACTGCCGGCGCAGGCGCTCCTGCAACTCGGCTTCCTGCTGCCGGAAGCGCGCGGTGGCCTCGCCGCGTGCCTTCACCTCGCGCAGCCGGTTCAAGCTCATGATCGTGAACAGAAGGAGCAGAGAGCACAGGATGCAGAACGTGAGATTCGCGGCCAGGCGCGACCTGCGGAAGAGGATGTACGCCCCCCAGGACAGCAGGTAGATGATGCCCAGGAAAATGGAGTACGCGACCAGCGCGCCCCCGACGTCCCCCACCAGTTCGAAATCGGTCGTTCGCAGCGCCGTCGCCACGAGGTTGACGATCCCCGGAACCAGGAGCGCGAGGCTGAAGATCCACGCGCTCCAGTGCATCGGCCAGCCGCGGGCGGAAGGTGCGGCGGATGCGCCGCCGGGGCGGGTGGACGGCGGCGGCATGTCGGGGGCATTGTCACTCATGGCGTGTCTCCAGAGGGCCATCGTACCAGCAGATCATCGACTCATAGACTCTGCCATGCCCAACTCGACCATGATTGCCGTGCCGATTCGCGTCGAGCTGCTTGATGAGGCGCTTGATCGGGCGCAGCGGGCGCGGGATGGGGGGGCGGACCTGGTGGAGTGGCGGGTGGATTCGCTGGGGGATCTGCCGGTGGAGGATGGGGCGCGGTGGGTGCGGAAGCTGGTGGCCGAGTCGCCGCTGCCGTGCATCGTGACGTGCCGCGCGGCGGAGGAGGGGGGAGAGTTTGAGGGTTCGGAGGATCATCGCCTTGCGCTGTACGAGGCGGCGCTGGGCGTGGGCGGGGGGGGAGGCGCAGGACACCGGGATCGCAAAGCCGATCTCAGTGGCGCGGCGCGCCCCGCGCGGTACATCGATGTGGAGCACAGCACGCTGGAGCGCTCGCCGGCGTTTCGCGAGCGGCTCTTCGCCGCGATGGCGCGGCAGCGCAGCGCGACCGACCGGCCGACGTCGCTGATTTTGAGCTTTCACGATACGAAGGGACGGCCGGCGGACCTGCTGCGGAGACTGAGCGCGATGCGCGCGGTGGAGGAGGCGGCGGTCTTGAAGGTCGCGATCACAGCGCGGTCGCTGCGCGACAACCTGGAGCTCTTCGACCTGCTCGCCGAGGCGGACCGGCCGATGATTGCGCTGGCCATGGGGCAGTTCGGCTTGATGTCGCGAGTCCTGGCCGGCAAGTTCGGGGCGCTGCTCACCTTCGCCTCGCTCTCGCGCGAATCGACCACCGCGCCGGGGCAACCGACGATCCGCGAACTGCTGGACCTGTACCGGTTTCGCTCAATCGGAAGGGAGACGCGCGTGTACGGCGTGGTCGGATGGCCGGTGGAGCACTCGATCAGCCCGCATGTGCACAACGCGGGGTTTGAGGCGGTCGGGCACGATGGGGTGTATCTGCCGATGCCGATCGGGGCGCATGAGACGGATCAAGAAGCGACGTTCGCAAGCTTCAAGGCGACGATCGAGGCGTTGCTCGAGTCGATGATCGAACTTGGCGGCCTCAGCGTGACAATTCCCTTCAAAGAGCACCTGTTTCGCTGGGATCCGTATCAGATGACGAGGGTTTCTATGACGCCAATTGGGGCGGCAAACACCTTCGCGCCGACCGAGATATGGACAGGCGGGGACGGCCACACGTTTCCCTGCGGGTGGGAGACGTTGAACACTGATGCTACGGCCGCCGGCGAACTGCTCGTTGCTCGCCTCGACCATCTCTCCGGCCGCCGCATCGCCGTCGTTGGCGCAGGCGGTGTCGCCCGCGCCGTCGCGTGGGGCTGCGTCTCGCGCGGAGCCCACGTGGTCATCCACAATCGAACCCCCGATCGCGCTGAAACGCTCGTCGAAACCATGGCCCCACACCTCAAGCCCGGCGAACACGGCACGCTCACCGCCCGCAACCTCGCCGACCTCGACGAAGACTGCGACGCCTACATCAACTGCACGCCGTTGGGCATGTCTGGCGGCCCCGCCCCCCCCTCCCCCGATGAATCTCCCATTCCCCCCGAAGCGCTCGCGCGCCTCCCAGAACACGCCATCATCTTTGATACCGTCTACACGCCGCGTGAGACCCCGCTCCTCCGAGCCGCGCGCAAGGCAGGACTGGGAACCATTGACGGCCTCGCCATGTTCATCGAACAGGCCGCGGCACAGTTCACATGCTGGACAGGCAAGCCGGCCCCGATCGAACTCTTCCGGCGCGTGGCGGAAGAGACGCTCGCCGAGCGCGAGTCGCCCGGCGCGTAAGCGGGCGCGCGGCGATGGAACCTGGTCGGGCGCGAGCGCGTAGAAGGTGGTATGCGTGCCGCGATGATTCAGCGTGTGGCGTACCCGAACCTGTACCTGGCGTTCATCCTGCTCGGGGCTTTTGACATCCTGCTGACGACGGTCATCCTCTCGCTGGGCGGGAGCGAGGTGAACGTGATTGCGCAGCGCGCGATGGACATCGCGGGCCTGCACGGGCTGGTCATCCTGAAGTTTGCCTCGGTGATCGCGGTGGTGCTGATCTGCGAGTCGCTCGCCCGGCGCGGTGATCGCGCCCGCGCGGCCTCGCGGCGGCTGGCGGAATGGGCGGTGGCGATCTCAACGATTCCGGTGGCGGTGGCGCTGGTGCAACTCGCGGCGGCGTGAACTCACGCGGCCAGGCGCAGGGCGGGGGCGGGGGCCTCGACGGTGAGCAGGCTCACCCAGGCGCCGTACTGGTCACGGCGGAGGCCGTGGGCGGCGAAGTCGGCGAGCCAGCGGTGGCCGTCAATGAGGTAGGCGAACTCGTGATCGCCGGCCTCGATGGGAACCCGGAGGGTCCACCACCCCGTATCCTCCCGCGTCATGGCCATCGCCCCGGCGTTCCAATCTGTGAAGTTGCCCGCGACGGCCACCGAGGCGGCCCGGGGCATGAAGACACGAAAGGTGACCTGTCCGTTGCTGTCGAGCGTGACCATGGCTGTCTCCGCGGATCGGTCCCCCGAGTTGGCCCGATCCGACCCTGTGGTGTTCCCTTGGTTATCGAGCCAAAGCGGGGGTGACTTTGGGAATTCGCGCCCATTCTCGCGGAGGTGCGCTTTCTTGCGCTTTTTGCGCGTGAACGGGGTCGGCCGGGGGGTGGTGATCCCGGTTCTGGCGGTGTTGCTGGGCTCTCTGGCTTTGCTGGGCGGGTGTTCGTCGGGTTCGCCGCGGTCGCAGGTGAGGCCGGGTCCGGTGGTGCGGAGCCTCGAGCCGGTGATCTGGGCCGTGGAAGGCAGGCCGATCGTGATCCCGCTGGAACTGGCGAGCGGCGCGGAGCCGCCGGGCTCGGTGACGGTGGGGTTCGACGAGGGACCGGGGCAAGCGTTCCCCCTGTTCTGGGTGCAAGTCGACCGAGAGCGACTGCCCTCTGCCGGCGGCCCCGCGCAGCGTGCCGCGGCGAAGTGGCTGGGGTGGCGTGATCGATGGACGGTCGCGCCGGCGTGGCATGCGACGCGCCCGGAAGCGCGCGGGTTTCTCGCGGCTTTGGTGAGCCCGCCGGAGGGGCGGAACAGGGGCGGCGCGGGGGGCGCGGCGATTGGGGGAGCTGGGGGGGGCGGGGAGGGCGGGGGGTCGATCTCGATCAACGGGACGAGGCACCCGCTGGCGTGGATCCCTCCGGAGGGTCGCGGCGAGGCGGTCCCCAGGTTGGCCGCGCCGGATTCGGCGCTGCTCGATGCGATCCACGAGATCATGCGGAAGGATCCATCGCAGCGGTGGCGGACGGAGTTGTACCGGCCGGCGAACCCGGCGCCGTTCGTCGGGCGCCGCGATGAAGGGGCCGATCCGCTGCTGGAGGCGCTGGCGGAGCAGACGGAAGCGCGGTGGCGTTTCGCGCTCGCGCGGCTGGCGGAGGTGGATGCGGCGCTTGCGCAGCGCGTGGCGGCCCATCTGGGGGGCGTGGTTTTCTTCAGCGCGGCAAAGGACGGCGAGGCGGCGTTTGGTTCAGCCGCGGCCGCGCCCTGCCGGATGGTGGAGCCGATCGGGGAAGAGGGGTTGCTGCGCGATTTGCTCTCGATTCGCCTGTCGGCCCCGGAGCGGGCGACGGCGGCGCGCGTGTGGCTTCTGTCGCGGCCGCGGACGCTGGTGTGGGTGGTCGACGATGCATCCACGACGGAGGGGCTCTCCGGGCACGCCGCGGCGACGATCGGGGTCGCGAACGTGGACGGCGCGGCGATCGCAGCGTCGATGGAGGGTGGATTGGGGTCGGAGTTGGCGACCGCCGCGCCGGGAGAAACGATGCATCTGCGGCCGGTGATCGAAGGCGCGGTGCCGGTCGTTGAAGAGGAAGTGTTGCGTTCGCTGTGGGGCGCGCCGCGGGCCGAGACCGATCCGGCGGAACGCGCCCGCAAGGCGTATGCGGGGACGGAGATGATGGTGCGCGCCGCAGGGACGACGTTTGCGCGGCGCATCCACTCGACGGCGACGCCCGCAACGCCGCCGGGCGCGGCGATCGGGCCGCTGATGACAGAATGGACGATGGCGCGGCTGGTGGCGCACGGCAGCGCTGCGACTGAATCGACACCCGCCGGATATGCGCCGACGCCGCCGCCGGGGGAGGACTGGCTGACGGTCGGGATGGTGTACCGGGAGGCGGAGCGCGGGACTGCGCCGGATGAAGAAGGAAGCTGGATTCTGTACCTGGAGTGTGGCGTGGAGGGGACGGAGACGGGGATCACAGGCGGGATGCCTGTGCGACGGGAAGAAGGCGCCACGGGCGGGACGCCTGTGCCGCGAGACGCTGATTCGGTGCGGGTGTGGCTGGGGCCGTTCGGGTCGCCGCGGATGGTGCTGCGGATCGGGCGCGACGGCGTGGTGATTGATGAGACGGCGGGCCGGGCGGTGTTCGCGTCGGGATCGCACCGCGGCGTGGCCTCCATGCCGGGCGTCGGGCAGGATGTCCGGCTGGTGCGGGAAGCGGATCGATGGGTCCTGTGGATGCGCATTCCGGAGGGATGCATCGAAAGAGATGACACGCTGCGCATCGGCGTGGAACGGATCGATGAGCGCGGCGAGCGGACGACATGGCCGCGGCCGGTGCTGCCGTGGCAGACCGAGCCGGGGCGGGCGGTGATCGACCTGGAAGCGTGGAGCGACCTTGGGGTGTAGGGGGCATCGACGGTGCGTATGCTCGCATCGCTTTGAAGGGGTGCCACGGGTGAAAGGAGGGGCCCATGCCTGAGCGAGCGGTGACGACGTTGTTGACCGAACTGGTCGATTATGCGGGGCTGTTTCCCCCGGCGAAGCTGGACATGGCCCGCGCGGTGTCGAACTACGCGGCGTACCGCAAGAGCGAGCACGCGTGGATGCTGGGGCGCTTCGTCGTGCCGGTCTCGAAGCTGGAGCAGTTTCGCCAGGCGACCGTGGACCTGCTGCCTCGGGAGGGCGAGGGGGCGCAGGAGGGCGAGGCTGGGGCGTGGCGGCTGAGCGCGATCATTGACGGGGATCTGGACGAGAACATCGATTCGATCTTCGCGTTCAACCACGAGCATGAACAGCCCGGCAAGGGGTTGGTGGTGGCGGACACGATCGAACTGAAGGTTGAGAGCGCTGCGCAGATCGACGAGGCGCTGGACCTGATTCCTGAAGAACTGTTTCCATTTTTCGAGTTGCCGCTGGGCGGAGACCTGCGCGGGTTCGCGACCGCCATCGCCGGGAATGACGCCGCGGCGAAGATCCGCACGGGTGGCGTTACGCCGGAGGCGATTCCGGCAACGGACCGTGTGGCTGCGTTTATCGCGACGTGCGCGACGGCGCAGATTCCTTTCAAGGCGACGGCGGGGCTGCACCACCCGATTCGCGCTGAATATGCGCTGACGTACGAAGCGGATGCGCCGCGAGCGACCATGCACGGGTTTCTCAACGTCTTCCTGGCCGCCGCGGCCGCGATGGAACTGGGGCTGGATGAGCGTGAACTCGCGGTGATTCTCCAGGCGACCGATCCCGGCGCGTTCGGCTTCAGCGCAGATGGCGTGCAAGTGTGCGGCCACGACTTGTCGGCCGCGGGCGTGGCGCGTGCGCGCGAGGCGTTTGCGCTCTCGTTCGGGTCGTGCTCATTCACGGAACCGGTGGAAGACCTGCAGAGACTGGAGTGGCTGTGAGTGATGCGGGGGCGCGTTGTCCAGGTCAGTGTGTCGGACGGGGGCGTGCCGAAGCTGCCGGTGGAGGCGGCGGAGGTGACGCTGACCGGCCTTGTGGGTGACCGGCAGAATGACACGAAGCATCACGGCGGACCGGATCGCGCGGTGTGCCTCTTTGCGCTTGAAGTGATCGAGCGCCTTGAGGGGGAAGGACACCCGATTGGGCCGGGGACGACGGGAGAGAACGTGACGGTGGCGGGCGTGGAGTGGGCGAGCGTCGCGCCGGGAGGACGGTTCGTCTTCGAGGGCGGCGTGGAACTGGAGGTCACGTCGTACACGACGCCGTGCTCGACGATCCGCGAGTCCTTCCGCGAGCTCAAGTTCAACCGGGTTAAGCAGGCCGACCATCCGGGGGAAAGCCGGGTGTACGCGCGCGTGCTGCAGCCCGGACGAGTGCGGGTGGGCGAGTTGGTACGGTATGTGGGGCCGGCGGTTGCGAACGGGGTTTGATCGGGTATGATCGGCCGGATGACGACGGCCGCCGATCACACTGCCGGGAGCCGGGCCGCGACGGATGCGGCCGCGGCTGTCCACCCGCGACTTGCCGAGGTGCTGCAGCGTCACTGGGGGTTTGATGCGCTGCGGCCGTTGCAGGCGGAGGCGATCCGGGCCGGGATCGACGGGCGTGACTCCCTTGTGGTGATGCCGACGGGTGGCGGCAAGAGCCTGTGTTACCAGGCCCCCCCACTGCTCACGGGACGGTTGTGCGTGGTCGTGAGCCCGCTGATCGCGCTCATGAAGGACCAGGTGGATGGCCTGAAGCTGTGCGGCGTGCCGGCGGCGGCGGTCCACTCAAATCTGCCTGCGGGGGAGGCGGCGCAGATTGAGCGTGGGATCCTTGCGGGGGAGCACCGGCTGGTGTTCGTCGCGCCCGAGCGGCTGCTGACGCCGCGGTTTCTGGACCTGCTGGAGCGCGCGGGTGTGGGGTCTTTCGCCATTGATGAGGCGCACTGCATCAGCCAGTGGGGGCATGATTTCCGGCAGGAGTACCGGCGGCTTGCGGAGCTGCGCGACCGCTTTCCTGCCGCGCCGCTGCACGCGTTTACGGCGACGGCGACGGAGCGTGTGCGGCGCGACATCGTCGAGCAACTCCGGCTGCGCGACCCCGCCGTGCTGGTGGGGATCTTTGACCGGCCGAACCTGAACTATCGGGTGCTGCCGAAGGGAGACGTGGTCGGCCAGTGCGTGCAGATTCTGGGCGGGCACAACGATGAGGCGGCCATCATCTATTGCCTCAGCCGGCGCGACACGGAAGAACTGGCGACGGCGTTGACGGCCTCGGGCGTGACGGCCCGCGCGTACCACGCTGGCCTGGAGGCGGACGTGCGGCAGCGCGTGCAGGACGACTTTGCACGCGAGAAGCTCAACGTGGTGTGCGCCACGGTGGCGTTCGGGATGGGGATTGATCGCAGCAACGTGCGCTGCGTGATCCACGCCTCGATGCCAAAGACCATCGAGCACTTCCAGCAGGAGACGGGGCGGGCCGGGCGCGATGGATTGAGCGCCGAGTGCGTGACGCTGTATTCGGCGTCTGATGCGCAGCGGTGGCGGCGGCTGATTGAAAAGAGCGCGGAGAACGCGCCGGACCCGGTGACGGTGATCCGTGCCCAGAACGAACTGCTGGACCACATGGTCGGGCTGATCACCGGGATGGTGTGCCGGCACAAGCAGCTCAGCGAGTACTTCGGGCAACCGTACGGCAAGGAGAGCTGCGAGGCGTGCGACATCTGCACGGGGGACACGGAGCCCGTAGAGGGCGCGCTGGAGATTGCACAGAAGATCATCTCCTGCGTGGCCCGGCTGAAGACGCCGTTCGGCGCGCGGCACATCGCCGACATCGTGCGCGGACGGGCGACGAAGCGCCTCACCGAACGCGGGCACGAGAAGCTGAGCACGTTCGGGCTGCTCTCCTCGATGGGTCGGGCGGAGGTGCTCTCGGCGATCGACCAGCTCATCTTTCAGGGCGCGCTCGGCCGCGCGGGGACGGAGTTTCCACTCGTGACGCTGGGAGAGCACTCGCGCGCGGTGCTCAAGGGCGAGCGCGAAGTGAAGCTGCTGGCGATGAAGGGGGCGGCGCAGCTTAATGGTGACTCGAGCTCATCGAAGCGGCGCTACTTGCAGGATGACTGGACGGGTGTTGACCGGGGGCTCTTCGAAGCGCTGCGTGCGATGCGGCGCGAGATCGCCGAAGCGCGGCAGGCGCCGGCGTACACGGTCTTTTCCGATGCCACGCTGCGCGACCTGGCCCGCCTGCGCCCGACGCAGCGCCGCCACCTGCTGCGCGTGCGTGGAATCGGGGAGAGCAAGGCCGACCAGTTCGGCGAGGCGGTGCTGCGCGTCATTGCGGAGCATTGCCGCGAGCATGAGCTGTCCACAGATGAAGCGCCGCCTGCGCCCGCGCCGGCCCTGCGCACGCCGGGGCAACGAAAGGCCTCCGCGGCGAAGCGGCACGCGTTTGAACTCTTTCGCCAGGGCGAGTCGGTCGAGGCGGTGATGGAAATCGTGCAACGGGCGCGCGGGACCGTCGGGGAGTATCTGTGCGAGTTCATCCACGAGGAGCGGCCGACGAGCATCGATGCCTGGGTGGACCGGGCCACGCAGGCGCGCATTCTGGAAGCCGCTGATGCGACGGGCGGCGAGCGACTCAAGCCCATCCACGAACATTTGGGGGGGACGGTTTCATACGAACTGATCCGGGCCACGCTGCTCTTTGAGGGGCGGTATCCATCAGCATCGCCGTCGACGACGTGAACGTGCGTTGGCTTCCACTCCCCCCACTCCCCGCTCCACCCACCATTGCGTCGGGCCTCACCGGGTGCTCCTCCTGCATCGCACCGTGAACATGCCCGGCCGCGCGCCGGTAGAATTGACACGGAGGACCCGATTTGAAGATCTTCTGGGGCATTATTCTGGTGCTGGCGGTCGCCGCGGGCGTGCTCTTGGTGCGTCGCGGCGGCACTGAGCAGCCATCGCAAGGTTCGTCTATAGAGGTTGGGGACGCGGGGGGGGGGGCGGGCCTGGCCGAGCCACTGGCGACCGATCCGCCGGCGCGGAGTGCTGCCGCTGAGCAGGAGGGCATCGACGAGGCCGCTCAGGGACTCGCGGAAGCGGATGCCCAGTTCGGACGTGACGCGGCCGAAACTGCGGACGTCGAGAGTGCGGACGAGCAGCCCGAGGCGCCGGCGGATCCGGACCCGGTCGATGCCGTTGCGGATGCCCCGCAGACGGACCCGCCGGTGCGTGAGGCAGCGCCGCCGGCGCGCCGGATGGAGCCGTTGCTGCCGGGGACGCCGGAGTACGAAGCGGCGATGGCCGAGGCGCGCGTGCTCGCCGAGAAAGCGGAGGCCGCGCGGGCCGCCGCCGCGAAGGCGGCCGAAGAGGCGACGGGTCCCTCGATCCGAATCGACGATCGCTGGACCGTGCCCGGCGATGGGACGAAGGCGAACCCATACCTTGTGCCGTGGGATGTGCTGGTCTCCGCGGGGCGCGAGTACAACCCGCGGCAGGGGAAAACGGAACTGCCCGCGTGGGTCACTCAGCTTGACGGCAAGCACGTGCGGCTGACGGGGTTTCTGCTGTTTCCGATTGTCGCAACGGATGCGGACGAACTGCTGGTGATGTACAACCAGTGGGACGGGTGCTGCATCGGCATTCCGCCGACGCCGTACGACTCGGTGGAGGTGAAGCTGCGCAGCGCTGCGGGCAAGGATGCCTGGCGATTCACGTACGGGGCGGTGACGGGCGTGCTGCGGGTCGACCCTTACCTGGCCGGGAAGTGGCTCGTCTCGCTGTACGTGCTGGATGAGGCGGAGCTGGAAGCGACGGGGTTGTAGAAGAGTCAGGAGCCGTGGTCGAACTTCACGGTCAGCAGCGTGTACAGGATCGGGTACTCGATCTGGCAGCGGTAGGCATCAAAATCTTCGTGGCGCCATCCGAACCGGTCGCAGACATAGGCGAGCATTTCGACGTAACGCGGGATGGTGGGCGTGTGCAACGATTCCACGCCCGTGCCGACGAACGCTGTTCGTGCCTGCACATTGAGACCATCGCGGCACTGCTTGCGCATTTCGGGCTGGACGCCGCCGTACACGCCGGTTTGCGGCGCTTTGCGGTTGAAGTGGCCGCAAGGAAGCAGAACGTCCTGGAGCTGTATTCGCGCCGGATGATAGTTTGTCATGTCGCAGATCAGGTTCTCATCCTCGCGCATGGTGAAGGTGAACCGTTCCGCGATGAAGAAGGTCGTCTCTCCGGTGCGTCCGATCGGCGGGCATGAAATGTAGAGTTCTCGATCCTTGCCGGGCCTGCGGTGGCTGAAGAATCGCGGCAGCACGCCGGAGCAGAACTGGTGGAGGAGCGGAACGTCTTCCAGATCCGGCTCGCCTGACAGCATGTCGACAGGAGTGACCGCCTTGACAACAGCCGCCGTCTCGTCGGCCTCCTCGTCTTCGTGACGTGGCATCCAATCTCCCTGGGAGAGGCTATGGCGCACGATGAAGAGTCTCTCAAAGGGACGCATGGCGCGCAGGCTCACAAAGCCCGCGATGAGCACGGCGTCGTACTCATTGGGCCGGCCGGTCGGCCTCAGGATGCAGGTCTCGGAGTGGGCGCCGAGTTGGACCCCGTAGATGTGGCTCAAGGAGCGAAAGGCATCACGGCGGACATTCAAATCGATCGAGACTTCGTCCGACGCGAGGGAGCTAATCATCGAGGTGAACGCTGCGCGGTCGCCGGCATGGCGCTCAACGCACGCTTCGAACTCATCGAACGCGGAGGCGGCCCGCTCGATGATCGACTTGGGCACACCGAGCTTCTCGGCGGCGGCAAGCGCACGGGTCATTGCGTGCCGTCCCGGTACCTGACCCGCGGCGGCGACCGGATCGCCCGCGGTGGCGAAGCGGTGCAACTGCCAGGAGAGAGTGCTGGGGAGATGGAGTTCGCGCTGCAGGTCGGTGCCGCCGCGGACTTGGTGCGGCAGTGAGGCAAATACGCCGGCAAGGGCCGCTTTGAAGCGGCAGACGACATGGGTGACCTCGGCCTCAAAGGTCTGCGTAGCAGGCGGCGCGGCCAAGGCGCTCGTGGAGTCCTGGGGCGGGGTCGATCCGGCCATTCAGGCAGCATAATCCAAGTTCGCGCGTGCCGCAAGCCTGGATGGATTTTCATTTGAAAATTCAAGCGCAGTCCTTGACGGTGCCGCGGCCTGTGGCACAATGGGGCCCAGCCTCCGTTCGGCCGTGTTTGAGCCTCATCGGGTGGCCATCGGAGTTCTGCACTGGAATCAGCCTACCTGACTGTTTCCGAACGGCACAGAGAGATTGACCGGCACACTGAGCCCGTGACCGCTCGGTCGCGAAGGCTGTGGACCACCCGACCTCGTTACCTCTTGAAGAGAAGAAGGGAAGCACGATGAAGAACAGAACTGATCGACGTCAACTTGCGCGCCTGCTGGGCCCCGCGGGCCTGCTGCTGGCCGCATCGGCGGCGTGGGCGCAGTGCACGCCGGACACGATTCTTGCCGGTGCGGGGTTGTATCAGGTGGGGGACAACCCACTGGAGATGACGGCAGGGGACGTGAATGGGGACGGCTTTGCGGACGTGGTGGCGGGAAAC
The DNA here is from genome assembly GCA_964460345.1 of uncultured Phycisphaeraceae bacterium. Classification (GTDB taxonomy): domain Bacteria; phylum Planctomycetota; class Phycisphaerae; order Phycisphaerales; family UBA1924; genus CAYWRO01. Next base: position 11,386 of record CAYWRO010000033.1, on the reverse strand, counting down.
TACTTCGGCGAGTCCGTCTCGATCCTGTACAGCGACGGCACGGGCCAGTTTGGGGGGCACGTGGAGTTGCCGCTGATCGTCGACCCGGAGGCCGACCTGCTCGCCAGGGCGACGGATCCCGTGATCGCGGACCTGAACGGCGACGGTCTGAGTGACATCATCGTCGGCGTGGAGAGCGCGGATCTGGGGTTCCCCGGCGTGGCCGTTTTCATGCAGCAGGCGGGCGGAACCTTCGCCGATCCGGAGTTCTACGGGTTCGCGACGCGGGCCCGCGGCGTGCGGGTGGCGCACATGAACGGGGACGCGTTCCTGGACATCGTGTACGTCAATCGTGATGACAACTCACTGAACGTGCTGCCGGGCAACGGAGACGGGACGTTTGAGCAGGAGTTGTTTACGCTCCATGACGCCGGTCCGACGGGGACGGTGATCGCCGACTTCGACGGCGACGGGACGCTGGATGTGGCGATGACGCTGACATTGGCCACGCCGAAGGCGATCGCGATCGCGTTCAACGACGGGACGGGGAACCTGACCGAGGGGCCGCAGCGCTATGAGGTTCCCGCCGCGGAAAACCTGCGGGGAGGAGATCTGAATGGTGACGGCCGCATGGATCTTGTGATCGGCGAGACCCGTTCGATGCACTTCCTGCTGGGGAACGCGGATGGGACCTTCCAGGCCGCTCAGACAGTGTCCATTGCCTTCAGTCCACGCATTGACGTGGCGGATGTTAATGGGGACGGGTTCGCGGACATCGTGAGCGGGCGGAACATCGGTTCGGCAGTGGGCGTGCTGATGAGCAACGGCGACGGGACGTTCGTCGAGGGCGCCAACATACCGGCAGGCGGCGTGCCGCGGAGCCTCGCGCTGGGCGACTTCAACAACGACGGTGCGATCGACGTGGCAGCCGGAATCGTCACGGCCGACCAGATTTCCATTCTGATGAACCAGTGCGTTGAGACTGCGCCCGTCTGCGAGTGTGAAACGGACGGTGATGCGGCGCAGGTCGATGTGTTTGACCTTCTTGCCTACCTGGACCTGTGGTTCGCCGGCGATGCCGCCGCTGAACTGACAGGAGATGAGCCGGTTTCCGTGGATGTGTTCGATCTGCTGGCGTTCCTGGATTGCTGGTTCCCGGCGTCCGCAGGTTCGGCCTGCCCCTGAAGTAGATCGCCACAGTTTCGGATGCTGGCTTGAGGCCCGGGCCCATGAGTCCGGGCCTTCTTTTTTTGCCCGTCCTGCCAGCATCGGCGCAGAAGAGCAGAAGAGCCGGCGGGGCCGATTGCTTCCTCTCCGGCGGACGGATGCCGTCGGGACGTGGGGCTTGCGTGCCGACCTCGCTCAGCGCCGAGCCTGTTGCCGGGGCGGGGGCACGGCCACGTGCAGAAACGAATGGAGAACCGGATACTCCACCTGGCAGCGATAGGCGCAGAAGTCGGTCGTGTCCCATCCCATCGCGTTGGATACCTGGGAGAGCAGCTCAACGTACCGAGGGACGATCGGTGTTTGCAACGACTCAGCGCCGTGGCCGACGAAGACGGATTGAGCGCCGACTTTCAGCCGATCCTCATCGCGCCGCTCGCGACGCATGTCATGCAGGGGTCCGCCGTAAACCGTTGTTGTGACGCCGCGGCTGTGGTCGGCGAGGGCTGGATGCAGGAGAAGGTCATGGATCTGCGTTTGGGTGGGGTGGAGCACGGTGGTGTCAAACTCTGATTCGTTCTCGTCCACAGGCTCGGGCCGGAAGCGCTCGGCCAGGAAGAAGGTCAACTCCCCGGTACGGCCCACCGGCGGGCCGGAGATGTAGAACGCGCGCCCTCCATCACTCTTCTCTTCAGCGCTGAATCGCGGCAGCTTTCCCGTGGAGAACTCCGGCAGGAGCGGCGCATCGTCGGGAGAAGGCACGCCTCCCGGCTCGGCGAGCGCCGTTCCGTGTGTCCAGCGCTGCTCTGCAACGTGCTGCTTCTGACCGTGGCGGCCGATGAAGAGCTTGTTGAACGGCCGCATCACGCGAAGGTTGACGAAACCATTGATGAGTACCGACTCGCAGGTATCCGGTGATGGGCCCGGCCCGACGATGGACGTGACGACGGTGGCGCCCACCTGGATGCCGTAGATGTGACTCGCGCCGCGAAACGCCTCGCGGCGCGCCTCAAGATCTGCCGGGCCTGTCTCTCCCGAGGGCAGGGCACTAACCATGGAATCGAAGCTGGCGCGACTGCCGGCGTGGCGCTCCACACAGGCTTCAAACTTCGCAAACGCGTCAGCGGCTCGGTCGAGCACGGGTTCTGGCACACTTTGCGCGGCGGCGGCGCTCAGGACGCGGGCCGCGGCTTGCGGGCCGGGGATCAAGGTTGCGGCGGAGGTCGGATCGACCGAGGTGACGAAGCCGTAGATTTGCCAGGAGAGTGTCTTAGGGAGGTTGAGGTTGCGCTGGACGTCGGTTGCGCTGCGGATTGGCTTGGGCGAGGCGGCAAAGACGCCTGCCAGTGCCGCCCTCAGTTGGCGCAGCACTGCCGCGGCGTCCTCATGAAACGGGCGCACCTCAGCATCGGGGACGGCGACGGTCGGGGATGCCATAGGGCCAAGGATAACGCCTAAGGAGGGCACCCGCAACCCCGGCGGAATGTTCGGCCGGAAATCCGACCAAATCAGTTGACGCGGCGAAGCTCGCGTGGCAATATGGAGCTTCGGGCAGCTTTCTTCAGGCCGTCGAGCGGCCCCGCCCCCGCCCCCGTTGAACAGGAGATGTTGAAATGCGAGGATCGTGTCGACAACTGATCGGGGCCGCGATGGCCGTAGGCGCAGTGGCAGCGATGGCGTCGGGCCAGACCTGCGGCCTCGAGTGGGAGGAGGTTGGGGGCGGGACGGCGTCAAGCCCGCCGTTTACCCCGGCGGTGAACGCGCTGACTGTCTTTGACGATGGGAGCGGACCGGTGCTGTACGCGGCGGGTGGATTCACCGAGGCCGGAGGACAGGTTGTCGATCACGTTGCCAAATGGGACGGGCAGTCATTCTCGCCGCTCGGCTTCGGAATGAACTGGGTGGTCTTGGACCTGGCGGTTTACGACGACGGGCTGGGAGAAGGGCCTCAGTTGTACGCCGTGGGTGGATTCACCGTCGCCGATGGCATCATCGCCAACAAGGTGGCGCGGTGGGATGGGGAGTACTGGTGGAACGTCGGCGGCGGGATGCCCGTGCAGGGGGAGTATGTGTACGCCGCGGCGGTGTTTGAGGGAGCGCTGTACGCGGGCGGGCGCTTCACGGACGTGGAGGGACAGGCGGTCAACTACCTGGCGCGCTGGGACGGGGTCTCCTGGACCGCGGTGGGGTTGAATGATCTGAATCTCGAGGTCTTTGAACTGGTCGTATTTGACGACGGGACCGGGCCGGCGCTGTACGCGGGCGGGCACTTCGACGTGGCGGGCGGCGTGGCGGTGAACAACATTGCCAAGTGGGATGGGACGTCGTGGTCGGCGCTTGGTGAGGGCGTGATCGGCGACAGCCACAACGGGCTGGTCAACGGGACCGTGACCGCGATGGCTGTCTTTGATGACGGGCGCGGGCCGGCGCTGTACGCGGCGGGAGAGTTTCACACGGCGGGCGGCCAGCCTGCGAGCAACATCGCCAGGTGGGACGGGACGTCGTGGTCGGCGCTTGGGAGCGGGGTGGATGGGCTTGTTTCCAGTCTTCATGTGTATGACGATGGGAGCGGTCCGGCCATTTACGCGGGCGGGTTCTTCACGCGGGCCGGTGGCGAGCGGATCGACGCGATCGCGCGGTGGGACGGGCAGGCGTGGTCGGCGGTGGGCGATGGCATCACGTACGCCGACTTCACGCAGGCGCAGGTCGCGACCATGGCGACGTTCGACGACGGGACCGGGCCCGCGCTGTACGCGGGCGGCTCGTTCGACACGGCGGACGGCGCGGCGGCGAGCCACCTGGCGCGGTGGACCTGCAACCCGGTGGGGGCGTGCTGCATGCCGAGCGGGGCGTGCGAAATGGTGACGGAGCAGCGCTGTGCGACGTCGGGCGGGACGTACTACGGCGACGGGGTGGAGTGCGCCTCGGTTCCGCCGTGTCCGCAGCCGCCGACGGGGGCGTGCTGTCTGCCGACGGGGTGCGAGGTGATGTGGGAGGGTGGCTGCGCGGAGTTGGGCGGGCTGTATCAGGGGGATGGCACGGCCTGCGGCGAGTGCCCCGCGTTCGTCGCGGGCGAGTTCGAGCCGAACAACCGCAAGCTGGATGCGAATGCGGTCGTGCTGCATGACGGTGAGGCGCTGGCGGGGCTGACGACCGGCGACAGCGGGCATGGAGATCCGGCGAGCCCGGACTACTTTCTGATACAGACAACTCCTGCGCCGCTGGCGATCTATGAGCACCGGCTTATCTTGCACAACTCGACGACGCCGGGGAACGTGCCATCGCTGCGGTTCCAAGGGCAGGAGAACACGACCGGGTCGTGGCCGTGCGATTTGGGCATGTCGTCTTCCATCTTCGGTGACGATGCGTTCGGGACGTTTGCGACGAGCGAGGCCGGCGGCGGCGCGGGTGTGACGTGGTACGGGTTCGGCAAGGAAGAACCGATCTATTACCGCGTGGACGGCTCGAGTGAAACGACAGGGCACTACCTCGCGACGCTGGAGACGACGGCGGTGACGCCGACGGACTTGGGCGCCTTTGAACCGGGACAGATTACGATCGAGACGCCGGACAGCCCGGACTACGTCGACACGGTGCTGTGCGTCTTCGACGAGAACCTGAACCCGATCCCGGGCTACTTCAACGACAATGCGACAGTCGCGGGCGGCGCTGCGGCCGACTCCTTCGACAGGAGCTTCCTGCGGCGGGAGTATGCGCCCGGAACGTACTACCTGGCGATCACGATCGGGGACATGGTGATCGAGCATGGCGTGCCGTGCGACAGCGATTCGTTCGCGCCGATCGCGTATCCCCTGGCGGACTTTCCGAACAGCGTCTATGCGTTCAACGGCGACTTCTTCTTCGACCAGACGGATGTGTCCTTCAGCGTGACGGACGGGGCCGGGACGGTGGACGTGCCTGCCACGCGCGGCGCGGGGAACGACATCGCGTGGTTCAGGTTCACCGTGGGCGCCCCCCACTGTGCGGCGGACCTGGACGGGGTTGACGGCGTCGATGTATTCGATCTACTGGCGTACCTGGACATGTGGTTCGCCGCCGACGCCGGAGCGGACCTGGACGGGATTGAGGGAGTCGATGTGTTTGACCTGCTGGCGTACCTGGATCTGTGGTTCGCCGGCTGCTGAGCGTGCGAGAGGCCATTGTGGCCCCGGCCTCTTTCCACACCTTGAAGAGCGCCACGCCGGTTCGGCGTGGCGCTTTTCGTTTTGCGCTTTGAAGGCGAAGGGCGGACGTGGTGCTATCTGGAACTTCTCCTGCGTGCCCGCACGGCTGCGCCGCGGAGTACCGCGGCGAGTCGTGGCACCCCTCGTTTTGCGCCCGTGGCACCGGCGTCTCAATCCGCAGATTGCGCAGATTAGCGCAGATTCAGAGAGAGGCGTTCGCGGCGTTGGGTGCCACTGCTCGCGGTACTCCGCGCAGCAGTGCGAAGGGTATCTGGAACTTCTCCTGCGCGCCCGCGCGGCTGCGCCGCGGAGTACCGCGACGAGCCGTGGCACCCCTCGATTTGCGCCCGTGGGACCGGCGTCTCAATCCGCAGATTGCGCAGATTAGCGCAGATTCAGAGAGAGGCGTTCGCGGCGTTGGGTGCCACTGCTCGCGGTACTCCGCGCAGCAGTGCGAAGGGTATCTGGAACTTCTCCTGCGCGCCCGCACGGCTGCGCCGCGGAGTACCGCGACGAGCCGTGGCACCCCTTGTTTTGCGTGCGCGCCCGCACGGCTGCGCCGCGGAGTACCGCGGCGAGCCGTGGCACCCTCGTTTTGCGTGCGCCTCGCACGGCTGCGCCGCGGAGTACCGCGACGAGCCGTGGCACCCCTCGTTTTGCGCCCGTGGCGCCGGCGTCTCGCCGGTGACGGTGCGGCGACATCACGCTCGCCTGAAAGGCGCTGCTACTGGCTGAGGCGGAGGGCGGCGTTGATGAGGCCGAGGTGGGAGTAGGCCTGGGGATGGTTGCCGAGCGGGCGATCCTCGACCGGATCGTGTTGTTCGGGGATCAGTCCAGTTGGTCCGGCCAGTCGGATGAAGTCGTCGAACAGCGCGCGTGCCTTGTCCATGCGCCCGATCATCGCATACGACTCGATCAACCAGGTCGTGCAGAGGTGGAAGCCGCCCTCCACGCCGGGCAGGCCGTCGTCGTAGCGGTAGCGATAGACCGTGGGGCCGACGCGCAGGGCGTCTTCAACGGCCTTGACCGTGCCGACGAAGCGCGGATCATCGGGCTCAATGAGACCGCAGAGTCCCACGGCCAGTGCCGCGGCGTCCATGTGGCCGTTGTCATAATCGGCGGTGAAGCAGTTGCGTTCCTTGTTGTAACCGTGTTCAAGGACTTCGTCGCGAATCCAGTCGCGGCACTCGAGGTAGTCCTTGCGCGGACGGCCGAGGAACTGCTCGCTGATTCTGGCGGCGCGGTCGAGCGTGAGCCAGCACATCACCTTTGAGTGGACGTGGTGGCGGCGCGGAACGCGCGCTTCCCAGATGCCGTGGTCAGGATCCTGCCAACGGTGCGTCACGGCGTCGGCGAGGCTCTGCACGAGCCCCCAATGCTGGCTGGAGAGGGGCGCGCCGCGCTCCATGAGCACGTACACCAGGTCCACAATGGGAGCGTACACGTCGAGCTGAATTTGCCGGCTGGCGGCGTTGCCGACGCGCACGGGACGGCTTCCGCCATAGCCGGACAGTTCGCTGATCTCGGCTTCAGGGCCGAGTTCACGGCCGGTGACGGTGTAGATCGGGGCAAGGCGGTCGGCGCTCTCGCAGGATTCAACGACATCGAGCATCCAGTCGAGCAGGCGCATGGCCTCCCAGTTGGAGCCGAGGCGGACGAGTGCCGCGGCGGACATGGCGGCGTCCCGCGGCCAGCAATAGCGGTAGTCCCAGTTGCGGACGCCGCCGAGGTGCTCCGGGAGACTGGTGGTGGCGGCGGCGCAGATGGCGCCCGTGGGCAGGTGGCAGAGGGCGCGGAGGACCAGGGCGCTGCGCAGGACAAGGTCCGGCCGAAGGCGCGGGAGCGTGAGCGTGGCGGCCCACTCGCTCCAGAAACGTTCGGTCTGCGCGCGACGCTGGTGCTCGGGGACGATGGACTCACTCAGGCTTCCGGTGCCGTAGCGGAGTTCGAGCGCGACGGGGCCGCGGGCCAGATCGACCTCGGCAACGGCGGTCTGGTGGGCGCCCACATCCTGAATGGTCCACTCAACGCCGGGTGAGCGGAGGACGATCGGCTCGTGTGACTCTTCGACTTCGAGACCTCCGTCTCGCTCGCGAAGCCGCGTGGCCGTGCGGCCGAAGTCGAGGCGCGGGGCGAACTCGATGCGGGCTCGACCAGAGCCGTGCAGGAACCTGATCAGATCAAGCCGGCCGGCGCGCTGCATGGGGCGGCCGCCGGAGCAATCCAGGTAATCGGTTACGCTGATGTCGCGCCAGCGGGTATGAAGGAGGAAGGAGTCGCCGTCATACGTCTGGCTGGGGTCGGGAGCGCCGTCATCAGCCGGCGCAACGCTGAAATATCCGGCTGAGGGGCCGCCCAGAAGCTCGGCGAAGAGCGAGGGGGAGTCGATGCGCGGTGCGCACATCCAGATGATGCGCGCGTCCGGGGAGAGCAGCGCGGCGGTCCGCTGGTCGGAGAGCATCGACAAGGCGTTGATGGGAATCGCTTCACAGCCGGCCAGCCAGCGCTGCCGCGCCTCGGACAGAACGGCCAGGAGGCGTGCGATGTCTTCCGTGTCGCGCACGCGGAAGGCGGCCTGGGTCGGCCCCTCCCCCACCTTGACGCCCATGTCGGGCCCGAGCAACGTGTGAAAGGCGTCTTCGTCGGTGATGTCATCGCCGAGGAAGATGGCGGCGGTCGCGCCGACGCGGTGACGGATCGTCTCGAGTGCTGCGCCCTTGTTCGTGGCGACGACGCCGAGTTCGACAACCTTCTTGCCCTGCTTGGTGAAGACGCCCTCCACCGCGGCGGGGCCCTGCATCACGGCCTCATAGGCCTGCTCCGCGTCCTCCTCGGCGACCTGCCGGTAGTGGAAGGCGATGCTGGCAGGCTTGTACTCAAGTGCTGCGCCCTTGTAGCTCCTGGCAATTTGTTCAAGCTCCTCGGCGACACGTCGGCGCAGCTCCGCTTCCTGCGGCCTGAGGCGAGCGGCAAAGTCGGGGTCGAACTCGCTGCCGTGGCTGCCGACGAGATGAACCTCGTCGGGGTTGCCGGTAAGCGAGGCAAGGTCGCTCAAAGCCCGGCCGGAGATGACGGCTACATGGGTCTGCGGCATGGCAGCCAGCGCCTTGATGGCGACGATGGATTCGCGGCGCGGATGCGCCTGCGAAGGATCGTCGACGATCGGGGCAAGGGTGCCGTCGTAATCGCAGGCGACGAGAAGGACGGGAGAGCGGGCCACCTCTTCAAGGCGCGCCTGCAGCGCGTCATCCCAGGGGAACGACACATCGGAATTACTGGCGGATGAAGGCGGCGTCACGCGTCAAGCGCTCCAAGAAAACGGGCCGCCCAGTGGAAAACGGTGTTGCGTTCGAGCACACGGCGCTGGGCGCCCATGCGGCGCCTCATCTCGGCTGCGGGCATGTGCAAGGCACTTTCCAGTGACGTTGCGACCCCGTCGATGTCGAATGGGTTGACAATCACGGCCCGGGACAGTTCGCTCGCCGCGCCCGTGAACTCCGAGAGCACCAGCACGCCGGTGTTGTCGAAGCGGGTGGCGACGTACTCCTTGGCCACAAGGTTCATGCCGTCGCGCAGGGGCGTCACGAGCATGACGTCGGCGGCACGGTAATAGGCAATGAGTTCCTCCTGCTCGAGGTTGCGGAAGTGGTAGTGAACGACCACGTGACCCGGGGCCGCGTACTGGCCGTTGATGCGGCCGACAAGCTCCTCGATGCGGCTGCGCTGTTCGGCGTACTCGTCGACGCTCTCGCGACTGGGAACGGCGACCTGGATGAAGACTGCATCATCACCGGTAACGCGGCCGCGGCGGAACATCTCGCCGATGGCGCGCAGGCGGACGTCAATGCCCTTGGTGTAGTCGAGGCGGTCAACGCCGAGAATGAGCTTTCTGGCCGGCGCGATGCCGGCGCGGATCTGCTCGGCGGACTCGAGGACCTCCGCCCGGCGGGCCATCGCATCGAAGTGAGCAACGTCGGTGGAGATCGGGAAAGGCTCGACCCGGACGCGGCGACCCTCCGAGTGAAGCTCGGCGCCGGCGCCGCGAGCGTCGGAAAAGGCGCGCGCGGCACGCTGGAAGTTCTGCGCCCCCAGCCGCGTCTGAAACCCGATCACATCGGCGCCAAGGAGCCCCTGAACGATCTCCGCCCGCCACGGAAGTCGCGCGAAGAGCTCGACCGGCGGGAAGGGGATGTGCAGGAAGAACCCGATGCGGACGTCCGGACGCAGACGCCGGATCATGCCGGGGGCAAGCTGCAGGTGGTAGTCATGCACCCAGACGGAACCGCCGGGGGCGGCCGCCGCGGCGGCGGCGTGGGCGAATCGGCGGTTGACCTCGACGTAAGGGTTCCACCAGCGGCGGCGGAACTCGGGGGTGCGGATGGCGTCGTGGTAGAGGGGCCAGAGGGTGCGGTTGGAGAAACCGGCGTAGAAGGCGTCGATCTCCTCCTGGTTCATGGAGATCGAGTAGAGGCCGATTTCGTCGTGGACGAAGGGGGCGGGAGCATCGTCGGTGGCCCCCGTCCAGCCGACCCAAGCGGCGTTTCGGCCCTGGAGGACCGGCTGAATGGCGCTGACGAGGCCGCCGGGGCTGGTCTGCCAGACCTGCCCGGCCGGGGTGTCGACACGGTGGACGGGGAGGCGATTGGCCACCACGACCAACTCGCTCGCACGCAGCGGAGCGTTTACCTCGATTGGCCTTCCCTCCCACTCTGCCAGCGCGGTCGCCTGTGCGTCACCGTCGGCCGGCCAGGATCGTTCTGGGCTCGGACTCATCCTGTTGTCCCCGATCGGAGCTTACTGCGTCCAGATCCAGCATAGGGGCTGAGAATGTGGTAGAATACCGTACAAAACGCTACTATATTGGGCATCCTCGAGGCTCAAGCAGCCGAATGAAACTTGAAATCATTCTATGAAGCACTACCATTGGTACTCCTCCGGTACTATTGGGCCGAGCCATGCTGACACTGTCGAAGAAAGCTGATTACGCGATTATCGCGATCGCCGGGCTCGCCGCGGCGGGCGAGGCGGGCGCGTCCTCGCGCGAGTTGGCGGAACGGTTCAGCTTGCCACTGCCGCTGCTGCGGAATTTGCTGAAGCGGCTGGGCCAGGCTGGCTTCGTGGCATCGACGCGCGGCTCTGAGGGGGGGTATCGGATCGCCCTGCCGCTGGAAGAGTTCAGCGTGGCGGACCTCGTGCAGGCGGTCGAGGGGCCGTGGCGGCTGGCCGCGTGCTGCGGGGAATGTGGGGAAACATTGGCAGGGCTGCCGGGCGGCCAGGCAGGTACGCGGCCGATTCGCAGGGGCGGCGGGGAAGAACGACGGCTGGGGGAACCCTGCCGCCTTGAGGGGACGTGTCCGGTGAAGCGGCCGGTTCGCCGGCTGCACGCGTGCCTGAGCACACTGCTTGAGCAGATTACGCTGGCGGACCTCGTGGAGGACCGGATTCCGGACCGCGTAGCGCTGGTGCGAGGGGCGGACCATGACAGCAGAACGACAAAGCAGCAGATGCTGGAGTTGAAGACATCATGACGACTGCGACGACGAGCACGCTCGATCAATGGGCGGCGAGCGAGTACAAGTGGGGCTTCACGACGGACATCGAGGCGGAGAGCGCGCCGCCGGGTCTGAGCGAAGAGATTGTGCGCTTCATCAGCGCCAAGAAGGGGGAGCCGGAGTGGCTCACCGAGTGGCGGCTGAAGGCGTACCGGCACTGGCTCACGATGACGGAGCCGACCTGGCCGAAGGTGACGTACCCGCCGATCGACTACCAGTCGATCATCTATTACTCCGCGCCCAAGAGCAAGAAGGACGGCCCCAAGTCGCTGGACGAGGTCGATCCGAAGCTGCTGGAGACGTACGAGAAGCTGGGCATTCCGCTGCACGAGCGGGCGGCACTGGCGGGCGTTGCGGTGGACGCCGTGTTCGACTCCGTTTCGGTCGCGACGACCTTCAAGGAGAAGCTGGCGGAACTGGGGATCATCTTCTGCAGCTTCTCGGAGGCGGTGAAGAATCATCCGGAGCTGGTGCGCGAGTACCTGGGCTCGGTGGTGCCGTACTCGG
>CAYWRO010000032.1:0-40741 GCA_964460345.1 uncultured Phycisphaeraceae bacterium | reverse complement strand
ACGGCTCGGAGAGCCGTGCCACCCGCGGCGGGTCTCGTCGATGAGATAGGTCTGTTCCCGTCCGGCGGGGAAAAACCCGGTGCCGACCATGCACTGCTCGCGGACGATGACGGGGACGCTCATCGCCTTGAAGCCGTGCCGCTGGACCATGAAGTCGAAGGCGTAGCGGAGCACGGCCTGGTGGAGGAGCATGCCGTCGCCCTTGAGGACGTAGGAACGGCTGCCGGCCATCTTCACGCCGCGTTCGAAGTCGGCCAGATCAAGGTTTTTCAGGATTTCGAGGTGGGTCTTCGGCAGGAAGCCCTTGTTGGCCTCGTATGGCTTGTCCGGGTCGAACCCGCTGGGAAAGGCGGGCGTGGGGCCTGGGTTCCACCGACGGATCTCGACGTTGTCTGCCGCGGAAGTTCCGACCGGGACGTCGGGGTCTGGCGGCAGAGGCACTCGGAGGAGGAGTTCGTTGAAGGCCGGCTCAATGTCAGCAATCTCCGCTTCCAGAGATTGGATCTTCTCCTTCAGGGCCGCGGGACGAGCCTTCAGTTCCGCGGCCTCCTTTTCAAGATTGGCGCGTTCATCACCTGAGGCCTTCTTGAGCTGGCCCATGATCCGGCCGATCTGGGGGCCCATCTCCTTGGCCAGGCGGTTCTGCTCCGCGCGGAGAGTTTCCTGCTCCGTCTGGATCCGGCGGCGCTGCTCGTCCAGGGTCAGGAGCCGGTCGATGTCGATGGCGACGCCCTTCTTTGCGGCGCCCTCCCGATACCGGTCCGGGTTCTCACGCAGGTCTTTGAGGTCGATCATCGCATCGAGGGTAGGTCGGCTCCAGGAGCCGACTCCGGGGGGTTTGGCAGTGGCGCGGGGCTGTCCGGGTGGCCCCTTTCGGGGGGGCGTCTCGTGCTGAACGGGAAGCGAGCCGATACGATAGATCCATCGCCTCGCGGCCCACGGGACCGCGCTCCGCCGCGGCAGCGGCATCTGGAACTCGACGGGGCGCCGGGGGGCGAGCGAAGAAGCACTCACCTGACCCCCTCACTCACCGGAGCCACGGTGCCGACCTATCAACTTACACCCCTGACCGCTGACACCAGCGGCACGGTGCTGGACTCCAAGCCGGTGACGATCGGCCGCCATCCGGAGAACGTGATCTGCGTCAATGACGTGCTGCTGAGCCGGTTTCACTGCGTGGTGGAGCCGAACGGCATGGGCGGCTTCCGGGTGCGCGACCTGGGATCGCGCAACGGCACCAAGGTGAATGGGATTGCCATCCAGGACGCAGATCTGGCGCCGGGGGACGTCATCCGGATCGGGTCCCATGAGTTTGTGCTCGATGCCGAGGAGACGCTGCGGGAACGGCAGACCAAGGCCAAGGGAAAGGCAAGCGGGGATGCCCCCTGGCTGATTGAGCTGCGCGAGCTGATCGACATGCTGCCGCCGAAGGGGGGGCTGGATGCGCGGTCGGTCCTGATCGATTCGCGCGGCAAGGCGACGCGGGCGCTGGAAGGGGAGGGGGACGGGCCGCGGGCGTGCCGACTGCTGCTGATCGGCGCGAGCAAGGCGCGTGCGACCGACATTCACGTGGAGCCGAAAGGCGACATGATGAGCGTCCGCATGCGCGTGGACGGCCAGATGGTGAGCGTGGCGGAGTTGCCCAACAAGGTGGGAGAGCTTCTGTTCGGCCTGGTGAAAGCGGCCTGCCAGTTTCAGCCGCACGCGCGCGATGTTGTGCTGGACGGACACTTCTCAACGAAGCTGGACGACCGGCGCGTCGACTATCGCGTGTCATTTACACCGAGCGTGCACGGGCAGAAGCTCGTGCTGCGCGTGCTGGACCAGCGCGATGCGCCCAAGTCGCTTACGGAGATGGGCCTGCCGCCGTACATGTACGAGCGCGTCAAGGCTGTCTGCGAGCAGGACTCGGGAATGCTCCTGTGCTGCGGGCCGACGGGATCCGGCAAGACAACAACGCTTTACAACGCGCTGCGCACGATTGACCGCGAACGCAAGAACGTTGTGACCATCGAGGACCCGGTCGAGTATTCGATCGACAACGTCACGCAGATTCCGGTCGACTCGGCGAAGGACAACACCTTCGGCTCGCTGCTGCGGAGCGTGCTGCGGCAGGATCCTGACGTGATCCTGGTCGGCGAGATTCGCGACGAGGAGACGGCGCGGGTCGCGATGCGGGCGGCGATGACCGGCCACCTCGTCTTCTCGACCGTGCACGCCAAGGACACCATTTCCTCCGTCTTCCGCATCCTCGACCTGAACGTCGAGCCCTTCCTGGTGGCCAACTCGCTGGAGGTGATCATTGCCCAGCGGCTTGTGAGACTGCTGTGCGAGAACTGCCGCCGCCCCGTCCGCGTCACGCCGGGACAGGCGACGCGCATGGGACGCTTTCTGGAAGGCAAGACCGAGGTCTACGCGGCGACCGGCTGCATCCAGTGCCTGCGGACTGGCTACCGCGGCCGCAAGGCGATTTTCGAGGTGCTGGACTTCTCCGACGAACTCCGCGACGTCATCCTTTCCGAGCCGACCATCGCGAAGATGAAAGGCGTGATCGAACAGGGGATGTTCACCACGCTCGTGCAGAACGGCTGGCAGCAGGTCGCCCGCGGCCTGACGACCATGGAAGAGGTCGATCGCGTCGCGACGGCCCGGTAGTCTCCCGCGACCCGCTGCATTTTGTGACTGTGACACCTGCGCATGAACAACGCCGGCCGCGCTGTGTGGGCGCGGCCGGCGGCGTCAGCATCTCATCCGTCAAGGAGGTCGGAGAGATCAGTTAGGGCTCGTGGGGCTTCCGGGCGAACGGGGCTCACTGCCGGGAGCGTTCGGGGTCCGGGGCTCGCGGGGTTCACGCGGCGAGCGCGGCATGCGATCCATGGAGTCGGCGCCGCCCTTGGCCTTGATGTCGCACCCTTCTTCGACCTTCGTGGTCTTGCGGGTGACGGTGCCGTCGGAAACCACGGCCGTGATGGCGTCGCGCAGGTAGTTGTTGCGGGCCGGCTGGCCGGACTTCGAGTCATCGATCGCGCCGGCGTAGGCAAGCTTGCCTTCCTTATCGATCACAAAGACGGTGGGCGCCTTCTGGACGTGGTACTCCTTGGCGGCCTCGCCCTCCATGTCGAGAAGGATCGGCATCGTCATGCGCATCTCCGTCTTGCCGCGGGTGCTGGCGACGCGGCCGCCGCCCTCTTCGCCTTCCTGCGTCGAGTTGATCGCCAGGAAAGTGACCTGCTGGTTGCGGAACTCGTTGGGCAGGGTCTGCATGGCGCCTTCGGTGAACTGGCGCTCGACATGCTCGCACTCGGGGTTCCACCAGACAAGCACGAGCACCTGGTCCTGGTACTTCTCGAGCGAATGCTCCGTGCCGTCCAGATCGGTGAGATTGAACTCGGGCGCATCCTGGCCGACCTTCCACTTCGACGTCTGGTCTTCCTGACCGGGCTGCTGGCCAGGCTGGCGACCCGGCCGGTCGGGCTGGTCAGGCTGTCTCGGCTGTCCCGGCCGGTCGGGACGATCCGGCGTACGGGGCTGGTCACCGGGCTGGCGGGGCTGCTCCGGCTGGCGCGGATTGGTCGGCTGCTGTCCCTGTCCCAGCGCGGTTCCGGCAAGCATGACACAAGCGGCCACACCAACGCTCATCATCCTCAGTCGCAACATTTCTGGCTCCTGTTCACGCGGCGTCTCTTCGCCGCCACTTCGCGGACACCGCCGATCGCGGTTCTAACCTCGTCTCCACGAACGCCGTGACGACGAGGTTGGCGTGTGTGCAGGTCCGCTTCGTCCTTCCGTCCGATGCACCACTCGTTGTGGCTTCGTGGGCTCCAGTTCAACGCCGAGCGCTGCGGCGAGCGGCGGTCACTCTCACCGGCGCTGCGCACGGTGGAATGGTTCACCTAGCCTAAACGGCGGTGTGCGGCGTGCAAGCAGCAACCAGACGCGTCGCCCGGGCATTGCGGAAAGTGGAAACTTCACCCTCCCCCAAGCGGGGCAACTGGTGCGCACAAATCACGCGTGAAGCCCGCTGCCGCGAGGTGGAATCTGGACCCATTCGCCTTGAAGAAACCGGCCTTTGCGCGGCGGTTACGCAGAGCGCCAGGATCGCACAGCTTCGAGCACGCGTGCCGTCAGCGCTTCGCGGCCGTGGTCGAATGTCAGCGTGAGCACGGGGCGGACGATCGGGCATGGCCACGTGCGATGAGCATCGGCGCCGCGCGCCGGCGGACGACGACGTCGCAACTTCGACCAATCCTTCTCCGTCGTGAGAATGACGTCGACCCCGGCCGCCTCGCGCGCGATCCGCTCCACCGTCCTCGGGGTGTAGGGGTCGTGGTCCGGGAGAACGATGCGGCCCACGACGCTGCCGCTGGCGGCCGCCGCGGCGGTGAGAAACCCTTCTGGGCTTCCGATTGCGCACACCGCGAGGACGCGCCTGTCCCTGAGATAGTCGACGGCGCGGAGTTGATTTGCCCATGCCCGCTCGCGTCCCTGCTCCGTCACGCCGACCTCCGGCACGCGGCGAGTTGGTTCGGCAACGCGCAGGCCGGTCCACAGGTGACGCGTGACGGCGATCGGAGGCCTGCCATGAACGGACGACACGTCGGTCCGCAGCGCGGCGAGGTGCTCCGGCGTCGCCAGCTCCGCGTGTGTCAGTACCACCGCGTCGGCGCGCTTCAAAGCCGCCACTGGTTCGCGAAGCCACCCTGCTGGAAGCACGCGATCGTCAAACGGGCTGCGCATGACGTCGATCAGCACAATGTCAAGATCGCGCGCCAGGCGTCGATGCTGGAAGCCGTCGTCCAGAATGACGCAATCCACGCGCGGGCCGCTCCCCTCCTCCGCCTGCGCGCGAAGCAGCTCGGCAATGCCCGCAGCGCGATCCGGCTGCGCGATGATGGGTACGTCTTCGAGTATGCGACGGTACTGGCGCGCCTCGTCGGAGGTCTGGCCGTGCGCCCCGGCTCCGCGCCCCTTGACGTAGCCGCGCATCGCAATCGCCGGGTGGTATCCCGCCTCAAGCAGTTCCCGCGCCAGATGGGTGACCATCGGCGTCTTGCCGGTTCCCCCCACGGAGAGATTTCCCACGCTGATCACCGGCACGCCTGCGCGCGTGACGCCGATGCCCCGGTCGTAGCGACGGTTGCGGCGGCTCACCTCAAAGGTGTACAGCGGCTCCAGCAGCCGGCCGAGCACGGCCGGCACCGGTCCTCGGCGCACGATCGGACCGCGAGATGTCAATGGCGAGTCGGCCACGGCGAACAGAGTATCACACTCCGGCGCAAGGTGGCGGAGCCCTACTCCGAGTCGTGCTGCGCCCGCAGGCGATGTCGCTCGGCGACAATCCGCTCCATGTTTTCACGGAGTCGCCGGCGCATCTGTCGGCGCGACTGGACACCCAGCCGCAGCGTCTCGATCGCATCCAGCCCGGCCAGCAGAACCACCATGCCGATGAGCACGATGATCATGAGCCAGACCTGAAGGAAGACGCTGGCGTGATCCTGCCGAAGCGGCGCCTCGCCTCCGACCGGCGCCAGGCTGAGCGCATACGCCAGCAGGCCGGTGATCAACATCATCAACAGCCCGCTGGCTGTGCGGATGCGACGCCGACGAATCGGCATCTCGACTTCGTACATGGCCATGATGTGGGCCGCAATGACCAGCAGCGCCAGCGCGGCGATCGGCAGGACCACCCACGGGGGCAGCACCGTGCTCCGGGCAAGTATGGGGGCTGTCAGAGGGAGCATGAAGTCAGTCTACCTCATGCCGGTTCGACGGCCGGGGCAAGTGCCGATCCGCGAGCAAATGCTTCGAGCCGAGCCGGCAAAATCCGCATCGGCAGACCCATAACGGTGGTCGGATCGCCCTCATATTCGATCGGCCAGCCGTCCTGGATCCGCTCCATGAGGTTGTAGCCCCCCGCCTTGCCGCGCCAGCCGCCGCGGGCGATGTACTCGCCGATGCGCTCGCCGCCAATCGAGCCGACCCGGACGCGCGCGCGATCGACGAACAGGTCGCGCCGGCCGGAGGAAAGGTCCACCAGGGCCACGCCCGTCAGCACTTCGTGCTGCCCATTCTCAAGCAAACGGATGATCTCCAGCGCCTCCTCGGCGTCCCGCGGCTGACCGATGATCCGCCCCTCCTTCAGCACGACCGTGTCCGCCCCGAGCGCCAGACCGGTCGGATCCCCTCCCTGACGGACAGCGAGCATCGGGCGCGTCGCCGCGGCCTTGAAATAAGCGAGGGCCGCGACCCACTCTGCTGGCGAGACGTCCCCGGGCGCCAGGTCCGCATCGTCGACATCCGGCACAACGGCCTCGTGCGGGATGCCGTATTCGGTCAACAGGCGTCGCCGACGAGGGGAGCGACTGGCCAGGTGCAGGGTGGGAGCGTGAAGGGGCATGCGCTTGCAGTGGTGTACCACGCCCGGGCGGGGCAGGTTCGTTCGACGGCTGGAAGCACGCGTGCCGGACGTGTGTCGCGGCAGGTCTGTAAGGGTCATAGGATCGTCTCCGGTTCGCCATGCAACGGGCATGCCGTCCGTGCAGGGCTCGCAAACCTTTGTGATTCAGCACCATGCGCGCTCACCTGTTCCAGCTTGATCTTGTTTGGGAAGACAAGGTTGCCAATTACCGGCTGGTGCGCGAAGCCGCGGCCGGGGCGTCGATCTCACCGGGAGACCTGCTGGTCCTCCCTGAGATGTTCGACACGGGCTTTAGTTTCCAGCTTGAGCGAACCGTTGACCACGACGGGTGCACGCTGGAGTTCCTGCTTGCCCTGGCCCGTGACCTGCGCGCCACGGTGCACGGCTCCAGAACTCTGCTCGGCGAGGACGGCCGCGGCAGGAACATGGCGACGATCGTGGGGCCGGATGGGCGCTTGTTGTGCGAGTATGCCAAGATCCACCCCTTCTCCTACGGACGCGAGTCGGAGCGTTTCACGGGAGGAGACGACCTGTGCGTCTATCCCTGGTCCGCTGGGGCGGAGGGGAAGGAAGCGGCCACGTCCGCGCGGGAACGGCTCACGGTGTGCCCGGCGGTCTGTTACGACCTTCGCTTCCCGGAGTTGTTCCGGCGCGGCTTGAAGATGGGGGCGCAGGTATTTGCGCTCGGCGCGAACTGGCCCTCGGCCCGCGCGGTGCACTGGCGGGCGCTGCTCATCGCTCGCGCGATCGAGAATCAGGCCGTTGTCCTTGGGGTGAACCGTTGCGGAAACGACCCGCACCTGGCCTACGGGGGCGGCTCGCTAGCCGTTGGCCCGAAGGGCGAGGTGCTCGGCGAGATGGGCTCGGAACCGGGCGTGCTGTCCGTGGAGGTTGACGCCGCGGCGATCCGAACCTGGCGCGAGGAGTTCCCCGCCTGGCGGGACATGCGATTGCTGACCTGAAGGCCGGCTCGCTTATCGCGCAAGCAAAACGAAGCGGGGCCGCGAATGAACTCGCGGCCCCGCGTGTGTATCGCGCTGTGCGCCAGGTTAACGCCTGCGCCGGAGGGCGATCAGGCCGCCCAGCGCCGCCAATCCCGCGGCCCCGGGCGCGGGGACGGGGACTACGAAGAATTGGTCGCCGGCAAAGTCGTTGAGGTTGAAGTTGGCCACACCGGTGAAAGCGCCCGTGCCGTCACCGCCGAGGTTACCCGTCCCCACCGGCAAGCCGCCGAGGAACTGGTTGGAGGCGTAGTTGTGGTCCTGGTTGTTTTGGAAAGCAACCACGCGAATGTCGTTGCCATTCCACCCGAGATCGGCAAGATCGATGCTGATTTCGAAGCCCGTCAGCACCGCCAGTGCGGCCATCTGATCAGCGGCCGCTCCCGTGTTTCCGCCGATGCCGGCGACGTTGCTGTTGTCGTAGGCCACGGCGAGCGGGCTGGCGTTGACGCCGGTGCCGGTCATGCCGGAGCCTTCCGCGTTGCCGCTGAACAGGTTGAAGTAGGCCGACGACGTACCGGCCTGCAGGTCGGCAAAGTCGACGTCGAACACGCCGCCTGGTGCGAAGCCGCGGCGGACGATCAGGTGGTAATCGGCCTCGAAGCCGGTATCGAACGTGAGGCCGGCCATGTTGCCGGATCCGTCATTGCCCGGCGCGCCCGTCAGCGTGTTGTGCCCACCGGCGCGCGAGTCGATGAAGATCTCCAGCTTGTTGAAGTTGGACTCCAGGTTGCCGGTGAGCGTCAGGTACAGGCGATTGTTCGTGATGACGCCGTAGGCGGCGTTCCACTCGCTCGCGTTGTCACCGAAGCCGGTCTCGACCGTCTGAACGGCGCGGGCCGGACCGTAGGCGTCGCCGGCGATGCTGCCGTCGACGACCGGCTGAGCGGTTGCTGCGCCGGCAAAGGCGAGCAGGGCCGCCGCGGACAGATTGGCTGTGACTGAGCGCATTTCTCTCTCCTTCAGGGCCGCGGGGGCCCATTCAATGGCCGCCCACGCCGTGCAAGTCGGCGGGGCGGCGAGGGTGCTGTTCCTTGCAGATCTCTCTCCAGATCCTCATGCCGACACCCAAAACCGGCGGCGGCGAGACACAGTGTGCCTCAGGGAGCGCACAATGTCAATGGTGAAGCTCCATACGCGGGGTTTCCCGCAGAAGCCTGCCATGACCCTAACGGCCGCGATCCTCCGGGGTGCTGGATGCGTATAGAGGCAGGGCGTTTTCGGACCGATGAAGCGGGAGGGAGCTTGTGGGGAGGGCGAGGATGGGCATGGCGACGACAGCACCGAACACGGATCTGCCCGCTGAGCTTCGCGAGCACATGCTGGCGATCAAGGCGAAGGCGTTGGAGTACGGCCTGGATTTTTACGAGGTCGTCTACGAGGTTCTCGACTTCGACACGATGAACCAGATCGCCTCGTACGGCGGCTTCCCAATCCGCTACCCGCACTGGCGCTGGGGCATGGAATACGAGTCCATGTCCAAGCGCGATGCGTACGGCCTCGGACGCATTTACGAGATGGTGATCAACAACGATCCGTGCTACGCGTACCTGCAGGAATCCAACTCCATCACGGATCAGAAGCTCGTCATGGCCCACGTCTACGGGCATGCGGACTTTTTCAAGAACAACCTGTGGTTCAGCCGGACGAACCGGAAGATGATGGACGCGATGGCGAACCACGCCACGCGCATCCGTCGGCACATCGAGCGCCACGGCCAGGACCCGGTTGAGCGGTGGATCGACCGATGCCTGACGATCGAACATTTGATTGACCCGCATTCGGTGTTCATGCAGCGTGAGACGACGCGGCCGCGGGCGGGAGCGCCCTCGGATCGTTCCTTCAAGCCGCACAAGCTGCCGGCGAAGGACTACATGGACCCGTTCATCAACCCCGCACACGAGATGGAACGGCAGCGCGAGGCGCATGAAGAGCTGCTCGCGCAACAGAAGGGCAAAGTGCCGGCGCAGCCGACGCGCGACATCCTGCTCTTCCTGCTCCGCTACGCGCCGCTGGAGGAGTGGCAGGCGGACATCCTCTCCATCATCCGCGAGGAATCGTACTACTTCGCGCCGCAGGCGATGACAAAGGTCATGAACGAGGGGTGGGCCGTGTACTGGCACTCCAAGCTGATGACGGAGCACTTCGTCGAAGCCAAGGAGATCATCGACTACGCCGACCAGCACTCCGGCGTGCTGGCGATGGCGCCGGGCGGCTTAAACCCGTACAAGATCGGCTACGAACTGTTTCGTGACATCGAGCGGCGCTGGAACAAGGGGCAGCACGGCCCGGAGTGGGAACGGCTGGACACGCTGGGCGCAAAGGAAGACTGGGACGACAAGTCCATGAAGGGGCGGGAGAAGATCTTCGAGGTGCGGCGCATCTACAACGACGTCTCGTTCATCGATGAGTTCCTCACGCCGGAGTTCGTCGACCGGCACAAGATGTACCACTACCGGCGCGACCCGCGAACGGGAGAGCTCCGCATCGCCAGCCGCGACTTCAACCGCATCAAGCAGACACTGCTGTACAAGCTGACGAACCGCGGCCAGCCGTTCATCCACGCCGTCGACGCCAACTACCTGAACCGGGGCGAGCTCTACCTGGTCCATGAGTGGAACGGCCTGGAGGTTGATCTGACCAAGGCCCGCGAGGTCCTCTCCAACCTTCGCATCATCTGGGGCCGCCCCGTGCACCTGCAACTCCGCCTGGAGGATGACACCTTCCTCATGTCCTGCGACGAGCCGGAGACCATGCGGAGAGAGAAGATCAGCGAGGACACGCCGCGGCCGGCCCACATCCTCGAGTAGCGGGAAGCTAGGCCCAAGTCTCAGGCAGACTTTCACATTTCATAAATCCACCTTGATAATCAGCAAGTACGGCTGTATTTTATTCAACCGTGCTTAAGGATCGTTCAAGTGACACCTCCTCGTCCGCCCGGCATCCCCTTACGGACCTGCCGCGGGAGGATCTGGACCTGATCACCGAGCTGGTCCTTCAGAGCGGATCGCTCAAGGGCCTGGCAGAGGCGTACGGGGTCAGCTATCCGACGATCCGGCTCCGGCTGGACAAGGTCATCGAACGGCTGCGGGTGATCCTGGCGGGTCATGAGCTTGATCCGCTGACGGAGCTGCTCGCAGCGCTGCTGGAACGCGGCGAGATCACCCAGCCGGCGGCGCGACAGGTGCGTGACCTGGTTCGTGCGACGAAGGGGGAGAACGACAAGCAGACGGGAGGCGGATGATGGAATGGTGGAGCGCGGCGGAAGCGGGGCTGATCGGGGGGCTCGGTGGCGGAGCGGTCGGCGTGGCGGGCGCCCTCATCGGCGTGTTCGGAGGCCTCTGGGCGCCGCGGGGGCTGCACAAGGGGTTGGTTCTGGGCTCCATGATCGCGCTGACGGTGTTTGGCGCGGGGGCGCTGTGCGCCGGCCTCGTGGCCATTGCGATGAAGCAGCCGTATCACGTCTGGTTCCCATTGACGCTCGGCGGCCTCATCCTGGCCTCCGTCGTCGGCGGGTTGATCCCGATGATTCGGACGCGCTATCGCCACGCGGAGCAGCGCCGGCTTGGCGCGGAGGAGTTCCGTCGAAGCGCGGGGGCGTGAGGAAGTTGACGCTGTCTACGCACCTGGGCGAGCCGCGAACTCCGGCGTCTCGCCCGTCAGCACACGCCAGACGTCACGTACGACCCAGGACATATTTGCGTGCGCCTGCGCGGTCGCTGCCGCCAGGTGCGGGCTGAGCCGCACATTGGGTAGGCCGAGCAGCGGATAATCGGAGCCGAACGGTTCAGGCTCGTGCACATCGAGCGCAGCACGGGCGTGCGGGTTCGACTTGAGAAAGGCCGCCAAGGCCGGCGCGCTGACGACAAAGCCGCGGGAGGCGTTGATCAGGACAACATCCGGACGGCAGCGTGCGAACTCGGCATCTGCGAAGAGATCGCGATTGGCCGGGCGCTCGTCGACGTGGATGCTGATGACGTCGGACTCGCGCAAGAGCGTCTCGAGCGGCGCCGGTGTTGCGCCGCCGCGGCGCTCCGGGGGGATGTCGATGAGGTCGTTGTACAGCACGCGCATCTCCAACGCCTCGCCCACGCGCGCCACCTGCGACCCGATCCTGCCGAAGCCGACGATTCCCAGGGTGAGCCCCGCCAACTCTCTCGGCGCGATGAGACCCGCACGCAGGTGCTTCCAGGTCTTGACGTCGACAGCGGCATCCAGAGTTGTCCGCGGGCGCACGACATCGAGCAGGAGCGCGAACACGTATTCAACAACCGCCCGGGTGTTCGCGGCCGGGGTGTGCACGACGGTCACGCCCGCGGCCGCGCAGGCGGCCAGATCGACGTTGTCCAGGCCGACCCCGGCACGCCCTACGACCTTCAACGCCGGCGCTCGCCCCAGCAGATCCGTGTTGACCCGCGTGTACGTGCGAATCACCAGCCCCGCGGCGCGGGCGAGAAGTTCCCCGAATCGGCGCTCGTCCTCCTGCGGACACACAACGAGTTCACATCGCTCGGCAAGCCACGCCGCGACGGTCGCATCGAGGTGCTCGGTCTGGATGACGAGGAGACGTTCCGGCATCACATTGATTCGTCATCCATCCTGCACGATCACTCATCGAAGCAGGCGGGAAACATCTGCCGAAGACGCCAGCGATAGTCAGCGGCAACGCTCGATTCGTGCAGACCATTGCCTGCCGGCACCGTGCCATCGGCCAACGCCCAAGCGGGGACGTGAGCGCACGGGGGCGGGCTCTCAACAGCTTCGTTGATCCGGTGCGACAGGGCCTCCACTGCCGGCGTTGCTCCATCCCGACGCTCAACCGTGTAGACCTGCGCGAGCAGGAACGGAAGTTCCTGCCACGATGCGTAGATGCGCGACAATCGCTCCTCTCGATCAGTCTCGTCAGCCTCGGCGCAGGCTGCCTCGACTCGCGCAGTCAACTGCTCCGTTACGCCTCGGATGCGCATGCTGGCTGCGGTCTGGTGGCTGTCTCCGGCGCAGCCGAAGAGGGTGCCTGTGGCGGCGCACACCAGCAGAACCGTTGCTCCTGCCTTCATCACCGATGCCTCCTCAGGTTCGGGTCTCCTCGTCGCGGTTCTCGTCGTCGTCGCCCCCGAACTCCGCCGGCTCGATAATCGCCGACATCGAGCCGCGGCTTTCGGCCATGAGCGGATCGCGCCCGAAGGCGAGGATCTGGTCCCGCTTCAGTTCAGCGTATTCCTTGTGCGTGGTGAGGCAGATGGCGCGGCCCTCGGAGTCGACGGTGCAGGCGATCTGCAACGCCTTCTCGACCGGGTGGGCGAAGAGATTCTGCATCATCCGGATGACGTACTCGTAGGTATGGTGGTCATCATCCAGCAGGACAACATTCCACAGCCACGGCTGCTTGGTGTCCTGGTGGGGCTGCGTTTCCTGCCTGGGCCTCGTCGCGGTGTCAGGCATGGGAGATTGTACGGCCGTCGACGCGGCTACTCCCGCTGGTCTTCCGGCGGTGGCGGGCCCTGGTGCCAGTGGCCGTGGCCGGCGTGCCAGTGGCGATTGTTCACCTGGTCATAGTCCCAGGGGCCCGGAACGCTGCCGTCGGGCATGACGGCCGGGGCGTTCATGTCGAAGGGAGGCGCATCGGCCATGGTGACGCCGGGCGGCAGCGACGTCGGGGCATTCTGATCGGGCGGAGGACCGGGATGCCAGTGGTTGTGGGGGGCCCACCAGTGGCGGTCGTTGGCCGCGTCGTACTCCATGTGGGCTGGGGTGCTTCCCTCAAGCATCGTTTGGACCTCGGCGGGCAGGTCCCGGCCGAACATCTGGGCCATGGAGGCGAGTTCGGTGGGTGCGGGGGGGGTGGCGGACGCCGCGGAACTCGACCGCTCGGCATCCCCGCCCGCGGCCGCCTCATCGCCAAGACCCGAGGGTTCGCGCAGGCCATCGGCCGTGACGTAGACGACGGCACTCAGGCAGACCACGCCGCCAAGGGCAACCCCGATCCACCCGCCGCGGCGAGGGGGTTTGGAGGAAGAACTGCGGGAGGACGAGGTTCTGCTGGTCTTGCTCATGGATCTGGGTCTCGCTCGAGGGGGTCTGGTGGAGAGGGTGAACCCCGGCCGGTCCTTCAGTGTTCCACAGACGGGATGCGAGGGCCACAGGTTCGCGCAAAGGGAAGCTGCGGGTTGAACCGGCTGAAGGGCCCGCGCGGGCACCGCGGGCGGGCACGCGGAAAGTACGGATTCTGATCGGATCGCTCGCTACGCCTGTGCCGCTCGCTTGAGCAGCGCGATCTGCCCGGCGTGCCAGATGCTGTGCTGCACGTACCCGTGGAGGTGAATGTAGGTAGGCGGCCAGCCCTCCAGCATGGGAGCATCCAGCCGTGCGTCGTCGACGCGGTCGACCGCCGTTTCCAAGTCGGCCTCCTGTCGGCGAAGGGCTTCGAGGGTTTCCTGCCAGGCTGTCTCTGTCGCCCCGGCGCCCGTGGGGGCGGCGGGCCAGAAATCCTCCGCCTCCGTCCCGGCGCGCTCGCCGGCGAGCCGGCTGAGGATGATCTGCTGCGTTGCCGAGAGGTGGAGCGCGAGCTCCCAGATGCTGTGAGCGCCCGGGATTGGCCTCGCCGCGGCGGTCGCGGCGGTCGCGCCTTCAAGCACTTCCATGACCGATTGGCCGTGCCAGGCGCCGCCGCTGAAGGCGCGTTCCATCTGCTGGCGGATTCGGGCCGTTTCCCGCATGCTGCCCCCCTTTGCGTTCCACAGGCGGCACGTCTGTGCCCCGAGGACTCTCTCAGCGGTCCAGTTCCGCGGCGACGATGTTGATCGAGCCGAGGATGACCGGCACGTCCTGAATCAGGTGACCCTCGGTGAGCTTGGCCATGGTCTGGTAGTTGATGAAGCAGGGCGGACGGGTGCGGACGCGCCACGGCCGGGGGCCGCCGTCAGCAACGATGTAGTAGCCGAGTTCGCCGTTGGGGCTCTCAATCGCCCAGTACCCTTCCGCAACCGGGGCCTTCCAGCCGCGGTTGCTCATGATGATCTCGAAGTGCTGAATGAGCCCCTCGATGGAGCCGTACACGTCCTTCTTGGGGGGCTTGACCGCTTTGCCGTCGGCGTAGATGTCCACCGGCCCGCCGGGGATGTTGTCAATGAGCTGCTCGACAATGGAGAGAGATTGGCGGATCTCCTCAAGGCGGACCTGATAGCGGGCGAAGGCGTCCCCCTCCTCGGCGATCGGGACCTTGAACTTCACGGCCGGGGCGCCCTGGCCGTCCCAGTTGTCCTTGTAGCAGAGATAGGGGAAGTCCTTGCGCACGTCGCGCCTCACACCCGCTGAGCGGGCCATGGGCCCTGACAGGGACCAGCGAATGGCGTCCTCCTTGCTGATGGCGCCAATCCCCTGGAGTCGGTCGAGGAAGATGCGGTTCCGGAAGACAAGGCGGTCGAGATCATCCAGCGTGCGCGGGCAGTCGTTGAAGATGAAGTCCTTGACCATCCGTTTGAAGACTTCCTCATCCGGCAGGTCCTTCATAAGGCCGCCGACGCGGGTCCAGTCCGGATGGAAACGCTGGCCGGAGACATAGTCGCAGATGTCGTAGATCTTTTCGCGCGGGTTGAAGCCCCAGAAGAAGCCGGTGATGCCGCCGGAGTCCAGAATCGCAGCGGCAACGCAGAGAAGGTGGTTCTGAATGCGGCCCAGCTCGCACATGATCGTGCGGAGCACCTTGCAGCGGGGGGTGATGTCGATGCCGAAGAGGCCTTCCACGGCGTGGTGCCAGGCGATGTCGTTGACGATCGGGGAGAGATAGTCCATCCGCGACACCACGGAAACATACTGGTTGTAGTCGTGGTGCTCGGCGAGCTTCTCGAAGCCGGAGTGCAGGTACCCGATGTGAGGCGTGCAGCGGGCGACGCGCTCGCCATCCAGTTCCAGGACGAGGCGGAGCGTGGTGTGGGTCGCCGGGTGCTGGGGGCCGAAGTTCAGGACCCAGCGCTCGCCGGTGTCCAGATGGGTGTCGAGGTAATCGACGCGATCGGCGTCTACGTCGAGGGCGTCGTGAGGCTTGAGGGTGTACGGCATGAGAGAGGGTCGCGCTCAGGTTGCTGGGTCGGGGAGGCCGTGCGGGCCGGCTTGCCAGGGAGGCAAAAACTGTCGTCTTCGGCGTGGCCGCCGGCGGGCCTCTATGATAGGCCCGCGCGGACGACCCACGGGCGCGCGAGCGCGCTGCGCCGGCGGTTACGGAGGTTCTCACAAATGCGGGTTTGTCTGGTCTCGCGGGAGATCCGGCCGTTCAGCGGCGGCGGGATCGCGACGTACATCGCCGAATCAGCGCGGGCGCTCATGGCGGCGGGGCATGAGGTGACGATTTTGACGGATCCGCAGCCGGACCTCGCCGCGCGAGGCGGGGCGATGGCGCCCGGCGCGGAGTTCCGGACGGTGGATCTGGAGCGCGGCGCGGCCGCAATCCCTGGGGCGTACGCCGCGCACGCCACCCGGTACGCGATGGGGGTGTACGACACGCTGAAGGAACTGCACGAGGAGCGCCCCTTCGACGCCGTGGAGTTTCCGGAGTACCAGGGGCCCGGATTTTTCTGCCTGCGCGGTAAGCGATCGCTGGGCCAGTTCAAGAAGTGCGCGCTCATCGTGCGGCTGCACACGCCGCACTACCTGACCCGGGAGATCGACGGCGATTGGAGACTGCCGCGGGAGTTCGCGTACATCGATGCGCTGGAGAAGGGCTCGGCGCGTGAGGCGGACGCCCTGGTCAGCGGCAGCCGCGCCATGCTGAACCGGATGCTCACGGACCTCGGCCCGTTGGCGCGGGAGGAGCGGGCGCAGCCGCGTGCGATCATTCCTCTCCCGCTTGCGGATCTTGGCGGAGCCCTCGCCGGCCAGCCGGCACCATCCGAGCCGGGATACGTGCTGTACTTCGGACGTCTGCAAAGACACAAGGGGGTCGCCGAGTTCGTGGAGGCGGCGGTGCATGTGCTGGAGGAGGGGCTTCCGGGCGTGCGATTCCGACTGGTCGGCTCCGACACGCCGTCAGGGCCGTTCGGGCGATCGATGCTGGAAAGCCTGCAAAGGCGAATCCCGGCGCGGCACCGGGAGCGGATCATCTTCGAGCCGCCCCTGCCTCGCGAGGAACTGCCGCGCGTAATTGCGGGGGCGAGGGTGGTGTGCATCCCTTCGCGATGGGAGTCGTACGCGTACGCCTGTGTAGAAGCCATGAGCGTCGGGGCGGCGGTGCTGGTTTCGGACGCCGGCGCGCTGCCCGAGATCGTTCGCGACGGGGTGGACGGACTGGTGTTTCCATGGGGCGACGCCCGGGCGATGGCGGCGGGGCTGCGGCGGCTCTATGAGGACGAGTCACTCCGCGTGCGTCTCGGGGCGTCCGCAGTCGAGCGGGCGCAGGCGCTGGCGGACCCGGACGCGTACGCCCGTTCGTTCGAGTCGCTGGTCGAGGCGGTGCGTGCGGCCGAACCGGCGGCCCCGGCGGTTCACGTGCAGGCGAGGCCGGCGGTTTCGGTGATCATCCCGCACTACAACCTGGGCGACTACCTTCCGCAGACGCTGGCATCCCTGGACGAGCAGACGTTCACGGATTTCGAAACGATCATCGTCGACGACGGCTCGACAGACCCGGCGAGCTGCGCTTTGCTGGAGAAGCTGGAGCGCGAGGGTCGCCGCATCATCCGCAAGGCGAACGGCGGCCTGGGATCGGCGCGCAACGCGGGGCTGCGGGCGGCGAGGGCAGACTGCGTACTGCCTCTCGACGCCGACGATCTGGCCCACCGGACCATGATCGAGCGGCTGTACACAGCGCTACAGCGTGAACCGGAGCTGGCCGCGGCGAGCCCGTTCTTCCGCTCCTTTGAGACCGACCCGGAGCAGATCGCCTCGGCGTACGTGCCGGTGGGGCTGGATGAGACGCTGCTGCTTGTGGAGAATGTCGCCGGCCCGGGGGGTGGATCAATGCTGCGGCGCGACGTGGCGCTGGAGATCGGCGGCTACGACGAGGAGTTGACGTCGTATGAAGACTGGGAGCTGTGGCTGCGGATGCGCCGTCTCGGATTGCGCACGGCGGTGGTGCCGGAGTTTCTTTTGTATTACCGTCTGCGCCCAGGCTCACTGATCCGATCGGAAGTGGCCGTTCGGCGGCAGGCGCTCGAGTCGTTCCTTCTGCGGCGACACGGGAACGGGGCCGACAACCCCGAGGCCGCGCTGCGGCTGTTACTGGCGGATCGGTGGACGTGGCAGGCGGAAGCGGCGCGTTGGGAGGAAGCGGCGCGATCGTGGCAGGCGGAGGCGGAGCGCTACCAGGCGCTCGCCGATGCGGCCCGCGCGCATGCGCCGGACCATGCGACGATTCACCGCCTCGTCGAAGAGACGGTGAGTGAGAACGTGCGTTACCGCCTCGCGGACCACGCCAACGAAGCGCTGAAACGACTGAAGATTCAGACGCTCGTCAAGACCGTTGCATTGCGGGCCCGCGGGGTCGGCGGCCGGTCGCGCTCCACGTCATAGCGCCATGAACGCCGCGTACGCCTCGTCGCTCCTGGCGCGATAGGCCGGGTAGTAGGCCCGGTAGGCGTCGATGATCTCCCGCCGTTCGGCCATCGCGCGAACGGCGTAGTCGGCGATGACCTCCGCGCGGTCAGGGAAGGGGACGACGAGTCGCTGGAAGAGGTACTCGTTGTCCTCCAGCAGATGGCTGTTTGGCCCGAAGATGCACGGCACGCCCATGCTCAGGCTTTCAAGCGGAAGCATGGGGCAGCACTCGACAAACGTGACGTACATGGTCAGGTGCGTGCGCCGCATGGCGGGCAGAAGCTGATCGTGCGGGATCTGGGCGGTCGTGGCAAACTCCTTTTCAAGGCCCAGGAAGTCCACGACTTCGAGCGCACGCGCATCGAGGCCTGCGGCATGCAGGCGCGCATCGGGCATCATCTTCATCGCGGCCAGCATGGCGTGCGGAATCTTGCGGTAGGTTGAGCCGCTGAGCCACATGCCGATGTGCGCCGCATCGCCTTCGATCTCCGGCGGTTCCATCGGCTCACGATTGACGCGGTTGAGCAGGACCGCGCCGCGCAGGCCGAGCGAGTGGACAAACCGGTCAAACCCGGCCTTGTCACTGGCGATGCTGTAGACGATGCCCTGCCGGGCGGCCTCGGTCCACTGCCGGAAGACGCGCCACGTGTCGTCTTCGCGGAACTGGATGTACGAGCCGTGCCAGAACAGGTCGATCCGCATGCCCGGCCGGCGATCATGCAGCATGTGCGCGAGACGAAGCTGACGCTCGTCGCCTCCTGAAAGCACGATGTGCTCTGCGCCGGTCTCGGCGAGCAGATCTGCGTGCCGGTCCAGGGTTTGCGCCACCGTCTGTTCGTCAAACTCGTCGAGCGTGTCCACCGGGTAGAGGTGCTCGAAGAGCCCCGATGTGGAACTGGAAACGCCGAGATAGCGCGGGCAATGCACGGCGACGACTTCGGCGCGGGCGTCGCGGATGGCGCCGGCAGCCGCCTCGGCCGCAGCCAGATCAGGAAGCGTGGCCGCGGAGCAGGCGGTGCCGTGGGCGGTCCCGTTGTTTGTGTGGTTGCCGCCGCCGTTCAGGTGAACGCCATTGAGCGCCGGCGCCGCGTCGACGGCGTCATGCCCGGCGGCAACGAGGGCGGGTTGGCGAGACGGCGTGCCCCGCAGAGTGACGGTCGTTGACTGCGCGACGGCGGAATAGAGATCGATGCGGCGGCGCTCGGAGCCAAACTGCACCTCGACCATCCCGCTCCAGGGATGGGTCAGGAACTGGAGCGTCGGCTCGGAATCCACAGGCACGCGCACCTCGCCGCGGCTGCCGACCAGGCATTGTCCGAAGGCCCCACGCTCATCGGGCCTGAGCGCCCACTCCGGGCCGTGTTCGCAGAAATCCCATGGAACGGGAGCGGCGCCGACGTTGGGGGAGGCCGCGAGCAACCAGACCTCTTCGCCCTGTGAGTGAGCGCTGCGCTCGCCGAGTGCGCGAATCGTGACCATCCGGGAATCAGCGGTCCTCAGGCGGCGAGCGGCGCGATAAAGGGGTGACTTGCGGATCCGCTGCGCGAGGCGATAGGAACGATGCTGCTTGATGTACGCAAGTTCGGCGTCGCGCTGGGCGCGCAACTGCGCTTCGATGCCCGCGCGCCCCGCAAGCTGCTGCAGGGCTTCGAGTGTGCGATGATGCTCGCCATCGGTGAGCGGAGACGGCACCGCGGCACGGGCGTCGTACTCGCTGACGGGAGAGAAAAGGGAAGAAGCAAGGTCCTTGGGATCCTCACGCGACAGAATGAAGGTGCCGAAGGGACGACCAATGTAATCCTGGAAGAGTTGGCGGCGGACGAGCGAGCGTGCGGCGAAGTCGTCGATGTTCCACTCCGCCAGGTGGCGCTCGAACTCGTTGCCGTACGCCGCATCCTGCGGCCATTCGCTGCCGAGCGGCACGTTGACCATGACGTAGCTGGAACGCTCCAGACAGCGGTCAAGGAGCCGGCCTCCGACGTCCTTGTGGAAGTGCTCGAGCACATCACCGAAAATCACAACGTCCCATGGACCGTCAAGCCGGGGAATGATCTCGGCCGCATCTCCCTCGTGGATCACGTTGTAGAAGTGGCGGTGATAGCCGGCGATGTTGCGCGGGAAGCCCTCGATGCCTTCGACGTGCGTGTTCCAGTCTTCAGGAAAAATGCGGCCGTACCAGACGTCGCAGAACTCGCGCGTGACGACCCCCCAGCGTCCGAAGCCCACGCCGACGTCGAGCACACGCCTTGGCGCCATCTTCATGAGCGCATCGATGCAATATGGAATGTTCTGCCAGTTGCTCGTCCCCACTGCTTACTCCGATTATCTGACGTGGGCTGTCTCTGTAATGGCGTCTTTGAGCCGCTGGTAGGCCTCCTGCAGCGACTGGGCCCGCTCGCGCTCGAAGGCCACTCGCCGCATCAGGTCTTCCGTCCGCTCTTTCCAGGTCTGCTGTTCGGTCCTCAGGCCTGCAGCAAGTTCATCGATCCTCGCCTGGCTGTGCTCGGCCTGCTGCTGCGCCGCCTCCAGGGCCGCGGCAAGTCGTTGGCGCTCGGCCTGGGCTTCGTTGAGTTGGGCCGCCAACTGCTCGGCGCGCTGCGAGGCGGCCTGAAACTGCTCGCGCAGATGGTTGGTTACACGCTCAAGTTCGCCTGTCTTCGCGCGAAGCGCTTCGGCTTCCGTGCGGCTTGCCGTCAACCCGGCCATGATGTCCGACGCGAGACGGCGGTAGAGCGAGAGTGTCAACGGGCTCCAGCGCCACTGCTCGGCGACGGGTGGCTCGCAGCCGGGCTTCCACACACGATACGGCGCGTGCTCGGGATAGCCGGAGGGGAGCAACTCGCACCGCAGCCCGATCCGTTCATAAGCCGCGACAAGGTCATGCTTCCAGCAGCCGTCGTGATCACCGTCACTGATGACGATGTGCTCCGCGGGCTCCAGATGGAAAACCTGCCGCCTGGAGACTCGAAGCAGTTCGCGAAGTACGCCCTCCAGGTCTCCCGGGCGCACGTGAACGAGCACTTCGCAGCTGTAGACGATGTCGAACTGCCCGTCCTCGTAGGGAAGCCGCCCCGTCGGCGCGCCGACCGTGATGTGGTCGCGGATCCAAGCATCCGCTGCCCAGGTTGCGCAGCCGGAGGCCATGGTGGCGGATTGATCAAACCCGTACGGATCCACGCCGGGGATCTGGACGAGGTTCCGCAAATGCCGGCCGACACCGCAGCCAAACTCCAGCACGCTCGCCGGCGCGTGC
The DNA here is from genome assembly GCA_964460345.1 of uncultured Phycisphaeraceae bacterium. Taxonomy (GTDB): domain Bacteria; phylum Planctomycetota; class Phycisphaerae; order Phycisphaerales; family UBA1924; genus CAYWRO01. The sequence continues at coordinate 19,542 of CAYWRO010000032.1, read as the reverse complement.
GCCGCGATGTACTGGGTGAGCATGATCTCCTGAATGTGATAGCAGATCTGCGTCTTCTTGCGCGTGTTGTACTCCGCCACCCACTCCCCGCCATGCTCGCGCCAGTAGCGGTAGTTGGCGGCAATGCCGCCGGGATCGGAAGCAGCATCCGCCTCGTCCGATGGAAGGGAGGCGGCGGGGCGCTCGGTGGGTTCCGGCTTGCCGCGCGGCTTGTGCACCGCGGTCGCGCGAACCTGTACCGGGGCCCCATTCTGGATATCAGCCTGAGGTGGCGTTTCGGGCTCGGTCACCGTTCCCCTCCTGCTCGCCTGGTGCGCTTCGACGTCATGCCGGTCTGATTGAACCGTCTCCTGCTGGGCGGCCGTGTGTAAATCTGTCAGTTCAGCCATTGGGCCTGATGATGCGCAGCAGCGGGCGGCCGCGCAGGAGCGATAATAGAACCGCCGCCGAGCGGAAGGGGCGGGCTGCCGGGCCGACCGTCCGATAATTGAGTCCCGCGCGGCGGTCAGAGGTGCAGGCGGATGACCGGCTCACCCCTGCGGAACTTCGAAACAGTGTGTTCGATGCGCCAGCGAGTCTGTGGATCCGGACCGAAGGTGTCGCCGTGACGGAGGACCGGGCCGTTTTCCAGAACGTACCCGATCACGTCGTAGACCATGCCGCGGAGACCACCGATGTCCGTCTTGGCGTTCAGAATCTCGAACTCCTTATGGCCGAAAGGGGCGAGACCCATCGTCGTGAGGGTGAAGGGACCCGACGGCGATCGACCCGAAACGGCAAGGCCGACCCAGGCGGGAAGCGGGAGCAACCCATCACCGTCGAGTTCAGTGACCATGGCGAGGAAGAGGTCCGGCTTATGGACCTGTCCGCCGTTGCCCCAGTAGACGCCGGCGACATCGCCGGACCTGATCAGAGCGCAGGCGATCCGCGATCCGAGCATGGCCTCGTCGACAGGATTGCCCGAGAGCATGGGCACGATGACGGCGTGCGTGGTGTGCCCTGCCAGCCCCGCGGCCGCCTCGGGCCACATCCAAGATCGTGCACAGGCGAAGTCCAGGTCTCCCGGCGGAATGGGGATCTCCATGTGCGCGACCATCAGGCTCTGGTCACTCACCTGGTACTCAAAGACGGACTCCTGCTGCCCCCGGGCGATCAGGGCTGGCTCCGAAGGGAACAACTCGGACCAGGCGCGGCAGACCTCCGCCGGGTTCAGGCCCTTGTCAGAGCGCAGCGCGACCATGGACATCTGCGGGCCGGGTTCCGGGTTGGGCGCATCCGCCGCCTTGCGAAAGAGTCGCTTGAGCATCCGCGCAGTCTACCAGAGAACTGCAAGCGGGAGTGCTCACCACTCCGCCAGCATCTGCGCCAGCAGGCGAACGCCCCAGCCAGTCGGCCCCTTCACAAACGGGCCCTTGTCCGACTCCGTGGCGTGCACGCCGGCGATATCGATGTGGGCCCAGGGGATGCCTTCCTTGACGAAGTAAGACAGGAATGCCGCGCCCTGGATCGGGTGGGCCTGGCGGACGGGGGCGGAGTTAAGGATGTCGGCGATTGGGGAGCGCATCAGCTCCCGGTATTCGCTGTCGTGCGGCAGTCGCCACCAGCGCTCACCGCTGGCTTCCATGGCACGCTCGAGACGAGCGCGAAGCTTGTCGTCATCGCACCACAGGCCGGCGAATGTTGCGCCGAGGGCGACGACGACGCCGCCAGTCAGCGTGGCCAGGTCGATGATGCAGGCCGGGTTTTCCCTGTCGCACGCCCAGCAGAGCGCGTCAGCCAGCACGAGGCGGCCTTCGGCGTCGGTGTTGGTCACTTCGACCGTGACGCCATTGCGGAAGGTCAGGACGTCGTCCGGCCGGTAGGCCTCGTCGCTGATGGCGTTCTCCGCACAGGAAAGCAGCGCGACAACGGGCACATCCGGCTTGATCTGCGTGGCGATCGCGTGCATGGCGCCGAAGACCGCGCATCCGCCGTCCTTGTCCCGCTTCATGCCCACCATTCCGTTGTTGATCTTCAGCGACAACCCGCCGCTGTCGTACACCATCGTCTTGCCGACGAGCACGACAGGCTTGGCCGCCTTCGCCCCCCCACTCCTGCCACGCCCCTTCGACCCGCCGCGGCGGCCGGAGGGCCGGTACTCCAGACGAATCAGGCAAGGGCCGTGCTCACTGGCCTTGCCCACGTTGAGCAACCCCTCGAGCCGCTCCTTTTCCAGTTCCGCCCCCTGGATGACGCGGCAGGTCATCCCAGTTTGCCGCGCGAGGGCGCGGGCCTGGCTGGCGATGTACGCCGTCGTGGCGATGTTCGGGGGCGTCTGGCTGAGGTCGCGGGCGATGTTGGTGCTCTCGGCGAGCGCCAGACCGGCTCGCAGGCCCGCCGTAAGCGCAGAATCGTCGGAGACCACGCTGAGCTTGCCGGGCTTGTTGTTGTTCTTGGCCGCGCTGCCGCGGAAACGGCTGTAGTTCCAGCCGATCAGCCCGAGCCCTTCGCCAAAGGCACGGCCCGCCTCGGTCAGTGCGCTCTTGCCGCCGTTCTCGCTCTTGAGGGCGTGATGGATGGCGATCTGGACGGGCGTGTCCTTTGTGCCAGCCAGCCGCCGGCCGACCGCCGCGGCGACCGAACGGAGCACGGCGGGCTTGAAGTCCTTGCGCTCCCCCAATCCGACGACGATCACTCGGCCGGGCCCCTTCTCGGGAAAGGTCTCGACGACGCTGCCGGGGTCACCGGAGAACTCTCCGCGATTGATCGCGCGACCGATCTGGCCGTCCACCGCGCCAGTGGCCCGGTCGAGCTTCTTGTCTTTGAACACGGCGACAACGACGGCGGCGGGCTTGGCGCGCGAGGCCGCGCCGACTGATATCTTCTCGAACATGCTGAACAACTCCGAACCGCCTACTGGCGGCTTTGGTCAAAAAATAAAACGGGCCTGAGTGTACGCGGTGCGGACCAGAAAGAGAGGATCCCCCGAAACACGATTCGACGGTGTCCGCAACACCGATCAAAGCCTCTCGCACCTTGCGACCGTCAGAGAGCACCCGCGCAGGGCCTCTCTGAAGAACTGGGTCCAACGTATACCACCCTAATAATCCAGTTCATGGCTTCCTTCCGACTGGCCCTGGCCCTGTGTCTGGCCCTGCCCGCCGCGGCGGCGACCTCCATCTGGCTGGTCGGACGCCTCTTCACGGATTCCATCCCGCAGACACAGTACATCTTCTGGGTGCCGGCGTTGCTGCTCCTTCCCGCGGCGGCCCTGTTTGGAGCGGGCGCGTGGGCCGTTCACTGGGTCGGCCGCCCCTGGCGACATCTGCGAACCCGGGCCGAGCGGCGCTGGCGGCGAGCGTTTGGGCTGCTGGCGATCGCCTGCATCGCCTGCCTCGCCTGGCAAATGCTCATTGGCTGGCGGCTCTACCGCCAGATCCTCCCGCAACCAGCGGTAGACGCCGGCCGGGCCGTGCATGTCTTCCACTGGAACATGACCGGCCAGTCCCCCACCACCTGGGAGGCCAACCTGGCGCGGCTGCCGGACGCCCCGCGCCCGGACCTCCTCCTGCTGACCAACGCTCACCAGGGCACCCGTTTTCGCGAACTGCGGGAACAGACCGAAATGGACACGGCCCACTGGCGGCACCTGGCGCTGGCAAGCCGCTTCCCCATCCTTCGCAGTGACGGCGCTTCTCTCATGCTGCCGCGGCCAGAGGCGTACCCGACGGTCGCGGGGGAGGGCGATGCCGCCACCGGGGAGCCGGATCCCAACCCGGCACGGCCGGGCTGGTACGACCCCGGCCAGATCTTCTTCGCGGAGCTCGACACGACGTCCGTGCTCGGACGCCCCATCGTGGTCTGCGTGATCGATCTGCCCTCCAACCCGGCCATCCCGCGCCGCGACGTAGCAAGGCTGGTCCTTGAGCGTCTCAACGAACTCGACCGTCACTGGCAGAACCGATCCGGGTCGGCCTTTGACGGCGTTCCGGTAGCCGACCTGATCGCCGGCGACTTCAACATGACGCGCGGCTCGGCGGCGCTCAGCCGAATCACCGACGGGCTGACGCACGCCTATCGCCACGCCGGATCAGGACTCGCTGCGACCTACCCATCGCCAAATCCCCTCTGGCACATCGATCACATCTTCCTGCGCCCGCCGCTGAAAGCCGTCCGTTATGACGTCGTCGACCTCGGCGGCTCTTCCCACCTGGCGCAGCATGCCGTCATTACAACTCGTTCAAGCCGGTGAGGCCGCTCCCTACCCCTGCGGCTTCGCTTCCTGGAGCGAGCTTTGGACGAGCCCGAAGATGCGGTCGAGCGCACTGCCATACGTCAGGCTCCGCCGCGCTCGGCTGCGCATGCCGCGGTTGAGGTCTGCTCGCAGCTTCGGCTGCTCCACGATCGCCCCCAGGCGTTGTTCCAGTTCCGCTTCGCTTGAAAAGCCGGTCACATCCATGTCGCCGGCGAGCCAGGCCGCCCCATCCTCCAGCGCGAGGTGGCGTGTCATGCTGATGCACCGCTCGATCGTGAGCGGGTGCGGCTCCAGCCACGCATCGACCTCCTCGCCGAACCCAAGCCGCTGAAGCTGCCGCAGGTAGCGAGCCAGCACCGGATGTTCCGCGGCCGAGTAGCGCCGCTCGTGCGTGCTGCCGGGCTCCGGTGTTCCGTTCGCGGCGAGCTGCGCCACCGTCCAGACGAACGGGATCTGCAGATCGTCCCGTTTCAAGCGAACCAGCGGAACGCCTCCGGAAAGGATGCACTCCGTCACCCGCTGATGAAGGTTCCAATGGATCGTTCCATGCAGGTGGGCCGCGGCGGCCTGATAGCTCGCCCGCAAGTCCGCCCCATGCTGCAGGGCCGGGTGCGCCCATCGCCCGAGCACGGGATGATCCTGCCAACCCTTTCCATACAGACGCAAACGCCACCCGCGGCGGCGGCACACCGCATCCGCCCACGCAAGCATCTCATGCCGCAGCATGCGATCCGCCAACCGCAGCGCGCACCCGTGAAGCAACTGCGACTCGGCCCGCGCGTTCAACTTCACGCCAAGCACATCCAGCGCCGCTCCGCGCACGCACGCCAGCAGCCTTGCCCGGCTCTCCGGCAGATGCAGCGCCGCCAGCTCTGCCGGCAGGCGCTCGGCGATCATCGCCACACACCGGGCAATCCGCTCATCACCAGACTCGCGCATGAGCCGCTGCGTCAACTGCTCCGGCGTTTCGCTGTGATGGCTGACGTACGCGAGCTCACATTCATGCTCCCGGAGGAGCGACGATGGCGCCGGCTCGTTCGAGAACTTCTCTTCGCTGGCGACAACCGGCAGCCGGATCGCCCGTTCGCGCGGATATCCGAAACGGTCGAACAGTTCATCACTCGTATGCCCGACCAGAAACTCGAGCTCGTTAAACCCGCGACCGGCCTCCTCCGTCTGCAGATGCGGCATGGCGTCCTGCACCCAGCAGACGTACGGCACGTTCGCGGGAACGGCATCCCCGAACCAGGCGCGCGGGTAGTTGATGACGATCAGCAGGTCCGGCTCGAACGCCGCGATCTCGTGCGCATGCGCAAGCGTGTTCAGGCACGTGTGATCGTCCGGCTCCATCATCACGCGCGCGTCAATCCCGCGACTCGCCAGCGCCGAAGCAATGTCAGCCGCGCTGTGTCGCACAAACGTGCTGTGCCGGTACGTCGGAATCAACACGCGCAGAGGCCTGCCCCTCTCCTTCCCCTCACCGTCACGGGCTGCGGCGAGCCCTTCCGCGAAACGCCTCGCCCACCACGCCCGATCACGCCCAGCGTAGATCTCGCGCAACCGTCCGGAAACGCGCTGCAACTCCTCCGACTGCCTGGCCGCGGCGGCCTGGATCAGATCGGTCACCGGCGGGCTGATCCGCGTCCGCAGCGTGCTCGCCGTGAGATGCGGCCCGGCAAACTGGGTGTGCAGGTTGTCACTCAGCTCCGCGAGCAATCGATCGCCGGCGGCTTCGCCCACAAAGAAGCCGACACGAGAATCGGCGATTAACTCCCCCAAATCCGCACAGGCCAGCCCGTCCAGCAGTTCACGCTCATCCGCCTGCAACACGCGAAGCCGGGGCGTGAAGCCGTCCTCACTCCGCCGTGTCGCGTCATACGCGGCCATCAGCAGCCACGGCGGGTCCACTCCCTCCAGAGCCACCCCGTTGCGGACGGCCGCCGCTGCCAACCGATCGTCGACGAAGGCCGCCGCGGCGGTCCGGATGTCCGACAGGTGCCGCCACGCCGCGGGATCAGAAGCGTCGCTCGAGAGGCGGACGATGTTGCCGCCGCGGGCGCGAAACCAGCGCTCTGACCGGGTGCCGTGCTCCCACTCCTGCACGTTCGTTCGTAGATGGATGCCGCGCGTCGTCAGCGCCTGCACGTTCGCACGCGCCGTGGCGATTCGCTCCGTGACACTGATCTCATCCTCGGGAAGGCTCTCAATCGCGCGCCGAAGCGCAAGCACCTGCGGGTCATCCACCGCCGATGGAGCCAACTCGGTAAGAACCGCCAACTGCTCCAGCGCCGGCGTGCGAAGCAGCAACTTGGCGAGGTTCGCGACCAGCAGGAACCGCATCGCGCCATCGGCAGGCGCCACCGCCAGGGCCCGCATCGCGAGAGCGGGGAACGTCCAGGGCGAGCCGCTCTGCCCAAGCTGAAGAATCTGATCGCGCGTCACATGACCCCCCTGAACAGGAGCCGGCGCAACGCTCCCAAAGTTTGAAGGCATGGCACACCGTTATCGGCTCCGCCGGCGCTGCCGCAAAAGCCCGATCCGGTCGATCATTTGCCCAATCTGTTGGAACGCTTCAGATTGATCAGTCCCACGAAGGCGCGCCCGCGTTGGGCGCCGCGGCGGGCTCATTCTCCGCCGCTGCTTCAGGCGCTGCAGGCGCATCGCTCGCCTCAGGCTCGGCAGGAGCAACCTCGGCCGACTCATCCCCTTGTTCAAGGGGTTCGCCGCGCTCGATCAGGTCGCCTGCTGCGGGCTCCGCTTCCTCTGGCGCTTCGTCCGGCGCGGAGCCCGGAAGGTAATAATGCGCCGGCGGCTCCATCGCCCCCGTGGTCCAGAGCCGGTGTGCCACGACGCGCCAGTCCTTCAGCATCCCGCCGCGGAGTTCGAGCGTAACCCCCTGATATTTGGGATCATTTGTCCCCCACCCGCTGACCGGGCGGGCGATGTTCACCGTGGCATCGTCGCCGATGACCGTGACGGCGGTGATGTGGTAGATGGGCAGGTGGGCGTTGTCGGGCGTAAGCGGCTGGGCGTGATCGGCCACGTTCTCAACGATGATGCGGTACATGCTTGCCCGCACACCCTCTGGAAGATTGATCGCAACCGGCGTCTCCAGGTCGGCGCGGCCGACCGGCCCGGGCGGGTACCGATCCACGGTCCACTCCAGCGCGCGGGTCATCACCAGGCGCATCTCGTTGAAGTTCGGGTTGCTCGGAACCTTCGATCCTTCCTCCGGCGGCCAGGAGCTGTAGCCGACGCACCCGGCAAGCATCATCGCCGACGCCAGCAGAAGCCCGGCGGTCGTCCGAACAACCGTCGACCGGGAAGCAACGGGACAAGGGGCGCTGATTCCGTTCATGACTTGATCTCTCGCAGTTGGCCGAAGGAACTCCATCGTCGCGCAGACTGTATCGCCGGCGCGGCGGGTGTGTTCAACTTTCCCGCCCGTTTCCGGGGTGCACCGCGTCAGCCAGTCCACGCGCCATCGATCTGCATCCGCTTCCACGTCTCGCAGTACCGACGCCACATCTCCTCCAGCGACGAGGGGATGATGCGCACCTGCCCCACGACGGTGATGAAGTTTGTGTCTCCCCCCCATCTGGGGACCAGATGAACGTGGAGGTGTTCCGGGACACCCGCCCCCGCCGCCCGCCCCTGGTTGACCCCGATGTTGATCCCCTGAGGCTCGAGCGTCTCGGTCATCAGCGCCGCGGCGAGATCCGTAAGACGCCAAAGGGCCGCCCGCTGGTCGGGCGTGTAGTCCAGCAGGGTGGGGCGGGACTCCGCAAGGGCGACGAGCAGATGGCCGTTGGCATACGGGTAGCGGTTCAGCAGGATCATCCCGCCGTGCTCGCGAAGCACGACGTGATTCACGCTATCGGACCCGGGATCCAGCCAGTAATCACGCAGAAAGCATCCGGTGGACGTGGCCGCCGGCGGTTTTCGCCCCGTGAGGGACTCCAGATAGGCAAGTCGCCACGGTGCGTGCAGGTTGGCCTGGCTGACGGACGGGTCCATCGGATCTGCCGGGCGCTCTTCTGGCATGCCCAAGCGTATCCGCGATCGTCAAACGCCGATAAGAAGATCATGGGCGAGATTACGACAACCGTGGGCGCCATTATGAGCCGTCACGTCGTGACGGTCTCCATGGACGCGACAGTCAAGCAGATCCAGCAGATCTTTGCCCGCTACAGATTCCATCATGTTCTCGTAACAGAGGACGAAACGCCCGAGACGGAGGGCGCCGAAGGCGTCCGGGCAGTGGGCGTCATCTCTGACCGGGATCTGCTCAAGACAATCAGCCCGTTCGTGGGAAAGCTGGCCGAACGTCCGCAGGATGTGGCCAGCCTGCAGCGCAAGGCGCACCAGATCATGACGCGCTCGCTCGTGTCAGCGACGGAGGAAACGGCCATCGCGGATGCGGCCCTGATGATGCTGAACCAGCGCGTCACGTGCCTGCCGGTTTTAGATCAGGAGGGACGATGCATCGGGATCGTCACCTGGCGTGACCTGCTGCGCTGGACGGTGCAGCAGGGCGTCGCCTGCGGCCGGACGTCCCGCGACGCCGCCTGACAAACGCAGCCGCAAGCGGTCGCTCCGCCCGGGCCAACTGCCCTAGCGCTTCTGCAGCCACTGGTCGAGAAACTCGCGCTCCGCCTGCTCGTACCGCTCAAACGCCTGCTGCAGATCCTCGATCAACTGATCGACCGTGCGCGTGTCGGTGGGGCCGGCCGTACCGGTCTCCGTGACGTTGCGGAGCGTTGCAGCGGTAGCGCGCAGGTCGCTGACCGCGCCGGCATACGTTCGCACAGACTCATAGAGCAGTTCGTTCTCGAACTCCTTCCGGCCGGGCTGGTAGAGCAGCCGCCAGGGCGCGTGACGCACCTCGACGGCTGTCGCCTTCAGTTGATCCGAAGCAAGCCGTGCGTTGGCGACAATCAACCCGAGTTGCGGGCCATTGATCTCGAGGAGTTCGCGTGCCTCCTCGGCAGTGGCCGAGAAGTTGTCCAAAGCTGTCGTGGCCCGCGTCAACACCGCCTGGAAGTCGTCGTACATCTCCCCGTTCAGCCGACTGGAGAGTTGCTCAATGTTGGCGACCGTCGATCGGATGTTCTCACTGTTCTCGTCGATGACGCCTTCAACCTTCCCAACGGTGCGGCGAACGTCATCCAGCCCTGCCCGCGCCTCTTCGACGAATGGTCCAATCTGTTCATCCGCCGTCGCAAGGATCGAGTCCGCGCGCCCGCTCCACTGCGGCCACTTCTCCCCAATGTCAGCGGCAATGGCATCCACGTTCGCCAGGATGTTCTCCAGTCGCTCACTGGCGCTGGTGATGTCGATCTCGAGCCGCCGGCGGAAGTCATTCACCCAGGCGGTCGTCTCATCGAGATTGTTCAAAATATTCTGAACCTGCTGCTGCTGATCAGGCCCGTAGCCTGCCTGCGCCAGGAACCCGGGGGGAGCGAGCGAACCGTCGATCGGCGTGTCCTCGCCTGCAACCGGCGACGACGGCTTCCCCAGATCCACGATGTTGATCGCAGTATTCGCGCCCAGCAGCGGCACGACGAGTTGCACATCGGCGTCGGTCCGCAGCGTGAGTTCTTCGCGAATGCGAATCTTCACGTCCACGCCCTCGGGCGCCGCGGCCGGGCCGACAAATCCGATTTCGGAAACGCGCCCCACGCGCTGGCCTCCGAGCGTGACAGGAGAGCCGGAGGCAAGCCCCCAGGCGCCTTCGGACATCGTGAACCGCACCGTGTACCGCCGCGTCGGCTCCAGCGCCTCGCCCGCATCGGCCAGCACAATGATCACGGCGACCGTGAGAATCACGCTGACCAGGACGAACAGTCCCGCAAGCACGTTGTTCTTCGATGATCGTTTGGCCATTGCAGACTGTTCTTCTGATGCTCCCTGCGCGGCGGAGGAGAGGGCGCAACGGGCTGATCAATACCTTGTCGGCTCAACGCTGGGGCCGGTCGAGGGGCGGTAGGCGATTCCAAGCAGGTCCTCGGCGTACCGAGTCGCCTCTCGACGTGCCGTGATCGGGCCGTCCGCCTCCCCACGCAGGAACTGCCGGATCATCTGCTGCTCCTCGGTCAGCGAAGCCACCTGATCACGGGGGGTGTCTCGAAGGCGTTCAAACCATTCCCGCTTCTCCACCACAACCATGCGCCCCTTGTCGAGCATGGCCATCCGATCCGCGATGGTGAACGCCGAGTCCATCTCGTGGGTCACGACAACGCTCGTCACCCCCATCTTTCGGGTAAGCCCGGTGATCAGCCGGTCGATCTCGGCGCTCGTGACCGGATCCAGCCCCGCCGATGGCTCATCGTAAAACAGGATGCGCGGGTCAAGCGCCAGGGCGCGGGCAAGCCCCGCCCGCTTCTTCATGCCTCCCGAAATCTGGGCGGGATACTTGTCGGCATGCTCGCGCAGGCCGACCAGTTCCAGCTTGATCTTCACCTGGATATCAATGATCTCCGGGTCCAGGTCGGTGTGCTCCTGAAGCGGCAGCGCGACATTCTCGGCGATGGACATCGACTGAAACAGCGCTCCGGACTGGAAGAGGATGCCGAATCGCCGCCGGAGACGGTCCATCCCCTCATCGTCCAGATCGGCCAGCCGCTCTCCAAAGAGCCAGACCTCCCCCTCATCCGGCTGGAAGCTCCCGATCATGTGGCGCAGGAGCGTGCTCTTGCCTGAACCGGACCCCCCCATGATGACCATGGTCTCGCCGGGGTACACATCCAGGTTCACGCCCGACAGCACCACGCGCCCGTCAAATGACTTCCACAGGTTGCGCACCGAGATGATCGGCCGGCGTTCGGCTTCCTGACTGGGCACGTGGGATGATATCGGCTCGCTGAGGCCATCCCGAGGACAGATCAAGGGCCCGAAGCAGGGTCGACCAGCCACAGCAGCGAGCCGTCCTGCCGGACGATCGCCAGATTTTCCGGCATCGGCTGCCCCGCCGTGGTGTCCATGACGACGATGATCGGCGCGGTCCCGTTGTCGAACGTACTGACCACCGGAAGGCTGTACACATCCGGATAGGCCTGCATCACCTGTGACATCGACTGCAGGCGCGGATCGCGGCTGCCCGACAGCACCTTGAGAATGCCCCGCGGCATCGACTGGTACCCACCGTAATCGGCCTGGTAGCCGTCCCGGAACTGCGTCAGTTGATCGTCCGTGGCCGTGCTGGCAAGCCCGGACATTTCGGCCCGGGCGGCGTTCCAGTCCCCCGCCTCGATCGCCTGCATCGCCTGGTCGGCCGGCACGATCCCCATGTTCGTGGCGTAGTTCATCCCCACGACGCACCCGATCAGGAGCATCGAGCAGATCAACCCGACGATGATGCCGGACACGGCCAGCCCGGTGCCGCGCAATCGCCCCTCCGACCGCGCGATCGAGATGAGCGCAACGCCGCCCAGGATGAGCCCGATCGGGGCGAGCAGGCACGTGAGAGCCAGCACGAGGGAGAGAATGGCCAGTGTGCTGACCTGCTGCGGCAGCGTGGCCTCATCCGGAAGAAACTCCGGCGGCTGGCCGTGGGCAAATGGGTCGTTGTTCATGCGCAGACTCTACCTGACTCTGTGCCGCGGGCGGCGCTACCCGCCCGACCCGACCACGGGCGTTCACGCACGCTGGGGCGTGCGGACCGACGCGGGCGCCGGCTGGGCAGCAGCGCCGGCAGCCTCCCGGAGCGTGCCGATGCACTCGGCCACGACGGCCGCGGCCTGATCCACATCATCTTCGGTCGCATGGCGACAGATGCTGAAACGAACCGAAGAAGCCACCACATCCGGGGGGATTCCCATCGCACGCAGAACCGGCGATGGTTCGAGTGAGCCCGAGGAGCAAGCCGACCCTGCCGAGGCGCAGACGCCGCGCTCCGACAGCATGAACAGGATCGCCTCCGCCTCGAGCGACGGGAAACCGACGTTTGCGGTGTTCCAGAGGCGACGGGCCGGATCTGACGGCGCGTTCCGCCGAGCACCGGGACATGCCTTTAAAACCGCCGCCTCAAATCGGTCGCGGATCGCCGCGGCGGCCCGCGCGTTGCCAGGCTCCTCCAGCCAGGCGCGTGCCTGTTCCGCGGCGACGCCCATGCCGATGATGCCGGGCGTGTTCTCCGTCCCGCCGCGCTTGCCCATCTCCTGCTCGCCGTGGATGACCGACTCCACGCGGACGCCGGGACGGATGTACAGCGCGCCTATCCCTTTGGGACCGTGGAACTTGTGTGCACTGAAAGTCAGCAGGTCGATCGGCTCGACACCGACGTTCGTCGGAGCCTTGCCCACCCACTGCGTGCCGTCACAGTGGTAGACAACGCCTCGGGCGCGGCACAGCTCGCCGATCTGGCGAACCGGCTGAATCAGTCCCGTCTCGTTGTTGGCCCACTGGACGCTGACGACGGCCACGTCCTCATCGACAAGCGTCTCCAGGTGGTTCAGGTCGACGAATCCTTCGGAGTCCAGCCGCACGATCCGCAGATCCACGCCCTCGCGATTCGCCAGCACGTGGCCCAGTTCGCGGATGGCGTTGTGCTCAATCTCGGTCGTGACAATGGCGATCCTGCTCGCACCAGCGGCCCGCTGGGCGAGCACCCTGCCGCGGATTGCCAGGTCGATCGACTCGGTTCCGCCCGCGGTGAACAGAAGGTCCCTCGGCTTCGCGCCGATCAGCGCCGCCACGGACTTGCGAGCCTGTTCCACCCTGTACCGGGCGGTCTGGCCGGGGCGGTGGATCGAAGAGGGGTTATGCCAGTATTCGGTGAGAGCCGCAGCGACCGCCGCGGCGACCTCGCTCGTGGGGCGGGTGGTGGCGTTGTTGTCGAGGTAAATGGGCACGCCGAAGCATATGGGGGAAAGCCGCATCGGCAGCGCGGGGGAGCGATCGGCCTTTGTTCAGATGCCTCGGCCGGTCTTCGCTCGCTCGCTCAGCAGGACCTTGGCCTCCCCGACGAGGTAGAAGGACCCCGTCACCACGATCAGGTCTCCTCTGTGCACGGCGCGGGAGGCGGCCGACAAGGCCTTGTCAAGGTTGTCGGCAACCTGGCTCATCTTGCCGCTGAACTCCTCAAAACGACGGTTCAGTTCACTCGGATTGGCCGCGCGGGGGTTTGCCGAACGCGTGAAGATGACCTTGTCGGCGCCCAGACCAAGCTCGCGCAGCATGGCGTCGAGGTCCTTGTCGCTCGCGCAGCCGAAAACGACGACCACGGAATCGCAGGGAACATGCGCGCCGATTGCCCGAAAGAGGGCCGCCAGGGATTCTGGCGTGTGCGCACCATCCAGCAGGACGCGAGGAGAGTCCCACGCGATCTCCATGCGGCCGCTCGTGTCCGCGGCAGCCAGCCCTTCAACCACTGCCGTCTCCGGCACGCGGAAGCCGCGTTCAGCAAGGCGATCAAGGATCGCCAACGCGAGCCCGCAGTTGTGCGCCTGGTGCTCTCCCTGGAAGGGGACCACGATGTGCTCGTAGTGCGTGCGGTCGGTGGAGAGGCCCACCACCATGCGCGGGCCCGCGGAAGCACTCGCGGCGGCAAAAGCGGGCAAGGCCCCGCCCGCCTGGAAGCGCGTCGTGAACTCGATGTCCTCCCCCACGACGTGCAGCGGCGCGCCCGTGGCTTCAGCGACCTCGCGGAGGGCGGACGCGACCTCAGGCTGCTGAGGAATGGTCAGGGCGGGCACGCCCGGCTTGAAGATGCCCGCCTTTTCACGCGCGATGGAATCCAGGGTTTTCCCCAGCAGATCGGTGTGCTCAAGACTGATCGACGTGACGGCGGCCACCTCCGGCGTGATGACGTTGGTGGAGTCCAGCCGGCCGCCGAGACCGACCTCAACAACGGCGATATCGACCGCTTGCTGCGCGAAGTAGGCGAACGCGAGGGCGGTAAGCACCTCGAAGTAGGTGGGCAGGCCGAGCTCCGAAGGCACTTCCGTCACGGCGGCCGCGACGCGGTCCATGGTGCGCGTGAAGTCGGCCTGGGAGATCAGGCGGCCGCTGATGCGGATGCGCTCCCGCACATCGACAAGGTGAGGGCTGGTGTACAGCCCGACCGCATACCCCGCGGCCGTGAGACATGAGGCCGTCATCTCGCAGACGCTGCCCTTGCCCTTGGTGCCGGCCACGTGAACCATCTGGACCGCGCGTTCCGGATGGCCCAGCAGGCCCATGAGCGCCCTCATGCGGTCCAGCTTGAAGACGCCCTCCTCAATTCGCGAAGGGCGGAGCTGCTCAACGTTCACGCGATCGAAAAGAAACCGAGTTGCCTGGGCGTAGGTCTGAATGCCTGCCGAATCGTCTCCCTGGTTCGCTGCTTGCGCAGAGACTTCAATCGGCTGCCTTCCTTGCGCTGCCTGTTGTGGGTTCGTCATGGAACGCGATGCCTTGGTGACCGCTCGCGGAACGAGCGGGATGTGCGTATGCCCAAACAGATACGGTCGTCCGCTTCGAGATGAACGCCGCTTTCCTGCGGCCGCGGGCTTGCGAGCGGCCCGCAATCGCCCCGAACTCGGCGCGCCACTTGGCGGCTTTAATCAAATCTTTTATACCACGGGCGTCAAGGCCCTCCGCCGCTACGGGGGGCTTCTCACTACAGAAGTTTGTCGCTCAGAGAAGCTCGTGGGTCGTGAGGACCTTGCGGAGCGCATCGCATGTGGCGGACGTCGCCTGCGTCATCGGCAGACGCAGCACCCCGGAGTCACGACCAAGCATCTTCATCGCCGCCTTGACCGGGATCGGGTTCGTCTCGAGGAACAGCGCCTTGTTGAGCGCGGACAACTCCCGGTGGATCTCCAGCGCATCCGACCACCGCTGCGACAGGCAGGCTTCGCAGAGCGCGGCGACGCGCCCCGGCACCAGGTTACTCGTGACGCTGATCACGCCCACCCCGCCGACGGCCGCAATCGGGAGCGTCAGTGGATCATCACCGGAAAGAACGTCGAGCCCCGGACAGTGCAGTGCGATGTCAGAAGCCAGCGCCACGTTCCCCGTTGCTTCCTTGACAGCCTGGATGTTCGGATGCTCGGCCAGGCGCTGAATGGTCTCCGTGGTGAGAGCCACGCCGGTGCGGCCGGGGATGTTGTAAAGCACGACCGGCAGGTCCGCGGCATCCGCCACGGCCATGAAGTGGGCGTACTGACCCTCCTGCGTCGGCTTGTTGTAGTAGGGGTTCACGCTCAAGCCGCCATCCGCACCCGCGGCGGCCGCATGGCGCTGGTATTCGACGGCCTCGGCCGTGCTGTTGGAGCCGGTGCCGGCGATCGCCATGATCCCCGCGCGGTGGGCGATCTCCACGGCTCGTTCAACGAGTTCCTTGTGCTCGCCCGGCGTGAGGGTGGGAGATTCGCCCGTGGTGCCGGCGATGACCACGCCCGTCACGCCGCCGCCCCCTCCATCGCCGCCGGTGGCCTGGAAGAGGATCTGCTGCTCGAGCGCGCGGTAGTCGACGCTCGAACCATCGCTGGTGAAAGGGGTCACGATCGCGGTGAACGCGCCGCGTAGGCGCGGATTTGGCTGGTTCTGAGGCATGTTCGATCCTAGGGGGACTGCTGGACGCAAACCGTCTCGCGCTATTTCATCGCTTCAGTCGCGACCACGACGCGTGAGCCATCGTCCGTTTCCGCGGCAGCAGCCGGCGCCGGACCGCCGTTGACCCAGAGGCTCATCTGCACATCCGCCCAGTACCTGCCGGGGCCCAGGCGGAACTTGCCGGGATGCCGCCCGATCTCGACGAAGCCGTGGCGTTGATAAAGCCGAATCGCACCTTCATTCGCATCCACGACGCCCAGTGTGATCTCTTCGATGACGGGATGCTCGCGCGCCCATCGGATCAACGCCTCCAGCAAAGCCGAGCCGACGCCGCGGCCGCGCCAATCCGCCAGCACGCTGATGCCGAAGTGACCGCTGTGGACCATCTTGCGGCGCTTGCCGCCGTGGAAGTTGAGCGAGCCGATGATGCGGCCATCGTGCCATGCGGCGAGCAGCAGCGAGTTGTCCGCCTCGCGCAGCGGCGCGATCCACGCCCGCTGCGAGGTCTCGGCGTGATCGACCTCATCGGCTTCGGTCACGTCGAAACGACCCGTGCCCACGCTGCTGCGGAGGTAGGCCAGCAGCGCTGCGGCATCGTCCTCCTCGACGCTTTGAATGACGAACGAAACACCGTCGCGTGTCTGTGCCTGCTGGGGCTCAATCCATCCCATGACGGGCCTCGCTCCGGCTGTAGAAGATGAAATCGGTGGGGGCGGGCCGGGCGCCGCACTGGGCCACCATCGTGGCAATCTGGCCGCGGTGATACGACGAGTGATTGACGACGTGCGTGAGAATGTCCAGCACGGTCGAGCAGCACTCTTTCCCCTCGGTCGTCGTGTATCGCACTTCCACCGCCAGGGGAGCGCCCTGAAGTTGAAGGGCCCGAACGTACGTCAGCCAGGCGGTGTCCAGCGACAGCGCGCGTTGCTCAGCTCGCGCGAGGGTCCACGCCGGGAAAAGTCCATCTTCCGGCGGAGCCATCTGCTCCAAACGCGCGAGCCAGATCTGCCGCGCAGCCTGGATGTGCGAGAAGACCTCGATCGCGCGGATGAACGGCGCCGCCTCCGCTGCGCCGCCGGACTGCTCCAGCGTAAGCTGCGCCCGGTGCAGCGAATCCAGCACCTTTCTCGTGCAGTCGGCCTCGTACTCGTACAGCCGGACGAAATGATCCTGCAGGTTCATCTCGCCTCCTCGGCGTGGTGTGGATCGACCTCAACCATCCCGGCCCGCATGGCCCGCTTCATCTCGGTGACAGCCTGGCGCAAGCCGACATACACGGCGCGGCTGATGATGGCGTGCCCGATGTGCAACTCCGCCACGCCCGCGAGCGCTGCGATCGGGCCGACGTTGTGATAGTTCAGCGCGTGCCCGGCGTTGAAGCGCATTCCCGCCTCACGAATGCGCCGCCCAGCTTCAGCCACTTTCCGCAGGTGCGCGGCCAGATGCGGTTGGCGGAAGTCGCCGCCGCACTCGAAAAAGGCCGCCGCGTACGGGCCCGTGTGGACCTCACAGATGTCGAAGCCCGCTTCCCGGGCGGCGTCCACCTGGTGCTCATCAGCGTCGATGAACGCCGATGCGAGTCCTCCGGCCTGCCCCCCACCGCCCTGCTTGAGCCGCTGGACGACGTCCTTCAGCCGATCGAGCTGGCCGGCGACGTCCAGCCCCCCTTCCGTCGTGACCTCCTCGCGCCCCTCGGGCACGAGCATGACCGTGTGCGGCCGCACCTGCAGCGCAATCTGAATCATCTCCTCCGTCGCGGCCATCTCGAGATTGAACTTCACCTTGACAAGCTGCCGCAGCAGGTGCACATCGCGATCCACGATGTGGCGGCGATCTTCGCGCAGGTGGACCGTGATGCCATCGGCCCCGCCGACTTCCGCCTCGTGGGCCGCCCGGACGGGATCGGGCTCACCGACATCCGGAGGGAAGTCCCGGTAGCGAGCCTGGCGGACGGTGGCCACGTGATCGATGTTGACGCTGAGGTGCGGCATAGATGAGTGTAATCCGGTCGGGTCAGGACGCGCCGCCAGGGCCGAAAGGGAGAAGGCAAGGGCAGCCTTCCCTTACATGATGCGAATGGCCACGATCGTCACATCGTCGTTCCGCGTGCTCAAACCGGCGAACTGACGCAGGTGCCAGACGATCTGCTCGATCATGCGCGCGGCGGTTGCCTCCGGTTCATCGGTGAGAAGCTGCGCGAGCACCTGCGTGAGGCGGTGCCGGCCGAACCGACGGTTCTGGAAGTCGGTCGCCTCCGTGAGCCCATCGGTGTAGAGCACGATCGCATCCCCGGCTCGAAGGTGCTCGATGCCCGGCGGGAAGGTCTGTTCAGGATCAACGCCGAGCACCATGCCGCCTGAATGCAGCTCCCGCACCGTCGGGTTGGCCTCGCCTGGCGCTCCAGGGCGAAGGAGCAACACCGGCTCATGTCCCGCCGTGACGTACGTCAACCGGCGTGAGACGGGATCGATCACCCCGTAGAAAAGCGTCGTGAACTCATGGTCGTGCGTGTCCGCCGCCAGCGCCCGATTGACCCGGGCCAGCACGTCCTGCACGTCGTACACGTCCTCGGCGTGCGCGCGGAGCGACGCCCGGACCGCAGACATCAGCAGCGCCGCGGCGACTCCCTTCCCAACCACATCCCCGATCGCCACGCCCAGGCTGTCGCCCAGGTGCAGGAAGTCGTAGAAATCGCCCCCGAGTTCAAAGGAAGGCGAGTAGCGGGCGGCGATGTCCAGTCCCTGTACGGACGGATCCTGCCGCGGGAGCATGCGGCGCTGCACGTCCGCCGCGAGGCGCACCTGCTGCTGCACGCGTTCGTGCTCCTCCCGCAGCCGCCGCAGACGCGCATCAGAAACGGCCGAGGCAATGTGATCGGCGAACGAGTGCAGCAATCCTCGCGCGGCGGCGTCCCGCTCCACGGGGGCGCGGCGTCCGACAAGCGCAAGCACGCCGAACGTCCTTCCATGAAACTGCAGTGGCACAAGGGTCATCGGCTGCAGATGCGCAAACGCAGCGCTATGACCGTTGAGTTCACCATTCGTCCGGGCCGGTTCGGCCGCCGCGGCAAGAACCTCGGCCAGTTCGGTCGCTTCTGCATCGCCCAGCCCGACGTGGACCGCAACATGGGGTGTGCGATCGGTGAGCAGGATCAGCCCTGCGCGGGCGTCGAGGGTGGCCACCGCGAGGTGGACCGCATCGCGCAGCAGTTCGTCCAAGTCGGCGGTCTGGGCGAGCAGCGAGGAAAGCCTGTACAGGGCATCAAGCTCCGTGACCCGCTGTCGCAGGGAGACCTGCGCCTCGCAGACGTCACAGACCGAGGACGCCAGGAGCGTCACCGCGTCGCGAATGGTCTGTTCATCGCTCCGTGGCGTCTCGCAGCCCGGCTGGGTGCACAGACACGCCGTGCAGACCTCGATCGCGCCGAGCGCCCCCGTGCTGATGAGCATCTCCGCCCTGTGAACGGCCGCCGCGGCGGCCGCATCCGGGGGCGGTAGCCCGATAATGGCAAAGGCCCGGGCGATCCCCTGCTCGGCATCGACCAGTCGCCACCGGGCGTCGCCGTCACCGGGCACGATCACCTGCCCGGAGGCGTCGCGAAGCCAGATGGGCGCCCCGGTCAGCCGAGTCAACCGGTCACACAGGCCGGCGATGGAGCCGTCCGTGACGAAGTCCCGCATGGTGGGGCGCCCTGCGGGCGCGGGGGGGGGGGGCGCGGGGGCGCTGGGGGCGTGGGGGGGGAGCCAGATGGCGGGGTCGACAGGCATGGC
>CAYWRO010000031.1:0-41469 GCA_964460345.1 uncultured Phycisphaeraceae bacterium | reverse complement strand
CCCCCCCCGCCCCGTCACGCTCTTCACCGGCCAGTGGGCCGACCTGCCCTTTGAAGCGATGTGCGCCAAGGCGAAGGAGTTCGGGTACGATGGGCTGGAGTTGGCCTGCTGGGGGGATCACTTCAACGTCCTGGACTGCATGGCCCGCGACGACTACCGCGCGAAGGTCTGGCAGACGCTGGAGAAGCACGGGCTGAACTGCTGGGCGATCAGCAGCCACCTCGTCGGCCAGGCGGTGTGCGACCCGATCGATGAGCGGCACGGCGCGATTCTTCCGGAGCACATCTGGCGCGAGTGGGCGGACGGCCATCACCCTGAGAAGGTGCAGGAGCACGCGGCCGAGGAAATGAAGACCACTGCGCGGGCCGCGGCCCGCTTCGGCGTGAAGGTCGTCAACGGCTTCACGGGGTCGTCGATCTGGCACAAGATCTACGGCTTCCCGCCCACGAGCGAGAAGGAGATCGCCGCCGGGTACCGCGACTTCGCGGACCGCTGGAACCCGATCCTCGACGTCTTCGAGGAATGCGGCGTGAAGTTCGCGCTGGAAGTTCACCCGACGGAGATCGCCTTTGACATCTACTCCGCCGAGCGCGCCCTCGAGGCTGTCGGCGGGCGCGAGTCCTTCGGCTTCAACTTCGACCCGAGTCACCTCGTCTGGCAGGGGATCGACCCCGTCAAGTTCATCGAACGATTCCCCGACCGCATCTACCACGTCCACATGAAGGACTGCAAGACCACGCTGGACGGCGTCAGCGGCATTCTCTCCAGCCACCTTCCCTTCGGCGACCACCGCCGCGGCTGGGACTTCCGGTCGGTCGGGCGCGGCGATGTCGACTTCGACGCGATCATCCGCGCCCTGAACCGCATCGGGTACGAGGGGCCCTTGAGCGTGGAGTGGGAGGACAGCGGCATGGACCGGGAGCACGGGGCGCGGGAGAGCTGCGAGTACGTGCGCGGGATCGATTTTCCTGCCGCGGGGCGGGGGTTTGAGGCGGCGTTCGGGGAGTAGGGGATGAGCAGGTGAAGAGGTGAAGAGGTGAAGAGGTGAGCGCTGCGGCCCGCTGATCGCCTCTACTCCGCAATCACGATTTCCTCTTCGGTCCCATCAGGGGCGATCACCCGGGCGCGGATGGGGCGGTCAGATTCGGCCATCCTTCCCCCGATTCGCTCCATTGAAAATTTCAATTCGCGACCTCGCCGTTCAGCGATGTAGCGGGTCCGGCGGAAGTCGCCACCTCGGTGAGCCCGGCCGTCGCCGGCGTCTTCGTAGAGGACGCCTTCCGCGCGGCCGTTGTCGTCCAGCGCGACCAGGAGCGTGAGGGGGTAGAGCATGCTGCCGGTCTCCTCGTCGATCAGCTCGCCCGTGTGCTCGATGACCGGGCCGGTCGGGATGATCGCGCCGGCGCGGATGTAGAGGCGCGGGAGATCCGGGTGATCCTTCTCGCTGGTCAGCGTGATGCGCCGCCACGCGCTCCCGTCATTCGCGCCGCGCGGCAGCACGACGGCGCGGTCGCGGTCCGGCGTGACGAAGGGCTCCACGAGCAGGTCGCTGCCGATCAGGAACGCATCGTCCTCGCTGCGCAGCGCGGGGTCGGTCGGATCTGCGAAGAAGGCGGGGCGCACCACGGGCAGGCCGGTGCGCGCGGCTTCCTCGAAAAGCGTGTAGTAATACGGGAGCAGGACATAGCGGCGCTGGAGCGCGAGGCGGCACGCCTCCTCGACTTCGGGGCCGAAGGCCCACGGCTCCTTGTCGATGTTCCCCTTGCCGGTGTGCCCGCGGGCGAAGGGGAGGAGCGCGCCGACGCCCATCCAGCGCGCGAACATTTCGCCGTCGCCGTTGCCGATGAAGCCGCCGATGTCGGGGCCGGCGAAGGGCTGGCCGGAGAGGCCGAGATTCAGGACCATGGGGATGGAGGCCTCCAGATCGTCCCACTCGGCGCTGTTGTCGCCCGTCCACGTCGCGGCGTAGCGATGGCTGCCAAGGAAGCCGGCCCGCGTGAGGACGAAGGGGCGCTTGTCCGGGTTCGCCTCGCGAATGCCGTCGCGCGTGGCCATCGCCATGAGCATGCCGTAGACGTTGTGGTACTTGGCGTGCGGTCCCGGCGGGATTCCCTCGCCGCCCCTGTGCCAGTTGTCCTCGGGCATCGTCTTGCTCGGGACGTTGAAGATCGCCGGCTCGTTCATGTCGTTCCAGACGCCGTCGATCCCCTGGGCCATGAAGCCTTCGTACAGCCCGGCCCACCATGTGCGCGTCTCCGGCCGCGTGAAGTCCGGGAAGACGCACGCGCCCGGCCAGACATCGCCGACGTAAATCTCCCCGCTGCGGGTCTGCACCCAGTGGTTGCCCGCCCCCCCCTCTTCAGAGCCGGAGTCGTAGACGAAGTACCCCTCCTCGCGCTTCACGCCGGGGTCGATCATCCAGATGGTGTGGTACCCCTGCCCGTGCAGGTCTTCGTTGAGCTTCTTCGCGTCAGGAAAGCGCTCCGTGTCAAATGTGAAGACGCGGTACTCATCCATGTAGTCGATGTCGAACCAGATGACGTCGCAGGGAATGTCGCGCTCGCGGAAGCCGGCGGCGATGTCACGGACGCGGGCCTCGGGGAAGTACGAGTACCGGCACTGGTGATACCCCAGCGCCCACAGCGGCGGCATCGGCATCGTCCCGACGAGTTCGCTCAGCGCCGTCAGCACCTCTTCCGGCGAGTCGCGGTCGATCACGATCACCTGGAAGGGCTCCGCGCCGGGATCGGCGCGGAAGACGATGTCGCTGGTCAGGTCGATTTCACACCGCCATGTCGTGTCTGCCAGCACACCGAAGGCCGAGCCGTCCGGGCGCACGCCGAAGACCCACGGGTGCGACTGGTAGAGCGAGGGCGTCGTCTCGTCGTAGCCGAAGGCGTCCGTATTCCAAGTGACCGTGGTCCTTCCGTTGCGCAGCAACGGGCCGGCAACCTCGCCGGTGCCGTACAGGCTCGTGCCATCCGGCACATCGATGGTGACGACCTGTCGACCATCCTCGAGGCCGAACTCAGGCGTAAGCGCCCAGCCCGCCGGCGCTGGGCCGCGAACCTCGAGGGGCGCGACCACGGCAAACGAGCGCGGCCCGGCGGTCGCGTCAACCGGCACACCCTCGCCCCCAAAACGCGCGATGCCTTCGCCGATCTCCTGCGCGATCGCGGGTGGCGCGGCCGCCGCGCCGCTGCACGCCACAGCGGCCGCGAACACAGCCGCGCCGACTCCGGCCCAGACCATTCGCCTCGCGCCCTGTCGCATCGGTTCACCCTCCGGAGCCCCCCACCGGCGTCGCCGCTGTGCAACCCGCGACGATGCTAGGGTGCAGCAAGGAGGGCCCATGGCCGGGAAGAACCTGCGCCTGTTCGTCGCGATCTACCCCCCGCAGGGAGGGCGCGAGGGCGACCCGGTCCGCGGCAGTCGCGACTGGCTCCGGGCCATCCGCAAACTTGACCCGCCGCTCGCCAACCACCGCCCAACCCCGCCGGAACAGGTGCACCTGACGCTCCAGTTCATCGGGGACACGCCGGAGGGGGACCTGGACCGGGTGATCGAGTCGATCGAGCGGTCGGCGAGCGGGATCGCCCCGTTCGGGCTGACGCCGCTACGGCTGATGACCCTGCCGCCGAGGGGGCGGCCGCGGCTGGTCGCGCTGGAGACCGATGCGCCGCCTCCGCTGCAGGAACTCCAGCGACGGCTGGCCCACCGTCTGGCCCGCAACCCCCGACAGAAGGCCGGCGACCGCTTCCTGCCCCACCTGACGCTCGCCCGCTTCACCCACGACGCCCGGCCGCGGGATCTGGACGTGCCCGCGCGAGACACGATGTTCCACGTGGAACACCTCGCGCTGGTCCGCAGCGTGCTCCTGCCAACGGGGGCGCAGCATCGGGTGCTGCGGGAGTTTCCGCTGAAGGGATAAGCGGCGTGGGCATGCCACCCGCCGCCGCGTACAATGGGCGGAGCGCCGCCATAGCTCAATTGGCAGAGCAGCGCTTTTGTAAAGCGCAGGTTGTGGGTTCGATTCCCTCTGGCGGCTTTCGGTCGCTCATGGCGCGTGGCGCTCCCAGCCGCGTCCGGCGACCACCTCGTTGACACAGAGGATCCGCGGGCCGTTGTCATCCAGCGCCACGGCTGTGATTGATCCCAGGTCGATCCGGATCCGCAGGAACAGGTCCAGCGGCACGCCCAGCCAGTACGCCGCGGCGGCGCGGATCGGGTCTCCATGGCTGAAGAGGGCGACGACGCCATCGCGGTGGCGGTTGTAAATGCGGTGGGCGGCGTTGAGGAGGCGGGACTGGACCTCGAGCATGGTTTCGCCGCCGGAGGCGCGTTGGGTGCTGCGGCTTGCATTCCAGGCGCGCCACTCGGGGGTGTGGTCGAGGTCGGCGAAGGACTTGCCGGTCCACTCGCCAAAGTCGACCTCGGTGAGGCCCTCCTCAATCGTGATCTCAAGCCCGAGGCGCGCGGCGAGCACTTCCGCGGTCTGGCGGGCGCGGTCGACGGGGCTGGCGTAGATCGCCGCGATTGGGACGCGGGACAGGCGTTCGGCGACCGCCGCGGCGTGCGCGCGGCCTTCGGGCGTGAGGGAGACGCGGGGCGTGCGGCCGATGAGGACGTGAGGACCGGCTTCATGTTCGGTGTGGCGGATGAACAGGAGCGTTGTCATGCGTGGCCCGCTTCGTTCGTTGCGGATCGCCTGACGATCGGGAATGGCGTTCCAACGGGCCACGGCTCAATCCCGAAGAAGGCGGCGAGCGTTGCCGCGACATCGGCGAATGTCTCGCGCTCGCCGAGGTCTTCGACGCGATCGCGGTGGCGGACGAGCACGGGCACGGTCTCGCGCGTGTGGTCTGTGCCGCGGAAGGTGGGATCGTTGCCGTGGTCGGCAGTGATGATGACGAGATCGTCGGGCGTGCTGAGCGTCAGAAAGCCCGCAAGCCAATCGTCGAATGCGGTGAGCGCGGCGGCGTAGCCCTCGGGATCGCGGCGGTGGCCGTAGACCGTGTCGAAGTCCACGAGATTGATAAAGACGAGGCCTTCGCTCGACTGCGGCCAAATCTCGCTGAGGCACTCCATGCCGGCGCGATTCGACGCGGTCGGAAAGGAGCGTGTGACGCCTTTGCCGGCGAAGAGGTCGGCGGTCTTGCCGATCCCGAGCACCGGCACGCCGGCTTCGTTGAGGGCGTCCAGAACCGTGCGCGGCGGCGCCATTGAGAAGTCGTGCCGGTTGGGCGTTCTGGCGAAAGGCGTCGGTCCCTGCCCGTTGGCCCCGATCGGGTCGCCGACGAAGGGCCGCGCGATGACACGTCCGATGCGGTGCCGGTCGGCATGGCGGCGCGCGATGCGGCAGATCTCGTAGAGGCGCTCGAGTGGAACGATGTCCTCGTGCGCCGCGACCTGCAGGACGGAGTCGGCCGAGGTATAGAGGATCGGCTTGCCGGAGCGCATGTGTTCGCGACCGAGGTCTTCGATGATCTGCGTGCCGCTGGCGGGGAGGTTACCCAGGAACTCCACGCCCGCTTCGTGCTCGATGGCGTGTACTAGCTCATCAGGAAACCGTTTGAAGGTGGCAAAGGGCTCGTCGAGCACCGCGCCGGCAAGCTCCCAGTGACCCGTCGTGCTGTCCTTCCCCGCCGAGCGTTCCTGCATGCGGCCGTAGCTGGCGCGGACCGGGACATCCGGTGCGCGGTTAAGGATGCGCCCCATGCCAAGCTGCCAGAGCGCCGGCAGTTGCAGGCCCGGTTCGTGATCCAGAATGTGGCCAAGGGTGTTTGCGCCATCGTCCCCGTACGCCGCGGCGTCCGGCGCAGCGCCGATGCCGAGGCTGTCGAGCACGATCAGCAGGGCACGTGCCATGCTTGCCTCCCCCCCTCGGCGCTCACCCGGCGTATCTGCGGATCATCTCCGCGCAGAAGTCGGCGAACTGACTTGGATCCTTCGGTGGACTCGTGTGATGCGGGGCGATGCCGCACGGCTCCGGCGTGAAGCAGAAGGTCACGGTCACATCGAAGTCTTCAAGAGCCTTCATCTGCCGATCGAACCACTCGAAAGCGCCGGGTCGGCCCGAGTCGGCCCAACTCAGACCAGTCCGGATGTAGGTGACGCCAAGGTCGCGCAGGTGGCGCACCGCATCGTCAAGACGATGATCCTGGAAGTGGAACCACTGGCAGATGCCGAACTCCGGCGCGCAGTCGCGGAAGGCGGTGTAGGCGGGCTTGGGCGTGCCATCTTCGCGCAGCAGGCCGAGGTAAAAGTGACGGTAATAGGACGAACCCTCCGCTTCGCGGTGCCGGGTGGTGGCCGGCCAGGCCTTGGGCAGGTCGTAAAGGCTGTACCAGTGGATGCGGGATGCCCGGCCGCGGAGCAGTTCGGCCGTGCGCTTGAGCCCCCACTCCTGCACCTCCTCGGCGCCAAAGGTGGAGATGCCGACCTCGGAAACCCAGACGGGCAGGCTGGTCACGGCCTTGATCTCAGCAAGTTTCTCGGGCCACTGATGGATCTGCCAATGGTTCCAGTCGAGCGGAAAGCCGTGCACGCCGACGGCCGTGACATGGTCGAGCACGCCGAACCGCTCCATCCGTTGAATGAAGAGAGGATCGATCGGGGCGATTCCGCCGAGCACCCGCGGCAGTTTGGAGTTCTCCGCCTTGATCGCATCGGAGGCGAGTTTGACCATGTCGGCGAACATGCTCCACTCGGGATCGATCTCGAAATCCCAGTGTGACTTGTTGTTCGGCTCATTCCAGAGCATCACCGCTTCAACCATGAACACCTCCCCGCCCATCCTGCGGCAGGCCGATGCGCATCGGCGTCTGCACCGCCTCTCGGTTGGTGGTGTCAGCCGTAGAGCGCCCTTCGCCGGCCGAACTGAGCAGCCTGATCGCCTCGCGGTATCCATGCAGCGTTCCGACATCCACGTAGGAGCGCCCGGCGTGGACGCCGATTGCCCGGCCGCCGGCCTCCAGCCAGGCGTTGACGAGCGTTCCGATGTATTCATCGCAGCGCTGGCGGGCTTCCCAGAGTTCTGCCAGTTCCCGCAGCACCGAACCGGGCGCCTTGATCGCGCCCCAGATCCATGAGGAGGTTGCATCCGGCCGCTTGACCTGAATCTCCTGCACCTGCCCCGCATCGTCCATCACGACGGCATCAAACAATTCCGGGCGATCAACCGGAAAGAGCAGGAACGAGAGTTGATCGTGCGGCAGGGCGCCGAGACCATCCTCAGGGAACCAGATGGTGTCCGGCAACCCGATGAGAACGGGCTCCTCGTCCGCGATGAGGGGAAGTGCGCGGAAGATGGCATCACAGAGGCCGCCGGGGCGCGACTGCACGACGTACGCGATTGAGGCCGGGCCAATCTGCTCGCCGTAATAGTTCAGGATGTCCGACTTGCCCGGCGCGATGACGAAGCAGATCTTCTCCGCACCGGCGATGATCATGCGCTCGACAAGGTATTCGCTGACGGCGCGCGGCCGCTCCGTCTGGCCGTCGAAACGGCTTCCAACCGGGAGCAGTTCCTTCGAGAACGCCAGGGGCTGGATCCGGCTGCCCAGCCCCGCGGCGGGTATCACCCCCCACATGGTTCATCCTTCCACTTCAAGAGACGACCGGCCGACGCCGCTGTCGCACGCTGACGTGCCATTCAGACCCGCCGGAGCGCGGCTGAGCGTGCTCTCGACGGCTGCCTCCAGATCGGCCGCCCGCTGGTCGGCGGTGTGACAGGCGAGCACACGCTTACGGGCGGCGCGGGCGATGCGCTGCAACTGCGCATCCGACATCTGGAGCGCCGCGATGGCGTCCTCCGTGGTTTGTGCAATGAGAAGTTCCTCACCAGGCGTGAAGAACTCGTCCAGCCCTTCCCAGCAGTCGCTGAGCAGGGGCGCTCCGCAGGCTGCCGCTTCAAAGAGACGGCCGGAGGGGCAGTACCCCATCTGGGCCATGGCCTGGCGGGTGATGTTCACCGTGAGACGGCTTGAACAGAAGAAGGCCGGATGCATGGCCGGGGGCACGTGCCGGACGAAGTAAATGTTGCTTGTCCAGGGAAAGTCCTGCGGATACTGCGCGCCGCCGATGAGAAACCGCTGCTTCGGCAGGCGGCGTGACGCCTCGACGAAGAGCTGCTCCAGGGCCGCCTGCCGGTCGGCGGCGTACGTGCCAAGGTACGACAGGTCGGCGCGATACGCCTCCTCCGGGCGAGCGGGGCAGTGCGCCTGCGGATCCACGCTGCCATACAGGGGGACGATGCGCCTTGCGCCCAGCAGTGTGCGAGTCTCCTGGAGGGCCTTGCCGCCAGTGTAACTCAGCACCAGGTCGAAGTCGCGGAGTCCATCCGCAGGGATGTAGGGCGCGCGGGTTCCGCTGCGCATCGCGCCGAGCGTCACGGGCGTATCAAGGTCGTAGAACGCGCGCACGAGCGCGCGCGAGTCGAGCACCACGGCGCTCGCCCCCGACGCGTCGGCGCAGTAGGAAGTCACCATGGCCACGTCCGCTTCGGCTGTGTGCGCCTCGGCATCGGCGCAGACGTCCGCCCAGTCGTCATAGATGACCAGTTCGCCCCACTCGAACTCCGTGAGATCGCGGTGGGCGGCGTAATAGGGAACGTTGCGCTCGAAGAACACGATTCGGTGGCCGCGACGAGCCAGCGCCCGGCACAGGGCACGCCACAGTGTTGCGTGCCCATTGCCCCACGAGGAACTGATGGTCAACCCGAAGATGACAAGCTTCATGACGCCGAGCCCGTGCGGGTTGAAGGTGCGGAGAGTCGGTCGTCATCACAGGCGGCGGGCCGGTCTTCGCCCGGTCGCAGGTTTGACGGCGTCGCACGACCGTCGCCGTTTCCCTCCCGCACGGCCGCCGCGGCCGTCTGACCGGGCGGGGAGGAATGGTCGGCATGCGGCGCACCATTGCCATTCGTTGCCGCCACGGAGCGGGCCGGAACGCCGTTCACCGGACCGGCACTCACCGGAGCGTGCTCGCGGATGAACGCGTCGGTCAGCGCGAACGCTTCGTGGTCGGTGAACTGCTGCGGGGGCGACTTCATAAAGCATGCCGCGGGGCCGGTGAGCACGCCGCCAACGCCGCGGTCGAGGGCGAGCTTCGCGCACCGAATAGCGTCGATCACCACGCCGGCGGAGTTGGGGGAATCCCAGACCTCGAGCTTGACCTCGCAGCTCAGGGGCATGTTTCCAAAGGTCGTCCCCTCGATTCGGATGTGGCAGAACTTGCGGTCTCCAAGCCAGGGGACGTAATCGCTCGGCCCGACGTGAATGTCCTTCTCCGCGAGGGCGTGGCCGAGTTGGCTCGTAACGGCGTTCGTCTTGGAGATCTTCTTGCTGGCAAGGCGATCGCGGGCAAGCATGTTGAGGAAGTCCGTGTTGCCGCCGAAGTTGAGTTGATAGGTGCGGTCGACGCGCACGCCGCGTTGGCGGAACAGGTTCACCAGCATGCGGTGGGCGATCGTCGCCCCGAGTTGGGATTTCACATCGTCGCCGACGAGCGGTAGATTCCGCTCCTCAAAGCGGCGACGCCAGGCGGTGCGCGAGGCAATGAAGACGGGGATGCAGTTGACGAAGGCGCACCCGGCCTCGAGCGCCTGCTCGGCGTACCACTCCGTCGCACGCTCGGAACCAACGGGGAGAAACGACACGAGCACATCGGTCTGCGTCTCCCGCAGAATGCCGGCGACGTCCGCCTGCGGTTGCGGCGACTCGCTGATGACCTCGCGGAGGTACGTTCCCAGACCGTCGAGCGTCGGGCCGCGCTGGACCGTCACGCCGGTTGCGGGTACATCTGCAAACCGGAACGTGTTGTTCGGTTCAGCGAAGACCGCCTCGGCGAGATCGAGGCCGACCTTTGTCGTGTTGACGTCGAAGGCGGCGGAAAACTCGATGTCGCCCACCGCGTAGCCGCCGAGCACCGGATGCATCAGGCCCGGGATGAACGCCTCGCCCTGGGCGTCGCGGTAGAACTCGACGCCCTGGACCAACGACGATGCGCAGTTCCCCACGCCGATGATGGCCACCCGGATGCGCTTGGAAGTCATCGTCAATCTCACCTCTACCGCCCGCGGGGCGTCACGAGAGGGGCAGCGGACTGTGCGCGCACATCGTCAAATCCGCCGCGCGGTTGCGCAGCGTGCGCGAACTGCTCTCAGCCCAAGTCTGACACGTCCCGAGGTGAGCGCCAGTGGGGATTGAATCGCAAACGGGGATGCGGCCGGCGTGCTACACGCCCGCGGCGGCCCGCCAGTCGGCGAGGGCGGCGGCGATGGAATCCTGTCCATCCTGCTGGGCCCGCTGAATAATCAGGTCCAGCAGGCGTGCCTGATAGGTCCTCTGGTCGGCGGTGCCGCCGGTGAGGCCTTCCGGCGTGAACGCCGCGTTGTATGCCTCCGGGTGCGCCCAGGCGACGAGGCCGCTGACGTACTCGCGCGCCGCCGGGTCGACCGCCTCCAGCACGGCAGCCTCCGCCTCGACCCGCATCTGGTCGCCGAGGTCCGACTTCTGGCCGGCCTTGTACAGCACCGCCCCCGCGACGATCGCGCCGCCCGCGATGAGGAGAACGACAACCCGGATAAGGATCTTCATGTTCATCTTCGCCTGCCGCCGCGGCGGCCCTCCACTTTAGAAGGCGGTCCACTTCCGTTCGCTGCGGCTGCTCTCCACCGTCCGGTGAATGAAGCGAACGCCCCGGGCGCCGTCCGTCACGTCAGGATAGTCAAAGCTCGCCCCGTCGCGCGCTCCATCGGCGCGCATGGCGTCAAAGGCCCGCCGGTAGACGTTGGCGAAGGCCTCGAAGAAGGCCTCCGGATGGCCCGAGGGGATGCGCGAGGCTCGCTTTGCCCCCTCGCAGAGGTAGTCGTTGCCGCGGCGGAAGACCTGGTCGGGTCCGCCCAGCGGGGAGAAGACGAGGTGGTTCGGATCCTCCTGTCGCCACTCGAGCCCGCCCTTCGTGCCCCAGACGCGAAGGCGAAGGTCATTCTCGCGCCCAACGCACACCTGCGAGGCGGTGAGGATGCCCTTGGCGACGCTGCCGCCGGGGCCGGTGAAGCGCAGGAGCAGGTTGGCGTCGTCGTCGAGCGCGCGGCCAGGGACGAACGTCGTCAGGTCGGCGCAGATCGATTCGAGCGTCAGACCGGTGACGTAGGAGACAAGCTGCTCGGCGTGGGAGCCGATGTCGCCGATCGCGCCGCCGGCGCCGGCCCGCGCGGGGTCGGTGCGCCAGTCCGCCTGCTTGAGGCCCGTCTCTTCAAGTTTCGTGGCGAGCCATCCCTGGTTGTACTCGACGATCACCTTGCGAATATCGCCGAGTTGGCCGGCCGCCACCATGTGGCGGGCCTGTTTGACCATCGGATAGCCGGAGTAGTTGTACGTGACGGCGAAGACGACGCCCGACTTGCGAACGACGGCGGCGAGTTCTTCCGCCTGCTCGACCGTGTGCACGAGCGGCTTGTCGCAGACGACGTTGAACCCGGCCTCGGCGAACGCCCGGGCGACCGGAAAGTGCAGGTGGTTCGGCGTGACGATGCTGACGAAGTCGATCCGCTCCTCGGGCGGCAGCGCCGACTCGCCCTCGAGCATCTTCTCCCACGTCGGGTAGTTGCGGCGATCGTCAAGGCCGAGGTCGCGTCCGGAGGCGAGCGCCTTGTCGGGCGTTGAGGAGAGCGCGCCGGCGGTGAAGACGGCCTGTCCATCCAGGCACGCCGCGGTGCGGTGCACCATGCCGATGAAGGCATCCCGCCCGCCGCCGACCATGCCCATCCTGAGTGTGCGCTGCGCCATGCTGCCTCCCGCGATTCAAAGTCCATCTGCCTCATCGTCCGCCTTGCGCTCCGCGCCGCGCAGCCCGCGCCCCATCCCGGGCGTGATCCCGCGCTTGCTCGCCGCGATGAAGCGGGCCATCTCCGCCAGTGGCGGGCATTCGCGGCCGCGGCGCTCGAGTTCTTCCACGATCTGCTTGCGCGGCATCGGCTCGTGCAGCAGCTCCCGGTAGGCGCGGCGGATCTGCGTGATGTGGTCGCGATCGAACCCCGCGCGCCGCAGCCCCACCAGGTTGATGCCGCCGATCCGCTGCCGCTCGTTGACCATGCAGAAGGGCGGGACGTCGAGCGAGACCGCGCAGTCGCCGGAGAACATGACAAGCCGCCCGATCCGGCAGAACTGGTGCACGACCGCGTTGCCGCCGAACGTCACATCGTCTTCGATCTCGCAGTGCCCGGCGATGCCGGAGCCATTCACCATCGTCACGCGATCGCCCACCTGGGCGTCATGGCCGACGTGCGTGCCGACCATCATGAAGACGCGGTCGCCGATCCTGGTCGGGATCTCCGCGTGCGTGGAGGCGTGCACCGTCACGTGCTCGCGCAGGATTCCCTCGCGGCCGATCTCCACCCCGGCCGTGACCGCCCCCGGGGCGAACTTGCGGTCCTGCGGCTCGAAGCCGATGCACGCGAACGGATACACGATCGTCCCCGCGCCGATCGTCACGCCGCCGCCCGTGCCGTTGATGTAGTTGCTCCCGAGCAGCCGCACGCCCGCCTCGAGCCGCACGCGACCGGTGATGACGCAGCGGGGGCCGATCTGGACGTCGCCGGCCAGCTCGGCCTCGGTGGACACGATCGATGAGGGATCGACAATCGCCATAGGGCCGGATCGTAGGAAGTTGCGGCCTTCCCTTCGCCCCCCGCCGCGCACGCCCCGGCCCGCGCGGACCGCCGCCGGACACGTGCCGTACCATCCTTTGTGCCCCCCACCGCCGCCCAGACCGCGCTCACCGGCCTGCAGTTCCTCGACCTCGGCCGCCTGCCCTACGCCGAGGCGTACGAGGCCCAGCTCGCCCACGTCGAGGAAGTCCTCGCCGCCCGCGAGGCGGGGCGTCCCGAGGCCGGGCGCATCCTCTTCGTCGAGCACGATCCGCCCGTCATCACCGTCAGCCGCCGCCCGACCGCCCGGCAGCACCTCATCGCCACGCCGGAGATGCTCGCCCGCAGCGGGGTCACCGTCGCCGAGACCGACCGCGGCGGCGACATCACCTACCACGGCCCCGGGCAGCAGGTCGTCTACCCGATCCTCGACCTGAACTTCCTCGGCCTCCGCCTGCACCAGTACATGCGCCTGCTCGAACAGGTGGTCATCGACACGCTCGCCGACTTCGACATCCAGGCGGAGCGCGACTGCAGCGCCACAGGCGTCTGGGTTCCCTCAGAGGGCGCCACTGGTCGCGACGGTACTCCGTCGCCCACCAGTGCGGGCGAGGAAGGCCCGCCCGACCTCCCCGTCCCTCCCCCGGCGAAGATCTGCGCCATGGGCGTGCGCGTCAAGCGCTGGATCAGCATGCACGGGCTCGCCCTGAACGTCACGACGGACCTGCAACACTTCCAACTCATCGTCCCGTGCGGGCTCGCCGGCCGTCCCGTCACGAGCATGGCCGCGCTGCTCGGGGAGGCCTGCCCTTCCATGGACGCCGTTCGCGACCAGTTCTCCCACCAGTTCACGCGGCATCTGCTGCATCCTCCCGCGGCCCGATGCTGACACACGCCGCGCGAAAACCATCACCTGTTCACCTGCTCCCCTGTTCACCTCTTCATCCCCAGGACCCTTATGCGTGATCCAAACCTTGACAGGCTCGCCGATGTTCTCGTTCGTTATTCCACCAGGGTCAAGCCGGGCGATCTCGTCTGCATCAACGGCGACGTCGCCGCCCTTCCGCTTGTCGAAGCGTGCTACGAGGCCGTCCTGAGGGCCGGGGCGCACCCCTTCTGGAGCGCCTCGAGCGAGTCGCTCACCGACATCTTCTTCGACGTCGCCGATGAGAAGCAGCTCACGTTCATCTCTCCCCTCGAGCTGCAGCGTTACGAGCGCATGGACGTCTATCTCGCCCTCTGGGCCGAGAGGAACACGCGCTCGCTCAGCACGGTGGACCCGAAGCGCACCGCCATGGCCAAGGGCGCGCGCCGCCAGCTCATGGACCTCTTCATGAAGCGCACCGCCGCGGGCGACCTGCGCTGGTGCGGCACGCTCTTTCCCACCGAGGCGAGCGCCCAGGACGCGGGCATGTCCCTGCGACAGTACGAGCGCTTCGTCTTCGAGGCGGGATTGCTCCACCTGCCCGACCCCGTCGCCGCGTGGCAGCAGATCCACGAGAAGCAGGAGCGCGCGCGATCCTTCCTGCAGGGCAAGAAGGAGGTTCACTTCAAGGTCGAGCCACACGACGGCCACGACGGCACGGACCTGCGCGTCAGCGTCGACGGCTCGACGTGGATCAACTGCGCGGGCACGGAAAACTTCCCCGACGGCGAGGTCTTCGCCGGCCCCAAGGGCGTCGAGGGGCACGTCAACTATTCCTTCCCCGCCGTCCACAACGGCCGCGAGGTCACCGGCGTGCGCCTCGCCTTCAAGGGCGGCCGCGTCGTCGACGCCAGCGCGAAGACCAACGAGGCCTTCCTCATCGAGATGCTCGACATGGACGCCGGCGCGCGCACGCTCGGCGAGATCGCCATCGGCACGAACTACCAGATCCAGACCTGCACGCGCAACACGCTCTTCGACGAAAAAGTCGGCGGCACCTTCCACGCCGCCGTCGGCGCGGGGTACCCCGAGAGCGGCAACGACAACCAGTCCGCGCTGCACTGGGACATGGTCTGCGACCTGCGGCACGATCCTGCCACCGGCTCGCCCGGCGGGACGATTGCGGCGGATGGCGAAGTCTTCCATAAGAACGGCCGCTTCACCGCCGCGGGGATGCCGGGGGCCGACTGAGCTCACCTTGCCGATCCGCGGAAGGGATCGACCGCAGAGGCGCAGAGGGTTCGCGTCTCTGCCTGCCGCCTCCCGCCTGCCCGGCCGATGAAACGCGAAGCTTTCGAAGGACGCGAGGAGCGCGAAGAACAGACAAATGAAAAGAGGGCCCCAACACGGGGCCCCCTGCTTCTTCTTCGAGTCCTTCGGACCTTCGTCCTCTTCGCGTTATATCCCTCAGGCCGCCAGCGACTCCGGCCCGCTCCTGAACGCCGCCTGGAGTTCGGGCGGCAGCGTCCCGAAGAGGACCTGCGCGGTGGCGGACTTGTCGCTGCGGACATCGTTGCGTGTGCCGTAGATTCGGTAGGTGATGCCGGAGACATTCGTCGGCACGGCGGTGTCCTTCCAGTTCTTCTTGCGCGTGTTCTTCACAAAGACCCACGCGCCGCCATCGACGCTTCGCTCGATGTCGAAGGACTGCCCCTGCGCGACGGTGCCCTTCCACTTGAGCGTGATGGTGCCGTCCGGATTCGGATCGGCCTCAAAGTCCGTCGGCATCGTGGCCGGCCCCGCGGGCGTGTCCGGTTTCGGCGCGGGGATGAGAGCGGTCTGGTAGACGTTAGGATCGTCCGTCGCCTCGGCGTACGCGCGGATCGTCGACATCATCGCCGCGCCAAAGCCGCTGAGCGCCGCCAGCGCCGTGTGCACGGCCTCCGTCTTCGACCTGGCCTCCTCCTGCGCCAGTTCACGCGCCGTGAGCGCCAACTTCGCCGCCTCAACAAGATCCTTGAGCGCCGAACATTGAGCCTCACTGACGCCGATCGACGCAAAGTGAGTCGACCACACCGGCTCGTGAGTGGCATACCAGTTCACGAGCCCCTCTTGCGATTGCGGCACGACAGTTGTCATGACGCCCTCCTGAAGAAATGCGGACGGAACCGGTGCCGGCATCAACCGGCCCTCCCTCCCCACCGCTTCACCTCGCATCATCGCCGCAGCGATGAGGAGGTGATTCGGCAGGGCCGGGAGGTGGCGGCGGCCCGTCGTTGGAATCGCCGTTTGTTATGTCGGGAGTCCACGTGTGCGGCTTAAGCACTCTGAAGCGTTTGCGCGCGAAATTCTGTCGCTCTGCCGCAATTTTGTGACGTTACCCCCCCACACCCGGGGGCTCTCCCGCCCCTCAATGCCGCGATAACACGATGCGGACGTGGTCTGGAGTCGCTCCAGATCGATCGTTTGTGACTCCAGACCGATCGCGCGCGGCTCCAGATCGATGGTTTGTGACTCCAGACCGATCGCGCGCGGCTCCAGATCAATCGTTTGTGGCTCCAGATCGATCACGCGCGGCTCCAGATCGATGGTTTGTGCCTCAAGACCGATCGCGCGCGGCTCCGGATCGATGGTTTGTGGCTCCGGATCGATCGCGCACGGCTCCGGATCGATGGTCCGTCACGCAAAATTGCTTGCGCACCGCGCCAGATCGATCGACGGGAGCGGTGGATGGATCCGTCGTGACAACCCGTCGCCGGTTCGACGCATCTGCACGATCGGCCAGCCCGCCCGGCCTTTCGGAATCGAGGCACGATCGACGAGCGGTCCACGCCGGCGTAGGATGCGTTCATCTGAACCCCATCGACGGAGCGAGAAAACAAATATGGTCGAGAACCTAGTCGCCCTGCTTGCAGGGCTGACCGGATGGCAGATGGTCTTTGCCATTCTCGCGCTGCGAATCAAGGCGTTGGAGTTCGGAGACACAACAATCAAGTTCAGAAGCTGGAAGGATGTGCGCCGCTGGTTGCGGCGACGATCCTGACGCTGCCTCTCGCCTGACTCGACACGTTCGTTCCGCTGCGCAAGCGCGCCCGGCCACGCTGCGCGCTCGCCCGCATAAAGCTCACGATGGGCGTCGAGCAACGCACCGGCGACAGCGGCGCGCGCAATCACGATCCGATGAACCGGACCGCGACCACTTCGCCCCGAAGGACCGCGTGCTCGCCCCGAAGTGGCGCGTGCACGCCCCGAAGGACCGCGTGCTCGCCCCAAAGGGGCGCGTGCCCGCCCCGAAGGACCGCGTGCTCGCCCCAAAGGGGCGCGTGCCCGCCTGGGATGTTCATTTCTTCGCCCCGGAGGGGCGCAGGCGAGTAGCCACGGGCGCGGCCGCGACAGCGGCCCGCCCGTGGACAGCGCCTCCCTGGAACAGAACCGCCCCGGCAGGGGCGGGGGCGACACCGATCGCGCGTTCCTACTTGTTACGACGGACACCTTCCCACGCCGTCCCCGCCCCTCCGGGGCGGCTTCCTTATTGCGCTGCTTTCCACGGGCGGCTCGCGTTCGCTCGCTCGCCCGTGGCTACTCGCCCCGGCCCCTCCGGGGCCAGGACAGATCGATCAGTCATCGCGATGTGTTTCCCCGGAGCCGCGACGAATCCATCGGACACCACGATGTGTTCCGCCCGCGCCACGAGAAGGCATCTCGTCGCCCCAGATGGGGGCTCGCTCGCCACGAAGGGGCGCACGCGCGCCCGGGACGCTTGTCTCCCCGCCCCGGAGGGGCGCAGGCGAGTAGCCACGGGCGCGGCCGCGACAGCGGCCCGCCCGTGGACAGCGTCTCCTTAAAACAGAACCGCCCCGGCAGGGGCGGGGGCGAGTCCGATCGCGCGGCGTTTCCTTTTAGGACAGGCATGTTCACACACTGCCCCCGCCCCTCCGGGGCGGCATCCTCTTGACGCCGCTGTCCACGGGCGGCTCGCATTCGCTCGCTCGCCCGTGGCTACTCGCCTGCGCCCCTCCGGGGCGAAGAGGCGCCGCTCGGGCGAAGTGAGGAACGCACGCGAAGCGCTGACGTCGCCTTCTCGCCCCGCACTGTCGGGCCCCTCCGCTGCCGCGCGGGCTCGCCCCAGCCCTCGGGGCTGGTGGCACGGTTCTCCGAACCGTGATTCGCGCGCGGTGGGCGTCAATGAAGACACGGATCGGAGAGCCGTGCCACCTTGAGGTCGCGCACGCGCCCATGCCCGCGCCTCGGAAGGCGTGGGCATGCCACCCGGCGCGCTTCACAATCCCGCCGTCGCACCCAGTCACCATCGCATCCATCAACCACGGTGGCGCGGCGCTACCATGCGTCGCCATGCGATCGGCCGCGGTTCATCTTGCGATTCTGATTGCCGTTGTGCTGTCGCTCGGCGGGTGTGCGGGGAGCCGGCTCAGCGAGGCCCGGCGGGTTCAACTCGCCGCGGAGATGAGCGGCGTCTATGGCCTTCCTGCGATCGATGAATGGACGTACGTGTTTGGCGACCAGTTGGCGGTCACACGCGGCGATCGGGTCGCCATCGCCGTTGCTCCCGACGGCGTCGTTGAGGCGACGGTCCTCGCAGGCCCCGAGCGAGCAGACTCCGTCATCGCCGGGATGCCGGGACACGCCACGATTCCCTTTGAGTGGACCAGCAAGGGAGCCCTGACGCGCCGTTACGAACCGCAGCCCGTCGGGATGCAGTTCGGCGTCGGGATTCAGCGCGTCCGCGTGACCATGTCCCTTGTGGATGAAGGCCTGAAGTTCGACGGCAAGTTCACCGAGGCGGGACTGGCCTTCCTGCTCATCCCGTTCATCGAGAGTTCGGAAGCCAGCAGGACCCTGCCGCGCGCCGATGAGACGCCCGCGGCCGGCGATCAGGTGCGTTCAGACTGACGCCGTGTTCTCGTCCTGTACGGCGGGGCTTCTCCGCTACCTCGCGGACGTGCGCTGAACCTCTGGGCTGGTGGCACGGTTCTCCGAACCGTGATTCGCGCGCGGCCGGGCTCAATGAAGACACGGCTCGGAGAGCCGTGCCACCTTGAGGTCGCGCTCGCGGCCATGCCCGTGCCTTGGAAGGCGTGGGCTTGCCACGCGCTGGTAGACTCTCGCGGCATGAAGAAGCGGATGCGAGCCATGCGGCGCTGGGGGGAGGGGGCGGCGCGGTGGTCGCTCACACTCCTGCTCGTCGCGCTCGTGGGGGTGACGGTGGCGAGCGTGTGGTACTGGCACATCATCGTGGTTGGAGTGCCATCCCGCGGTGGTCAATCTTCGATGAATGTGTATGTTGAGATCTATCGCGGCACGCTTCA
Source organism: uncultured Phycisphaeraceae bacterium (assembly GCA_964460345.1). Lineage (GTDB taxonomy): Bacteria > Planctomycetota > Phycisphaerae > Phycisphaerales > UBA1924 > CAYWRO01. The sequence goes on along the minus strand of CAYWRO010000031.1, from coordinate 22,625 downwards.
CTGGGCGACGGCCGACCTCAACCGAGGCCAGGACGGGCTGCCGCGGGTGCACACGTTCGAGGTCCATCGCATCCCGCCGATCGAGGAACTCCTGCACCAGTTGGGCGGAGGAGCAGGCCCGCCAAGGCAGGAGCCGTTCAACTTCTGCCGCCTCAAGCGGCAGCCGGGCGGCTGGGACATCCCGCTGCCCCTCCTGACCGTCGGCGTCGCGCTGCCGACGCTGTTTCTGTGGTACAGGCGAATCCGCCGGCGCTACCGCCGCGGCCTGTGCGCGCGGTGTGGGTATGACCTGACGGGGCTCGCGGCTGTAGAGGCGCGCATCGTGTGCCCCGAGTGCGGCGCGAGCAACACTGCCGTGCGAATCGGCAAGGCGGCGCTGCCGAGGGCCGCGCCGGCGGTGGGAGAGAAGCCTTCCCCCGTCGCTCGCAGCGTTGAACCAGACTGACGTCGCCCGCCCGCGCCGCCCCCCTTTCCCCTTCTGCTGCCGCGCGGGCATTCTCCCGGGCAAGTACAATCGCTTCCGATCCGCCGCGTGGATGACCTTGCGTCGCTCTTTGCTTCCGGAGGGCCTGGCGTGTTCTGCCGCACGTGCCTGTATCCGCTGGAGGGGATCGCGCCCGATGGGGCGGCGCGAAGCGGCCGCTGTCCGGAGTGCGGGGCGGCCTTTGATCCGCGGCGGGCGGAGACGTTTCTGCGCAGGCCGCGGCATCCGCTCGACAGTGTGACGCTGTGGGTCCTGCTGCTGGCCACGGGGTATGCGATCGTGTGGATGTCGATCCCGTACCTCAACCATGTGCAGGCGCGGGTGACGCTCGGGCGGTGGCCGCGCGGCCAGGAGGAGGGCTCGATCGAGGGCGCGGCGACGCTGTTCATCCTCGGCCTGGTCCCGGCCATGCTCCTGCTGCCCCTCGTCGCCATCGCACTCGCCGTCGCCCTCTGGCGAAGGCCGCGCGGCTGGCGCTGGGTCCTCCCCCTCGCCATCGCGACGTGGACGAGCGTCGTGCTGCTGATGATTTATGACCCGGGGTACATCATGGGCTGGATGATCGACTGACGGGGCGGTGGCGTGCGGCCGCGACTGCGGCCACTGCGGCGGCGCGGGCGTCATACATCACTGTAACGAATCATGGCGATGAAGACCGTCACCACCCAGGTGACGATGGCCAGCCCGCCGCTGAGCAGAAGCACCTGCGCGACCAGGCGGAGCGGCCACGTGCGGCGGGCCACACGCCATTTGATCGCCGCGGCCGTGCCCAGGCACAGGCCCGCTGCGATGGAAACGAGCGGTGAGACGATGAAGAGACGGAGGATGAAGCCGGATAGCGGCGGATCCGGGAGCCGGGGATCCCCGGGCCACAGGCCGAAGTCGAAGACCGCATCGCTCAGGAGGATCAGCGCCGGGAAGAGTCCGGCAGCCAGCGCCGCAAGCAGCCACGGCCATCGCGACAGTTGCGGCAGCGTGCCCGGGAAGAACCTCTCGCCACACTCGGGGCAGCGAAGCAGGCCGCCGGGGGACAACGGCAACCCGTCACTGGAGTAACCGCACTTGGGACAGGTGGGTAAGGCGATGGCGCAGCTCCCGTGCGAACGCGGCATGGTACGCGGCGTTGCTGTTCGGCCGCACGGGCTCTGCTGAGCCCCGGCAATGGTGGCACGGTTCTCCGAACCGTGATTTGCGCGCGGCGAGGCTTGACCAGGACACGGCTCGGAGTGCCGTGCCACCGTCCCCAGCCCCAAGCCGGAAGCCGCCAGCCTACTTCCCCGTCGGATCGCTCGTCTGGTCCGGCGGCGTGATCGGCTCGAACGCTTCGCCGGAAAGGAAGCGGCGCAGAAGCAGGGGCGTGCGGCCTTCGGCGTAGATGCGGTAGACCCCCCCGCTGCTCCTCGCGCCTGTGCCTGCGCTTTCGGCCGCTGGGGTTGCCGCATCGGAGGCGTCATCGGCCGTGCTGCTCGCTGCGGCCGCAGCCCCGGGCGCGCGGCTGAGCAGGACAATGCTCACACTCTTGTCCGTCGGCGCGACGCCGATCGTCAGTTCATCCAATGGAGAACCGCCCAGCGATGCGACCTTGAGCGTCCCCAGCGGCATGAAGGCCTCCGGCGCGGTCGTGCTGATCGACTCCGGCGCAACGGCGGTGAGGAACTGCAGCAGCTCGCCGATCTGCGCTGCGCCCGCATCGTCCAGCGCGAGCACCTGCTCGGAGGAGGCCACCTCCCCCCACCGCTGCTGCTCCTTGCGGAAAACCATGTCCGGCCCCGACGCCTCGAGGCGCGCCAGCGCGAGGTTGAAGATCTCCGTGACGGGCACGCTCGTCGCCGCGCGGTTGACCAGCGCCACCGCCGAGCCGGGCAGGCTCGTCAACGCGGCGGCGTCGATCCGCACGATGTGCGGCGACGGCGGATCGCCGAGCCGGGCGTACACCTGGCCGGGCTGGCCCGGCACCGGAGCGCCGATCAGGAGCGAACGCGTGAGCACGCCGTCCGGGCGATCGCTGACCAGCGTCACCTGGGCCATCGGCTCCTCCAGCCCCGCCTCCGCGGCGGTCGGCTGGCGGGCATCAAGGAAGTCGACGATGCGGACCGACTCCAGCGCCCGCAGAATCTGCGGGATCTGCTCCTGGTCCGCGGGCGCCCCGAAGGGGGCCGTGACCCGCCAGCGGCCGTTCACTCGCGCCACTGTAAAAGAGGTATCCGGCCGCGTGAAGGTGAGACGCGAGGCAAGCTGCCCGGCGTCCGGCATGACGCTCGTCTCACGCCAGCCGGACATCCCCGGCTGCGTGACGGCGTCGAGCAGATCATCGGAAATGACCGCCAGGTACGGCTCCGGCTCGCCGCCCCCCGAAGCTTCGCCGCCGCCGCGGGAAGGATCGATGACCTCGGCCAGCACGTTGCCGCCGAGCCGCTTGTTGCCGAATCGGATCGTCACGACGCCGGGCTCGGCGTCCGCAGCAGCGCCCGCGGGCTTCTTCGCCGGCAGTTCGAGCACCACGGGGTCCTTGCCGATCGTCGAACCGGCCTCCGGCACCGCCCGGGTCGGGCAGTTCTGCACCACGCGAAGGAAGTTGGTCATCCGCGTGGGCTGCACCGTCCACGCAGGCGGCTTCGCCGCGCCCCCCGGACGGGTGATCGTGAGCAGCCACGGGGCATTGATCGACTCGCGGCGAGCCTCCTCCACCCGCCCGTCAGGATGCCTGACCCGAACGTAGTTGGCGCTGAAGCCGTCGATATCGACGATCAGGTCCCCCACGCCCAGGGCCGCCGGCCCGCTGCCGCCCCCCTTCCCGCCGACAATCAACCAGGCGATCCCACCGAGAAGAATGGCCAGCCCAAGTGCGGCGATGACGGTTCGAGTGGTCATGCCAGCAGTGTAGGGGGCGAGGATACCCAGGTTGACACGTCGGCACGGCGGGGCGGACGCACAGCGGGCGGCGAGGAGGGGCCGCCGCCGCGGCAGGACGGGCGGCGACCCTACCATCTCCCGACACCACACGGAGGCCAGTCCCCCATGGCGTACAAGGTCAAGCCGGCGTACCTGCACATCTTCTTTTTCCTGCTGGGCGTCTTCGTCTCGCGGCTCCCCGGGACGATCGCACAGGTAACGGGCTCGTACGACTTCTTCGATCCCATGATCGAGATCCAGCACATGCTCGACAAGCAGTACGTCGAGGAGCCGGACTGGCAGAAGCTCCAGGAAGGGGCGATCAACGGGATGCTCGAAGCCCTCGACGATCCGTACGCGGCGTACATCCCGCCGTCCCTGCACGACGACTTCGAGAAGGCGATGACGGGTGAGTTTGTCGGGATCGGGGCGGAAGTCCTGAAAGGACAAGGCCCGACGATTGTGGATGGCGAAGCCCACGACGGCGCATACCTGGAGATCGCCTCACCCCTGGAGGACTCCCCCGCCTTCAACGCCGGCATCATGGCGGGAGACTTCATCACCCACATCGATGGCCAGAGCACGCTGCCGCTGGCGATCGACGAGTGCATCGCCCTGCTGACGGGAAAGCCGGGGACGAATGTCACCGTCACCGTGCAGCGGAACGGCCAGAAGCTCGAGCCGATCACGTTGCAGCGCCGCGCGATCGTCGTGAAGGCGGTGCGCGGGCTCCTCCGCGATCGCTCGACCGGCCATTACGACTATGTCATCGATCCCCAGCGCAACATCGCGTACATCAGGCTGACGCAGTTCACCCCGTCGGCGGGCGCGGAGCTCAGCGCCGCCATCAAGGAGGCAGCCGGCGGGGCCGCCGCGCCCGGCGGTCTCATCCTCGACCTCCGCGGCAACCCCGGCGGCATGATGAACGCTGCCCTGGAGATCGCCGACCTGTTCCTCGAGGAAGGGACGATCATGTCCGAGCGCGGCCGCAGCGGCACGGACACCGTGCACCGAGCCCGGAAGGCCGGGACGCTGCCAGACTTTCCCATACTGGTGCTGGTCAACAGCGCCAGCGCTTCGGCCAGCGAGATCGTGGCCGGGGCGCTGCAGGATCACGACCGCGCGGTCGTGCTGGGAACGCGAACGTTCGGCAAGGGACTCGTGCAGACCGTCCAATCCGTGCCGAGCTCCGGCGGCGGACAGGTGAAGTTCACGGCGCAGCGCTACTACCTGCCCTCCGGGCGGCTCATCCAGCGTGAGGACGACAGCGACACCTGGGGCGTGGATCCCAACCCGGGCTTCTACGTGCCGATGAGCGAGGATGAACAGCTCGAACGCCTCACGCGGCGGCGCGAGCTGGACATCATCCGCAGCGAAGAACAGGCGGCGGTCAACGCCGCACGATTCACGCCGACGAACCTGCACGATCCGGAAGCGATTCGCGAGCAGCTTGCCGATCCGCAGCTCGCGGCAGCGCTGCAGGCGGTGCAGACGCGGATCGACACGGGGGCCTGGAACGCGGTGGGCGATGACGAGGCGATGTACGAAGCGCTCGCGGCCGATGAGTTGATGCGGCTGGAGCGGGCCCGCGAGCGCATGCTGCGAGAGTTCACTCGCCTGGAACGCAGAATCGGCGCCCTGGCGGATGCCGCGGATGGACGTTCCGATGCGCAGCGCGACTTCGACCTGTGGCCCGATGAGACGGAACTGACCGACGGCACCGTGCAGGTGCGTGACAAGGACGGCAACGTGATCGCCGAACTGAAGATCACCGGCCCGGACCTGGAACGCTGGCTGATCGACGCGGACGTCAAGCCGATGAACGCTTCAGCGACCTCCAGCGGCGCTGATTCAACGGCCCCCGACGCCGCCGCAACCGCCCCCTCGCCGGCGGGCGCGGAAGCGAACTGAACGGCGATGGACGGCCGGAAACTCATCCTCGGAATTGAATCCTCCTGCGACGAGACCGCCGCGGCGGTGGTGGCGGACGGGACGCACGTCCTCAGCAACGTGATCGCCTCGCAGCACGACCTGCACGCGGAGTACCGCGGCGTGGTGCCGGAGATCGCCAGCCGCGCCCACGCAGAGCGGATCCTGCCCGTGGTGCGGCGGGCGATTGATAAGGCTGGAATCAGCCTGCAGCAGGTGAACGCAGTGGCCGTCGGGAACCGGCCGGGCCTGATCGGCTCGCTCCTTGTGGGTGTGAGTGCGGCCAAGGCGCTGGCGTGGTCGCTGAACGTTCCGGTCGTCGGGGTCGACCACATCCAGGCGCACCTGTACGCCGGGCTGTTGGACGGCGCCGGTGAGGCCGATGCGGTGAAGGGGGCTTATCCGGCGCTGGGCCTCGTCGTCTCCGGAGGACACACCTCGCTGTTCCAGTGCCACTCTCCGCTTCGAGCGAACGTGATCGGGCGCACAATCGATGACGCCGTCGGGGAGGCGTACGACAAGGTCGCGACGATCCTGAATGTGCCGTATCCCGGGGGGCCGAACCTGGACCGCCTGGCCAGGCAGGGCAACGCCGCGGCGTACGACCTGCCGATCAGCCGGCTGTCGCCGGACAGCCTGGACTTCTCCTTCTCCGGCCTCAAAACCGCGGTGCTCTACGCGGTCCAGGGCGTGCCGGACTCAGGCAGAAGAAAGGAAAGCGCACCGGCACAAAGCGGGATCGACCTGAACGATGACGCCGCGCGTGCCGACGTCGCAGCGTCCTTTCAGCGCGCGGCGGTCGGAGCCATCACGCTGAAAGTGGATCGGGCGCTGGAGCGGCCTGAAGCGGCGGGCGTGCGCACGCTCCTGGTCGGAGGAGGCGTCAGCGCCAACTCGCTGCTGCGGGAGGAACTTAACCGCATCGGGCAGCAGCACGGCATTGAGGTGCGACTGCCGCGGATGGACCTGTGCCTCGACAACGCGGCGATGATCGCCGGGCTGGCGTATCACCTTCTGGAGGCGGGACGATGGACCGGTGATGCGCTCTCACTCAGCGCTTCGCCCTCATCCCGGTGACCGCCATGTTCCACGAGCATCCGCCGATCGACCCATGGCCCCACCCGGCGTGCCTTCCCGAGGAAGAACTCCTCAAGCAGTGCACGATCGGACGCGGGCGAACGAGCGGGCCGGGAGGCCAGCATCGCAACAAGGTGGAAACGGCCGTGCTGATCACGCACGAGCCGACCGGCCTGAGCGGTTTCGCTGGCGAGCGGCGCAGCCAGATCGAGAACAAGCAGGTGGCGCTCAAGCGGCTACGGCACACGCTGGCGGTGGAGGTGCGCGTCGGCGTACCTGCCGGACAGGTGGGCTCGGTGCTGTGGCGATCGCGCGTTCGCAAGGGACGGATCAGCGTCAACCCGGAGCACCGCGATTTTCCAGCGCTGCTGGCCGAAGCGATGGACGTGCTGGCCGAAGCGGCGTGGGACCCGAAGAAAGCCGCCCTGCGACTGGAAGTAACCTCGACGCAACTTGTCCGGTTGATCGGCGACCATCCGCCGGCGCTGCTCAAGGTAAACGCCGAGCGGAGCGGCAGGGGCCAGCGGGAACTGCGGGCCTGACGATTAAGCGAGGTGGAATTGACAGCGGGCCCTGGGCGTTCGCCCAGGGCCCGCATGATTGCAGAGTGGCAGTTGATCAGCGTCGACGACGCAGCGCGACCACGCCCGCAACGGCGCAGAGGCCGAACGAGGCGGGCGCGGGGACCGTGATGCTGATAGTCGCCCGACCGCTGACGATGCCGAAGTTGCCGAGGTTAGCGCCGCCGGCGTTGACCTGAACAATCCCGCTGAAGCCTGACCCGGTGTTGGTAACGAAGAAGTTGCCGCCGCCGCCGAAGAGGTCGGTGCCGCTGTCATCCAAGAGTTCAAACTGCGCCAGGAAGGTTCCCGGGACCTCATCGTCCTCCAGGTGGTTGAAGACGAATGCCGACATGGGATCGACGGTGTTGCTGCCGGCGTTGTTCTCGCCGATCTCGAAGCTCAACACGGTGATTGGCGCACCGGCCACGGTGACGCCGGAGCCGAACATCGGCGCGCCGTCGTTGGTTGTCCACTCGAAGACATACGTCTCAACGTTGCCCACGACGGTGACGCTGGAGGTGTGCCGTAGTGTGCGTCCCGCACCGACCGTCGCCCCCAGCGACGCATCCGTCGCCGGAAACGTCTGGGTGCGCAGCGCCGGGTCATGCAGGAATGCCCCGCCGCCGGTGCTGAACGCCGTCACCGCGGTGTCATACGTGTCGCCCGTGGCGTCCCGCGGAGCGACCGTCGCGCCTGCCTCCAGTTGCGGAAGCACGATGGTGTGTGAGGTTGAAAGGACCTGACCTGTTGCCGACGAGGCAAAGACTGCCGCGACGCCGACCACCAACGCTGTGCCCAGACGCTCCATGTGAACTCTCCTCCCGCGGCTGCGCACCGGGATCCAGGTGCGCATCAGACCGCGCCCGGACGAGCCGGGTAATCAAGAAGACCTGAACTGGCGCAGGGTCTCTCTCTCCTGCGCAGACGAATGCTCCAGCATAGCACGCGGCCCAAGCCGTGCAACAGAAAAAGTGAGCCGAAAGTGTCGCGGCCTAATCGCCGTATCGCTGCCGGAGCTTCGTGCTCAGCCGCAGCAGCAGGTGCACACGCTCCACCTCCCCAACCCAGTCGGAAAGCGTAGCGGCAATCTCGTCGGCAGCGACGGGCGCCCCGGGCAGCGGGCAGGCCGGCCCCAGCTTACGCTCCGCCAGCGCCCGATACCGGCTCAGCGAGCGGTCGCCATAGAGCGACACGAACTCAAACTCCTCATTAAGGAACAGCACCACCGGCACACGCAGCCCACCGTTGATGGACAGCGGTTCGGCCAGGTCAAGGTTTTCATCGCGATCCAGAAAGCGAACGTCGATCCGATCCGGATTGGCCGCGGCAATCTTCGGCAGAAATGGAAGCTGCTGCACGCAGTCCCCACACCAGATCCCGCTGACGGCAAGGATGCGAATATCCCGCTCAAACCCGTTGATCAGCCGCTCCTGCTCCGGCGTGAGCGAAACGTTAGCCTTAAACTCGCGCCAGTGTGCCGCATGGGCAGGATCCCCTGCGGCCAGATACTCGTCGTACCCGAGCGCGTGCTCGAACTTCTGCTTGAGAAAGCTGGCGTTAAGCATGCCTCTTCGATGCCGCCACGCAGCAGAGGTTCTACTCAAACGAAAAACCCCGGACCGTTGTGGCCCGGGGCTGTTTGATCAAGTTTTCCGCAGAAGGTTCACCAGCGGTCGCCGCCGCGATCTCCACCGCCGCGATAGCCGCCCCCACCGCCGCCGCGGTACCCACCACCGCCGCCGCCGCCAAAGCCGCGGTTTTCGCGTGGCTTGGCCTCGTTGACGGTCAGGGCGCGCCCGTCGATCTGCTGGCCGTGCATCGCTTCGATGGCGGCGAGCGCATCAGAGTCCTCCATCTCGACGAAGCCGAAGCCGCGGCTGCGCCCCGTCTGGCGATCCAGGACAACCGAGGCGCTGAGGACCTGCCCATGCTCGCTGAACAGGTCAGCCAGCGCGGCGTCATTCACGCTGTAGGGAAGGTTCCCGACGTACAGTTTCTTCATCGCACGATTCTCCGCCCGAGCAAAGTCATTCTGTCCGGATCCTTACACGCTCGGGCCGAAAGTCGCGTCGGGTCCTGTGACTCGAGCCTCGCCCTCCAGTCGGGCAATCTGGCACGATCCACGTTTCAGTGTAGCAGATTTTTGAGCATGCTGCGCCGCAATGTTGGCTTCCCTGCCTGCCTCCTCACGGCGACAGCAACGGCAGTTCCGCCGCTCGCCCGCGTGGCCAGTATTCGCCAGGGCGCGAAGCGAAGCGCCCCGTGCCTCCTCCGCCCGAACCAGGGGGCGAACAACGGATCGGGTGGTCCGTAGATGCTCCTTCAACCGCATCAAAGGAGATGAGCACGCCTCCAGGCAAAGTCCGGGCATGCCTGCTCTCTCTGGCGTTGAAGAAGGCTCACTCCCCTACTGTTGACCTCGCACGGAGGCGTGATGGCGGGCGGCCCGGAAAATGGTGTCCATCAGTACCCAGGAGCGGCACGACCGGAGACACCTCCGGCGGTGGTGCGCCCCCCGGTATCCGGTTCGCCTGACCCCGGCAAAGAGGCCCGGCTCCGCCACGATCTGCGGCTGATGACCTCCGACGGCCTGCTCTTCTCCATCATGGTCGGGGCAGGCGAGGCCTACCTGGGAGCCTTCGCCCTGGCGGCGGGCCATTCGGAAGTGGTCGCCGGCTGGCTGGCATCCCTCCCCATGCTTGGGGGGGCCATTCTCCAGCTTCGAGCGCCGCGCATGGTGCAGCGGTTCGGATCCCTGCGACGATGGGTCGTGACCGCCGCTGTTGTCCAGGCCCTCTCATTCCTTCCATTGGTGGTCGCGGCAGCAACGGGATATGCCCCCCTGTGGATGCTCTTCGGCGCGGCCATCCTCTATTGGGCGGCGAACCTGGCGACCGGCCCCGCCTGGAACACGTGGGTAACGACGCTGGTGCCGGTGCGGATCAGGGCGCGGTACTTCGCGGGCCGATCACGCGTCACCCAGATCGGCACGCTCCTCGGCCTCGCCGCCGGCGGGCTCACGCTGCAGTTCTGGACCGGGGGAAGCAAGGCCGGGGGCGGGACGGCGGCATTCGCGGTCCTCTTCGGCGCGGCATTCGTCGCCCGGCTCGGAGCGTCGCGGTGCCTGGCCGGCCAGAGCGAACCGGAGCGGCTTCCACCCGACTTTCGGCTCGTGCCAATCCGCGAGTTCCTGCATCGCCGCGGCGGCGCCGGCGCGAAGCTGCTCCTGTACATGCTGGCGGTCCAGGTCGCCGTGCAGATCAGCGCCCCCTTTTTCACGCCGTTCATGCTCGGACAGTTGCACCTGAACTATGGCGCGTTCATGACGCTGCTTGGCGCCTCGTTCATCGGAAAGATGCTTGCGCTACCGCTGATTGGCCGGATCGCCCAGCGCGTCGGGCCGGGGCGTGTGCTGTGGATCGGTGGCCTGGGCATCATCCCGCTCGCCGCGATGTGGCTGGTCCCGGCCGGCCCGTACATGTTCGAGTACCTGATCTTCGCTCAACTTCTTTCGGGCACGCTCTGGGCGTGCTACGAGATGGGCACGTTCCTGCTGCTCTTTGAGACAATCCCCGCCGCGGAGCGGACAAGCATGCTGACGCTCTTCAACTGCGCCAATGCCGCCGCGATCGTCACGGGCGCGGCGGTCGGCGGCTGGCTGCTGTCGACCTTCGGGACGGATCACTCGGCGTACATGCTCGTGTTCCTGATCTCCTCGGCGGCGCGCCTCCTCACGGTTGGGCTGCTCACACGCATTTCCCCGCCGCGGGTGGCGCCGGTTCCCGTTCCGGTGCGCACGATCGCTGTGCGTCCGAGCGCCGGCTCGATCGCGCCGCCGCTGCTGCCGGGCATTGAGTCGGAGGCGCAGACGGAGGAACTTTCCTCTGCCCATTGAGCCTTGTTTTCTAGGTGTTTTTGCGAGTTTGTGAGGACTTACGTCGTTTCGCGGGGCATCCGCGCCCAGTTACGCGGCCCCGCACGTTCGATCGCTTGCGTGGTGTCTGCCGTGCGTTTAGCTTTTGCTGTGAGTGCCATCGTCGTGCTCGAGGCACGGGTCAAGAACTGCACCATTTAGCGGGGTGGAGGAATGACGAAAACACTTCTGACAGGTCTGATTGGTGTCGGCGTTCTGGCGTCGGCGGGGTTGTGCGAAGCGGGGACTACGCGGTTCATTCTGAGCGACCATCCAAACGGCGCTCTGCGTGCACCGACCTATGGGCTCCGCCTGGACAACTTCTTCGGCGATGGCGCGCCGGTGACGTTCTCCTTCGAACAGGGCGGCGCCGAGATGAAGATGGACGTCCGGGACAATGGCCCCGGCGACCGGAGCATCCGCATCTACGGAACCATGTTCGGGGGGCGCGACGACAAGTCGACCAGCACGTGGAGCAATCCACAGCTCTACAGCATCGACTTTACCTATCGCGAAGGCGTCATCGTCCGCGGCAACGGCTGGGAAGTTGACCAGTCCGACGACAACTTCGGCACCATCAGCTCCGGCAACCAGATCTTCGACGTCGGGGACGTCTTCAACAAGTCGTTCTACTTCAAGAGCGACGGCTACCGCATTCCCAATGACGGCCACCGCACCTGGGTCGGCCGCGGCTGGCTGGAGCTCGACACCGGCCGCGTCGGCTACCAGGACTGGCTCTTCACCGGGCAGATCATCCCCCTGCCGAGCACCGCCGCGCTGGCGGGCCTGGGTTTGGCCGGGGTCGCGGGGTACCGTCGGCGACGGACGCTCTGATCTGGCTCAGGCGCTCATTGGGCGCGGCTCTTGACGGGGCATTTGACAGGCGCGGCTGTAGCCGCGCCTGTTTCTCATGCCCGCCTGGTCATCTGCACGAGGCCACACAGCAACTCGACGATTCGTCGACTGATGTCGCTGGCCGCCGGCTGCTACCAGGTGTACCGCACCGTGTACCGCACGCGCACCTCACCGTCCGCATCGATCGTGACTGGGAAGTGCACCGTCCGAGCATCCTGCTTCTCATGCTCGTGCGTCGACTGCGTGATCGACCAGTTCACCCACCGGTAGAGATTCTCCTTGACGATCACATCGACCGGATCATCCTTGTGATTTCGGAGCGTGATCTCGATCGTCTCGGCCATCCAGTCGTCGTCATGATCAACCTGGAAGTTCACCTGCACGCGCTCGCCGACGACGTCGAAGGCGTTGCCGAGTTTGATGAGCACTTCCTCATTCCGCGGCGTGTGGTCGATGACATCCTCGCCGATGAACTCGAGCGTTTCGTCCGCCGGGTCCATCTGATTCACGCGGATTCGGCCGGAAGGAAGCGGAATGCCCAGCCCGCTCGCCTCGTCGTTGTCAAACCGGAGGTACACGTCCACCTTGGCGTTGGACGTGACGCCGAAGTTCCGGTCCGTCGCCGGATCCGGCAGAAATCCGTACCGCCAGCCTTCCTGACCGTAGTAGACCAGCACCTTGTCAGCCGGCACGCCCCGCGCAGTCTCAAACAGTTCAATCTGCTTCGTCGAGTTATCCGGAATGGTGGTGGGTCGGCCGAGCGTGTAAAGGTGATACTCGAAGAATGACTTTTCCTGGAAGCCCTGGCCCGCGGCGTCCATGAACTGACCGCGTGCAGCCTCCATCATCGGGTATGGCTGCATGGGCGGGGGGGCACGATGAACATCGCCGGCGATGAGCTTCAGCTTCGCATCCTCGTAGGTTGCCCCGCTTTGATTCAGAATGCTCACCCACGCACCCACATCGAGCAGGCCGGAGTTCGCATCCTCGCCCGGCGTAAACACGAGGTTGTAGTCGGCCCACCAGGTGATGCCGCTGGTCTGATACGTGACCCGCACATCATGATTGCCCGGCTGCGCTGTCGCCAGGTCCCAGACAAGCGTCGGGCGCGTCACGAACCCTCCCGGAAGGTCGGGAAAGATGATGTTGGAGTACCCGTTGAGCGTGTGCAGGCGGCCCTGCTCATCCTGCAGGATGATGCCCCCCGATGCGCTCAGCAGTGTCCCGGTGATCGAGACCGCCTCATCACCCCGCACCTGCTCGACCGTGATCGTGCGGTCAAGGAACCGCTCCAGCAGCTTCTCGGCGCCGACGAGATCGAACTGGTAGCTCTGCTCGAGAACCTGCGTGTCCATCGGCGCGGTGAGCGAACGGAACGTGACCGTCGTCGGATCGATGTGCGAAGCCACATCGGTGAAGCGGACCTCGCTGTGCTGGTCGGGAATCTCGATCGCTCGCTCCTCCTTCACCACGGCGTACCCCGGCAGCGGCTGGTGCAGGTACGGGTTCCGCTGGCTGCCGTTACCCGGAAGCGGGCGGTAGGTCTCCGGCGGGATCGCCCCCGGTGTCGCGGTCGAGTAAATCGTCACGGCCGTCGCCGGCTTGCCGGCGGCCGCCTCCTGCGCGGGAGCCCGTGCCGGAGTTCGCCGCGGATCCTGACGCTCGGGCGTCTGCCTCGGCTGCGACGTCGACTGCCCCTGCGCAAGCACGGCGGTCGCAACTGACAAACCGGCGACCGCGCCGGCGGCTCTGACAAGCACGCGAGTGGTCATTCTCATGTGGCTTCTCCTGTGTGTGTGGGCGGCACTTCCCCTCCCGCAAACGGCGCGCCCGCCGCACTCCGGGGCGCCTCCCCGTACCAGGTGGCCGGCGGGACCTGCTTGTCTCGCAAACGGCCCGGAGCGCTGTTCCAGCGATCATACCAAACGAGCTGGTTTGGCAACTGATGGGGTGCCCTAGCGGGCAAACAACGCTACGACGTGAGCAGCGGAAACTTGCTCCCGCTGATGCGCAGCCTCGCGTACTCCTCGATGATGCGACGGTACTCCGCCGCCGCCTTCCGCGGCCGCCGGCCGAGCGTGTACAGACCGACCGGGTTCACATGTCCGCGCAGGTTCGTCAGAGCGCTGTCCCAGTCGAGCATGTCGACAAGGCCGTACCAGGTGAAACCGATGATCGGCACCCCATCCTCCCGCAGGCGCAGCAGGTTCATCCATTCCTTCCACAGCCATGCCTTTGCGTGCTCGGCCGTGCGGTTCGTCTCCGTGTGCATGACGGGGAGCCGGTAGCGGTCAAAATACTGGCGCGTGATGACGTAGTAACCGTAGATCTCGCCGCCGCTGATGGTCCTGCCGTCACGTTGCAGAACATGCTCATTCGTGATGTAGTAGTCCGTCCCGAGAATGCAGTGGCGCTTGAGGTCCGTGTGCGAGTGAAACCAGTTGTACTCTTCCTCAGTCATGCCGGAGCGGAGCAGATACTTGTACGCCTTCGCGCTCACGTCGTAGCCGAAGAGCAGATCAAGGGAGAGGAAGCGACGCTCGTTGAGAAAGTGAGCGATCGGCACCGCATCGGGCGATCCCGGGTGGACGTACTCCGTGCTCTCCGAAAAGACGAAGACCGCCTCGGGCCGGCGCTCAAGAATCACGTACATGCTCTTGATCGCCGCCTGCACGCAATGCTTCAGGTTGTTCACGAACGCCTCATCGCTGCTGAGCCGCTCATTCCACCATCCGAACGCCGCTGAAAACTGAGCCGTTACGTAAATTTCGTTCACCGGCGTGTACAGCCAGATCCACGGATACCTCTCCGCGATTGCCGCCGCGTACTCGGCGATGTGGTCCGGCATCTCCGGATTCTGAAAGTCTCCCAGCCAGTCCGGCAGGCCGAAATGAACCAGGTCGAGGATCGGCACGAGCTCCAACCGGCGCATCTCCTCGAGAACCTGATCCGCAAAGGACCAGTCATACTTCCCGGGGCCGAGCGACACCCGATGGATCGGCAGGTGATAGCGGACGTACTTGGCGCCAAGATCGCAGACCAGTTCAAGGTCCTTCTTCCAGTGCTCATAATGCCCGGTGGCCTCAAGCTGATCGACGCGCACACCGCCCGTGGTAATCGGGTTGCTGCACTCGATCCCCACGGTGAACATGAAGCCGAGCTGTTCCACCGCGTTGTCGTTCGACGCGTTGTTCCACTCGGCCATCAAGCCCCTCCCACCGACCAGCCGCTCACACCGGATTCACTTCCCCCGAGACGACGCAACAGCGTCACATGCTAGGCCGTCCCGGCTCCTTCACACCGGGCGCAGCTCCTGCTCCAGGTAGGCGCGCACACGCTGAACCTCGACCGGCTTTCGCAGCATGGCCTGATCGCGCAGATCCGCAGGCAGATCGGACACCTCATAGCCGGTCACGAATACAAATGGCACGTTCCGCTCGCGCAGTTGTCGCGCCAGCGGATACACCGCCGTGCCGTCCAGGTCCACATCCAGCACCGCGGCGTCAATGTCATGCTGCTCCGACAGCGCGATGCCGCGGGCGAGGCTGGCCGCCGGACCAACCACCGAAAAGCCCGCCTCGTCGAGCTCGTCGCACAGCGTCATCGCCAGCATCGAGTTGTCCTCAACGACGAGCACGCGGCAGCACTCGTTTGACGTCGCCGCCGCGGCCCTGGCGGGCCGGTCCTCTCTGGGCCTGGCGGGCTCACCTGGCGATCCATCCAGCCGAACTCCTTCCGTCACATCACGCGGCGACAACTGGAACGTGATGCGACATTCCAGCCCGTCCGGGCGATACTCCCGTTCCACTTCCCCGTCCAGTTCATACTCGACCATCTGATCGATCAGCCTTGTTCCATAGCCGCTCTCCGCCGGCGGCTCGATGGGCTCCGGCGTCTGCTCTCTCCAGGTCAACACCGCCTCACGCTCCTGCCCGGTCCGCTCCACGCGCCACGTCACATCCACGCGCCCCTTGTCAGAAGCGAGCGCCCCGTACTTCCCCGCGTTCGTGGCCAGTTCATGCACCACCATGTGCAGCGCCAAAGCCGCCTTCGGCCGTAAACGAATGTGCCCCCCGGACGCGGCGTACTGCTCCGCCGAGGCCACGCGCGGCTCCAGTTCGCTGGCCACGATGTCGGCCAGCGAGGCCCCTTCCCAGTGTGTCCGGGTCAGCAGCGAATGGGCGTTGGCCATCGACATGAGCCGATCCTGGAAGCTCCTCTGAAAGACCTCCAGGTTTGGCGCGCGCCGCGCCGTCTGCATGGCGATGGACTGGATGACCGCGAGCGTGTTCTTGACACGGTGATTCAACTCTCCCATGACGATCTGCATCTGCTCTTCGTGGCGTCGGCGCTCGGTCACATCGTTGGCGACGCCCACAATGCGGACCACGCGACCATTCGCATCCACCACCGGATAAGAGCGATCATGGATCCACCGCTCCTCACCGTCGCCGCGTGTGATCCGGAACTCCACTTCCGTCGCTTCGCCCGCCGTGCGCTGCTGCCACGACTCGAGCACGCGCTGGCGATCCTCTTCCACTACCGAGTCAAGGAAGACGCCCAGGTCACCGTACAACTCGGCGCGAGCCCTGCCCCACACCACCTCGTAAGCCGAGCTGACGTACGTGATGACGTTGTCCTCGACGATGTAGAAGACCTCTCGAATCGTCTCGGCGATCTCCCGGAACCGCTCTTCGCTCCTCCGCAGCGCCTCCTCGGTGCGCTTGAAGCTGTCGATGTCCAGGTTAATGCCCGCCCAGTAGATCACTCTCCCATCATGGTCGTGGATCGGGACCCCCCGTGCCAGCACGTAGTGCCACTGCCCATCCACTCCGCGATAGCGGTGCTCCCGCTCCCAGAAATCACCGTGGGCAACGGTCTGTTTCCACGCCCGAACCGTCTCCTCGATGTCATCGGGATGCAACGCCGCCGACCACCCCAGGTCACCGGCGCTCTCCGGCGTCAGGCCGGTCATCTGCTGGAACGATGGACTCGAATAGATCGCCCGTCCGTCCGGCGTGCACACCCACACGCCGTAGTTGATTGATTCGCCGATGCCGCGGTACAGCCGCTCGCTCCGTCGCAGCGAGGCCTCCGCCTCATCACGCTCGATCGCGTTGGCAAGAACGTTCGCCACCGCGCCGAGAAAGCTGATGTCGTCCTCCGTAAACGAACGGTGACGCGTGCTGTGCGCCCCCAGCACCCCCCATGGCCCTCCTCCGGGTCCGACGATTGCGCAGGTCATCCCGCTGATGATCCGATGATCGCGGAGCAGCGGAGCTCCCCGGAAGCGCTGTTCCGTTCGCAGATCGTCCACCACCAGCGGGGCGTCCAGCGCGAGCGTGTACCCCGCCTGGCTCTGCGGGTCTGCCGGCACCTTCGCGGTCCCGATGAGCGATTCGTCGAAGCCGACGCCTGCGCGGAGCACCATCTCATCCCCGGCGGGCGTGATCTCGAGCACCTTGGCGAACTCCACATCAAGTGTCGCCGCCACGGTCGAGGTCGCCTGCTGCAGCACCTTCTGCAGGTCGCGCTCCCGCAGCGCCATCTGCCCCAGGCGCACCACCGCCCGCTGCTGACTGGCGCGCTGCTCCAGCGCCGCCTGGATCCGCTTCCGCTCGGTGATGTCGCGCACGTGACCGGCGAACATCGGGCGCCCCCCGCTTGTGTGAATCGGCGTCACCGCCAGCTCGATGGGAAACTCCGTCCCGTCGGCGCGCAGGGCTGTCACCTCCACGTGCCGCCCCAGCATGTTGCCGCTCTCACCCGTGGCCACATAGCGGGCCACGCCGCGGCTGTGACGATCCCGCGCTCCTGGCGGGACAATCAGGTCCGCCACCATCCTGCCGATCGCCTCCTCGCGTCCGTAGCCGAACATCACCTCCGCCGCCGGGTTGAACTCGACGATCTTCCCGTCTGCATCGATGGTGATGATGCCGTCCAGGGAGTTACCGATGATGGCGCCCTTCACGGCTTCGCTGGCGCGCAGTTCCTGTTCCGCGCGGCGCTCCCGGCTCACATCCCGGAAGACGAGCACCACCCCCACCACGCCCCCGTCAGCGGCACGAATCGGCGCAGCGCTGTCCTGAATAGGAAGGAGCTTCCCGTCCCGGCGCACCAGCGCGGAGTAGTTCGCCAGCCCGACCACGTTCCCCCCGCGCAGCACCTGCTGCACCGGGTCTTCCACCGTTCGGCCGGTCTTTTCCTCGACAATCCTGAAGATCTGCCACAGCGGCTGGCCCTCGGCTTCATCCTGCGTCCAGCCGGTCAACTCCTCCGCCACGTTGTTCATCAGCACGGTCCGGCCGCGGGCGTCCGTCGTGATCACAGCATCGCCGATGCTCAACAGCGTCGTCGTCAGCCACTCGCGCTGCTCCAGCAGATCCTGCTGCGCCGCCATGCGTCTCAGGTCGCTCCGGTGCAGCGCCACCGATGTCTGCCACACCAGCCCGCCGAGGAGCAGGACCGTCGCCAGGACGAACATCGCCGTCCCGAGCGTCGCGTCGAAAAGATCGTTAAGCTCGCCCGCCAGCCGAAGCCAGCCCAGCAGGATGATCACAACCGCCACGCCCGGCAGCAGACGCCGGGCAACGATCCCCCCGCCCGTCATGCCCGCAAAGACCGTCATCCAGCCCCGATCGGGAGCCGCGCACAGGATCCCAAGTCCGAGCACGATGAAGGCGCCGGCCGTCGCGAGCGAGATCCCGGTCACGCCGTACTCCAGACGGTGCAGGCCCTCGACGTCGTAGAGATACCCGAGCACCGCCAGCAGCCCCACGCCGAGCACCACCGTCGCCAGCATCTGCAGGAACGACCCCGTGCGCCACCCGCGTGTGGGCAGCAGGCACATCGCAAGGCCGGCCAGCGTCATTGCAAGCGAAGCGTTGGGCGACATCCGCCCGCGAGCCCCCGTCTCGGCGGGCCACGGCTCATCCAGGATCAACAGTTCATCGATCCGCAGATCGATGTCCAGCACATCCTGCAAGAGGGTCGCGGCCCCGAGCAGCCCGACTGCCCCGGCGAGCACCAGGCCGGCCACGCGGCGCACCCGGCCCGGCCGCGCCGCCTGCAGGAGCCACAGCGCGGCGCCGCTCAGGATGAAACCAACCGCCTCGTTGGGCTTCACCGCCGCCCCGTGCGCGGGAACAAAGCTCCGCAGCGCCGGAATGTCGAAGACCCAACCGACCGCGACAAGCCCCCCCACCACCGTCACGAGCACTGCCGCAAAGCACGACAGGCGTCTGAACGTCGGCGACAACACATTCGCCGCAGGCAGGGCCGCTTCACCCATCGGGCGCTCCAGGGCAGGCACTCACACGCATGGAACGATTCCTCCATCTCTCGATCGCCGGCCGGCGCTGCGGCCGCACGCCCGGTCGTCGCGGATGCCGCGGGCTAAGGCGGCGTCTGGCTCTGCGGGCAGCGTGCGGCGCTTCGGGAGCAGGCGACCCGCCCGGCCGCCTGCATGGCCTCGCCGCGGTCACCGGCACCGCATGGCCGATCCGCACAGGCGGACGGGCAAAGCCTGCAACCTACCGAACAAGCCATTGTGCACGCGCACAACAGCACCCTCAATGGGAAAAGCGATCACTTCCCGCCACAGTGATGCGAGTTCTGTGCGGTCCGGTCAGCCCCGCGGCCCGCCCCCGGAGGCGGCATGGCTGCCGAGCACCTCGTCGATGATCGCCCGCAACTCCTGTTCGCCGAACGGCTTGGTCAGTCGCGGAAACTCCCGGAACTCCTCCGGCATGCTCGTGGCGTCGTAGCCGGTCAGGAAGATGAACGGCACGCCGCGGGCGAGCAGTTCCTCCGCCGCGGGAAAGACCGTTTCCTCATTGAGATTGACGTCCAGCAGCGCCAGGTCAATCTGCTCCGACGTCGCCGCCTCCTGCACCCGCTTGAGACGCGGGAAGGGCCCCACCACTTCGAAACCGAACTCACGCAGCATGTGCTCGATTTCGTCGGCGACGAACATCGTGTCCTCCGCCAGCAGCACACGCCGCCCCGCAAAGCTTTCCTGCGCAGACCGGCTCATGGCTTCTCCTTGCAGACTGCGGTTGCCTGGCTCGAACCAATCTTCATGATAGGCCCCCGCGACCGCAGGTCCGGTTCAATCCTCTTCCAGTGCCGCTTCCCGGCGCCCCGCCGCGACCGCCGTGATCTGCCGCTTGTTCGACCAGATCAACTCTCCCGCCTCGATCACCAGCAGCTCTCCCGGCCGCACGTCGCGCCACCCGGATCGGGTGAGCGGCCGCGTCGCCACGACGTACACCCGGTTCTCATCGCCGCTGCTCAAGTCGATCTCGATGTCCGGGTCATCCAGCCGCCGGGTCTGTTCATCGTGAAAGCCCATCACGCGCATCGACAGCCCCTTGAACCCCGCCGCGTCGCGATAGGCAAACAGCCGGTGCCCGTCGGAGAGCAGCGCGTTGAGCTTGCCGAGATTGTTGAGGTGGGCCAGTTCGCCGGCGAGCCACTGCCAGTCCGACTCCTCCTCCAGGTGCCGGCCGCGCTGGAGGATCTTGTCCGCCAGGTGGCAGAAGACGCGTTCGGAGTCCGTCTGCCCGATCGGCCAGTAGCGCCCGAGCTTCAGTTCGGTCGCCCGGACTGTCCCATTGTGCTCGAAGCCATACGCCCGGCCGCCGATCTCACGCTCAAAGGGGTGGGCGTTGGCCCGGCTGCCGCGGCGGCCGACCGTCGCGCGCCGCACGTGGGCCAGGAAGATGCGCGAGCGGACCAGGTCGTACTCCTGCAGGAACGCCGCGTGCCCGCTGGCGCTCCAGGCGGTCGCCTCCTTGACCAGCGCGATGGATTCATCCATGTACCAGGCGAGCCCCCAGCCGTCGGCGTTGTTTTCATCGCGCCGCGCGAAGGCCCGCATCGTCACATCCGCCGAGAACGGCAGCGCCCCGCACAGTCCCAGCAGTTCACACATCATCCTCCCCAACCGGTGGCACGGCTCTCCGAGCGGTGGCACGGCTCTCCGAGCCGTGATCGGAAGCCGGAAAGACCACGGAGACCATCGCGGTTCGGAGAACCGAGCCGCCACACCCGCTACGCCGCCCGCTTGGTCGGGCGGAGCGCGGCGTCCAGCCGCTGCACGGCGTCCTTGACCAGGGCGGACCAGTCGCCGCTGTCGCGCTTGATGCGCCGCTGCCGGGCGGCGCCCGTCTCCCCCCGAAGCACGCTGATGAGTTCATTGAGCAGTCCTTCATCCCCTCCTTCCCTGGCCACCGGGGCCAGCCGTTCGATCAGGTCTTCCAGTTCCTGCCGGAGGTAGCGGCGCTTGCCGCGGGCGGTGCGGATGTAGACGGCCTCGGGCCCGTAGCGTGCGGCGAGCGAACGGTTCTCGACGGCGAACCACTGCCGCCGCTCATCGCCGCGGCACAACTGCGGGCGATCTTCCAGCAGGCGCTGCGTGCTGATCACCAGCGAACGGGCCAGCGCCGCCAGGCCGCCGACGACGCCGAGCCGGTCGGGCGTGTCGCAGATGCGAAACTCGATCGTCCCGAAGTCCGGCCGCGGCCGGATCTCCCACTTGAGGTCCTTGTGCGTCCGCAGGAGCCCGCCCTCGCGCATGATCTCGATGTACTCGCGCAAATCCTTCCAGTTCTCGAAGTGGCTGGGAATCCCGGAGCGCGGCACGAGGTTGTAGAGGACCGCGCGCGTCGAGGCCATGCCAGTGTCGACGCCCTGCCAGAACGGGCTGTTGGCGGAGAGCGCCAGCATGTGCGGCAAATACTGCACCAGCATGTTGATCAGCCCAACCGCTTCATCCCCCGAGCGCACGCCGACGTGGATGTGCAGGCCGAACGTGACGCGCTGCGACATCATCCACGCCAGTCGCCGCTCGACGCCGACCATGCGCTCATCGTGCGTGAGGGAATGAATGCTCGGGCGCGCGAAGGGGTGCGTTCCCCACAGCGCCAGGTCGTAGCCGAGCGAGCGGGCGATGTTGTGAAGCTTGCCCAGGCGCGCGCGAAGCTGCTTTTTGGCCTCCATCGCGGTGGGGCAGACATCCGTCTTCACCTCAATCATCGACTGCATCAGCTCCGCCGCGATCCCCTTCACGCCCTCCTCCTGGCACGCGGCCAGCAGGCGCGGCGCGCCGGGCACGAGGTCCCCCGTGTCGCGGTCGAGGATCGGCAGCTCCAGCTCGATCCCCACCGTGGCCTCGCGCGAGCCCTTGAACCTCAGATCCGTCGCCAGATCAACCGTGCCGTTCATCGCTGTCATCCTCGCTCCCCCCGTCAGTGCTGAGTGCTGAGTGCTGAGAAGAACGGGCACGACGCAGAACTCAGCACACAGCACTCAGCACCCTCATACAGGTACGTGCACGTTCGGTGTGTTGCAGTGGGTTCTGTTCCCCCTTGTTGGGGGTAGAACATCGGATCGCGATTCCGCCGACCGGCTCCGCAGCCCGGGAGCGTCGTGCAACACCATCTTCGGGGAAGGGGGCGTGAGCCGCGCAGCCCGCTCCCCCTTATCGGGCGGCCATTCCGGCCCTTGTTAGGCGTACACATTGCTTCCGTCCTCGAATCGAGGAGCGGAGCACCGGTGCGGCGTTCCATCGCACCGGTCTGACAGAGCATCGCAGCGGCGCGACAGAGCATCGCACCGGTCTGAGCATCGCACCGGTCTGACAGAGCGTCGCACCGGCACGGCGAAGCATCGCACCAGTCCGGTAAATCGTCGCACCGGCCGTACAGAGTCCTCACTGCGCGGGACTCGGCACAGCGCTGGTGGTGATGAGCCCCGCATCACCGACACAGACCGCACAATCGCGCCCTCTTCCCTCCCACCCCATCCCCGCTTGCGGTATGCTGTCACAGCCCGGCAGCGCTCGCGTTCGTGTCCACTCGGATTACCCCCAGGAGTCGCCATGACCCCCCCCGCCCCCGCCCCCGCCCCC
>CAYWRO010000030.1:24480-42368 GCA_964460345.1 uncultured Phycisphaeraceae bacterium | reverse complement strand
GGGCGCGGCTCACGATCAACTTGTCCTCTTCGCTCAGTTCATCAACACCGAGAATCGCGATGATGTCCTGCAGGTCCTTGTAGCGCTGCAGAATCTGCTGCACGCGCCGGGAGACCGCGTAGTGACGCTCGCCCAGCACGCCCGGGTCCAGAATTCGCGACGTCGAGGCCAGCGGATCGACCGCGGGGAAGATGCCCTTCTCGGCGATGCCGCGGGCGAGCACGACGAACGCGTCCAGGTGGCCGAAGGCCGTCGCCGGCGCGGGGTCGGTCAGGTCGTCGGCCGGCACGTAAATGGCCTGCACCGACGTGATGGCGCCCTTGGCCGTCGAGGTGATGCGCTCCTGAAGCTGGCCCATCTCCGTCGAGAGCGTCGGCTGGTATCCCACGGCGCTGGGCATGCGGCCCAGCAGCGCCGACACTTCCGAGCCCGCCTGCGTGAAGCGGAAGATGTTGTCGACGAAAATCATCGTTTCCTTGCCGGAAGAATCGCGGAACTCCTCGGCCATGGTCAGGCCGGAGAGGGCCACGCGGAGACGGGAGCCGGGGGGCTCGTTCATCTGGCCGAACACCATCGCCACCTTGTCGATGACGTGGGCGACCTGGCCGTTCTCATCGGTGTACTCGGCCTCCTGCATTTCCAGCCAGAGGTCGTTGCCTTCGCGGGTACGCTCGCCGACGCCGCAGAAGACGCTGTAGCCGCCGAACTCGCGGGCCACGCGGGCGATCATCTCCTGAATGATGACGGTCTTGCCGACGCCGGCGCCGCCGAACAGGCCGATTTTGCCGCCTCGCACGAACGGGCAGAGCAGGTCGATGACCTTGATGCCCGTCACGAGAATTTCCGTCTGCGGGTTGAGCTGGCCGAACTCGGGAGGAGCCCGGTGAATCGGCTTGCGCTCCGCCTCCACCGGCGGCTTCATGTCGATCGGCTGGCCGAGCAGGTTGAAGACGCGCCCCAGCACGCGCTCGCCGACCGGCACCGTCACCGGCGAGCCGGTGTCGATGCAGCTCATCCCGCGGGTCAGACCGTCGGTTGAACCGAGCGCAACGGCGCGAACGCGTCCGCCGCCGAGGTGCTGCTGCACCTCTCCGGTCAGATCAAGTTCGCCGATGTCGGTCTGCGCCTTCACCGTCACGGCGTTGTAAATCGCCGGGAGCTGGTCCTCGGGGAACTGCGCATCAAAGGTCGATCCGATGACTTGGGTGATGGTTCCGGTGGTCGCCATGTCGGGTTCCGTTCGGGTCAGGTCTGGTCGGAGTTGTCACGACCCTTCCGCCACCGCCGCACAACCGGGAAATCTGCCGCGGGGCGAGGTGCGGGAAGGGCCGCAACCATAGGAGTCAACCCGGCACGAAGCGAGCCCGCTTGGCGCATTGACACCTGGTGGTACACTCTCAGCCGCGATAAACGGGGAAAGCTGGATGAACGAAAATGGGGTTAGTCGGTCCGCCACCCGCACCCTCCATGTGGCCATGATCTTCGAAGGGGACGCCGACGACCCCCGCTCGATGTCGGGCATGCCGTACCACATGGCCGGCGGCCTCCGGAACGCGGGCGCCCGCGTGACCCCCATCACCATCACGCCGCGATGGACAGGCCAGGCGGCCACCAAAGCCGGGGGGATCCGCCGGTACCTGCCCGCCCCCGTCAGCCGGCAGGCCACCGCCGCCGTCCGCCAGGGGCGCGACCTCCTCCGCCGCCTTCAATACCAGAAGACCCGCGACGACATGATGGCCCACGCCGCGGCCCAGAGCCGGGTTGTCGGTGAGCGCCTCCGCGACCTTTACGCCTCAGACCCCCCGGATGTAGTGTTCTCCTGCTCCCTCAGCCGCACGCTCTACAAGCTCGAGACACAGATACCGATCATCTTTTATAACGACACGACGACCCGCATCGTCCTGGACACCTACCCCCTCTACATGCGCGCCCCCCGCGGCTATCGCGAAGCGTGCGACCTGATGGAGATCGACGCCTTCAAGCGCACGACGGCCCTGGTCTTCGCCACCGAGGAAGCCCGCGAGTCCGCCGTCGACTACCACGGCTACGACCGCGATCGAATCTACCTGGCCCCAATGGGGGCAAACGTTCTGCCGGATGAGTCGGAAACAGTCCGCGCCCCCGCCGAACCGCCCACCCGCAACGACCTGCGTCTCTGCGTCATCGCGGCCGACCCCGAGCGAAAGCGCGTCGATCTGTGCATCGCCGTGACCGAGGCGCTCGTCCGCCGCGGCATCAAGGCCCGGCTCTCGTACATCGGTCCCCATACGAAGACGGCCGCGCGATCCGCGTGCACGGATTCCATCGGTCGGCTCTCCCTCTCCGACCCTGAAGACCGTCGCCGCCACCGCCAGGTGCTCGCCGAGAGCCACATCCAGCTCCTCCCTTCTTTAGGGGAAGCATTCGGCATCGCGCCATGCGAGTCGGCCCACTACGCCCGTCCCAGCATCGTCACAGACGTCGGCGGGCTGCCGACAGTCGTGCAGCACAATCAGACGGGCTTCGTCGTCCCCCTGGATGCGGGGCCCGGCGTGTACGTGGGGTACATCGAACGCCTGCTCGATGACCCGGACCTGTACCGGCGGCTCTCCATCGGTGCGCTGCAGCGGGCCCGGTCGACGCTGAACTGGGACGCCTGGGGCCGCACGCTCGTCTCGATCATGCGCGAGGTCGTCGGCGTGCCTGGCACGGCTCTTGCCAATGAGAGCGACACCCACGCCAAGGCCGTCGATGCGGCCTTCGCATCGGGGAGCGGCGAGCACTGAGCGCTGCGGCCTGGCCGTTCCAGGCCACCACGGGCCAGCATTCGCCACTTCGCACGACATGGCCGCGGCGCCGGCCGGGCAACCTCCACCAACTGTTCAAAAGTCGGCGACTTCTTGAAACCTTTTCCAGCTCTCCGCGTAGCCTTCCTGCACGACACGCGCCCACAATCCCAATAGACCAACACAAGCACACACCCGCACCCACCAACGCTCGTGAGGGGCACTGAGCTTGGTCACCCGCCTCGGTTCCACGAGCCGCGGCGGGCGACGGCGAGGGTCTTCGTGGCGGCCGGCGACACCCAGACGCGGCCGCGCTCCGACTTCTTTCCTCTTCGTCGGAGAAGTTCGACGACCTTCGCTCAAAGGGCCCGGCGGTCCACACACCTCCCGCCGGGCCTTTTTCTCGCGCCCGCCGCGGCGGGCCGCAACCGGCGCGAAGCCGTGGCCAGTGCGCCCTACCGTTCTCGCCCATGCCCCGCCCCAACGCTTCAGCCGCGATCTTCCGCATCACCATCCTCCTGCTGGTGCTGGGCTCGGTGTGTCTCGGCGGATGCGGCGGCCCGGGCGCGACGCTCTCGCTTCGCTCCGTGGCGACCGGCGCGGCCTACACGCCCTCCCTGCCGACGGCCGTTTACCGCTACGAGGACATCAACACCGCCGACATCTACCTCTCCGACATCCCCATGGAGGTCCTGGCCAACCCGGACATCGACCTGCGCGAGTGGGCGGCGGACCGCGGCGGGCAGGCGGGCGGGCGCGACGGCATCGCCGGAGATGGCGGCGCGACGATCGTTCACATTCATCTGTTCGTCCTGCCGCGGGCCGGGAAGACGCCGATTGACGCCACCGCCTGCAACGCGACGATCCGCCAGCTCGTGCTGGCCCCGCCGGCTCGCGATGCGCGGCCGCGGAATGACCGCGCTTCGGCCGATGCGCCCCGTCGCACCGTCGCGGCCTCGCCGGTGCGGCCCGTGCCGCCGCCGGCGCTCGTCGGGCTCTACGGCGGGGGCGGGTTCATCCATCCAGGCCGCGGCTGGTTCGGCACGGGCGGGACGCCCGGGGGCGAGACGCTCTCCGGCTCCATCAAGCGCGGCAGCGGCTTCGGCGATCCGACCAACATGGAGGGCCTGAGCGGCGCTCGCGGCGTCGGCGGAGGGGGCGGGGGGACGCTGCGGCTGATCCGCGCGGAGCGCGGCTTTGTCGACCCGATCGGCGCGGCGGAGCTTTCAGGAAAGTTCACCGCCGCCCTGGATGAACCGCTGGCGGACGTGATGGCGGCTCGGCTGGAGATGCTGATCGCCTCCATCCCGGAAGTGCGCGAGCCCGAACCGCAGCTTGATGCAGGGCAGCCGTCGACACCGGCAACCATCACCGTGCCGTAGGGGCGTCTCAGCCCACCACATTCGCCGCCGCTTCCGCATACAACGCCCGCAGCAGATCCGCCGGCACCTTCTTGCCGCGCAGTTGCGGTGAGCTCATCGGCGTGTACCGCTCCGGCTCAACCATCGCCAGGTCCGGATCCGCGATCGGCGAAGGCCCGTCGTACTCCGTCTCCCACAGCGTGCGCAGGGCCCAGTAGCGGCTGGCGTACAGCTCGAACGCCTGCCGCTCGTTCTCCGCTCCCAGCCCGAAGCGGCTCGACTCCGCATCGGGTTTGAGGTGCTCATCCGTCGTCACGATGTCGGAGCCGAAGAGAATCCGCCCGCGCCAGCGCGTGAGGAAGTCCACGATCCGCTGCCGCGGGTGCCTGCTCAGCTCGCGCACCATCCACTTTGTCGCCGATGTATCCAGGCGCAGGTTCGCATGCCGCTCCAGCAACCCGCTGAGGAAATCGAGGTCCTCCGGCCACCCCCCCATGTGCGCCGCGATCCACCCACCTCTCCCCCCGTCATCCGCACCCGTCGCGCCGCTGAACCGCTCCAGCATGCGCTCCAGCGGCGCGTACTGCTCGCGCTTCGTCCCGTACCGCGCCGCATCCGCGTACTTCGTCGCGAACCACGTATCCGGATCCGCGATGTGCACCATGAACATCATGCCGAGCGACGCCGCCAGCTCCGCGGCCTTCATCTTCCACGGACTGTCCAACGCGGCGACGTCGCCCATCTCCGCGCCCGCCTCCTCCAGCACATCCCGCTGCCGCGGCGCGGCCCAGAACTTCACGATCCGCGACCCGAACTCCCCGTGAAACCGCCGGATGTTCTCGAGAAACCCCTCCGTCATCGCCCAGCGGCGGTCCTCGTGCATGTACGTCGGGATCGCGATGAACCCCCCCCATCCCCCATCGGTCCCGCTCGCCTCATCCAGCGCGCGCTTCACCGCCGCCGCCTCCCCGATCTGTGTCATCGAGTACGTCTTCGCGACGCCATACAACTCGCGCACGCGGGCATAGATCTCCGCCGCCCTCACCCCGTTGATGTGCGCATGCACATCCACGATCGGCACAACCGGCGAACCCAGCCGCGCCGCTTCCTTCTCATAATCCAGCCCGAGCAGATTCGCCGCCCACACGCCATCACCAGCGCCCCCCTCCCGCCGCGGTTCGCCCCGTTCATGCATGAGAATCCTGCTTTCCGCCATCATGGGATGATAACCCCGGGCGCTGAGATGCCCGGCCCGCGGGGGACGTTTCGGGCCGAGGAAGATTCAACGCAGAGAGCGCGGAGGATTCGCAGAGGACGCGGAGAGAGGTGGTAACTCGAAGCGGACGAAGAGCGCGGAGGACGCGAAGACGGGGTAGGGGTGCGGGGGAGGGGGTCTTCGGCCTCCCCTGCATCGAAGGCACTTTTGCGCGCACATCCGCCTCCGTCACGCGCAAGGGCCGTCGCCGGACGAGCGGGCGGTACCATCCGACATGAGCGGCCACGACGAAGGTTACATCGGCCTCACGGTGCACATCGACGGCGACTTCGACCCCGCCGACCTCGCCCGCGGCATGGAAATCACGCCCACGCGCACCGCGCGCAAGGGCGAGCACGCATTCCCGGGCAAGGGCCGCTTCTTCGGGCACGATCACATTCGCTTCGCCGACGACATCGACCAGGATCTGCCCACCGGCCTCGCGCGCGTGCTCCCGGACATCGAGCGACTCTGCACGCACCCCGGCGTCAAGGCGATCACGATCGACATCGGCCTCCGCCTGCGCCCGGAGATGGCGACCAGTTCCTTCACGGTTCCCCCGGACCAACTGGCACGCCTCGCCACCACGGGCGCAGCGCTCGAGATCACGATCTACCCGCCCGCCGAGTGAAGCAGGCTTGCACCACGGATGGCATTCCAGGGCGTATCCTTCCCGCCGAGATGGACATCGCCATTGCCATCGCGTTCCTCGTCGGCGCCGGTTGGCTCGCCTCAGCGCTCGTGCAGCGCTTCGGGCTGTCGGAGGCGCAGCGCGCTGTGCGCGATCCGGCCGATGACCGGCTCGAGAGCTTCGGCTTCTTCTCGGCGCTGGGGATTCTCATCCTCGCGGTCGCGATCCGCCGCGGCGTCGTGTACCTGCTGCCGGAGATGGACGCCCCCGCGGAGATCGCCGTCTCCCTCGGCGTATACCTGCTCGCGCTCACGGGGCTGCTCGCGTGGTGCGCGGGGGCTTCGGTGCTCCGCGCAGCGCTGCTGGCAATCGTCATCGCGCTCACACTAATGCTGCGGGCGATCGTGCTGGTCGTCACTGGCGCGTTCGGGTGAGGCGGGGTCTTCGGCCTCCCGCTCGAGCCATCGTCGTCGCAACGGTGGAATCGCCGAGACCACGACGACAAACAGCAGCATCGGAATGGTGATGTCCACGACCAGCGCGGCGATCGCAGCGGGCCAGCGCCACTGCGGCGGGAGCAGCGGCGACAGCAGCAACCCCAGTGCGAGCGCCACACCACCCACGATGGGGCCGAGCGAGGCCCGCTCCTTGAAGAGCACCCATCGCACGATGATCACGAGGTTGCACAGAAGGAAGAAGCCGCCAACGGCAATGAGCAGCCCCCCCATAATTTCACGTTCGCCCGGCCTCACGGCCTGATCATACGGGCGGTCGCTGGTGAACCTCCGCGACACGATCGCCACCGGATGAGCATGTGCCAGGCGAAGGGGGTGGGGGTGCGGGGGAGGGGGTCTTCCCCCTCCCCTGCGCCGAAACTCTTGTTGAGCGCACCGCCATCACAGGATCATCGCGCGAACGAGTCGCGCCTCCAGCTCCCTATCGAGCCCACGGCGTCCTCCACCACTCGGCGAGAACGTACCCGCGGAACGCACCGTCGGTCGCCGCGGCCTCAACGGGCCGCACCTCGGCAGGTCGCAAGCGTTCAAGCGCGGCGATGACCGCGGGCCACCAGTCAATCTGAGACTGGTAGTACGTATCGAGGGCGTGCGTTCGCGTCGTGGCGGCCGACCTTGCAGTGACGCGAACGAAAGACGAGTCGGGCGCCACCAGGAACGTTTCAGGGCGTGTGAAGAACCCCGCCCGATCGAGATCACTCAAGGCGGAAGTCAGTTCGTCCGGCCCGAGCCGGCCAACTCGCATCTCGCGGTCCGGGTGAAGCGGATCCGAAGCGACCAGGACCGTTCCATCCTCCCACACGGCGAGTCGAATGCCGGAGCTTCTGGATTCTGGATCGGCAGGCCTGCCGGCGTCAAAGAGCACGACAACGATCGGGGCATCGGCCGTCGCGGCCCGGGCCTTGCCATCAGCCGCGCGATCGTCCGCCTGTGCGGCGGCGACATCACGTTCTGAAGCGTGCTCGCATCCGAGCGGCAGCAGCAGGACAACACTAGCCGCCAACAACGAAGGGAATGCCGTGCGCATGCGTCGATCCTCCGCGCTCTGGAGATGCTATCAAGCCAGGAGTGGTGAAGCCAAGACGTAACCGCGACTTTGAGAGCGGACGATCTGCGCTGCAGGGGCTTGCAGCCCCCGCACCCCCGCTGTTGCCGGACCCCCAAGAGTCACTGACGTGTGGGGCGCTCGTCTTCTCGGCGAACGACCTGGTCTCGGTAGCTTGACCAGTCGGCTACGCCGCCGCGGAGGAGGATTGCCAGTTCAGTGGCGGACTCAATGAGGACGGGGTGGAATGACTCGCGGATCTCCTCCGGGAGGTGCTCCGCCTGTGCCGCCGAGAGGAGCGCGACAGGAGCGCCATCCATCGCAGGGATAATCACCATGTCGCCTGCCCTGGCGACATCGTAGATGAACTTCGCCATCTCATCGCCGAAAGCGCGAATGTGAAAGGCACAGCCGGTGAATGGTGCTTCTGTTTCAAGCTCGGTTGCGGACAACTCCACATCCGTGCCGTCCGTGAAGCAGACGATGTACCAGCCGACATCGCCCGCAGTGCGGTGGTTCGCCGCCCTGAGGATCTCAAGGACTGGCTGCCGGTGTGCCTCGGCCGGTTCGCCGGCTGAGAAGCGTTGGAGGAAGACGTCGAAACTCACGGGCGAGTGTACGAGGCGTACGACGCTGCGGTGAGTTGGCCGCGCGTGCTGCTGCTGGCCGCGGCGGAGGGTTTCCATGCAGGGGTCGCCGCCTTGTTGGCGCGCTGCGGTGCACTCCAGCGTGTTTGAGGGGTGGGGGTGCGGGGGAGGGGGTCTTCCCCCTCCCCTGCGTCGAAACTCTTCTTGAGCGCGCCGCCATCACAGGATCATCGTGCAGACGGTTCCCTCCCGGCGCCTTTTCGCGCATGGTCGTCATCACCGTTCGCAAATCTCTTGTTTGCGCTGCAGGGGCTTGCAGCCCCCGCACCCCCGCTTTTGGCGCGCTCTGGCGTTGGTGGCGTTCGGTGCGCGGATGTGGCGGCGGCTTCGCTGGCTCGTGAGGCGTCGTGCGCCTGGCGCGTGCGGGGGTGGTCGGCGCTCGGTCGGCTCTTTCGATGTCGCGCGCGGGGCTCTGCGGCGTGAGGACTGCTGTTTGCGGTTCGCAAAGGGGCATTCGCGGCGCAGAAACAGCCATGCGCGCGGCGGACATGACGCTTGACGCTGCTGAAAGGGCCGTTGGCCGCGCAGAAACGGCGCTGTGCGCGGCGGCAATGACCATGCGCAGCCCTGAAACGGCCATGCGCGCTCCGGAAACGGCCAGGCGCGCTCTCAAAAGGGCCATGTGCGCTCCGAAAACCGTCTTTTTTACTCCTGAAAAGGCCCGTTATAGGACCCATAGGACCCATCAGACCCATTTCAGCAGCCGCCGGCTCAACTGCCGCCCGCCCCGAGCCGATAGAGCCATGGTCACACAACCGCAGAGCGGAGCAACACCATGGCCGACACCACCATCCCCAGTTCACGCAACGCCCTCGTCAGCTTTTACGTCGCCCGCGCGGGCGACTGGATCGCCAACGCCGAGTTGCTCGGGCTTTCGCCCGAGGCGGCCCAGCAGGTGCGCGCCGCAGCGCTCGATGCGGAAACGAAGATCGCCGAGGCCGAGCGCCTGCGCCTGCTCGCCAAGACCGCAACGGAAGCGGCCAACGCCGCGGGCCGCGCGCTGCGCGCCATCGGCGGGGCCGCGACCGCGACAATCCGCGCGCACGCCGAGATGACCGGCGATAGGGACCTGTACGACGTCGCGAAAGTCTCCCCCATCGCCCCGGCCTCCCCCACGCCCGCGCCCTCAAGCCCGACAAACGCCCGCGCCGAACCGAACGCGGACGGCTCGATCGCGCTCACCTGGCAGGGCACGATCGCGCGCAGCCAGTGGTTCCAGATCGAACGCTCGATCGACGGCGGCCCGTGGGCGCCGATCGACACGATCCGCGGCAAACACTGGCTCGACAGCGCCGTCCCGAGCGGCGCCCGCCACATCAGCTACCGCATCTACGGCCGCCGCGGCAATCGCCGCAGCACCAACCCCGCGCAGGCATCGGTGCAGTTCGGAACGGGCGCAGCGCAGGCGGAAAGGGAGCGCTCGCGCGCGGCGTAGGGATGTAACGCGAAGAATGCGAAGGGACGAAGGACGCGAAGGGGGGAGTTTCACGCAGAGGCGCAGGGATCGCAGAGGGATTTCAGGGCAGTCGTGCGATGAGGCCGGACCACGCGCGCACGGTGGCGGTCATCCCCGGTTCCAGTTCGACCTCGTCGACTGTCGAGGCCAGGCCGGAGCCGGCCCACTTGCCGTCCTTGTGCGTGACGACGACCAGATCGCGACCTTCGATGATCCCCCGGATGGTCTCGGCGGCCTCCGCGATCTGCGCGTCGAGCCCGTCTTCCCACGTGTGCGTGTGCCAGGCGTCGAGAACGACCGGAATCTCATCGTTGTCGCTGAAGACGCCAAGCGCGTGCTCGGGATCGGGGGATGGATAGCGGATCACGAGATAATCGTCCTTCTCCGTCGCATATTCGGCGAACTCGGGGAAGATGGCCAGAAGCCTGTCGCGGACCTGCTGCGAATATTCGTTCAACATGCCATCCCCTCTTCGAGACCATCGCGCCCTTCGAACCCTTCGCGTTACCCTCTCCCATCTCCGCGAGCCCTGCGCCTCTGCGTGAGACTCTTCCTCACTCCTCTTCATCGGATGAGAAGCAGTAAAAGGTGCCGAATCGAACGGCGTTGTGCTGCTTCGCTTCCAGCGCGAGCTCGGCGTGCTCCTGATCCGTCTCCTCGCGCGCAAGGAGTTCGCCGTACGGCTCCACATCGGTCACCTCGACCAGCGCAGCGCCGAATACCTCGAAGAACTCCCGCACCTGTTCGATGAACGCGTACGGCGACTCGGCCGGCGCGAACATGCGCACGAATGCGCCGAGGCAGTCGGGGTCGAGCGCATCGGCTCTCTGCCCGTGCGTGACCTCCGCCAGGCCCGTCCAGACGCCGGGCACATCCTTGAGCGGCAGCAGAGGAAAATGCACGTCCGGATCGAGCGCCTCACGCGGTCCGGTTCGCACCTCCGCCGGCCCCAAGGTCGCCACCAGCCCCGAGAAGGCGCGCACCGTCGCCGTCTCGCCGCGCTCAAGCCGTACCTCATCAGGCGACGAGGCCAGGTGTGAGCCGACCCACCGCTCGCCGGCGTGCTTGACGACGACCAGTTCTCGCTCCTCCCGGATTGCACGAATCAGCGCCGCCGCACTGCGAAGTTCAGCCCCCTCGTCCTCCTCGAGGCGTCGCAAGTGCATGTGCCAATGGTCAAAGCCGACGGTAATCTGGTCTTCGTATGCATACACGCAAAGCGGATACTCCGGGTCGCCCGATGGAAACCGGACGACAAGATGGCCGTCTTCCTCGCCAATGTAATCCGCGAACTCGGGGAAGATCGCCACGAGGCGCACTCGCACCGCTTCTGCGTACTCATTCAGCACCAAGGCCTCCTGTGCGCCATCATCGGAACTGTTCTTGCCATCTTCTCCGCGCCCTCTGCGAGACCTCCGCGCTCTCTGCGTTCCAACAAACGTCGCTTGTCTCCCGCGCGGCCCCGCTTCCTGACGGGCGCGGCTCCGTTGTGCGTGCTTTCGATGTTATCCGCCGCGCTCGGCGAGCGCGAGGTCGGCAAGGCGCTTCAGACGGCCCAGGTAGACGCGGCTCTCCGGGTCGAGATTGCTCGTCTTCGCAAAGAGTTCCGATGTGTTCCGCAGAATGCGCGGCGTGTGCCGCGCGTACATCCACCGCCGGCGAAGTTGCCACCAGCGCACGCCGGACGCGGCATAGTGCTCACGATCTCCAACGACCTTCGCGACGGCGATGCAGCCCGCGAAGACTGCAAGCAAGAGATCTTCACCATCGATCTCGTCCGGAAGTCCCGATGGAACGGACGCGGCAAGGTGCTCCGCCCACAATTTCTGCAGTTCCTTCGAGACCATCGCGTCCTTCGACTGCTTCGCGTTACCCTCCCCGCGCTCTCTGCGAGCACTCGGCGTTCTCTGCGTTCAAGCGAACACCACGCACCAACCCACGCGACTCATCACCCCGCCGCCGCGTAACGCCAACCTCACCTCTTCAGTCGCCGCCCCGCCCTCCGACTGCCGCTCCAATCACATCCAGCCGCACCGGCTCCAATCCCCCGCGCGCCGTGAACGTGAATGTGATCGCTTCCTCTTCATCCGTCAGCGTCACCGCCTCTCCCGGCAGAGCCATCGCCGCGTGCATCGCGTGCTTCACGGCGTCCGGCCCGAAGGGGTCCGCGAAGGCCTCCCGCGGCAGCATCTCCCGCGGCGGACCGGCCTCCACCGCGCGCAGGACCATTCCCGTTCTTCCGTCAACGCGATCACCCGTTGACAGCAGCGACAGCCGCACATCGAGCATGGCGTCTCCCGTGAAGGTCGCGCGGGATAAATCCACCAGCACCAGCGCATCTTCTCCGATCGGCCGGATCGAATGACTTCCCAGGTCGACCAGGATCGCGCGGTTGTCCGCGATGCCGTAGCCGCGCATCTGCCCCGTTCCGTGCATCGCCACGATCAACCGCCCGAGCCGCGCCCGCCGCAGAAAATGCTGATCCGTCAGCCCGTACGGAAACAACCCCATCCCCGGCCCGATCCCCGGCGCGGACCGCCGGCTTCCAGCCGGCCCCTCCTCTCCTCCACCACCTTCTCCCACCCCCAGCCCCAGCGCCGCCCGCAGCGCTGACTCCCCGCGCCCGCCCGTGATCATCGGGTCGCTCATCATCGCCGCCCCCGCGCTCGTGCCCGCGATCACCCCGCCGCGCTGCAGCACTTCGCGCACCGCCGCGTACGCCGGCGTCTCACTCCCCTCCGGCCGGAACACCGCCGTGATCCGCGACTGATCGCCCCCGGTAAACCACAGCACGTTGCACGCCCGAATGCGCTCGACCACCTCCGCATCGTGCGCCAGGTGCGCACTTTCCTCGCGAATGTCAATCACATCGATCATCGCCCGCGGCAGGTGCGTGCGGATGTCCGTCGCCGTCGTCGCCCCCGCCTCGGGAAGGCCGCTGGCCGTCGGAATGACGCCAATCCGCGGCGCTGCGCCCGCGGCATCCGCAAACACCCGCCACACCTCCACGTTGTCGTTCCGCAGACCGCCCCCGATGATCAACAGCCGCCCCGACCACCCGGCCGCCGCCGGCTCGACCACACCGCCCCGCTTTAGCTCCCGCGGCCCGGCGCAGCCGGAAAAGACCACACCCGCACAGCAGACGACCAGGGCAAGCAGGCGACCCACCCAGCCTGCGCGCGCCGCCTCCCCGCCCGCCATCACGCTGCGCTCGTCACCCATCAGTCCTCCCAGATCGCCACGCGAAAACGCCCGCTCGAATCCGCGCTGCCGCGGAACATGCCGTCCGTGGAAAACACCATCGCGATCTCGCCGCGATGGCTCACCACGATCACGCCGCCATCTCCGGGCGCGAGCTTGTCGAAAACCACGTGCCTGGCCGCGCGCTCCGCCGGCAGGTTGCGATACTCGATCAACGCGGCGATGTCGCGCGCCACCGTGTGCCGGATGAACTCCTCCCCGACGCCCGTGCACGACACCGCCGCCGACTTGTTGTTCGCATACGTCCCCGCCCCGATGATCGGGCTGTCGCCGATCCGCCCGAACTGCTTGCCCGTCAGCCCCCCCGTGCTCGTCGCGGCGGCCAGGTTCCCCTGAGAATCCAGCGCCACCGCCCCCACCGTCCCCCGATACACATCCTCGCCCCCGGCCGCCTTGCTCTGCTTCTTCTTCCGCTCCTCCAGCACCCGCTGCAGCGCCTCGTGCCGCGCCGGCGTGCTGAAGTACGATGGATCCACGCGCTCCACGCCCACTTCATCCGCGAACTTCTCCGCCCCATCCCCCGCGAAGAAGACGTGCCGCGACTCTTCCATTACCAGCCGCGCCAGCGTCACGGGGTTCTTCACCGTGCGTACGCCCGTCACCGCGCCGCACCCCAGCGTGCGCCCCTCCATGATCGACGCATCCAGTTCGTGCGTCCCCTCCGCGGTGAAGACCGCGCCGCGACCCGCGTTGAACAGCGGATCATCCTCCAGGAAGCGCACCACCTTCTCCACCGCATCGAGCGACGTCCCCCCATCGGCAAGTTCATCCACGCCGATCCGCAGCGCCGCCCGCAGCGACTCCCGGTACGCCTCGATCTGCTCCGGCGGCGCATTGCGATCCGGCGACCCAGCCCCCGCATGAATCGCAATCGCCCACACCGCCCGCTCCGGCGGATGCGGATCCACCGCTGTCGTCGCCGTGCACCCTCCCAGCACGAGGGCGGCCAGAAGGACCAGTACAAACACCGTCTGCATCATCGTCATCGGCGGCTCCTCCCGTCTCCGCCATGGTACCAGCCACCCCAAAGCCGCGCCAGCCACTCGCCGCGAGCGCCAGACCCGCGACCATCTGAGCCGCGACCGTAAGGGAGCGGCAGACCAGCACGCACCCTCCAGCCGCCACCCTTCGCCAACACACAACTCAAAGCGCACGCACACCGCCCCCCACCCCGCACCGCGAACCCACAATCGCCACCCACCACGCCGCACCGCCCCTACCATCCACCCCCGGGCGGGTAGCTCAGCTGGCCAGAGCACTCGCGTTACATGCGAGGGGTCGCGGGTTCGAGTCCCGCCCTGCCCACTTCAGCGACGACAGCGGCCGGCACGGACGACGGCAAGGGGGCGCTGCGCATCATTCACCCCCGCCGCCGCCGGATCGCCATGAACCTTCTCGATCTCCTCTACGCCTGCGGCGCGGTCGTCCTCTCTCCCATCTGGGCGCGCAAAGCCCGCGGCGACTGGCGCCAGCGCTTCGGCCACATCCCGCCCCTCCCGCCCCCCGCCGACAACCGCAAGCGCATCCTCCTTCACGCCGTCAGCGTCGGCGAGGTCAACGCCCTCCGCGGGCTCGCCCCCATGCTCGTCTGCGGCGACGGCGGCGCTGCCGCAGACTCGGCCGGCAGCGCGCTCGACGTCGTCGTCTCCGCCGGCACCGACACCGGCGTCGCCCGAGCACGCTCCCTCTTCGAAGGCTCCCCGCACATGCACGTCGTGCGCTACCCGCTCGACTTCTCCAGCAGCGTGCGCCGCTTCCTGAACGCCGTCCGCCCCGACGCCGTCGCGCTCGTCGAACTTGAGCTCTGGCCCAACTTCATCCGCGAGTGTCAGCGCCGCAATATCCCCGTCGGCGTCGTGAATGGCCGCCTCAGCGCCCGCTCCTTCCGCGGCTACCAGCGCGCCCGTCCCCTGCTCAGGTCGACCTTCTCCCGCCTCACCTTCGCCGCGGTCCAGGACGAAACCTACGCCCGCCGCTTCGAAGCCATGGGCGTCCCCGCCGACCGCGTCCTCGTCACCGGCTCCATGAAATGGGACGCCGCCCGCATCGAAGACGAAGTCGACGGAGCCTCCGAGCTCGCCGCGGCACTCGGCATCGACCGCAACCGCCCGCTTATCGTCGCCGGCTCCACCGGCCCCCTTCCCGACAAGCCCCCGCGCGAGGACCGCCCCTACGGAACGATGTACAGTCGCGCCGGCTGCGCGTTCGTCGCCCACGGCCACAAGCGCGACACCGCCCTGCCTGACCTCCCCTACCCCGCCGAAGAGGCCCTCCTCCACGCCGCGTGCCCCGAAGGCGTGCAGCTTCTCTGCGCCCCGCGCAGGCCGGAGCGCTTCGAGGAAGCTTTCCTCGCCATGGGCGGCGAAGGCCGCTGTATCCGCCGCTCCAGCGGCACGCGCGCGGCCCCCGGCACGGACCGCTTCCTCCTCGACACCATCGGCGAACTCCGCGCCGCCTACGCCCTCGCCGACGTCGTCGTCATCGGCCGCAGCTTCGGCGCGCTCTACGGCTCCGACCCCATCGAACCCGTCGCCCTCGGCAAGCCCGTCCTCTGCGGACCGTGCATGAGCGACTTCGACTCCTCCATGGCTCCCCTCCTCGAGGCCCGCGGCATCCTCCAACTCGGCGCAGGCGCACTCGCCGAAACGCTTGCACGCCTCATCAACGACCCCGAAGAACGCCACGCCATCGCCGACCGCGGCCGCGGCGTCATCCTCGCCCAGCGAGGCGCCACCGCCCGCCACGCCGCCCTGATCCGCACCCTCCTCCCGCCAGCCCCATCAGACCCCCGACCGTAAAAAAGCCACAAACGCCAGAGCACACCAGAGCCGCGACTGTAAGCGAGCGGCAACCAACCCCACGCTCCCTACCACCCCAACTCCCCAAAGCGCGCCCCCAACCAAGGGTGTCACGGGTCGCCGCTGCCTTGAGCGGCACACCCGTGCAGAGCGCAAAAACCAATCCACCCCCACCCTCCGCAGCCAAAGGCGCGCTTCAATTCAACGCCCTGGGAAACCCTCTTCTCTCTCTCTTCTCTCTTCTCTCTTCTCTATTCTCTATTCTCTATTCTCTAAAACCTCTTATGCACCGCCCGCTCACTCACCCCCCCCACGCCGAGAATCGCCCGAGCCAGCGGCAGATCCGCGCTCCGTGTGATCTTGATGTTCCGCGCATCCCCCCGCACCGCCACCACCGTCTCCCCCAGCCGCTCCACGAGCTGCGCATCATCCGTGCTGCTCAAATCCGCCTGCTCGTACGCGCGCTTCAGCACATCCAGCCGAAAGACCTGCGGCGTCTGCACCAGCACCAGGTTCGTC
This sequence comes from uncultured Phycisphaeraceae bacterium, assembly GCA_964460345.1. Taxonomy (GTDB): domain Bacteria; phylum Planctomycetota; class Phycisphaerae; order Phycisphaerales; family UBA1924; genus CAYWRO01. The sequence goes on along the minus strand of CAYWRO010000030.1, from coordinate 26,115 downwards.
CGGTCCAACGTCTCCTTCACCGGCCGCGCCGCAAGGTCCGGCTTGCCCGCGCCCCCCAGAATCGCATCCAGCGGATCCGCCGGCGCAGCATCCACCGCCGCCGCCTCCACGCGCTTGATCGTGTCCGGCGCATCAATCGCCGGAATCACCGCCGCGTGATTCTGCGCCGCCGTAAACAGCCGATCAATCAACTCCGGCGGCGTGCACGGCCGCGCGGCATCGTGCACCGCCACGTGCGTCGAGTCTCCCGCCCGCTCGAACACCACTTTCAAAGCGTTCGCCACGGTCTCGTACCGGTGCGTCTTCCCCCCCTGGCACAGCGTCACGCCAAGCAGCCCGAGCTTGTCCCCGTGCCGGAGCTTGAACTCGGCAAACGCCGCATCATCGGCCGGCCCCGCGACCACGATGGCGCCCACCTCGTCACGCTTATTGAAAAGCTCCACCGCCCGCTGCAGAACCGGACGCCCGCCCAGATCCTCATCCAGCTTTGACCGTCCGGAAAACCCGGCCGCGGCATCCGAAGAACCCTCCGGAGCATCAGACCGAAAACGGCTTCCTGAACCGGCAGCAGGGATGATCACAGCAATCTTCATGTCTGGAGGGTATCCGTTTGGTGGCCGCTCCGGCCCGTCCGCGGCACGGTTTTGGAAGCTAGTGCCTACTTGCTTTGGAGGGCTCCTCGCGCATGATTCCACTGCCCGGCGCGGGAGAGGGGCAGGTGGGAGAGGGGACCACCCGGGCACGAGGATTGCAAGTCCATGTGTCAGATCGGAGGTGCGCTATGTCGCATGTTGAAGTGACCAGCCAGGGAGAATCAGCCAGCGGCCGTCAGGCCACCGGGCGGCCGTTTCCGCTCGGTGCGCCCTGGAAGAAACTCCCCGATGCGCCCGCGCGCCCCGGGCGTGACACGTTGCCCGCACGCGTCCGCGATGCCGCGGTGCAACACCCGCCCGCAGAGGCGAAATGAACGCTTGGGCCTTCCCAGGCGTATTATCACGAGCGGTTTGACTTCTTTGACATCTGGGGCCGATCCGGTAATCGACCGGGCAGGGAAGGCGCAGGGTGGCGCGTCGAGGAGCATGCGGTCCTCGTAAAAAGCATGCACCACAATAACTGCCACTCCTCAGTTGGCAATGGCCGCCTGATATCAGGCGCCACGGCTCGTCTGCGACGTCCGATAGTGGACGGGCCGAAGACATCGGACTGGCTTGGGCAGCGGCGTCGCCGGGCTGCACAAGTGAGAAACACCGGAGACTGGGCCGATGAAACGCTGTCGATGGCGGTTCTGAGGTCGAGATCAAATCATCGAACACACGCGTAGAGGCCTTGCGTTGACTGCTTCGGCACGAGGGTTCGAATCCCTCCGGCTCCACTTACCCTCAATCAAGCGGGCTCGCCCTTCGGCGGGCCCGTTTTGCTGCGCGTTGACCCCGCCGGGTGCCACTGCTCGCCGCGGTACTCCGCGGCGCAGCAGTGCAGTCCAGGAAAAACTGACCAAAGTCACTCTCTAAACGCCGCACCCAAGCCGCGCCGCACGGCTACACCGCTCCAAGCCGCCGGGTGCCACTGCTCGCCGCGGTACTCCGCGGCGCAGCAGTGCAGTCCAGGAAAAACTGACCAAAGTCACTCTCTAAA
>CAYWRO010000030.1:0-24380 GCA_964460345.1 uncultured Phycisphaeraceae bacterium | reverse complement strand
GCCGGGTGCCACTGCTCGCCGCGGTACTCCGTGGCGCAGCAGTGCAGTCCAGGAAAACTGACCGAAGTCATTTTTCAAACACCACACCCAAATCGCGCCGCACGGCTGCGCCGCTCAAAGCAGCCGGGTGCCACTGCTCGCCGCGGTACTCCGCGGCGCAGCAGTGCAGTCCAGGAAAACCGACCAAAGTCACTCTCTAAACGCCGCGCCCAAGCCGCGCCGCACGGCTGCGCCGCTCAAAGCAGCCGGGTGCCACTGCTCGCCGCGGTACTCCGTGGCGCAGCAGTGCAGTCCAGGAAAACTGACCGAAGTCATTTTTCAAACACCACACCCAAATCGCGCCGCACGGCTGCGCCGCTCAAAGCAGCGGCGAGCCGTGGCACCCTCTAAAAGAAAGGGCGACCGCACTCAGTTGGTCTAGTCTCAAAGGTTGGAGTTGAACCCTGGTAAGCTCCGACGAGTCGCTTCGCATGGCGCTCAGTCTCGCCCATCCATCGTGATCATCGCAACGGCATCCGCATGGACCCCACGCTCCTCCCCATCCTCACCATTATCCTCCTCGCCACCACCATCCGCTCCGCCTTCGGCTTCGGCGAGGCGCTCATTGCCGTCCCCCTGCTTGCCCTCATCATGCCCGTCGAGGTCGCCGCGCCGCTCGCCGTTCTTCTCTCCATTACCGTCGCGGCCGTCGTCGTTGCGCAGGACTGGCGCGACATCCACTTCCGCAGCGCCTGGCGTCTCCTCGCCGCAACCCTCCTCGGCATCCCGGCCGGCCTTCTCCTCCTCATCGCGGCGCCGGAGCCGATCGTCAAGGGCATCCTCGGCGCGATCATCATCGCCTTCTCCGCCTGGTCGCTCGCGCGCCCGCGTCCGGCCGAACTCTCGCGCGACGCACTCGCCTATCCATTCGGCTTCGCCGCCGGCGTCCTCGGCGGCGCGTACGGCATGAACGGCCCGCCGCTCGTCATCTACGGAACCCTGCGCCGCTGGTCGCCGCAGCAGTTCCGAGCCACCCTCCAGGGCTACTTCCTCCCCGCCAGCATGCTCGGCATGGCCGGCTACTGGGCCTCCGGCCTCTGGACAGCCGAAGTCACGCGCACCTACCTCATCTCCCTTCCCATCGCGCTCGCCGCGATCCTTCTCGGCCGCTTCATCAACCGGCGCATGACCGGCACGGCCTTCCTCACCTGGGTGCACATCGGCCTCATCGCCGCCGGCGCGGCCCTCCTCCTCCAGATCGCCATCTCCACGCGCCAGCCCGCGCCCGCGCCCCCACCCACGTCCGAAAACTCCATCGAACATACTGGGGAATAGCCCGGTTTTTCCCGGTTTCGCACCCCCCGGTGTATCGAGCCCTCCTTCACAACCCGATGACCCTCATGCCCTCTGCCTTGCCGCGCGGGCCGGGGGACACACGGGGAAAGGCGGAGGCGTTCATGTCCGGTAGCTTGCCCGCGCGCAGGCGGGCATCACAACCTTTCAGAGGCACGCGCTCGGCCAGGCGACCAAACACCCTCGGCCTGCGTCGCAAAGAGCTCGAAGACCTCTTCGCCGAAATCGAAGCCGCGGCGGTCGCCGCCGGCGGCGCAGGAACGCTCGGCGCAACCTCGCGCACGGCTCAGCCCGCCCCCGGCGGCGGTCCCGGCCGCCGCGAGTTCATCCGCCGCGCCTTTCAGCACACCACCGTCCCCATGCAGATCTTCAACCGCAACGGCGCGGTCTCCGGCACCATCGCCGTCGCCTGCCGCAACCTCTCCCGCGGCGGCATCGCCGTCCTCCACTCCGCCTACATCCACATCGGCACCAGGGTCCTCCTCGCCCTGCCTCACCCCAGCGGTGTCCACTACGTCGCCGTCCGCGGCGAGGTCGTCCGCTGCCAGCACTTCCGCGGCGTCGTTCACGACATCGGCATCCAGTTCGAGGAGCTCATCAACGTCCGCGACATGCTCGGGCTTGATCCTTTCGGCGACTGGTTTTCCCTCGAGCAGGTCGACGCCGGGCGGCTCTCCGGCTCCCTGCTGCTCGTGAGCCCCTCGCCGGAAGACATCGAGGCGCTCCGCCTCCCCCTGCGAAACACGGCCATCGCCGTCACCGACGCTGCCGGCGGCGAAGCGGCGCTGCAGATGGTGAACGACAAGCCGTTCGACGTGATCCTCTGCGATCACGCGCTGCCCGACATGAGCGGCAGCGACTTCGTCACGCGCCTCCGCGCTGCAGGCGCAACGACCCCGGTCATCATGACGACGGATGAAGCCTCGGAAGAAAACCGCATGCGCATCGCCGCCTGCCCCGCCGACGCCTTCCTCCTCCGGCCCGTCGAGGCCGACCTGCTCCTTCGAGCCGTCGCCGAGTTTCTCCCGAACGGCGAAGCAGAAGCAGCAGAGGCAAAGGCCGCCCAGGACTGACCCTCTCTCCGCCTTCCGCTCCCGCGCGCCCCCGCATACCCTGCCCCATGCGCCAAGGGTCCATGCAGCGCGTGGAAGCAGCGCTCGCGACGCGAGTCATCCGCGCCACACCGCTCAGCGGCGGCTGCGTCGCGGAGGTCTACCGCGCAGACCTCGCAGACAACCGCCCCATCGTCGTGAAGATCGGCGCAGCAGACGGCTCCTCCAGGCTTGACCGCGAAGGGTTCATGCTCACCTACCTCGCGCAGCGCTCCGCCCTTCCCGTGCCGCGCGTCCTGCATGTCGACCCGGCCCTGCTCGTGATGGAGTGGATCGAAGCCGGCGCAGCCATCGACGCCGCCGCGGAGGAACACGCCGCGCACCTCCTCGCCGCCCTGCACGACATCCAGCCCGAAGACGGCCGCGGCCGCTACGGCCTTCACCAGGACACGCTCATCGGCCCCCTTGAGCAGCTCAACGAGTGGAGCGACTCCTGGGCCGCGTTCTTCCGCGACCGCCGCCTGCTGGCCATGGCAGCCGAGGCTCACCGCGCGGGGCAACTCCCCGCCGCCACCATGCGCCGCATCGAAACCCTCGCCGCGAGACTCACCGAGATCCTCCGCGAGCCCAGCGCCCCTTCCCTCATCCACGGCGACATCTGGTCCGGCAACGTCCTGTGCGCCCCCGGCCCCGACGGCGGCAACCGCATCGCCGCGTTCATCGACCCGTCCGTCTATTACGCCGACGCCGAGATGGAACTCGCCTTCATCACCCTCTTCTCCACCTTCGGCGAACGTTTCTTCGACTGCTACCGCAACCTCCGCCCCCTCGACGACGAGTTCTTCCACCTCCGCCGCGACCTCTACAACCTTTATCCCCTCCTCGTCCACACCCGCCTCTTCGGCGGCGGCTACGCATCACAAGTAGACGCCACCCTCCGCCGCCTCGGCTTCTGACACCCCCCGTGGACCGCCGGCTTCCAGCCGGCCCAGACCTCAACCCACACCCAGTCAACAAAAGCCAATCCCACACCAGACCCCACCTTGACGCCCCACCACCCCCGCGGCATCATCCACACAAACCCGCATCGCCACCCGGCACCCCTCAAAGGAGGCACGACATGTCACCCGCCGCTTCTTTCAGCCTGGCCGCCGCCGTCATCATCGCTGCCGTCGCCTCAGCCCCGGCCCAGCCGGCCGCGGCGCCCGCTCAACCCGCTTCCAACGAGCGCCCTGCGCGCCTCACGCGCGAGACCGAACAACCCGGCAAAACCGAGAAGAAGGCCGAGAAGAAGCCCGTTTACGACGAGGCTGCCGACGCCCGCGAGCAGATCGCCGAAGCGCTCACGCGCGCAAAGAAAGACAACAAACGCGTGCTCATCCAGTGGGGAGCCAACTGGTGCGGCTGGTGCCACATCCTCGACAGAACCTTCGAGAATGACCCCAAGGTCCGCCGCACGCTCGCCTACGAGTACGAGTTCATCCACGTCGACATCGGCCAGTTCGACAAGCACGTCGACGTCGCCGAGTCGTACAACGCAGACTTCAAGAACAACGGCGTCCCCTACCTGACGATCCTCGATGCAGACGGCAAGGTCGTCGCCAACCAGGAGACCGGCTCGCTGGAAGCCACTGTTAACGACCAACCCGGCCACGACGCCGCCAAGGTGCTCGCCTTTCTCACCGAGCACAAGGCCGAGCCGCTCAATGCCGACCAGGTGCTCACCGATGCGCTCGCGAAAGCCGATCAGGAAGACAAGCGCGTCTTCCTCCACTTCGGCGCGCCGTGGTGCGGCTGGTGCCACCGGCTGGAAGCATGGCTCGACCAGCCCGCGGTCGCGCAGACCCTGGCCAAAGACTTCATCGAGATCAAGATCGACACCGACCGCATGACAAACGGCGCAGATCTCCTCGCGCGCTACACAAACAACAAGCCAACCGGCATCCCCTACTCCGTCTTCCTGGAGCCCGACGGCACAATCGTCGCCACGCTGGTCAACGACAAGGGCGAGAACCTCGGCTGCCCATGGACCGACGAAGAAATCCGCGCCTTCGCAGGCGTGCTCGACAAGGTCTGCCGCACCATCGACAAGGACGAACAGGCCGGCCTGTTGCAGTCGCTTACCATCCAACGGGAAGAACAAAAGCACGCAGCCGCCGACCAGGCGGACTAACGGGGGTCCTTTCGCTGCGGTGACCCGCTAGCCCTCCTCGTTCTCGTGCAGCTTCGCAAGCACGGAGTAGTCCTCGAGCGTCGTCGTGTCCTGCGTGATTCGCTCCTTGCCCTCGGCGATGTCGCGGAGCAGGCGGCGCATGATCTTTCCGGACCGGGTCTTTGGCAGCGCTTCGGTGAAGCGGATCATGTCGGGCCGCGCGATCGCGCCGATATGGCTGGCGACGTGCGCGCCGAGGTCCTTCTTGAGCGCTTCGGCCGCGGCGGGGCTTGTGGGCACGGCTCGCGGCTCCAACGTGCAGAAGGCGGCGATTCCGGTCCCCTTAATTGCATGCGGCATGCCGACCACCGCGGCCTCGACGACAGCGGGGTGGCTGACCAGGGCGCTCTCTACCTCCATGGTGCCGAGCCGGTGCCCCGAAACGTTGATGACGTCGTCGACTCGCCCCATGATCCAGAAGTACCCATCCTCATCGCGCCGCGCGCCGTCGCCGGGGAAGTAATACGGCGAAGGGCACGTTGAATTTCGTGCCGCGGGCGCTCCGCCTGTGTTTGCTTCGGTGTCATCCACGCGGAACTTCGAGAAGTACGTTGCGATGTACCGCTCCCGGTCGCCGTGAATCCCGCGCAGCATTCCCGGCCACGGCTGCCGGATCGCGAGCAGGCCGCCCTGGTTTGGCTGGCGTTCGTTGCCGCGTTCATCGAGAATTGCCGCATCCACGCCGAAGAGCGGCAGCGTGCATGAGCCCGGTTTCGTCGGCGTGACGCCCGGCAGGGGCGAGATCATGTGGCCGCCCGTCTCCGTCTGCCACCAGGTGTCCACGATCGGGCAGCGCTCGCCGCCGATCACGTGGTGGTACCACATCCACGCCTCGGGATTGATCGGCTCGCCGACGGTGCCCAGCACCTGCAGGCTCGACAGGTCGCACGCATCCGGGTGCGCGCGCCCCCATTTCATGAAGGCCCGGATCGCCGTCGGCGCGGTGTAGAACTGCGTGACCTTGTGGCGCTCGATCATCTGCCAGAAGCGCTTCTCATCGGGGAAGTTCGGCGCGCCTTCGTACATGAGCGTCGGCACGCGGGTGGGCAGGATGCCGTAGATGATGTACGAATGGCCGGTGACCCAGCCGATGTCCGCCGTGCACCAGTAGAGCTGGTTGGCATCGGGAATGAGGTTGAAGACATACTTTGACGTGAGATACGTCCACACCATGTAGCCGCCGGTGGTGTGCCTGATCCCCTTGGGTTTGCCGGTGGAGCCGGATGTGTAGAGGAGGAAGAGCATGTCCTCCGAATCCATCGGTTCGCAGGGACACGCCTCGCTGGCAGCGAGCATGAGGTCGGTCCAGTCGTGGTCCCGGCCTGCTGGCCCGTCGCGATGCCACGAGATGTCGTTGTCGCACCGCCGCAGCACCACCACGCTTTCGACGGCATGCGGCGTCCCTTCCAGTTCCGCGCACGCGGCGTCGACATTGTCTTTCAGCGGGACGACCTTGCCGCGGCGCCACGAGCCGTCGCAGGTGACGATCACCTTCGAGCCGGCATCGACCACGCGGTCCACGATCGCCTGGCTGGAGAAGCCGCCGAAGATGATGCTGTGAATCGCGCCGATACGCGCGCAGGCGAGCATCGCGATCGCCAACTCGGGCACCATCCCCATGTAGATGGTGACGACGTCACCCTTCTTCACGCCCAATGATCGGAGAACGTTACCGAACCGCGCTGTCTCACGCTGCAAGTCGGCGTAAGTCAGACGTCGTATCTCTCCGCCGACTCCACTCGCACCGCCGCCGCCGACCGGCTCCCCCTCCCAGACGATGGCGACCTGATCGCCGAAGCCCGCCTCAACCTGCCGATCGACGCAGTTGTAACAGATATTCGTCTGCGCGCCCACGAACCACCGCGCATCCGGCGGCGTCCACTCGAGCGCCTTCGACCACGGCTTGAACCAGTGAAGCTCCGCCGCGGCGTCCGCCCAGAAGCCCTCCGGATCGGCCAGGGAGCGCTCGTGCAGCGCGCGATACTCATCCATCGAATCGATCAGCCATCGCACCGCACCGGCCCTGGCCGGGGGCGGCGGCGGGAACACCCGGCCTTCCTTCAGAACGGAGTGAATCGCGGATTCCAGGTCGTGCGAGTCGTGCGACATAAGCGCTGCACCTCCGGCGAGCACTATACCCGAAACCGCCGATCGCAGGGGCGCTGCGCGATGCGCCTCGTGCGGTGCGGGATGGGCTCGCCGGGCGTATCCTCACGCCTATGTCAACCGGCCTGCACTTCCACACGCCCGCGTCGCACGATGAACTCTCCGAGGCGCCGTGGCTGCTCTCGCACGCCTTCGGCTCTCCCGAGGCGGAGATGGCGGAGTGGATGAAACGGCACGAGCCGAAGAACGTGCGGTTGATCAGGGAAGGGGATCGCACGCTGGCAACGCTGTTCCTGATCCCCATGGGTCAGTTCTTCGGCGGCCGGTCGGTGCCGATGGTCGGGGTGGCGGGCGTGGCGGTGTCGCCCGAGGCCCGCGGCCGCGGCGTGGCGACGATGCTGATGCGGCAGACCGTGGCGGAACTGCATCGATCGGGCGTGGCGCTTTCAGGGTTGTATCCGGCGACGCAGCCGCTCTATCGGCGGGCGGGTTATGAGATGGCGGGACACCGGTTTCGGATCGCGCTCAAGGCGCGGTCGATGCAGGTGCGTGAGCCGGCGGGGCAGGCCGGGTCGCTGACGCTGCGGCAGGCGACGGGCGCGTGGGAGGGCGAGGGTGATCACCGGCGCATCCGCGACTTCTACCAACAGCAGACGCTGCACAGCCATGGCGCGATCGACCGCACGGACCTGATGTGGGACCGGATCGTGAATCCACGCGGCAACGCGACGAAGTGTTTCATCGTCGAGCGTGCCGCGGATGGTGGCACGGGCACGATCGAGGGATATCTCTACGTCTGGATGGAGCGTGTCGCCGGCACGAACACGCGGATGATGCACATCACGGACATGCAGGCGAGCACCGCGGAGGCCGGCAGGCGGCTGCTGAGCTTCATCGCGGACCACCGCTCGATGAACCACGAGGCGGAGTGGTTCGCCGGGCCGCTCCACCCGATGCTGGCCCTGCTGGGCGAGCAGCATTACGACGTGGTCAAGCAGGACTACTGGATGTTGCGGATCGTGGACCTGCCCCGCGCGCTGCGTGGACGCGGGTACAACCCGCTCATCAAGGCGCGCCTGGATCTGCACGTGGAGGACGACCTGATCCCGGAAAACACCGGCCCATGGACGCTGCGGATCGAGGAAGGACGCGCCAGCGCCGAGCGCGGCAACGGCGGGGGCAGAGGCCCGGCGCTGACGCTCTCCATCCGGGCGCTGGCCACGCTCTACACCGGCCTGCTCACCCCGTGGCAGATGCGCACGGCCGGCCTGCTCGCCGGCGATGACGAAGCCATGCACGCCGCGGCAGCGATCTTCGGGGCGCATGGGGCTGCGTGGATGACGGACATGTTTTGAGGCGATGGCCTTGTGCGATTGGTACAATCAACGCATGAGCGGGCGGCCGGACATCTTCGATGCACTCAGGCGGCTTATGCCGAATCTGCGAGCCGAGTTCGGTGTGCACTCGCTCGGCGTCTTTGGGTCAGCCGCCCGCGGTGATGGCCGGAGCGAGAGCGACGTTGATGTCCTGGTGCGGTTCAAACCCGAAGTCCGCTCACGCTCTTCACGCTGGCGCGTTTGCAGCAGGCGCTGGAAGACGCCTTGGGGACGCGAGTCGACCTGATCGAAGATCATCCGTACCTTCGACCAGCGTTCCGGCGGACCATCGAAAGGGATCTCCGCTATGTCGCCTGAGGCATGGCGTGACCGCGCTTTCCTTAACCGCTGACTCGTCGCAGCCGCGGCACGCGCCAATAAGTGATGCTCCGCCACAACCACTCCACCGGCCCGAACTGGGCGAAGCGGAGCCAGACGTTCGCAAAGAGCACCACCGCGGCGTAGATGAGCACCGCCAGCCCCAGTTCTCCGGCGGGCGTCACCGCTCCGAACAACCCCAGCCCCCACCAGTACATGATCGACGTCGCCAGCACCGTCTCAAGCAGGTAACACGTCAGCCCCATGCGCCCGGCGTTTCCGACGGCTGTGAACACCGCCCCGCCGCGGCCGCTGCCGACCAGCCTCGTCACCAGGGCGAGGTACGCCAGGCTGATCAGCGGGCCGAAGAGGAAACTGGTGGGAAGGATCAGCACGCCGCCCCACGGCTCCGGCACGATGAGCGGCGCCAGCGACGCCGCGGCGACCGCGGGCAGGCCAAGGACGAGCCCGGCCAGCAGGAAGCGCATCCGCAGCGGCGCGCAATGCGGCTTGAAGATGCCAAGCTTCATCAGCCCCGCCCCGATGAAGAACATGCCCACGACGTGCGGCGCCATCCCGGCGAAGATGAAGCCGCCGATCACCATTGAGAACCACGTAAGGAGCCGGAAGCCGGCCGCCTGCACGAAGGGACCGTCCCGGTACGCCTCGGTCTCATACGCCATCCAGCGTGGATCGCCGAGCGTCTGGATCGGCTGCTCCCCGCCGAAGCCCTCGAAGAGGCGCCTTAGCGGAGTGCCCTCGGTCAGAATCGGCACGGACGCAACATCGGCCTGGTTGTGAGCCAGCACGGTCAGCGGTCCCATCACCGCCACCGCGATGAAGGCGGCGAGGCCGACAAGCGCTACGCCCGTGATCAGCAGTGTCCGCGCCCTCGCGCCGGCGAAGGCAAACAGGATGAGCCCCGCCACGCTGTAGATGATCAGGATGTCGCCGTACCAGAGCAGAAAGGCGTGGACCAGCCCGATCAGCAGCAGGGCGGCCAGCCGCCGCGGATACACGGCGGCGAAGCTCCCGCCGCGCGCCTTGATGCGCTCGTGCATGAGCACGAGGCCCATGCCGAAGAGCATTGAGTAGAGCGGGTAGAACTTACCCTCCGCGAAGATCTTGATGAACCAGTGGGCCAGCGCGTCAAGCGTGCTGCTCTCGGCCGGAGGGAGCACCTGCTCCATCATCCCGATCGGCTGCGCGAAGAAGCGCATGTTCACCAGCAGGATGCCCAGCAGGGCGACCCCGCGGACCGTGTCCAGCGCGCTGATGCGTTCGGTCGGCAGGGATGGGGCCAGGGTCGGCGCGGGGCGTGGCTCGGGCGCAACTTGAACCGTCGGCGGAGAGGCGGGTGTGGTCTCCATGCGCGCTCTTTCGGTGATCCGGCGACCATCTTACAGGAGCGCCACGCCCATTGCTTGCCACCCCTCGCCCGCAACCCACCGCCCTAAGCCATCCGCACCCACCGAATCAGGGTGGTCAGGTTGGGCGGCTTGCCGTACATCAGCAGCCCGACGCGGAAGACCTTCGCGGCGAACCACACGCACACGTAGCAGCCGACCGCCGCGACCGCGATGCTCAGCAGGATCTCCCACGTCGGCGGCGGCGTGGTGGAAGTCACGCGCATCATCATGACGAACGGGCTGATGGGCGGGAGGTAACTCAGCACCACCGCCAGCGTGCTGTTGGGACTCTGGCTGATCGGCAGCCACAAAATCCACGGCACCATCACGATCAGCATGACCGGGGTCTGCAGCGATTGCGCCTCGCGGAAGTCGTTCACCGCGCTGCCGACCGCCGCCAGCAGGGAGGCGAGCATGAAGTACGCCAGCATGAAGAAGATGATCAGGTAGACGATGCTCATCGGTTCGATGAGATCCATCATGGCGAAGACCGCCAGCGCGGCGACGCCCAGCCCGGCGTAAATCGCCAGCAGCAGCAGTCCCACCGCAAGCTGGCCGAGGATCTTGCCCGTCATGAGCTGCATCGGCGACACCGCCGAAAGAATCACCTCCACCACGCGACTCGACTTCTCCTCAATCGTCGTCGTCAGCAGGTACTGCCCCCCCGTCATCACGCCCATCATCAGCAGCAGCATGAACGCGCCCGGCAGAAGCATGTTCAGTTCACCGCTGCTGGCCCGCTCGCCCGTGTCCGTAATCTCGCGCGTCCCGCCTGACTCGACCGTCGTCAAGGCGCGCACCTCGTCGCGCTCAAACGGGCTGTTGGCGTAGCGGGCCTCCAGAATCGCCTCCCGTACGCCGCGGCGGATCTCGTCCACGACCCGCTCATCCACCTTCGCGCGGATGAACAGCTCATACCCCCCGTACGCCGGGGCATCCGGCTCCTTCACCGCTGCGTCCGCAGCGACGACCACCACGGCCATGCGCGAGCCCGCATCGTCCGCTGCGCTCGGCCGCAGCGATTCCTTCAGGGCTTCAAGGGCCGCCTCATCCGCCGCCGCGGCGGGGTCCACCGACTCGATCCGGAACGTCGGGGCCTGGCCCATTGCCTCCTCGAGTCGCTGCTGCATGGCCTGCTTCGCGGCGGGCGACTCCATCTGGCCCGCCAGCGGCCCGAGCGCCTCTCCCGCCGCGGCGCTGATCTGCTCGCTCGTGGCGGTGCGCCGGCGCGCGATTCCCTCCGGAGAGAGCGTCTGCTCGATCTGAGGCGCGACGAGGCCGGAGTGGTCCACCACCGCGACCGTCCCCTCGATCGCAGGCGGCTTGATGTTCTTGAGCATCATCACCAGCACCGGGATGAGCAGGGCGATCGCCGCAGGCACCACGAAGGCGCCGATGATGAACCCCTTCGTGATGGCGGTGGAGGAGAACTCGCGCCAAGCGACGGAGAGGATGCGGTTCACGATGACACCTCCTCAGCGCCGGCCGCACTGGCAAGTGGCGCGCCGTCGGCCCGGAGAGCGGCGCGAAGCGCCTGCTCGCTTCCAGCGACGGAGCCGTCCGCGTCGTTCTTACCCTGAACGATGTCGATGAAGATGTCCTCCAGCGTCGGGCGGCGCAGCTCGATGCGAACGGCGTCCATGCGGGCCAGCGCCGCCTTCATCGTCTCGCGTGGATCGGCCTCGTCGTACAGGGACAGTTCCAGCATGCCCGCTCCGGCCCGCGCGCCGCCGCCCACCCGCCGCGTCTCGCGCACGCCGGGCAGATGCCGCGCCGTCTTCTCCCAGTCGTTGCCGTTCGGGTCCGTCGCCGTCGCGGGCTGCACGAGCACACTGCGCGGGTCGTGCCGGGCGCGGATCTCATCGAGCGAGGCGTCGAGCATCTTGCGGCCGTTGTGAATCATGAAGATGTGGTCGCACATCTCCTCGGCCTGCTGCATCACATGCGTTGAAAAGAGAATCGTCTTGCCCGCCGCGTGAAGCTCGCGCACCAGGTCGCGCAACAGCCGCATGTTGACCGGGTCCAGCCCGCTGAAGGGCTCATCCAGGATGATCAGCTCCGGGTCGTGAATCACCGCCGCGATGAACTGCACCTTCTGCTGCATCCCCTTGGAGAGTTCCTCGCAGCGTTTGCGGTAGACGTCCGCCAGGCCGACGCGCTCGAGCCATCGGCGCACCGAAGCGGTGTGGTCTCGCCCGCTCCCGGGGGCGCCCTTGAGCCGCGCCATGTGCTTCAGAAACGCGCCGACCTTCATCTTCCGGTACACGCCGCGTTCTTCGGGCAAGTAGCCGATGCGGTCCTTGCTCTCAACCGCCGACTCGCGCCCCAGCACGCGGATGGTTCCCGAATCCGGAAAGATGATCGACATGATCATCCGGATCGTCGTGGTCTTCCCCGCGCCGTTCGGTCCGATGAAGCCGCACAGCGACCCGGCGGGGACGGCCAGGTCAAGATAATCGACCGCGACCTTGGGGCCGAAGGTCTTGCGAACGGCTTGAATTTCGACGGCGTTGGTCATGAGCCGTCGATCATATCGGCACGCGCGGGGGGTGGAAGCGAGTGGATTCACCACACGGTTTCAGTCGGCGTCTCGCGCTGCGCCTCACCCGATCTCCACGATCTCCTCCTGCACGCAGCTCGTCACCTCCGGGCCCGTCTGCGGGTGCACCCACGCGTTGATCTCCAGCCGCACGCCGAACTCGGAGAGATACGCCCCCGGCTCCACCGTGAATCCGAGCCGCGGCAGCAGCAGGCGCGTGTCGTGCGTCTCCAGATTGTCCAGGTTCATGCCGATGCCATGGACCATCGGCCCGGCGCTGAGCGAGTGCCCCGTCCGGTGGCGGATGCGCGACTCCAGCCCCGCCTCGCGCAGCACCGCCGCGGCGGCCTCGTCCAGTTCCCATCCCATGACCGGCCGTCCCTCGCGCCAGCGCTGCTGCGCCAGCAGGATCGACGCATCGCGGGCCGCTTTCACCGCGTTGAAGACCTCCTCCTGCCGGTTCGAGGGCTGGCCGACGCACCCGACCCAGGTGATGTCCGCGAAGATGTTGTCGTCCCCCGGCAGGCGAGCCCAGAGATCGATGAGGACCCAGTCTCCCCTGCGGATCGGCGCAGAGCCTGTCTCCGGGGCGTGGTAATGTGGATCTCCGGCGTGGTCGTTCACGGCCACGACCGGCACATCGTCCGTCTCGAGGCCAAGCTCCTCAAAGCGGGCAAGGATGAAATCCGTGATCTCCCGTTCGGTGACGACGTCTCCAGCGCCGCCCGTGTTGATTCGGTCGCCGATCAGTTCGAAGGCTTCATCCTTCACCCGCGCGACGTGCTCGGAGGCGATGCGATGGCCTTCCCGCTGCGCATCGGTCCACGCCGCGATGCACGCCTGGATCATGTTCGCGCTGGAGACCACATCCACGCCGCAGGCGCGAACGGCCTCGATCGTCCCGCCATCCGTGACGGAAACCACCGGCAGCGTGCACCCGGGCGCGTACTCCATGGCGATGCGCGATCGGCCCCGAAGCTGCGTCTCCAGCCATGCGCGGATCTGCTGCCAGCGCAGGTAGCCGTCACGCGGCGTGTCACAGTCCGCAAACTGGGAATCGTCGATCGTGTGCACCAGCAGCCGCGGCTGGCCCGCTTCACCCTCGCCCTCGGCCGGGATGAATAGGTACACGCGCCGCGTCGTCCAGCGCTTCTTGCCGAGCAGGCGCGACAGCACGGGGCTGGAGCCGCGGAAGTCGTAGATGAGCCAGCCGTCGAGGCGCTCGGTGGCCATATGCCGGCGGATTCGATCAAGATTCATCTGGTCTCCTGAAGCGTCGTGATGCGTCCGCGCGGGCCGGCGTTAATGATGAGCGTCGAAGCCGCGCCCTCCTCCGCCCCGGCGTGCTCAAGGCGGGATTCCTGCTCCCAGCAATCGTGAATGTGCCCGCAAACCACAAGCCGCGGCCGGCGCGAGCGGATCAAGTCAAGGATGGCGCGGCTGCCGACGTGCTGCCCGTGCGTGACGTCAACGTGTCCGTGCGGCGGGGAGTGGACGAGCAGCACATCCAGCCGCTGCGGGCAGGCCTCCATCTCGCGTCGCGCCTCGGCCTCGGAAAGGTCGAAGCTCCACGGCACGCCGATGGGAGGGATGCCGCCGCCGAGACCGAAGATGGTGAAACCCCCGTTCAGCGGCGTCGCGGCGCCATGCAGCACCGTGGCAGCCGGCCAGTCGGCGCACGCGGCGACAAGCGCCTCCGGACGCTCGTTGTTCCCCGGCACGAGGAATGTCGGCGTCGTGATGCCGGCGAGCGCCTGGATGGTCTCTTCCAACCCCTGGTGCTGCCGCGCGAAGTCGCCCGCCAGAAGGAGGGCATCCGCCCCGCCCGAGCGATCGACAAGCGAGGCGCAGGCGTCCAGGTCGCAGTGAATGTCGCTGGCGATGAGGAGGCGCATGAGGAATGGTACCGGCAACGCCTGGAACGGCCGTTGTCAAAACGAAGGCGGCCCCCAGCAGGACTGAGGGCCGCCCGACAGGCATCAGCCTTTGGAACTCGCTCCGCGACTCATTCGCACGGCACGCCGGCGCTTGCCGGGAACCAGCAGTCCAGGAAGCTCAGCAGGTCGAAGACATCCACGCCCGGCGTCCCGTCGACGTCCGCGCCGTCGTCGTTCGCGAACCACAGGTCCAGGTACGCCAGCAGGTCGAAGACATCGACCTGCGCAGCGTTGCCGTCGCGTTCGCACAGGCAGCCAGCACCGCCGATCAGGTCGGACAGGTCAATGTCGAGAACAGCCTCGCCGAAAGTCTCGCCGAGCGCATTGCGCGTGACAATGACAATCACCAGGCGTCCATCGTCCGTGAAGAACGCGTCATCAAAGAGGAAGTTGTTGATGTAGAAGTCGTCGTCATCCATCCCGTTGCCGTCCAGGTCGATCGGATCAAACGACCGGACGACCACGTGCTCCTCGTTCAGAACCATGACGCCGCCCAGATCGACCGGAAACGCGCTGGTGGTTCCGCCAACAAGGTAGTCCCCTGCGTCGTTGCCAATGCTGGTGAAAAAGGTGATGGGGTGCAGCGCGGGGTCCCAGAACTCACTCAGGCCCTCCGCGATCGGCTGGTACGTCTCGGCCACGACCTCGCCGTTGCGAAGCACCCAGGCCACCGTATCCGGATTCGTGCCGCGGACGTACCAGTCGCCGCCCGGCATCATCTGGATATCGCTGATCGGCTGGAAGAGCGAGATCCCGCCGACGGGAACCGCAAACCCCGGCAGCGCGACGCCCTCCTGCGCCACGACCGCGCCGTTCACCACCGCCGCCCGGTCCTGGGCCGTGTCGCCGTGCAGTTGCACACTGGCGATCCAGTTCGCGCCATCGGCGCTCCGGTAGTACGCGCGCGTCGTGAAGCTGCGATACGCCTCCGCCGGATCGGCGATCTGACCCGTCGGCGCATCAATGCCCTCCCGCCCCACGATCATCCCGTCGAACATCAGCGCTGTGTCTTCGCTGGTCGGCACTCCCGAGAACGATGCACGGAAGCCGATGCGGCCCGACTCGTCGATCTGCGGCGACTCCAGCGTCGCGCCGTACGTAGTCCCGAGCGGCAGGCCCGCCGACGCCGGCGCCAACTGCCCCTCCTGGGCCGCGGCGGTGAAGTTCACGCCGTCATACAGCACGATGTACTGATCCGAGCCGCTGTCGCCCCCGCTCGTGTTGCACGTGAAAACCATTCGCCCGTCATTGAGAAGGGCAAGGTTCCGGTCCGAGCCCGTAAACGCCACCGTCTCACCAGACCCCGCCGCTGTCCACGGCGCATGATCGCCATCGACCAGCAGCACCTGCGGCCCCATCCCATTCCCGCGGTCCAGGAGCAGAACGTCGCCGAACGTCGTCGCGGCGATCATCGCCCACTTCTGCCCATCCGGCGAGCGCGTCGGCCGGAGGAAGCTGATGAACTCCGCCCCCGCCAGGCCCGGCACCTGGCTGGTCGCGTGGCCCGGCAGCGTGGTGAACATCGGCGTGTGCTGCGCAAACGCCGGCGCGGCAAGCCCGCCCGCCAGCGCCACACTCAACGCCGCGGCGCAAATCGATCGTGCACTGCGAAACTGACGCATCTGTGATTCCTTTCTGTTTGAGAGCCTCAGGGTCCGTCGGGGTCGTGGGTCCTCGACGGCGGCTCGCGTTTCCGCCCCGGGAGCAACCCGAAGGCGAACGCGGCCGCGGAGCGATCGTACCACCTGCCCCAACCCGAAAGAGGGCGATTTCCCCCATGTTGGGGGTCTGGCTGGTGGGCGAAGGGGCAACAGGCCGCCCGTCCAGCCGTTCTTCAATAGGATCCCCGCCGCGGCGGTCGCGTTGCGCGCTCGCCGCGGCGAAACCCGCGTGGCTGAGAGATGGAGGGCATCGATGGGTCGATCCAAGCAGGCGAAGGGATCCGGTCAGAAGGCGGCCGGGCCGGAATCCGGACCGGGGCTGCCGACGGCCGTCTGGTCCGCGGGCCTGGCGCTGCTGCTCATCGCGGCGAGTGCGGCCCTGATGCTGTCAATCCGTGAGGTCGCGGCGAACTTCAACCTCCCCGGCTGCGGCCCCCAGAGCGGCTGCGCGGACATCAAGAACGCTGAGGTCTTCGGCGTGAAGATCGGCATGGTGCCGGTCATCGACTGGCCGGTCTCCTATGTGGGCTTCGCCTTCTTCGTGGCCATGGGGCTCGCGTGGATGCTTTCGTGGCGATCGGGCCCCAGCCGCGTCGTCACCGGCATGACCTTCGTCGGCGGGCTTGTCAGCGTGCTGTTTCTCGCGGCGATGGCCATTGCGCAGAAGTTCTGCGTCTACTGCTTCGCCGCCCACGTGGCCAACCTGCTTTTTGTCGCCCTCGTGGCGGCCTGGATGTTCACCGCAGCACGCCCGAGCGGGAAGGGCGATCGCCCCCGCGCCGCCGCCGGTCGCGCGCCGGTGGTCGCGGGGCTCGCCGCCTTCGTGCTCAGCGCTGCGGCGTTCGGCGTCGCGCACGAGACCGCCGCGGGCAAGGCCGAAGCGGACCACGCCGAAAAGCGCGCCGAGAGCCGCCGGGAGATTATCGAACAATCCCACGCCCGCGCAGCCGTCGAGTCCAACCCCGACGTTCCCGAGCAGATCGACGTCCGCCCGGAGGAGACCGGCGAAACCGCCAACGCCGGCTCGCCCCCCGCCAAAGAGCGCTTCGCCGGACGCTGGGAGATGGGTCCCGCCAAAGCCCCCATCCGCATCGTGGTCTTCAGTGACTACCAGTGCCATCTCTGCCGCGCCACGGAACAACTGCTGATGGAGGAGGTCCAGCGCTCCGACGACATCTGGATTTCCGTCAAGCATTACCCCTGGTGCCAGGACTGCAACAAGTACGTGCCCAACACGCCGCACCCCAACGCCTGCTTCGCTGCCCGCGCCGCTGAAACAGCCGGAGCGATCGGCGGTCCCGAGGCGTTCTGGAAGATGCATCAGTGGCTCTTCAACCGTCAGGGCCGCTTCGAAACCGCGCAGATCCTCCAGCAGGGAATCGCCGCCGCGGGCATCACCGACGTCGCCGGCTTCATGGCATACTTCAACGACGAATCCCGCTCGCTGGCCAACGTGACCGCCGACATCGAAGAAGCCCAGGCCCTCGGCGTCACCCAGACGCCGATGGTCTTCATCAACGGCGTCGAGCTCCGCGGCATGAGCCGGGTCTCGCAGCTCAAGTCGGAGATCGATGCGCTCCGGGCTGAGAACCTCCCCGCTCTGACCGCCGCGGCCGACCGTCCTCCCACGGCGGTCGAGAAGTACGTGCAGATGTGGGCCGAGGGACGCGACTTCACGCCCGATGACACGCTGACCGTCACGGAGGCGGACTGGTCAATGGGCGCAACCGCGCCCGAGGTCGACATCGTCGTCTGGGCCGATTACAAGTTCGCGGGTGTCCCCGAGGTGGACCGCGCCATGCGCGAGCTCATCGAGGAGTACGACTGGGCGCGCTACACGTTCCGCTTCTACCCACTCGACCGCGGCTGCAACGAGTACCTCCCGGAACGCCCCCTCCTGCTGGAAGGCGCCTGCCGCGCGGCACAGATCGCCGAAGCCGCCGGACAGGTCGCCGGCGAAGAGGGATTCTGGAAGATGCACGCCTGGCTGATGGAGAACCCGGAGCGATCTCTCGGTGACTTCATGGCCAAGTTCGCCGCCGGCAAGGTCGGCCTCGACGGCGACGCCATCATCGCCGCCGCGGACACGCCCGACATCTGGTCCGCCATCGCCGACGACGCCATGCGCAAGCAGGCGCTCGACCCGAACGCACGGATGCCGCTGATCATCGTCGGAGGCAAGGTTGTGCCGACGAATCGGACGGAGGTCATCAAGGAAGTCGTGCGGGGCGCGATGCTCCAGTCACGGGGCAAGACGAACTGAAATCCTTCAACCCGAAATCGGCTTCCCCGTCCTAACTCTCCGGCAGGTCCGCCGCCTCCTCCACCAGTGTCGCGGTGCGCCGCTCAGCCTCCGTGTGTGTGCCGGTGATCGCCGCGATGATGCGGTCCAAGTGCACGTGGGCTGTCTCGATGAACTCCTTCACGCCGCCGATCTGCGTCCCCGCCGCGGCTGTTCCCGCGACGAAAATGCCGGGGACGTTCGTCTCCATCGTCTGGTAGTTGTGCCGCGGGCGCTTGCCTTCGCCGAGCAGTTCAACGCCGGCGAGTTCAAACAGGCTTGAATCCTGCTCGTACCCCGTCAGCAGCAGCACAAAATCCGGATCCAGTTGCGGCAGCGCCTCGCCAGGCGCGCGTTCGACAGCACGTCCCGCCTCATCCGTCTCCGCCAGTTCCACCCCCTCCGCCGAGATCCGCACGGGCACGGTCCGCGGCAGCCAGCGGATGCGCCCCTTGTCAATGAGCCACTTGATCTCCGGCAGCAGCCAGTACTTCACACGCTTCTCATCCAGCTCGCTGCCGCGGTACGAGAGCGTCACGCGCGAGCCCGCCCGGTAGAGCCGGATCGCCGCCTCCACCGCCGAGTTCTTGCCGCCGACGATGAGAACATCCGTGCGGAAGTAGACGTGCGGATCCTGCAGGTAGTGGCTCACGTGCGGCAGATCCTCACCCGGAATCCCAAGCCGCCGCGGCCGCTGCATGTCACCGATGGCGAGCACCAGGTGTCGCGCCCGGCAGCGCCGCTCGCCGCGGCGGGACCGCGTCGTGATCTCAAATCGTGGCATCGCCTTTCCAGGCGATGTCTCCTTTTCTTTGTTCTCCTCCGCCAACCGCTCAATCCCCACCACCCGCTCATACGTCCGAACCTCCAGGTCAAACTGCTCCACCACGCCGCGGAGATACGACAGGTACTCCTCGCGAGTCGCCTTCTGCTGGTTGGCGGTCAGCAGCGGGACTCCGGAAATCGCGATGCGTTCCGGGCTGGAGAAGAACTGCGTCCCCGGCGCCCACCACTGCATCGTCGAGCCGACCTGGCCGGCATCGACGTGCAGGTACTCGACGCCGGCTCGCTTCAGGGCAACCGCCAGCTCGATGCCGATCGGGCCGGCGCCGACGATAAAGACATCCGTTTCGCTGTGCATCTACAAGCGTATGAACCTGAAACCGAAACGCGGCTGTGCCGCCCTCGAAAGAGCGGCGCAGCCGCGCCCAACAAGTCACTACGTTTGACCCCGCGGCGGACCGCCGCGAGCACTCGTACCCGGCCTTACGCGATCGTCACACGCTCGTCCAGATACACATCCTGAATCGCTTCCAGCAGCTTCGCCCCATCCTTCATCGGGCGCTGGAAGGCCTTGCGGCCGCTGATGAGGCCCATGCCGCCGGCGCGCTTGTTGATCACGGCAGTCCGCACAGCGTCGGCGAGATCGCTGTCACCCTTGCTTTCGCCGCCGGAGTTGATCAGCGGCGCCCGACCCATGTAGCAGTTGGCGATCTGGTAGCGGCACAGGTCGATCGGGTGCCCGCCCCCGCCGTTTTCTTCGCTGCCGGAAAGCTTGGTGTACACGCGCTTGTCGAACTTGCCGTAGCTGGAGCCGCCCATGTTCAGCGCGGCATACCCGCCGTTGTTGGTCGGGAGCTTCTGCTTGATGATGTCCGCCTGAATCGTCACGCCCAGGTGGTTCGCCTGCCCCGTCAGGTCCGCCGCGGCGTGATAATCCGTCGCCTTGCCGTCCGGGCTCTTCACCTTGAAGGCGTCGTTGCGGATGTAGCACCACAGGACGGTCACCATGCCGAGCGAGTGCGCGTGCGCGAACATCTCGGCGACTTCCTGAATCTGCCGGCGCGACTCTTCGCTGCCGAAGTAGATCGTCGCCCCGACCGCCACCGCGCCCACCTCAAAGCACTGGTTCACCGTGCCGTAGAGCGTCTGGTCGTACTTGTTCGGATAGGTCAGCAGTTCGTTGTGGTTGAACTTGACGAGGAAGGGGATCTTGTGGGCGTACTTGCGCGCCGTCATGCCCAGAACGCCGAAGGTCGACGCCACCGCGTTGCACCCGCCCTCGATCGCGAGCTTGACGATGTTCTCAGGGTCGAAGTACTCCGGATTCGGCGCAAAGCTCGCGCCCGCGGAGTGCTCGACGCCCTGGTCGACCGGCAGGATCGAAATGTACCCGGTCCCCGCCAGCCGCCCCGTGTTCAGCATGAGCTGATAGTTCCGCAGCACCGGCGTCGGCCGGTCCGTGTGCGCCACCACGCGGTCGATGAAGTCCGGCCCGGGCAACTGCAGGCTGGAGCGCGGAAAGGTCCGGCACTCGTGGTTCAGCAGCAGGTCGGCGTCCTTCCCGAGAATGGCGGCGATGTCGGTCGTCATGAAGAAGTCTCCGGTATGCGTGGTTTTGGCGATTCTAGGGGCAGCCTCCATCAGACGCGCCCGTCAGGAAGCGGTCAGTCGTCCCCCGGCCGCCAATCACGCCGCCAATCCCGCCCGTAAGAAAGAAAGTTCGCTCCCAGCAACGCCCGCGCTCACACCTTGAACCCGCGCACAACCGCGCAACGATTCCCAAGCATGCCCAACCCTCATCGCCAGGACGCCATCGCGGGGCAGCAACGCCTTGTCGAGTCTTCCGGTGATGCCATCCCGGCCCCTTTCCCCGCGGCGCTGAAGACCCACGACGCCGACCTGGCGCGCCTGCTCCGTGCCGCGGCGGACCTGCATCTGGCCGCCACAGAGGAAGAGGCCCTCCGCATCGTCTGCGCGGCCATGCGCGACACCGGCTGGGGCCGCACCGCGGCATACGCCTACACCCCGGAGTGGACGATCGCCGCCGCCGCCTTTGCCGGCATGACCCCGGAGGAGGAGCGCGAACTCCGCAACAGCCGGGCCACACGGGAGCAGCGCCGCGCCATGTTCGGCGTCAGCCGCGCGCCCTTTCTGCTCAGCCGAAGCTACCTCATCCCGGCCGAACGCAAGCACGAACTGGTAGACCCGCCCCCGGTCGTCCCAAGCCGCCAGCCCGGGCCGGCGGCCCGGACCTCCGCCGCGGGGCAGCCCAACGGCGATGCCGCCCCCGACCGCCCCGGGTCGCACTGGAACCCGCAGGATGTCGCCTACACCCCGCTCTACGCGACGAGCGGCAGCCCAATCGGCCTGGTCATGTACGACGACCCCGCCTCCGGCCGGCGCCCGGATACGGAGGCTTTCCGCTACATCGAGTTCTTCGCCGATACCGCCGCCCGCGTCATCGAGCGGATCCGCACCACCGAGCACCTGCGCCGCACCGAGTACCGCCTCGCGGCCCTGCTGGAGAGCATGCCGGACGTCGTCTTCTACGAGGGCGGCACACGATCGCAACTCATCTCGCGGAACCTGCAGGCTCTCCTCGGCATCCCCGCCGACGAGGTCGAAAGCTCACCCGAGGGGCTCTTCGGCCTTCTGGACCCGCGGGATGCCGACCGCGTCCGCGCCAAGCAGGCCCAGTGGGAGCGCGACGGCGCTCGCGGCACCCTCATCACCCGCGCCCGCATGCGCACCGCCGAAGGCGGCTTCCGCTGGATCGAGGACCGCGCCGTCCGCCTTCCCGGCCACGGGCGGGACGGGGGACCGATCCGCGCGGGCGTGATGATCGACGTCACGGAGCAGGTCCAGACCGAAGAGGCCCTCCGCGAACGCGAAGCCCGCTTCCACATGGTCACGCTTGCGACACGCGACGCGATCTACGACTGGAACATCCCCACCGGACGCGTCTGGCGCAACGACGCCATGATGGACATCGTCGGCGAGATCGACACCGTCCCCGACGTCGAGTGGTGGCGGCAGCGCATCCACCCCGACGACCGCGCAGAAGTCGAGGCCAGCCTCGCCGCGGCCATCGCGGGCGGGGGACGAAACTGGGAGGCCGAGTATCGCCTCCGCACGGCTCGGGGCGGGTACGCGCACGTCCGCGACCGCGGCTTCATCGTCCGCAACGAAGCCAGACAGGTCGTACGGCTGATCGGGGCCATGACGGACATCACCGGCCGCAAGGAGGCGGAGCAGCGACAGGCCCTCATGCTCCGCGAACTGGACCATCGCGTCAAGAACAACCTCGCGGCGGTCATGGTCCTCGCCGAGCAGTCCCTGCGCGCCGCCCCCACGCTCCAGCACTTCGAACGCACCTTCTCCGGCCGCCTGCGTGCCCTGGCCCGCACCCACGAGGTGCTCGCCCAATCCCACAGGCACGTCGCGGCCCTGGAATCCATCGTCCGGCAGACCCTTGAGCCCTACACCATCGACGACCCCGGTCGCCTCATGGTCGATGGTGAGAAAATCCTCCTCCCGGCCCGCATGGCCTCTCCCCTGGCCCTCGCCCTGAACGAGCTGGCCACCAACGCCGTGAAGTACGGGGCCCTCTCCGCCGCGGCGGGGTGGGTCGGCGTCGCCTGGAAGCGGGTCGACGATCCAGACCTCGGCCGGGCCCTCAGGATCGAGTGGTCCGAGCACGGCGGGCCGGCGGTCACCGACCCCGACGCGGTCGGATTCGGCACCCGCCTCATCGCCGATGAGGTGCGGTTTCAGTTGAAGGGACGCTCAGAAATCCGCTTCGAGCCCCGCGGCGTGCGATGCGTGATTCTGGCCCCGCTGGACGGCCCGGATTCGCAGCCGGCCGCCGAATCACGGACCGGGGCCGGGTGAAGGCTGGTGGAAAACCGGGGTATTTAGGGGAGGTGGCCCAATTGGGCACTTCACTCCGCCCGGATCTGGCGGTTCGCGCTTGACACTGCATTTTTTTGTGATCTAGTTAGGGTGCGATGCTCGCTCCGGGCGCGGACCTCTCAACACCGCCCCGCGTGCGATCTCTTTCGCGGTTGAAGGACAACCGCGCACACAGACGGATCGTCTGACCGCCTCGCGGCGCAGTTGTTGTCGCGTGGGCCAAAGACGATTCGGGCAGGCCACGGATTGGCACTGGTATGACACGCGGGACAACACCGTGTGCGCGGTCGGTTTGCGCCGGACGCGTCCGCGGTTCAGAAAGGACAGCAGACATGGCCACGCGAGTTTCCTCTCTCAACTCGACGCGACCGGTGGGTCTGATCGCGGCGGCGGGCGTGCTGGCGTTTGCCGGCGCCGCCAACGCCGATTTCGCCTACAACGACTTCACCTCTACGGACAATCTCTTCCTTGTGGGCGCCGCCAAGCAGACCGGCCCTGCCGTCCGCATGACGGACATCGCAGGCGGGCGCAGCGCCTCGGCCGTGTGGTACACCGACAAGCAGAACGTCGTCGACGGCTTTGAAACGACCTTCTCCTTCATGGTCCCCGAGATGCTCGGCATGGGGGCCGACGGCTTCGCGTTCGTGATCCAGAACACCTCCGTCGCCGCGCTTGGCGGCAACGGCGGCGGCCTCGGATACGCCAACAACCCGCTCTACGGCGGCACCGGGATCCGCAACTCCCTAGCGGTCGAGTTCGACATGTGGGACAACAAGTACCACAACGACTGGAACGACCTGGACCACAACCACGTCTCCATCCAGACCGCTGGCACGCTTCCCAACGACGCCGATCAGGCGTACTCGCTCGGCGCGGCTTCGGTCGTCGACGGCGGGCAGGAAGGCGTGATGCACACGGCCCGCATCAGGTACCAGCGCGGCGTGATGACCGTCTGGTTCGATGACATGACGCGCCCCGCGCTCACCGTGGCCGGCATCGACCTGGAGCAGATCCTCGACCTCGACGACGGCAAGGCCTGGGTCGGCATCACCGCCGCGAACGGCGGGTTCACCGATCTGCAGACGCAGGAGCTGAACTCCTGGAGCTTCTCAACGACCGTGATCCCGTCTCCGGCGGGCGCTGCGGTCTTCGGCCTCGGCGGGCTGGCCCTCCTCCGCCGCCGCCGCTGAACACGCTCTCTCTCTCCCCGTCGCGTCCAGTCATCCTCTCTCGACAGGACGCTCGACGCGAAATCGACGGCCGGCCTCCGCAAGGAGGCCGGTTGTCCTTTTGGCTGTCTTCAAGTTTCTCCCTCGGGTGCCACGGCTCGACGCGGTACTCCACCCGGGTGCCACGGCTCGACGCGGTACTCCACCCGGGTGCCACGGCTCGACACGGTACTCCACCCGGGTGCCACGGCTCGACGCGGTACTCCGCGGCGCAGCCGTGCAGACGTCCCTGT